>CAZJOM010000001.1:0-9635 GCA_964547645.1 uncultured Flavobacteriaceae bacterium
GCACGCGGAGTTCCTGGTGCTCCCCGTCAGCGACGACGCATTCGACGCGCTGGTCGCGGCGCAAGGGCCTAGCGAACTCGCCGCACACGAGTTCTGGCGATTGACCGATGGCCTGGCAGAGCTCGCGCGCACCTGCTCCGAGCACGGCGCGGTCGCCTACATCGAAACCGACTACTTCGGCGGCGCAGGCGTTCAAGGCGCCGCCGCATGGATCGGCGGACGCGTTGTACTATCGCCCACCGCCGACGAGAAAGGCCCGATCAACGTCGCCCTGCGCGCAATCGGCCTCACGCCGACCGGCACGCGCGACGAATTCGACACCCTCGGCCTCGGCGATGTACGGCGGATGGATGCGTTCGAGGAAATGCAGCCCGCATGATGCCCCTTCAAAGCCGTCACTAGGAAACCAGACAGCGATGTAATGCACATCGTAGCTTGGCAGAACGGGCATGTCGCACGTAAGCTCACGCATGACCGTTTACATCGTTGCCCAACTCACGATCAAAGATCCCGTCACCTACGGCGCCTACCAATCGCGCTTCATGGAAGTGTTCGCCCCCTTCGGCGGCACGCTCCTCGCCGTCGACGACAACGTCAAAACCCTCGAAGGCACGTGGCCCCACACCCGCATGGTCCTTGCCTCATTCCCCGACGAAGCCTCGCTCCGCGCTTGGTGGGACTCCCCAGCCTATCGCGAGATCGTCACCCACCGCCAAGCCGCGTCGGAAGGACCGATCGTGGTGCTGAGAGGGCTGCCGGGACGGTGAAGGACCCGCGCCGCGTCAAGCCGCGCGGAAGTGATCTGCAATCGTCCAAAGCCCGATTGCAACGAACCCTATCCCGGCGATGAGTTTGAGTGGAACCATCGCCAGATAGCGTTCCGCCATTGAGCCAAGCAGAACTGCAATCGCCGTAGAGGCAACCAGCGCGGACGCGGCGGCGAGGAACACCCAGAGTGGCGACGCCTTTTGGTCGGCCGCGAACAGAACCGTCGCGAGTTGGGTCTTGTCGCCCAACTCCGCCAGAAAGACGGTCGCAAATATCGTCAAAAACACTTCCATCGCAAGATTTCCCAGTGACCTGAATCGCTCGACGTTAGCACCTGGGTCTAAGGTGACGGACACCGTTTGCACACATCGGTCCGCGTATTTCGACGCGGCCGGTGCGACAAGATGTGGATTGCCTCACTTGATCATTGCACCAGGCGCACGCGGCGTTCGGCCGGGGCTATGGTGGCGGTGAGGCCGGCGTCGAAGCGGATGGCGTCGGCTTCGATTCCGTCCGCGAAGATCGTGCCTTCCATGCGCGACTCGACCAAGAGCGGCGTTTCGCGGGTGACGCGGCCTTCGATGAGCGTCGCGGCGAAGCCCCTGCCCGGCCAGGCTTCTCGCACCACGAAGTGAAGCTCGTCAGCGGCGGGGTCGAACACGCCATCGTCGCCGCGCAGCGACTTCAGCCAGCCGGTCGAACCCGTGCCCGTCGAGACGATCAGGCCGCTCGATGATTGTACCTCTTCTTGAGTACCGAGCCTGATGCGATAGCGCGCTGATTGATGGCTCGGCACGCCGACGAAAATTTCGTTCAAGCCGCGCAGGCTTTGACGATCGGAAGTTTCGGCCAGCGCCAACGTAGCCTCTCGGACAGGGCGGCGGTCGTTCAGAACTTCATTCAGCGACGCAATGAACGTGTCGACATTGAAGGCCAACAGGCTGCCGTCGATCGAGCCGGGATCTGGGTTCACGCCGGCAAGCGGCTGGCCGTCGAGGTATTTGCCGACGTTGGCGACCAGCCCGTCTTGGCCGATCGCCACCACAAGGTCGTGCGGCTCGAACAGGAATTGCGCCACCATCGAGCGATCGATCTCGGCGATCTTCACGTCGACCGGCATCGCTTTGCGGATGCGCAAGGTGGCGCGCGACTGGGCGGTGTCTTCGACCTCGGCCTTCGCGAAGTCGGCGCGGCCGCGCACGGACTGCGCCATGACGAACTTCGTCTGCCCCTCGCTGCCGTAGCGCGCGACGAAGTTCTGCTTCGCCGATGGCCGCGTGAGAAGAACAACACGCTGGCGCAAGCGTCCTACTCCGGCTTGGCGGTCAGCTGATTGGCGAGGCGCTCCATCGCGTCGGCACCCAGCGAGAGCGAGGTGAGCGCGGTGTTGCGGTTCGCCCAATCCTTGAACGCCATGGCGCCGATATGCTGTGCGCTGATCTCGGTCCAGGGTTTGAGGCGGATGCGCAGCGCTTCGGCTTCGGCGCTCGCTTCGGCTTTTTGGGTTTCGGCTTTCGCCTCGGCCACTTTGCGGCGTTCAGCCTCGAGTTGCCGCTCGTTGCCGAGTTCACGCTCGGCGAGCTCGCGCTTGTTAGCTTCCTCACGCAGCTTCAAATCGTGCTCGTCCGTCGCGGCGGCACGGCGACGTTCGAACATCGCCGCGTCGGCTTGGCGCAGCAGCTGTTCGCGCAGGTTGGCTTCGAGCGCTTTGCGGATCTCGGGGGTTGGTTTGAGCGCCAGCACGAGCACACGGTCGACGCCGATGCCGTCGGCGGCGAGGCGTTTATCCTCGGCGATGCTTCGCATGATCACTTGGCTCAGCTCATCCGACTTGTTCAGCGCAGCATCGAGCGTGGACCGCACCAGCGCGTCGCGACAGGCGGTTTGCGCGATCGCGCGCAGGCGCTCGACGATCTGCTTCATCGGCTCGCCGGTATGGGCGCCGGTGGCGAGGTTGATCGAGAAGTCCTGGCGCGACCCAGCGACGCTCGCATCCTTGATGCGGAACGAGATCAACCCTTGGATCGTGATCGTCTGATAGTCGACGGTCATCGCTTCAACCGCGAAAATCTCGTCGCGCGCATCCGTCGGCACCGCAGCCGCCGTCGCGAACGGCATGTAAACAAAGCCCGCAAGCCCAACGCCCTGACGGCGAATGCGGCCGCCGGAATAGAGGATTACGTAGTCGGTGGGGCGGGACTTGAAGTAACGGAAACCGAACATGGGCGCGTCTTTTGAGATTGATGCGCCCAGACTACCGGGTCGGAAACCTCCCCGTCCACATCCTCCAGGATTCCGCTACTTTGACGTTGCCATCCAAGCCTTGATCTTGGCCTCCAGGATGTCCATCGGAAGGGCGCCGGTGTCGAGGACTTGGGCGTGGAACGCCTTCAAGTCGAAGCGTTGGCCCATGGCCTTTTCGGCCTCCGCGCGCAGGCGTTTGATTGTGAGCTGGCCCACTTTGTAACCCAACGCTTGGCCGGGGTTGGCGATATAGCGGTCGACTTCTTGCACGGTTTCGGTCCGGCTGAGCGCCGAATTGTCGAGCATGTAGTTGATCGCCTTCTCGCGGCTCCAGCCCTTCGCGTGCAGGCCGGTGTCGACAACAAGGCGCATGGCGCGCAGCTGCTCGTCGTTCAAATGGCCGAACTTCTGATACGGGTCCTTGTACATGCCGAGCTCGCGGCCAACCCATTCGGCATAGAGCGCCCAGCCCTCGACATAGGCGGTGTTGCCGCCGAAGCGCATGAACTTCGGCAGGCCTTCGTTCTCTTGCGCCAGGCTGATTTGGAAGTGATGGCCCGGCTCTGCTTCATGCAGATAGAGCGTCTCCATCCCCCAGACTTTGCGCGACGGCAAGTCGTACTTGTTGAAGAAAAAGACGCCGGCGCGCGAACCGTCGGGCGTTCCGGGGTTGTAGTAGCCGCCTGCCTGGCTTTGCTCGAGATAGTCCGGCACTGGGCGAAGCTCGATCTTGGTCTTGGGTGTCAGCGAAAAGGCACTCGGGATCGCCGCCTCGATCCGCTTGGCGATGTCCGCATACCGAGCTTGCAGGTCTTCGGCAGATTTGGGCTCGAACTGCTTGGCGGTGCGCAGATGCGAGAAGAACGCGTGCAGCGATCCTTTGAATCCGACGGCGCGGCGGACCTCATCCATCTCGCCCTTGATGCGCGCGACCTCGCTAAGGCCCAGATTGTGTATTTCTTCGGCTGTCAGCTTCGTTGTTGTATTGGCCTCGACCAAATAGGCGTATAGCTTGTCCCCGCCTTTCATCGCGCTCAAACCGACCCCAGCCCGCGCGGCGGGCAGGTATTCCTTCTTCACGAATGTGCGCAGACGTTCGTAGGACGGGATGATCTGGTCGCTCAGCATCGCGCGATAAGCAGCTGCGAGGCGCTTCTTGTCCGCCTCAGCGAAGGTCGCTGGAATATCTTTGATCGGCTGGTAAAACGGACTCTTCTCGACACCTTGCGAGATCAGATCGTCGAGCTGGGGCAGCATCAGACGGATTGTCAACTTCGACTCGACGACGCCCGATTTCAAACCTTCGCGCATGCGGCCGATGGCACGATCGATGTAGGTCACAAAACCGGTCATGCGCTTCAGACCGTTGTCGTAGTCCTCGACGGTTTGGAAACGAGCCGCAGATTTGCCAGAACTTATGTCGGGATACTGCACATGCAGACCGTTCAAGTGGTTCAGCGGTCGCGGGGCGCTCAGTGCCACCAACGCCGGCGAAAGGCCTTCGAGCGCTTGCTTTGTCTGATACTCGAACACGTCGTAGGCAAGTTGATCCTGCGGTGAGAGCGTCTTCCGGTCGATCTCGTGCAAACGTTTGAGATCGGTTTCCGCGTCGCGGCGGGACTGATCGATATAGGCGTCGGTGATATAGTCGCCGAACTCCCCCGCGTAGCGCTGATCGCCGCGGAACAATGCACCGATGGGGCTCAGCTTCAGGGACGCTTCATCGCTGTCCGCGAATACCTGTTGCAGTGCCTGAGAGGCACTTGGGGTCGCATCTTTGGCAACCTGGCCGGCGGGGACCGCGACATCGTCGAGGCAAGCGGTCAACGGAAACGAAAGAGCGATAGCGGCGGCGGCTGAAAGAAATTTCTGGGACAGCATGGAGGTCTCGCGGAATCCAGGTTAGCAACGGCCGCAGACTGGGAAGAATGGCGTGCAATGGCAACAGCCTGTCGCCGCTCGGCTGATCACGAGGGCGTCATTTCCCAACCCCTTAGCGGCCGGTGGCGGTTCCGGGAGCGGCTTTCGCGGACTATGCTGCACTGCAGGGCCGGAGAATCGAAATGGCGAAGGCATATCAGGCGGACGTGGCGATCGTGGGAGGCGGCATTGCGGGTGTCGTGACGGCGCTACAGCTACTCGATGCCGGCAAGCGCGTAATCATTCTGGAGCGCGAAAGCGAGACGCGGTTCGGCGGGTCGGCGCTGGAGGCATTCGGCGGCATGTTCTTCGTCGACAGCCCCGAGCAGCGGCGGATGAAGATCAAGGACACGGTCGAGCAAGCCTATGCCGACTGGAAGAGCTTTGCGGCGTTCGAACCGGGAGAAGTCTGGCCCACGATTTGGGCGAAGCATCTGGTCGAGCGCTCGACGCCGGATGGGCATGACTGGTTGAAGCCGTTCGGCATTCGCTGGATGCCCGTCGTGTTGTGGGTCGAGCGCGGGCAGACGCCGCGGGGCAACTCCGTGCCCCGGTTCCACTTGACCTGGGGTACGGCGAAGCATCTGATCACGCAACTGATCAAAGCCTTGCGCGCGCACCGCCATGCGCGGGAGCGGTTGGGCCTTTGCTTCGGCCACCGGGTCGATCGCATCGATATGCACAACGGCAAGGTCTATGCCTGCAGCGGCGAGATCGAGGGCGGTGAAGAGTTTCGTGCCTCGGCGGATGTTGTGGTAGTCGCGGCGGGCGGCATCGGCGGCGATCTGCGACAAGTGCGTAAGCTCTGGGATCCCGGCAACGACTTGAAAGTGCCGGAAACGATCTTGTTAGGCACGCATCCGGGTGCGGACGGACGGGCACTCGATGCCGCAAAGGCGGTGGGTGCCAACGTCGACAATGTCGGACGTATGTGGAACTACGCCGGCGGCATTCGCCATCCGCGGCCCGGCTGGCCGGGGCATGGCGTGAGCTTGGTGCCACCGAAGTCGGCGCTGTGGGTAGACGCGCATGGCAAGCGAATGGTCCCGCCGATGGTGTCGGGGTTCGACACGTACGATCTGGTCCAACGCGTCGCCGGATCGCCGCTGGGGTTCACGTGGCAGATCTTAAACCGCCGGATCGCTCTGAAGGAGTTGGCGGCGTCGGGAGCGGATTGGAACCCTGCCCTGCGCGAACGGCGAATCGTTCGCTTCGTGTTGGACATGTTGGCCGGCAACAGGTGGCTCGTCGACGATCTGACGACGAACTGCCCCGATGTGCTTGTGGCCGACAATGTGGCCGATCTGGTTGCGAAGATGAAAACATTGAAGCCGAAAGCGCAGCTTGATGCGCAGGCACTCCACGACGAGATCGCGCGGTTCGATCTGACCGTGGCCTCCGGAACGGCTGACGAGCAGCGGCGGCTGATCGAAGAGTTGCGCGGCTATCGCGGCGACAAGATGAGGCTGGCCAAACCTCAGCGGATTCTCGATCCCAAAGGCGGGCCATTGATCGCAATGTGCGAGCACATCGTGACGCGCAAGTCGTTGGGCGGAATCGTGACCGACTTGCGCAGCCGGGCGTTGAACGGCTCCGATCAACCGGTGCCGGGGCTCTATGCCGTGGGCGAGGCCGCGGGCTTTGGCGGCGGCGGCAGTCACGGGCACCGTGCGCTGGAGGGGACGTTTCTGCTCTCCTGTGTGATCACGGCACGGCGCGCTGCGGAGTCGATTATCAAAGGCTAAGCCGCTATCGTGCGGCCAAACAAACCGGAGGGTAGCCCATGAATGTCAGCGAAGCGGTATTGCACGAGCTTGTCGGGCTTGGGGTCGAGGCTTGCTTCGGCAATCCGGGTACGTCGGAGATGCATCTCGTCGCGAGCTTCGATCGGGTTGGAGGGTTGCGGCCGATCTTGGGCTTGTTCGAAGGCGTGTGCACAGGCGCGGCGGACGGCTATGCGCGCATGGCGGGCAAGCCCGCGGCGACGCTCCTGCATTTGGGGCCGGGCCTGGGGAACGGGTTTGCGAACACGCACAACGCCAAGCGCGGGCAATCGCGGATGATCAACCTGGTCGGCGATCACGCGACCTATCACCGGAAATACGACGCCCCTCTGCA
Source organism: uncultured Flavobacteriaceae bacterium (assembly GCA_964547645.1). Lineage (GTDB taxonomy): Bacteria > Pseudomonadota > Alphaproteobacteria > Micropepsales > Micropepsaceae > SZUA-430. Next base: position 7,051 of record CAZJOM010000001.1, read on the forward strand.
GAGCGACATTCACTCGATCGCAAAGCCGATCTCCGATTGGATCGGCGACCCGATCTCCGGGCCCGATGCAGTTGCGAAGACCAGGCAGGCGTTCGATGTGGCGATGCGGCCGAACGGCGGGCTCTCCACACTGATCGTCCCCGCGGATATCGCGTGGTCGGAGATGACGGCTGGACCGAAGTCTGAGCCGTGGAAGCGACCGGCGGCGAAGCCGGTCGACATGGCGGCCGCGCGCGAGGCGGCGGCGGCGCTTCGTTCGAGCGAGCCGCGAATGCTCCTCATCGGCGGGCATGCGGGGCTTGAGCGGCCGCTCGCGCTGGCGGCCGCAATCGCAGAGAAGACGGGGGCGAAGCTCTTTGCCGACACGTTCGTGCCGCGGCTCGCGCGCGGGCGCGGCCGGGCGCGACCGGATCGCGTACCCTATCTCGGCGAGATGGCGGTGATGATGATGCAGGGGTACCGGCAAGCGGTGATGGTTGGCACAAAAGCGCCAGTCGCGTTCTTTGCCTATCCAGGAAAGCCGTCAACGTTCCTGTCGCCGGAATGCAAAACGTATCAGCCTTGGGACGTCGAGAACGACGTTATGGACGTGCTCACCGCCCTCGCCGAAGAAGTGGGCGCGAAGGTGGGGCCGATTGCCGACGGCGGCAGCACGCCGGAGGTGCCATCAAGCGGTCCTCTTAACGTACAGACATTTGGCGACGCGTTTGCGGCGCTGCTGCCGGAAGGCGCCATTGTCTCAGATGAGGCAATCACCTCCGGCACGTGGGCGCAGATCGCCTCGCAAAATTCCGCGCCGCACGACTGGCTGGCGCTGACGGGCGGCGCGATCGGCGATGGCATCCCGATGGCCGTGGGCGCAGCGGTCGCTTGTCCCAACCGGCCGGTGATCAACATTCAAGCCGATGGCAGCTCGATGTACACGTTCCAGGGTCTGTGGACCGCGGCGCGAGAAAACCTGCACGTGATCACGATCCTGTTCAACAACAAGTCCTACGGCATCTTGAACATGGAGCTCGACCGCGTGGGCGCGACAGCACAAAGCGAGCGCTCGCGCTCGCTGCTGTCGCTCGATAAGCCAGTCATCGACTTCACCGCCATGGGCCGCGCGATGGGCGCGAACGCAGTGCGGGTGGAAGATGCGGCAGGTTTCGTTGGCGCGTTCAAGCGCGCACTGGCCGAGAAAGGTCGGCCCCATTTGATCGAGGCAATGATGGCCTGAGCGGGCACTCGCACCCTGCAAGCAAAAGGCCCCGGCATCGCCGGGGCCTCTTCATTCTGCACCATCCGGGACGTCAGTTCGGCTTTGCCGCACCCCCGAAACACTTCGGTCCGGCGAGATAGCTCTCGATCAACCCAAGCGTCTCGCGATGCCACTCCGGCCACCACGGCAGCTGATGCCACATGTCCTTGATCTCGTGATACTCGATATCCTTCCCGGCAGCTTTCATCGCTGAATAGAAGTCGCGGCTATGGCGAGCCTCGACCGTAATATCCCGATCCCCGTGATACAGCATGATCGGAATTGAGGCCTTCGCGACGTTCGCAAGCGGATTCATGCCCTTGACCGTCCAGCCTTGGACTTCGCGGGCCACAAGATTTTCACCCCACAAATTGCCAAGGCGCTGAAGGTCGGAGACGCCTGCCCCAGAGATTGCGCAGCGGTAGGGTGGCTTATCCCGCACAACGGCCGCCATGGCCGCGAATCCTCCGTATGAATACCCGAAAATTGCAAGCTTCGATTGATCCGCAATGCCTTGCGAGACGAGCCACGCAGCGCCATCGTCGTTGTCATCCGACATTTTCTGGCCCCACTCCTTGTCGCCTGCCTTCCAAAGGGTCATACCCCAGTCGGTCGACCCTCTAAATTGCGGCTGCAGCACAGCGTATCCGCGCGTTGCCAAAAATTGCGTCCACCCGGCTGGATCCCACTCCAAGCTGTCGCGTCCCCACGGCCCACCGTGGGGAAGAATGACGGTCGGCAAGCGCCCATGACGTGCTTTGTCGTACCCGGGTGGCGTGGTCAGGAACGCTGGAATTTGCAGGCCGTCACGCGCCGCAAATTTCACGAACTGCGTATTTCCAAGCGTGCCTGGATTGATCGCAGGCTTCGACTTTCCAAGAAGCTTCAGCTCTCGCCCATTCTTCAACAAGTAGTAGATCGGAGGCTGCTTTGACCCCGACACCATGACAATCGCTAACTGAGCGCTGAGATTCCGATTGAGAAACGAAACAGTGTTACCTGCAAATTGCTTCTGGAGCGCACGCTGAATCGGTCCCCAATAGTTATCGACAAACACTTGCTCGAAACTCGGCCCGGCAACAACGTAGCCAGCAACGCCGGCTGGCGCCTTCGCTTCAAGGTCGTTCATGCCTATGGCGCCGACGAGATCGGCCTGGGCCGATGCGAATACGGGTTCGCTATCCCAAGTGCGCGACGCGATATCGTACAGTCGGATTTCGGCGAACTCGGACGTTCGATTGCTGGACACATAGAGCTTGTTCGGATCGGCGTCGAAGAAGCCAAGCGGCAGGATGGTCCGGCGCTCCTTCACCAAGTATCCTAGTTCCGGATGCTCTTCCCA
>CAZJOM010000001.1:9735-65614 GCA_964547645.1 uncultured Flavobacteriaceae bacterium
GCAGGATGGTCCGGCGCTCCTTCACCAAGTATCCTAGTTCCGGATGCTCTTCCCAGGCCCCAGTGCTTCGATTGCGCACTTCGCGCACCAGCCTGAACCCATCACCCGTTGTTACAATCTTCTCTTTGATCATCACGGAGCCGTCGCGCGGATCGTCAAGCACAAACGATTCGTCACCCGCAAATCTCATGACCCGATCGACGCTCATCGCTTTTACATTCAGCGCAAGAATCTCGGTTGCCATTAGAGCAACGTTGAACCGCGCAATAAGATACCGGTTTGGATCCTGTAGATTGCCCCGTTGAATGATCGAGTAGGTGACGCCCGTCGTCTCTAGGTCCTTCGCCGTGTCGGACATCGTTCCCCTCGTCGCGAAGGGCTGCTGGAACGACTTGCCTTCAAGATCGGTCACAACGGCTTGGCTCGTGCTGGTCTTCAAGCCATCGACGGTGATCGGCTGATCGGCGAAGAAAATCAGGCGCTCGTTGCCGAGGAACGTGACCGCAATGGGCCGCATGTTCGTGGAAGGGATCCACACCGGCGGCTTTGCCAGATTGTCGACATCCCAAATCGAAATAACGGGCCATTTGTACTTCGGCGTGCCAACCAAGCCCGCCAGATGCTTTCCATCCGGCGAAAGCACCAAGCCCTCCACCGCCGGCAACTGCGCAATCGCTTCTATAGAAAGAGGCGTGGTCTGCAGTGGCTCGGCAGGAGCGGCCGCAGCCCCAAAAATCAAAGCCAAGGCACAAATCGTGGCACGCATTTCTTGCTCTCCGGATGGTGGCGGACGTCCAGCATCCTTGGTGTCCGTCCAGGGTCAAGCTGAGTCAGCCGTCGGTTGTGCGAACAGCTGGCTGCACGGAATGTGATCGAAATGCAACAATGCGTAGAGTCGAACCGTGACCACATGCCCACAGTTGTAAGTTTACGGGACGGCCAGTATCGTAATCCATTCAAATGACCGTGACGCCCCCTGGGAGAGGTGGCCGCGATCATTGGTTTTGGTGGGGGCAGTAGATGAAAGTTCAGCGGATGCAGGCTCTTGGTAGGGCCGCACTTGTTCTGTTTGCCGGTTCGATTCTTGCGGTCTCGGCCGACGCGATAGCGCAGCCGGCGACCGATCCGGCGGCCACTGAAACAGAGAAAAAGCCAGAGGAAACGAAACCGGTCGAAAAAGTCGTCGTTACCGGTTCGCGCTTGAAACGGAACGAGTTCACGTCGTCCTCGCCGATCCAGGTGATCACGACTGAAGAGTCGACGCTTGAAGGACTGCAAGATACTGCCGACATCCTCCAGGGTTCTTCCGCTGCAGCTGGATCGCAGCAAATCAACGCCACATTTGGCGGCTTTGTTACACCGGGCGGGCAAGGCGCGACGTCGCTCTCGCTCCGCGGGTTGGGAGCGCAACGCACGTTGATCCTGGTCAACGGCCGCCGCTTGGCACCAGCGGGATCACGCGGTCAGCTGGGTAATCCCGACTTGAATACGCTTCCGACGTCGATGATCGAGCGCTTTGAAATTCTGACAGACGGCGGTTCGTCCGTGTACGGATCGGATGCGGTTGCTGGGGCCGTCAACGTCATCACGCGCCAGAACTATGACGGGATGTCCCTAAGCGCGAATGGAAACATGACCTTCGAAGGGGGCGGCGAAACCTACCAATTAGACGGCATTTGGGGGACCGTGTCGGACCGCGGACACCTGACGGTTGCTGCAGAATATTATCAACGCTTCGCGATGACCCTTGGTGACCGCGATTATACAAAATGCGCGCAAGACCTGGTGACCGATGCGACGGGGAGGTCACAACTTGGACTGGACAGCGTTCTAGACACCATCGACCCTGCCACGGGTCAGTCTCAATGCATCAACACGTTTGAAGGAGTCCTCATTCGAACGACGGGCGGTACTTTTTATCACGTCCCCGGTACGGTTGCCGGCTCCGGCCTCGGCGGATTGAACGTTGCTAACTATCAGCGCGTCGGCACGTCTTGGACGCGTTTGTCTCGTACCGCGATCGGCGGCTTTCAGCCGGCTGCTTGTGGCTTTTTTGCGTGTACCCCGGAACAGCAATACGCCCTAATGACGCCGGCGCAGCGTGCAGCAACAGAAGCTGCGTACCGCCAATCGCAGGCCGCGTTGAACCAGGATGATCCGAGGAACTTGAAGTCGGACGTTGTGCTCCCCTTGGAGCGTGCGTCTCTTTATGTTGAGGGCTCGTACGACTTGTTTAACGGCATCGAGGGCTACACCGAGATGACGTACAACAACCGAAAGTCGTCGCAGACAGGGTTCCAGCAGCTCTTTCCGCAAATCCCATTCGGGCACCCCTCAAATCCGTTTGGACCGGGGACGTTTGCCCAGCCCGTCATTCTGGTCAAAAACGATCAAGCCCAAGATGTCGACTTTTTCCGCGGCGTTTGGGGCATCCGCGGGGAATTCGGCAGCCAATTTGGGCCGCTCAGCGGATGGTCGTACGATTTGTACGCTCAGTGGAGCCGCTCAGACGGAACTTACGAAACCGATTTCATGTACAATGATCGCGTAAATGCCGCCACCTCCACGGCGTCCCCTTGCAATGCCGCGCTGATCACCATTTCTGGACCGGTTCCGTGCCCAACGATTGCGTGGCACACCGCGACAATCCTGGAAGGGAATTTCAGCGACGCGGAGCGCGCGTTTTTGTTCGGTCGCGAGGCTGGCAACACTACCTATGACCAAAAGCTAGTGAACGGGACCATTACCGGTGACGCGTTCAACTTGCCGGCTGGCCCCGTAGGCGTTGCGCTCGGCTTTGAGTATCGGACGGACGAAATCAACGATACGCCGGGTCCGAACGCTATCGCCAATAACTATTGGGGGCTGACCACGGCGAAACAGACCGTTGGTACCGATAGCGTCGCGGAACTCTTTGGTGAGTTGTCGATTCCGCTGTTGGCAGGAACAACGCTGGCCGATTCGATCACCGTTGACGTTTCAGGCCGTTACTCCGACTACGACAGCTACGGTTCGGGTAGTGTGTACAAGGCGGGCCTAAACTGGCGGATTACGCCTGAGTATCGCGTTCGCGGGACAATTGGCACATCGTTCCGTGCGCCGGCATTGTTCGAAATTTTCCTCGGTGACCAAACGGGCTTTTTGAACGCGAACCAGATCGATCCTTGCATTCGCTGGGATGAATCATCGGATCCGCGAATCGTGGCGAGTTGCGGACCCGGTGGCTTAGGTTTGCCGCCAGGGTTTCCCGGCGGCCCCGCTGGAACGCTCATCAGATCGGGCGGCGGCGGACCCGGGAATCTGAAGGCTGAAACGTCAGATTCGCAGACGCTTGGGTTCATCTGGACTCCGGATTGGATCGATTTCTCGGCCGCTGTTGATTACTGGGAGATTGAGATTTTCGACCAAGTCGAACGGCTCAGGGCGAGCACGATCGTGCGTCTCTGTCAGACGCGGTCGCCGCCGCTCACGAATGGGTTCTGCGCGCTCGTCGACCGAGACACGAACCCGCTCTCGCCTAACTTTGGGCAAATCAATTCGGTCGACCAACGGTACCGCAATGTGCCCAATCAGATCGCGGACGGCTTGGACCTGCATACGCGGTTCAAGCATGAGTTTAGCTTTGGCACGCTGCGCATATCGTCCAGTACGACGTGGACGTTTAGCAACGAGACCGACGAAGTCGGCGACGGCGCAGACAACCAGAATGGTGAAGTTTACTTCTCGGACATGGTTGGCAATCTCGATATCGGCTTCGACTATGAGGACTTCACGTTCTCGTGGTTCGTAGACTATGCCAGCCGCGCCTCGGACGCCGACGACATCAACTTCGGCGGCAGCGTGTTCCCAGGATACGGCGTGGGCACACCGTTCGTAGGGCGCTACAAGACCTACACAGAGTTCTATGCATCGCATGACGCATCCGTGCGGTATCGCGCTGCAGATTGGGAAATCACGGCAGGCTTACAAAACGTGTTCGACGAAGAGCCGCCGTCACTGTCGACGGCAACGAACAACCGCTTCGGTAACGCCGCGCTACTTGGTGGACCGTTCGACATCCTTGGGCGCCGAGCATTCATCACCGTAACCAAAGAGTTTTAGCGGCCGCATTGGGGGGCATTGAAATGACTACGCGAATTACATTGATGAGCTCTGCGGCCGTGTTCGCCATACTTGCTGGCGCTGATGCGGCTCACGCTGGAAATTACGTGTCGATCTTCGGTGGCGGCAATGCCTCGAAGGATGTTGGAGCACGTGCCGGCGCTGGAGGCGTTGCGAACGCGACGCTTGCAACAACGGTGACGCACTTCACTGCAAGCACGACTCAAGTGCTGAATTTCAGCTTCACCGGGGCATCCAACTACGCGATGAGCGGAGCCAGTGCCGAAACGGGTTGGGTTCTGGGTGCCGCAATTGGTCACGACTTCAGCGACCTGCTCCCAGGCTTGCGCGGTGAACTTGAGTTCTCCTTCAGGAACAACAGCCTGAAAGGCGCTAAGCTCCACGCCAGCTTCAACGACGTCGACACGGCGACAGCAACGTTTGCTTTCGCCGGCTTTGTTCGCTTCCCTGTTGGAAAAGTGAGCATTTTGCCGCCGGGGAGCACCGTAAATTTCGGCGGCGCCACGGGCATCGTCGGGTTTGTGACGACAACGCAGGCGTTTCAGGCAACGTTCACAGGTACAGCTAATGTGGTAGCGCAGGGGAAAGCGCACACCTATGCGTTGATGGCCAATGTTTGGTACGACATCGATGTTGGAACGTGGATGAAGCCCTATTTCGGCGGTGGTGCCGGCTTCGCCAAGACGGTCGTCGAGGCGACGGATGTCTACAAAGGTGAAGGTTCTTCGTTTGCGTGGCAGTTCGGTGCCGGCGTCAACGTAGCACTGGATGCCACCACCTCGCTCGACATCGGTTACCGCGTTATGGACGCTGGAACTGTCGAGTTGGACATCCCGCTACTGAGCGGCGGCGTGGCTAAGCTTGAGCATGAGGTTAAACATCAGTCCGTGACGGCTGGCCTGACCTTCAAGCTGGAATGAGACATCGCAGGGCGTTTGAAACAGCCACTGGATAAAAAAAGCGGCAGGTGTCGTTGGGGGCGAACACCTGCCGCATTCGACGCCTAGGCGATGGGTTCGACGGGAACGCTTGGGTAGGGGGGCATCCCGTCTCTAGGCGCGAAAGAATCAACTCGCACAAACGACTCTAGCAGTCGCACCGGAGCGTAATAGGGGCGTCGGAGGTGATCTTCATTGTGTCACCGGACGTTCATCTTTTCGCTGGCGACCGGTCATGTTGATAGACGGAGCCTGAACTGTTTCACATCCGCGCAACCGTCAACCCATGACGCTGATCAGTATTTTCACGTAAACTCAATCAGATAACGTGCTTTGCTACCGCGATCTCTTAGATAGATTTTTGAGAGCTGGCACACTCCAAATATGCAACTTTGACGCGCAGAGCACGCTCAAGCACTCTTCGGATTGACGAGCCAGGCCCGGCGCGCCCATGCTTTTCCACATGAATCTGACCCTTGGGACGCTCGACGCCAGCGCAAGACGGCTTGCCCTGATTTGGGCCGGCGTCTCCGTGATCGCCGTGGTTTCCGTGGTGATCGCGCCGATCGCGGCGTTCGTTCTCATGATCAGTGCGTTCGGGTTGCCGCACGTTCTCTACGAGCTGCGCTATGTCGATGAGCGGTTCAGCGCGCGCACGCCGCGGCAGGCGCTGGCGATCATCGGCGGGCTGGTCGCCCTGATCGCGCTCGGGCGAATAGCGAATGGCTTGCACTGGCTGATGGGTGATCCGTTCATTTGGTACGAGTTTTCGCTGGGCGCGTTACTGGCGTTCACGGCAGCGGCGTTCATGCGCGAAAACCGGCTGCTCGGTGCGGTGATCGGCTGTACGTTTGCGCTAGGCGTGATCTATCAACCGATCTTGACCTTCGTCGTGTGGGCGTGGGTGCATAATCTGACGCCATTAGGCTTTGTCGCCGAGATCACGGTGGGTGAGGAGCGGCGGCGATGGATTCTGTTGCTCGGCGTGCCGTTCTTCGCGTTGCCGGCGCTGGTCGCGACAGGTGTGTTCCACCAGATGGGCGCGTTGTTGTTCCACATCGAGGCGACGCAATCGCTTTCGATGTTCGGCGCAGGCGACAAGCCCCTGCTCTCTTTCCTGCCGCCGGGCTTCACGGACATGCACTTGTTCTCGGCCGCGGTCGTGGCGCAGTCGATGCACTACGTTGCCGTGATCGTATTGCTGCCGCAACTTCTGAAGGCAAAGAACGGCGGGCGCCAAGAGACGATCGTACCGTGGCCAAGTTGGCGCGTGTTCGCGGGCGCAGTGGCGGCGATTTCAGTGGTGGCGTTCGGGATCTATGCGGTCGCCTATACCGATGCGCGGGCCGGCTACAGCGTGGCGGCGGCGGTCCACGCGTGGATCGAACTGCCAATCCTTCTCATGGCCGTGGGCCAAGGCTTCACATCATTGCGTAGATGAACTCGCCCGCGCCCCAGGACGCAGCGTTGGCAAGAACGGAGAACACTGCGGCTTCGTCCCAGCGCGTCGTTGCGATCGCGCGGTAGCCCAGCGTCTCGGCCGCGATGATGAAACCTTCCAAAATCGGCGTCGTCAGCCCATCAAGCACGGTGCGGACACTATAGAAGATCGCCCAGAGGATCGGATGCGTAACCGTGGTTCCGGCGATGGCGGCGCCCGCACAGAGAAGCGGCTTTCGTCTGAACCAGAGCGCAAGCAGCCCCGCTACCGGCGCTTCGATCGCGAAGGTCAGTGCCATCGCCTCAAGCTGCGTCAACGCTTCCACCCAAAGCCGACGAGCGACACGCCATAGGCAACAAGTGTCGCCACTCCCAGTATTGCGGCGAAGACCAACGCGCGGAGGTGCGGGAGCGCCGGCAGCGAATCCGCGAGCGGTTCCGCCAAAAGCCAGGCAACAATGGCTGCGAACATAGTCGCGCAAATGATACGCAAGCCGTTGTCGATCAGCTGCGTGTCGACCTTAAGCAGGCCGCGCGACCAGGCGAACGCGGCTAGGGTGATGACGTTTATCCAGGTGCCGATGGCCGTACCTAGCGCAAGACCCTCAACGCCAAAATGAAGGCCGACGATCAAGCCGAACTTGACGGCGAGGTTGCAAAACATCGCGATCATGGTTGCGATGACGGGCGTTCGTGTGTCGCCGCCCGCGTGGAACAGCGGTGTGACCGTGCGCAAGACGACGAACGCCGGAAGCGCCCACGAATAAGCGACGAGCACGGAGGCGGCGGCATTCGCCGCTTCGACGTCGAAGGCGCCGCGCGCAAAGAGACCCTGCATTATCGCCTCAGGGAACACAACAAACGCCGCCAGGCACGGCATGGTCAGCAGCAGGCCCATTTCGGTGCCGCGGTTGAAGGCGCGCGCGGTCTGCGTTGTGTCACCGGCGTGAGTGCTACGCGACATTTCGGGCAAGAGGATCGTGCCCAGCGCAATCGCGATCACGCCCATCGGCAGCTGGTTCACACGATCGGCGTAGTAGAGCGATGTATAGGCGCCGGCGCCGAGGTAGCTGGCCAAGATCGTGTCGGCGAACAATGCAAGTTGCACGCCGGCCGCGCCCAGCGTCGCGGGTCCGAAGCGTTTGAGGAACTCGCGGGCACCAGCGTCGGCGGTTGGAAACGCCGGCGTCACAGGAAGCCTCGCGGCCCGGGCGGCGCCGACGAGCAGCAGCACTTCAAGGACGCCCCCCGCGACCACGCCCCAGGCCGCCGCGTGCCCCGCACTCGGGAAGAGGAAAGCGATAACGAGCGCGCCAGCCATGGCAATATTCAAGAGGATCGGGGCAGCCGCGGCTGCCCAGAACTTCTTCTCCGCGTTCAGCATGCCGCCCAGGTGGGTCACGACCGCGATGCAGATGAGATAAACGAATGTGATGCGCGTGAGATTGACAGCCAGCGCCATTTGCTCCGGCTTGTCGATATAGCCGGGCGCTAGCACGGCAACGAAAAACTCCGTCGCAACCAGTGCGATCACCAGCAGCACGAGTTGCACTACGATTTGCCAGCCCAGCATGACGCGCGAGAAATGGTGCGCCTTCGCGGGGCTCTCCGCGCGCAGGCCCGTGTACATCGGCACAAACGCGGCGTTGTACGCGCCCTCGGCGAAGATCGTGCGGAAATGGTTCGGTAAGCGGAACGCGACGAAGAACGCATCCGACAACACACCATGGCCCAGGATCGGGGCCATAACCATGTCGCGCACCAGGCCTGCGATGCGGCTCAAAAGCGTAAAACCGCCGACGGAAAGCAGGGAGCGGAACATAGGGGGCGCGCGAATCCGGACTAACGTGCCCCAGATTGGCATGGAACCGGGGGCCTGCGATAAGGGGCAAACGTCACAGGGTAGCTGAGGGATCGCTAGGTGATTGCCGGAAAAATTGTCCATGCCCTCGACCAAGCTTGGTCGGAGACGGAACCGCTGCGGGTGGGCGATCCGGCCGCAATCGTGGGGACACCCGCGTGTTACGTGCTGGTCGAGGGAGACGGCGTTCGCCTGCGCTGCGACGTCTACCCGCTGAAGGAGCAGGCATGCATCTTTGAGGACGTTCAGATCTGGCGCAACCTCTTGCTCGTAGGCTATGGCAGCGCGCTCTATTGGGTGCATCTGCCGACGCGGGCGCAGGGTGTGCATACGTTCCGGGGCTATTTCGGGTCGCTGCAAATAAGCGACGATTGGTGTCTGGTCGCATTCGATAGCGGCCTGGTGCGCCTCGGCGCGGACGGCGCAGCGCTCTGGCGGCGCGACGACTTGGCGATCGACGGCGTTATCGTCGGCAGCGTCGGCGACGACATTATCAAGCTCGATGCGGAGATGGATCCGCCCGATGGTTGGATCGAACGTACCGTCAGGCTTTCGACCGGCGAGACGATCGAGGACTAGATGCCGATGGTCTTCGTGGTCCAAGCGGCGAACGCATCCATGATCTCCGACAGGACCTCCTCGTCCGTCCGGCCGGTTCGGGCGGGAACGTGGAAGGAATGATCGGCGTCGTTGGTCAGGTGCAAGGTTGCGCGGGCGCCGAGTTTCTTGGTGAGGGGTTTCAGTTCGTCGACGCCGGCAAGCGCGTCGCGGGTGCCCTGGAGGAACAACATCGGAATGTGGACGTCAGCAAGGTGCTTCGCGCGCTCGCTCGACGGGGCGCCTGCTGGATGGAGAGGGAAACCAAGAAACGCCAGCCCGCAGACTCCTGCAAGCGGCGCGGCGGCTTGAGCTTGAGACGTCATGCGGCCGCCGAAGGATTTGCCGCCGGCGATAACGGGGAATTTCGGGAGGTGCGTCGTCGCCGCCGCGACGGCAGCCCGGACGGTCGCGTGTGCCAGCTTCGGCGTGTCGGGGCGTTTCGAACCCTGCTCCATATAGGGAAACTGATAGCGCAAGGTCGCAATCTCCCGCGCCTCTAGCGCTTGGGCAACGGCTTCCATGAACGGGTGGGTCATCCCGGCGCCCGCGCCGTGGGCCATGACAAAGCAGGCCACAGGCTTACGCGGCGCAAGCAGAAGGCCCGAAACGCGGCGCGTAACATCAACGCTGATTGTGACGGCCTTAGCGCCCATAGCGTGTCCCCTTATCGGCCCGCGTGCGGCCATGCTATCCCCTGGAATCGCGTTACTGAAGGGGAAGCCATGACCGCTATCTTAAGCCCAAGTGAGACCCTGGGTCTTGCGGGATCGTCGCTGGACAGCCGGGTCCGGCGGGCAGCGGGGCATGTGAGCGATCTGACCTTCGCGCATATCTCGAAGCGTATGCGCGACGACATATTGCTGAACGACCTGACCTATGAGCGGGACGGCAAGATGGAGCCCATCCCGGTAATGCTCCGCCCGCTGCTGGCGATGAACGAACAGCTGGCTTACGTTCATCATGTGTGTCAGCGGCTCACTGAGGCGCTAAAGCGCCTGCCCGCGCTCTACTTGAACGTCGAAAAGATCAGGAAAGTCATTGCGATCACCGAGGGCGAAGAAGCCTGGCTCCGCGACACCTGGACGCCGGCGCACGATCGGGTGAACACGGTCTATGGGCGGCTCGATGCCGTCTGCGATTTCACGGCGGCTGGGTGGCAGGACACGCTGCACTTTATGGAGGCGAACCTGTCGGGCGTAGGCGGCATCAACTACTCGCCGCTGGCCGAGCAGTTAGTCATGCGCGATATCGTGCCGACATTGTTGGCGCACGATCCCGGTTTGCGGATCGAGTTGCCGCGCGATCAGCGCGACCTGTTCATTCAGGTTTTGATCGACCACTCGCGCGCGCTGGGGCGGAATGGCTGCCGATTGTCGTTCGTCGAGCCGAAATATGCCGAAGATGGGATCAACGAACAGTCGGTGTTGAGCGAGTACTTGTCGAAGAAGCACGGACTGACAATCACCCACGCCGACCCGAGCGAGCTTCGGATCAAGGACGGGGATGTCTACTACGGTGATGTCTGCGTGGATGTCGCCTATCGCGACTATGAAACGCGCGATCTGATCGAGCTTGAAGCTGAGTTGGGCAAACCGCTGCATGCAATGCGGATGCTGTTCAAGCAGAACCGGATCGTCTCGTCGCTGGTCGGCGACTTCGATCACAAGAGCTGCTGGGAGATTCTGACGGACCCAGCGATCGCCGAGACCTATTTCAGCGCCGAGGAATGCCGGGTGTTCCGTCGCCACGTCCTGTGGACGCGGGTGATTGGCGACCGGCGCACGTCGCTACCGCACAATGTGGACGGTGACCTCCTTGAGTTCGTACGGACGCATCGCGAGCAGTTGGTGATGAAGCCGAACCGTGCTTACGGGGGTGAAGGGGTCACGATCGGGCCGTCGACGGAGCAATCGGAATGGGATCGGATCATCAATGAAGCCGTGGTTGGCGCAGACAGCGCCGACTCCTCTTGGGTAGTGCAATCTATCACCCGCCTGCCCGTCTCCGAGTTTCCGATCATCGGTGCCGATGGGCGCGTGTTCAGCGAGCCGTTCTATGCCGTGATGGGCTTTGCGCCGACGGAGAACGGGCTTGGCATCATGTGCCGGGTCAGCCAGAAGCAGGTTGTCAATGTCGCGCAACATGGCGGGATGGCGGCCGTCTTGGTGGGGCATCAGCCGGACGAGTTGCGCGTGCCGAAGCGTTCGCAGAATCGTGCCGACGGTGCAGAGCAGACGCTGCGCAAACAAATCGGCGATCTGCAGCATCTCGACAATGCAATAGCCGTGTTGGAGTGGGATGAGGAGACCGTACTCCCTGAAGGAGGACGCGAAGAGCGGGGCGAACAACTAGCGACCCTCGAGGCCACACGGCATTCGCTGCTGACGTCGGATGAACTCGGCGACCTGATCGAAGAGGTTGCGGCCGAGAAGGACGGCGACGAACGGTGGCGGCGGGAACTCGAATTGTTGCGCGATTTGCGGACCAGCGAGATTGCGCTGCCCGCCGATCTGGTGCGCGCGCTCGCACATGCGCGTTCGCGTTCCGCGGCGGCATGGGAACGAGCCCGGTCGAAGAACGACTTTAAGGTGTTGGCGCCGGCCCTCGCAGAGACGGTGACCCTGTTGCGGGAGTCCGCCCAGGCGCTTGACGCGAAGGCTGATCCCTACGACGTATTGCTCGACGAATACGAGCCCGGCATGACGCGGGCGCGGCTCGATCCGGTGCTGAACGACCTCAAGGCGCGATTGGTGCCCCTGGTGCAAGCGGCGACGGCGAAGACGGCCGATTGGCCGGAAGCATTGACGCGGACGCGCAAGTTTGCTGACGCCAAGCTGTGGGAACTCTGTCGCGATGTATTGAAGAGCATCGGATTCGACTTCGCACGCGGACATCTCGATCGCGCAACCCACCCCGGCACGACGGCGGTCGGTTTCGACGACGTGCGGCTTGCACTGCGCACGCACGACGACGACCTCGGCGAGGCGGTGCTGACAACGCTGCATGAGGGCGGCCACGGGCTGTATGACCAAGGTCTGGCGAAGGGAGATCGCGGCACGCTGCTCGCGCAAGCACCGTCAATGGGCATGCACGAAGCCCAAGCACGGCTGTGGGAAAACCATGTCGGGCGCTCGCGTGGATTCTGGAAACAGCTGTTTCCGAAAATGCAGCCGCTGTTCGGTGAGGCAGTTGCCGGACTTGACGCGGAGAAGTTCTACCAAGCCACGAACCGCGTGCGGCCCAGCCTCATTCGCGCGAACGCGGATGAACTTTCATATCACCTGCACATTCTGCTGCGGTACGAGCTTGAGGTTGCGTTGATTGCGGGCGATCTCAAGACGGCGGATCTACCCGGCGCGTGGGTGGACCGCAGTCAGAGCCTGATCGGCATAAAACCGGACACCGATCGCACAGGCGTACTACAGGACGGGCATTGGGCGTCGGGCATGTTCGGGTACTTCCCGACCTACACGCTCGGCAGTCTCTACGCTGCGCAACTGGTGGAGAGTTATGGCCGCGAAAAGCTCGACGGCGAGGTCGCCCGTGGCGAATTCGCACCGTTGCTCGGCTGGCTCCAAGAAAAAATCCATCGGCAGGGCGATCGCTTTCCGTCCGACGAACTCATGACACGCGCCACCGGCAGCGGGCTCGACGCGGGGGCCTACTTCCGGCATGTCGAGGCGAAGTTTCGATAGGGCGTCTCTACCAAGACCCAAGGTCGGCATCATCGCCCGTACCGCCTTCTTTCCCATCCGCGCCGAGGCTGGAGATGTCGTACTTCCCGTGCGCGCCGGGGATCTTGTAGAGGTAAGGGCGGTCCCAAGGATCGACGATTCCGTCGGCTCGATTGAGGTACGGCCCGTCCCAGCTGGTCACGCCTTCAGGGCGTTCGATGAGCGCCTTCAAGCCTTGCTGCTCGGTCGGATAGGAACCGTTCGCGAGGTAGTACATGTCGAGCGCGGTCGAGACGTTGGAGATCTCGATCTTCGCAGTCTTGCCCTTCGACGCTTCGAAATAACCGATCATGACCGGGCCTGCGATCGCGATGAGGAGGCCCATGATCGCGAGCACGACAAGCAACTCAAGCAGCGAGTAGCCGCGTTGCGACTTGCGGTGACGGCGTTTCTTGGCGATCGACGGGGTCATGTTTCCTCCTGCGCGACGCGGGAAACTTCCTCCACTGTGGTGACGCCTTCAAGGACTTTTCGCAGGCCATTGCGGCGCAGGCTCTCCATGCCGCCCGCAATCGCCGCGGCGTGAATCTGCGCGGCCCCGCCCCGCTCGGCGACCAGGCGGCGGACGCGCTCGTCGGGGACCAGAATTTCCGACAGCACGGTACGGCCTTTGTAGCCGGTCCCGTTGCAGGCCGGGCAGCCCTTGGCACGAAAGACGCGGACGCTCAGTGGCGCGTTCATCGCCTTAAGTTCGCCATGCCATTCGGGGCCCAAAGTCGTCGGCTCCTTACAGGCATGGCAGAGCACGCGGACAAGGCGCTGCGAGAGGATGCCGACGATCGTTGAGGTCAGAAGGTAGTCCTCAACGTGCATATCGAGCAGGCGGGTAAGCGCGCCGGCGGCACTGTTCGTATGGACGGTCGAGAGCACCAAATGTCCGGTTAGTGCGGCCTGCACGGCAATGCGCGCAGTCTCCGGGTCGCGGATTTCGCCGACCAGGATTACGTCGGGATCGTGGCGCAGGAACGAACGCAAGACGTTGGCGAAGGTAAGGCCGATGTCCGGCTTCACCTGCACCTGGTTCACGCCGGCGATCTTGTATTCGACCGGATCTTCAACCGAGAGGATCTTGCGCTCCGCTGTGTTCAAGCGCTGCAGGCCGGCATAGAGCGTCGTCGTCTTGCCGCTGCCGGTCGGGCCGGAGACGAGGAGGATGCCGTTCGGCTTGTCGAGTAACGCACCGAGCTTGGCCTGCAAGCCGACGTCGAATCCTAGCGCGTCGAAGTCGAGTGCGACGGACGACTTGTCGAGGATACGGACTGCAACAGACTCGCCGTACGTGACCGGCGCGGTCGCGATACGCAGATCGATCTCCTTGCCGCGCACCGCCAGCTTAACGGCACCGTCTTGCGGCAGACGGCGTTCGGCGATGTTGAGGCCGCTCATGATCTTCAAGCGCGATACGATCGCCGGGGCGAGCTCGGCGGCCGCCGGCTCCTCTTCCTTAAGCACGCCATCGATCCGGGTGCGAATACGCAGGCGCCGTTCCAGCGGTTCGATGTGAATGTCGGAGGCGCCGGCTTCGACCGCACGCGAGATCAGCGTATTCACGAAGCGGATGACCGGCGCTTCGCTCGCGCTTTCGCGCAGGCGAGCGACGTCCGCATCGGTGGAGCCTTGGACGTTTTCGCTTGCGGCAGCGGAGAGCGCCTCGGCGTCGGCGTTGGAGTAAAGGCGGCGCAGCGCTTCCTCGATCTCGGTCGAGGTCCCCGCCTTCACGATCACACGCCGGCTCGTTGCGAGCGCGAGCGCGTCGGTCACGAAGCTATCAAGCGGGTCGGCAGAGGCGATGGTGACCGTGTCGTCGTTGGCGGCGAGAAGGACGGTCTTCGAATCTTTGAGGAAGCGCTCGGTCGCGTTTTCCGGCAGGACCGGCTCGATTGGATATTCGGCGGCCTCGGCGACCGGGATGCCCAGTCCATCGGTAAACGCGGCAACCAGGTCGCGCTCCGGCACCAGGCCCAATTCGAGCAGAATCTTGGTAAGGCTAACGCGCGTGTGTTCGAAAACGCGCCAAGCGCGGTCGGCACTCTCGTTGTCGAGTTTGCCGGCTTTGCGCAAATGATCGAGCAGCCTTTGCTCGGCGCTTTCCTGCACCGCCGCGGCGACACCCATGGCTTACCTCAGGTTTTGCGGCATTTTCGGGCGACTTCCGGTGCCGATCAAGCACCCAGAAGCAGCGGACCGTAGAGCCACGTCAACCAAAATCCCGCTGCAATACCCGCGCCGAACGGCACAGGGGTGGTGGGGCCTATCTCGCGGCCGGTTTGGCGGGCGACTAGCACTGCGGCGAGGCTTAACAGGGCGCCGTAAAGGAGAACTGTTCCCACGCCTTCCAGGCCGGTCCAAGCGCCCGCCGCAGCCATCAGTTTTGCGTCCCCGAAGCCCAAACCCTCGCGGCCGCGCAGGGATTGATAGGCCCGGCCTGCCCCGACCATGAGCCCGAAACCGAACGCGGCGCCGAGGATATGCCAGTGAATAGTCTCGGCATTGAGCAACCAGGCTACAGCTAGGCCGATGGGGATCAAGGGTAGCGTCAGCAAATCGGCGAGGATGAAGTCGCGCACGTCCATGACGGCGAGCGCGAGGAGCGCCCATCCAAGAGCGGCCGTGACCAATATCAAGTCGCCATCGACGACCGCCGTCGCCCAGAGCGCGATAGCAATGGCGCCGAGTTCAAGCACCGGATAAAGCGCGCTGACGCCCGCCCCGCAAGAGCGGCAATGTCCGCCTTGCCGAGTCCAGCTCACGATCGGAATGAGCTCAAGCGGCGTGAGCTTAGCGTTGCAGCTGCGACAGTGGGAGCGGCCGGCGACGACATCTTCACCCTTGGGCAGGCGGACAACGAGAACGCTCAAGAAACTACCTACGAACGGCGCTGCGGCGAGCGGGACCAGCCAATCAAAGGGCGATGGGATCATCAGCGGCCCGCCGACACGATTTTGGGGCAGCTGCGTAGCGCCGCGTCCTCAAGCGGCTGCGCGGGCTCAATAGAGAGAATCCAATAAGGATCGGCGGGATTGCCGGTGATGCGGACCGATGCACGCTCGGCACGCCTCACACCGCGACTGGCGTCGTTGAGCCGGGCAGTGACCTCGTACACGTCGCCGACCACGATCGTTTTCTCCGCTGGCACGACAGCCGAGATGTCTACACCGGCCACGCGGCGGATGGCGGGCGAAGCCGCATCAATGTCGACGCCTTGGCGCTGCGCGAGGATCGTAACTTCCGGACGCACGCAGTCGTAGAGCGAAGCTGACACGCCAAGGACAAGACGTAGTTCGTCTGGCGACGCGAAGAAGCGGTTCGCGGGACCATAGCTCCGCCCCGCCTCTTCATACTCGCGCCGTTCGGCTCCGTTGACGCGGACGAGGTCGTCGCCATCGCGCCAGTCTTCGACCGCCGACGCAAGCGCTTGCGCGCGCCCGGCATCCGCGCCGCCGGCTTGAAAGAGAATCGCCAACAAATTAGCGTCCGCGAAGTTGATGTCGACTTTGGCATGCTCGGCGCGGGCGGAAACCGTCACCCGGAAGCCACCGATTTCGATGACCTGCGGCTTCGTGAACAGCGAAGGTGCGAAGCCGCGAGCGTTCAGGATTTCACCGATCGCGTGGTCGATCCCGCTTTCGACGGCGGCTTGGGCTTGAGCTCGGACGAGTTCGCGCGAGGCGCTGTTGGCGGCGTTGCGCGCGGCACCAACGACGCCGATGACGATCAAGGACATGACGGCCAGAAAGCCCAACACGACGATCAGAGCGAAGCCACGCTCACGCGCCGCGAACCCGCTCCTAAGGCGCCGAGCCAGCCACGCCAACATGTGCACCACGATCCGACCCCAAGAGTTGTTCCAGACCTCTCAGCCCATGCCGCAACTCGTCGGTCATTTCGCGAGCCGCTGCGGGATTACGGATAATACGCGGGCGTAGGAAAACAAGCAGCTCCGTTCTGTCACCTGTGACGTTGGTTGTGCCAAACAGCTTACCAAGGACTGGCAAGTCTTTCAGATAGGGCACGCCGCTGTCGGCATAGTCGTGGCTGTCGCGAATCAAGCCGCCGAGCGCGATGGAGTCGCCATCTTGCACCGCAACCGTTGTCGAAAGCTTCCGTTGCTTGATCGTGGGGGAGTCGATGCTTGACGTGTCAGTTGCGACTGCATTTGAAACTTCCTGCTTCACGTCGACGAAGACGGCGCCGCTCTTACCGATACGTGGCGTCACGCGCAGCAGAATACCGGTGTCGCGCAATTGGACGGAATTCACGATCGTCGGGCTCGCCGCAGTCTGTAGACCGGTCGCACTTTGGGTAATGATCGGGACTTGATCACCGACCTGAAGCACGGCCGGCTTGTTGTTCAGCGTGAAGAGTTTTGGCGAAGAGATGATCTTCACGTCGCTCACCGTGCCGAGCGCGTTCAGCGCGACATCAACGTCGGGCACGGTGTAGGTGAAGTTGAAGCCCGGAAAATACGACTTCACCAGGCTTGACTTGCTGAGTTGGTATTTCTGGTCGGCGTTCTTGAAGAACCACTCGACACCGTATTTCAGCACGTCGTTCAACGACACCTCGGCGATCGTGACTTCGATCATCACCTGATCAGGGGTCACATCGACCTCGCGCAGCAGGCGCTCCAGAGAAGCATATTCGGTACCGTCGGCACGGATAATAAGTGCGTTGTTGGCTTCGTCGATGGCGATGTGCG
Organism: uncultured Flavobacteriaceae bacterium; assembly: GCA_964547645.1. GTDB lineage: Bacteria > Pseudomonadota > Alphaproteobacteria > Micropepsales > Micropepsaceae > SZUA-430. Next base: position 27,130 of record CAZJOM010000001.1, read on the forward strand.
GACCGTTGCCGACGCTGCCGCGCAAGTTGCTCGACGGCGCTTGCGGCGGGGGCGCCGCCGGCGGTGGCGGAGGCGCGTCGGCTCCCGTCTCGAAGCCGCTGACGGAGGGCTGGTCTTCCTCCTCCGGTACCGACAGATCGACGCCGGTGCCATAGACGGATGCGAGCGCTTTGGCGACGTCTGTCGCCTTCGCATTCTGCAGTTTGTAGTAGTAAATCCGGCGCCCGGGGCCACGCGGCGGCACGTCGAGGCGGCTCACCCAGCGCGAGACGTCTTTCAGCAACGTCGCGTTCGGCGAAGCGATCAGCAGCGTGTTTACGCGCGAGAGCGGCACGAAGCGCAACAGGCTCGCGCCCGGACCACGCGTCGACGCGTAGACCCTCGTTAGCTCCTGCGCGAGTTGCGGCGCGTCGACATGATCGGGGCGGACGAGCGCGTAGGACATGCCACGCATGTAGTCAACATCGAAGAGCCGGATCGTGTCCAGCATGGTCGCCCGCTCTTGGCTGGTGCCCGCCAGGAAAATCAGGTTCCGCGTTTGATCGATAGTGAGCACGCCTGCGGCCGGGGCCATCGGCTCCAGCACCTTTTTCATCTCGGCAGCAGCAATGAACTTGAGCGGCACGATCTCGACGCCGTAGCCGGGCTGCCGCGCGCGGGCGGAACTCATCATCTGGAAGCCGTCCGTGCGCTTCTGCGCGTCGGCCGCGGGGACGATATTGTAGACGTTGTCGGCCAGCACAATGACGGCGCCGTTCACTTTGAGCGCCGTTTCGAGCGCGGCGACGACGTCGTCCTTGCGCAGCGGTTCGCTTGATTTCAACGTTACCCGGCCTTCGATCTTGGGATCGATCGAGAACGGCACCTTTAAGATCTCGCCCAGCACGGTCCGCACGACGTCCTTCACGTCCGCGTCGGCGAAATCGAGCGTGACGTCGCCGGGACCGCTTGGGCGGGCAGGACGCGGAGCGGGCTGAGCGGCACGGTCTTGCGCCTCGAACACTTCCGTCTTGGGACCGAAATCCTCTGTGTCTTGAATTACAACCGGCGGCGATGGCGGCGGCTGCTCGTATGGCGAGGGCGGTGGCGCAGCCATCACGGTTGGGCTTTGCGGGGTGCACGCGCCGAGCGCAAGCGTCATCGCAACCCAGCATATAGCTGAGCGCAAACGGCCAGCGACATCGCGATGCGATGGCATTCCCCCGTCCCCTTGGTTCACGCACTTTCCCCTCAAGCGCACGAATCGCAGCGCGCTTGAGCCGTCATCGTGACCATGCGCTTGAGATCACGCAAGTTAAGCTGCGTGCATGTCAGCCACACCCACACGAACAAAACGGACAGAGTCGTTTGTAGCTATGGGGTTGGCGCGCGTGGTTGAGTTTTCGGAATAACGACGCGGACGGAGCGTCCATCTTTGGTCACGGTGATCCCGGCCGCATCGATCTTGACGATACGCCACCCGCCAAGCGAGTCACCGGGAGCAACGTGCAGCGAGGCTGAGCCCTGACGTTCGACAATAGCGCGCTGGGTCGTGCTATCGGCAACGATGCCGACAAGGCGGAATTCGGAGAGATCGGCGCCAACATTCGCGCCTGCTGCGTCAGGCGTTGCAGCCGCCCTTGCATCCGGGTCGGGCTTGCGGGCAGCGTTAAAAATGGGTCGCGCGGTGATTTCCGTGAACGTCTCCAGAGCGGGCGCCTCCGCCATGGCAAGCTTGGGCGGCTCGCGCACCTCGACCTTGGCTGCAGTCTCGAAAACGTCGAACACTCGCAGCGGCGAAGGTACGAACGCAGCCACAAAGGCGACGAAGCCGGACCCCAGCGCCGCAGCCAGCCATTTCGTGATCATGCTCTGCCCGTTCACCGTCGTCATAACCCCCGCATGCGCGCCGACACGGTCATGTCTACAATGAGTTTGTTGGCGACACCGCGCGCGGCCGAAGGGTTCACCCACTCACCGTCGGGCTCTTTGATCGCGAGTTTCTCGACCTCAAGTAGTGGTCTAGCGGTCCCAATCGCATGAAGCGCGCGAACGAGCGCGGCAACATCTGTTTCGACCGTGGTCTGGACGGCGATGGTATTCGGTGGCAGCTCGCCGTCGGCCGCTTGACCCGACATGACTGTGGCGCCGGCGGCGGCCAAGATGCGGTTCAGCGTCGACTGCAGTTCGGCGACACCGACGCCGGTTTGCGAGCCGGCAAAGGTCAGTGCGTTCACTTTTGTGTCCGCGGCCACTTTGCGGGCAAGCTTCTCCAGGTCCGGCGTCGCTTCTATTAGTGCCTCAAGTTTGGCCGCTTGGTCGCGCAGGACGGCGATACGCGCTTCGTGTAGACTCACGCTTTGCCAGAGCGGGATCACGACGAGCTTGACAATGACGACCAACACGGCGGCGGCGAGCGCGACGGCGATCAGGCGCTGGCGGAGCGGCGAGAGCGTGAGCTTCATGACGCCCTACCCGTTTCCAGCTGTAATGCAATCTCGAAGCGATCAATGGCGCTGTCGGGTTTGCGCACGATCGGGGACGTGAACTTCGCGTCCTTGAATATCTTCGACCCTTCGAGCAGCGGGATCAGCTTCTGAACGTCTGTGCCGAGGCCGGAGAACGTCACGGAGCCGCGATCAATGCGCAGATCGACGACGCGCGTGGTGTCGGGCAACACGCGCGTGAGCTCGCGCAAAATGTTCAGCATTTCGGCCGGGTCGTGCGCGTTAGCAAGCGCTACAGGACCGCTGAGCCCTTCGATCTGCCGGCGCAGCGCAGCACCACGTTCGGCCATCGGCCGCAGCGCGGCCACGCGCGCTTCCCAGCTTTCGAGTTCCCGCGCACCGGACTGGTTCCAAGCATAGATCGCGAAAACCCAAAGCACTCCCGCGGCGGCAGCCAGGCCCAAGTTCAGCGTGCGACGACGGCGAATTTCCTCAGGGCTCGGCGGTTCGCTCAAATCGAAGCCGCCGGGGACGCCGCCTTCGCCCTCGACATCGACGGCGGCGGGCGTCAGCCCCAGGCTACGTAAGCGCTGCTCGATGGGGCGGACACGGATCTGGGGCACGATGGCGACGTCGGTGTGCATCGTTCCTTGTTCGGGGTCGCGGCCAACAACCCTCACGGCGTAGCGCACAGCGTCGAGCTTGAACGGCGACAAGCGGTCAATCTGCAACTCCACCGCTTGGCGGATGTGCGACGGCGACATATGCGGCAGGTCTACGCGGCGCAGTATGACGTGCTCGCGCGGGAGCATCACGGTGAGGCGCGACAAAGGCACGTCGCTCGCGGCTTGTAGAATTTGATCAGCGAGGTCCTTGTCGCCGAGCGTGGTGTCGAGCGTTACCGCTTGATCGGAGGAGGAGGATTTCAAGAACCAGCGGTCGCGGCGCATGTAGAGGAACGAGCCTTGGCGCGTGGCTTGCCGAGGCGTTCCGAACGGCAGAAGCGCCCGGAGCTCGTCGCCCCACCACATCATGAAGCGGCCGAACAGCGCAGGTAAATCTGCTGGCCGCGTCGGCGCGCTTAAGTCGATGACAAGCGGCTCACGCATGGTGGCACGCGAGCGTCGCCGTATCGAAGACGCAGAGCGGGTCGCGCATGATCCGTGTACGCACGATAAGTGCCGGCCAACGCTGCTTCGAGGTTCTCGGGTACGTGGCGCGGATCATCACCAGTGCCGGTGCGCCGGATTGCGTGCTCCAATCGCTGACCCAGCGCAGCGCGCCGCTTTGGTCGGGCGCGGCATAAGCGATGGCGATGGCGCCGGCGTTCTCGATCAGCGTTTGGCGGCGCTGACCGGCCGCCATGTTTGCGCCTTGCCAACCGAGAACCAGGCGGCGGGCGCCGACCTCTCCTTCGATGCGGAGTTCGAAGCGGGTGGCACCCTCGGCACCGAACGACGACGGGGCGTCTGCAGTGAAGCTGAGGCTCGTGCTCGTACCGCGAAAGAGATCGAGGTCGACGGCAAAGGTGGGATCGAGTTCGCGAGGCACCGCACGCTGCAGCAGCATACGCAAGAGGTTCTGTGCCCCTTGGACGCGTTCGAGCGCGGCGACGCTGTTATCGCTTGCCTCCCAAGCGCGCGCGCCGAAGCGGATGCCACCGGCGATCGCAATTGCGATGAACGCAAGCAGCGCGATCGCGATAATGAGTTCGAGCAACGAGAAACCGGCGTTGGAGCGGCTCATGTTGCGGACCGCTCCCGCGGGACCAAGACCAATCGGTCGAGCGTGATGCTGCGGCGCCAAGCGTCACTTGTCACAGTGAGGCGGAACAACGCGCTTTGCAGGGGTGATGGGCCCTCCTGCGGAACGCGTCGAACATCAAGGCGCCAGGTGAGCGCGGTGCCTTCGATCACGCCCTGGCGGACATCGGGAATGTTCCTGAGCGCGACCAAGCGGTCGAGCTGCGATTGCGCGGCGAGGACGGCGTGTTCGACCTGTGCTGCTTTCTCGAAGGTGCGGAAGCCCGTGCCCATCGCTTCATAGAACGCGACGAGCACGACGGCCAGGATCGCGAAGGCGACCAAGGTTTCGACCAGGGTAAAGCCCCGCTCCTTCATGGAACGCCCCGCGAGATGAGGCGGCCGGTCAGCGGCTCGGCGATGATGTCTACGGAGGTGCGGCCGCGCGCGACGCGCACCGCGCCGCTAATCGAACCGTCCCAAGCGATGATCACCCTCTTATTGCCGGTCGACAGAATTTGCAGCCGCGTTCCGGGCGCAAGCGCGATTGTGCTGCCATCGGAAGCGGTGAGCTCGTTACCTGCGAGGCCCGAGACCGTAAGCGCGATGTCGGCTTGCCGATCGAGCGCTTGTTCGCGTAGGCGGCGCAGTTCGGAGCTGAGCGTGCGCACGTCGCTGCGCAATGTCATGCGTTCGACGGTACCGCCGATCGCCGGCGCTGCGGCGGCCACGATTAAGGCCATAATGGCCAGAACCACCAGCAACTCCAAGAGTGAGTAACCTCGGGCCATATCAGAGTGCCAGGTCATTGGCGGCAAGGATGCCTGTGACGACGCCGCTCATGATCGCAGCTACGACCAGGCCGAGGAAGATCGTAACCGCCGGCAGGAGAAGCGCCGACAAGCGGTCGAGCTTTGTCTGGACATCTCGGTCGAGAATGTCGGCGGCTTCGCTCATCATCGAGGGCAGCTTGCCGGTTTCTTCGCCGACGGCGGCAAACTCGACGATGGCGCGCGGAAGAACGTCTGTCACTTCAAGCGCGGATTTGAGCGTGCGGCCCTGGCGCACGAGTTCTACCGCGCCGGCAAGGCGTTGACGAATGTGGGTGTTCGAGATCGCGGACTGCGCGGTCTCCAGCGCGCGGTTCAGCGGCATGCCACCTTCAAGCAGCATCGAGAGGTTGCGTCCGAACTGTGCGCCATAGAAGCGGCGCGGAATGTCGAGCAGCAGGCGCGAGCGCAGCGCCCATCGGTCGATGGCGACGCGCGCGCCGGGCTGGCGCAGCGCGTAGACGAGGCCCACAAGGATCAACACGAGCACCATAGCGAAGGGCGTGCCGTAAACGTTGAAGAAGCCCGAAATGGCGAGCAGGATCGCCGCCGGCCACGGCAATGCTTCACCGCTCTGCGCGAACAGTGGTTCAAGGCGCGGCACGACGACTGTGAAGATCATCACCAGCACCGCGAACATCACAACGACCAGCAGCGCCGGATAGATCATCGCGGAGACCGCGCGGTCCTTTAGTTCCTTGTTGCGGGCTTCCGCGTCGGCGATGCGTTTCATCACGTCGGGTAGTCGACCGCTCGCTTCGCCTGCCACGATCATGCGCCGGGTCGCGTCCGGGAACAGCTGATCGGCGCGGCGCATGGCGACCGAAAGCGGCTCGCCGGCGCGCAGACCCTCCAGCAGATTTTGCAGGGCGGCTTTCGTCCGTGCCGAGCTTGAGAGCGCCTGCATCGCGAGTAGCGCGCGTTCCACGCCGAGCCCCGCTCGCAGGAGCGTGCCGAACTCCTGCAGGAGCGTGAGCCGCTGCTCCGCAAGACCCCAGACCGGGAGGAAACGTGCGCCGCCCACGAACGACGCCGGCGCAGCGTCACCCTGCTCCACAATGCGCACGGGGGTTCGGCCGAGCGCCAAGATACGCTCGACCGCGGCGCTGCGGTTGGGCGCCTCGACAACGCCGCGCCCGATCGCGCCATCGGGGCCGGCCGCTTCATACGCAAAACTCGGCACAAACCTTCTCCGGACGCCATCTTAGCGCCACGCGCAGCCACGCGTCGAAAAACACCGATTTCTGATGCTCGCCGGCAACTTAGGGATTAGTTTACCGGCCACGTTAATTTTCTATTACATCGGCAGAAATCGCGAGGGAATTCGATGGCAAGCATGAACGGCAAAGCGACGGATTTAGGCAGTTCAGCACCAAAGGAAGTTGCCTACGATGAGCTGCCCTACCCGTCCCTGCCGGTCGCCTATACGCAGCCAGCGCATTTGGCAGCCATGGCCATTATGTTCGGGCTGGAGCCACCAAAGGTCGCAAATGCCCGGGTATTGGAGCTGGGCTGCGCCTCCGGTGGCAATATCATTCCGCTTGCGGCGCGCTTTCCCAAGGCGAATTTCACCGGCGTCGACCTTTCGAAACGCCATGTCGAAGACGGACGAAAGCGGATCGCTCTACTCGGGCTCAAGAACATCGAGATTCAGCAGGGCGACCTCGCGAAGGCCACCTTTGACGCTCAAGCCTTCGACATCATCATTTGCCACGGCGTGTTCAGCTGGGTGCCGAAGGCGGCGCAGGACGCGATTTTGCGCATTTGCGGTGAGAGCTTGGCGCCCAATGGGATTGCCGCAGTCAGCTACAATGTGTTTCCAGGTTGGCACATGCGGCGGGTCGTGCGCGACATTTGCCTTTTTCATGCGCGTGGAGCCGGGTCGCCGAAGGAGCGCGTCGACAAGGCGCGCAAGGCACTGAGCGAGATGGCAGAGGCGCTGGGCGGCGCCAGTCCCTACGCCATGCTGCTGCGAAATGAGGCGCAGCGCTTGGCAAAGCAGCCGTCGGGTTATGTCTTGGGCGAATTCTTGTCGCCGAACAACGCGCCTTGTTACTTCAGCGAGTTCGCCGCGCGTTCGGCGAAGGCTGGTCTTGCGGTGGCCTGCGACGGCGAAGTGGCGACGGCGTTGCCGGAGTTCTTCTTTCCGGCGGCCGCGCGAAAGATTCGCGCCATGTCGGGCAACGATGCCGCCGCGGTGCAGCAGTACACGGACTTCTTCAGCGGCCGCCCGTTCCGGCGCTCGCTGCTGGTGCGCGCCGAACGCGCGGCCAAGATCCAGCCGCACATCGATCCGCAGCGGCTGCGCGGTTTGCACTTCGCTGCCAACATTCGCGTCGGCAAGAAAGACGATGCACCTATCTTTGTCGACGAACGCGGGCGCACCATCACCGCCAAAGTCCCGTCAGCCGCCGCCATGTTGGAACGCATGGCAAAAACCTACCCCTCGACCCTGACATTCGACGAGTTGGTCGGGCCTTCGGAGCCGGAGACCGCTGCAGGGGCGTTGGCCGCATTGCTGGGAATGGTGGGACGCGAGCAGGCGACCGCCTCGGCGATCCCCTTGCGTGTGAGCCGTGGCGACAGTGCAAAGCCGTGCGCTTGGCCGATTGCGCGCGTGGACGCGATCGCGCGACAGCCCTGGGTAACGGGGCAGCATCATCTCGCGGTAAAGATGGCGCCGCAGCTTGGGTTTCTGCTTCCGATCCTCGACGGCAAGCGAGACCGTGCGACGCTGCTGAAGGCAGTTGGCGATCTCGTCGCCCGATCAAAGGCGCCGCAACCTGAGCCGGCAAAGATCTTGGACGCCACGCTGGCTTATGCGGCGCGGAACGGACTGCTTGTATGAGATCGCGCGCCTATTTCTCGGCTTGAGGACTCGGTGCGGCCGCATTGAAGGAAGCCGTCCGCTTGGCGACCGCTTGAATACGCGTGCTGGCGCCGAGTTTCCGTTGCGCGTTTTGCATGTGAAAACGAACGGTCCTGGCACTGATTTGAAGCAACCGGCCGGCTTCGGCGTCGGACTTTCCCTGCGACACCAGCTCCAGGCACGCTGCCTCTCGTTTTGTCAGGAGGCCCTTCGACCGGCCGCCGACCTCGTCCTGCATCGCGCGGTAGCGCGCATAGGCAGCGTGCGCAACGGCGCCCAACAACATCTGCGAGGAGGTTGAGACTTGCGGCTGCTCTCCGGATAGGCAAACGAGCCACGTCAACAAGCCTCGCTCACGCACGGGAATGACGATGCGATACTGAATGGGCGAACCAACAACATCGGCGACCGCGGCAGCAGACCTAAACGGCAAATCTGTAGACGCCGCCTTCTGCAAATCATCACGATACGCGGCCCACGGCGCCGGGGCACCGATCTCAGCCAGAATCGCCTGCGACATGCCGTAGGCGGTCGGGCCGCGCCCAACTTCCAACGGGTCGATGATGGCGACGCCGGTCAAGCCCATATGATCGGCCGAACCGAGAATGGCGCTGGCGAGCGAGTCCAGCGAGTCCGCCTGGCGGAGGGCGGCCAACGCCAACGAGAGAATTTCCAAAGCAGACGCCCGCATAACTCCCTCTTCACGCTTCCCATGTCACCGGTGACACTTTGAAATTGTATCGAACAATTCAAGCGACCGCGAGTGCACAACGGGATCGTTACGACGTGCGGCGATGAGGAAACCGAGCTCGAAGATTACGCCACGATGACAGTCGAAAATTTAATGTGTCCCGTGGCTAACGCCGTCTTACAGACGCGGAGATCAGTGCTGGTGTGGTGTGACGGCGCGTGCGTCTTCTTGTTTGAAATGTTCGATCAGCGCCTTCGCATCGACGTCGTTGAGGCCGAGATTCGGCATCGGCAGGTTGCGGTAGCGCGCCTTCAGCTGCAACGCGACGGGATCTTTCTCCGCGATCATCTTGTCGGGCTCTTTCAACCAGCGCACCAACCACGCCTTAGATCTTCGGGCGACGACGCCGGCAAGATCCGGACCCAGACGGTCACCGCCGCCCACCGTGTGGCATGCCGCGCACCGCGAACGGAACAGCGTATCACCGCGTGTTAGCCCGCTGATCTCGTGCGCTGCTGAGAATGGCTGCAGCCCCTGACCGGCACCGACGAAATTGTTCATCGAGTTCGCAAGAAGATTCGCCAGAATCTTGGGATGATCGTATGGGGAGCGCTTGATCCACTGCGCGGTCTTTTCATTACCCAGGATGAGACTGGTGTTGTGTTCGCGCAAGTTCGCCAAGGCCTGGGTGCCAATCAACCCGAGCTTCCGCTGGATGAGCGTCACATCGTCTTTCTTGCCGGTAAGAAACGTCCACTTGGGCCCGATCCCGAACATTTCCTTGTAGCGGCGCAAAGCTTTAGGCGTGTCATTCTTGGGATCGATCGAGATCGAGTAGAAGAAGATGTCCTTGCCAACACGATCTCCCAACAGATCTGCAACCTGAATCATCTGCGCCGTGTCTGCAGGGCAAACATCCTTGCACTTGGTATAAATGAAATTCAGCGCAACGACCTTGCCCTTGATGATGTCATCATAGAAACGAACCTTCTTGCCGTCCTGGTCGGTCAGCTGAACGTTCGGAAAATAGCCCCCGTGCCAAGCGTCGCTCGCGTGCGCCGCGAAAGCGAACAGGCTCGCGAACGTGACGAAAAGGGCTAAGCGCATGAGATTCCTTTGTTCGAACCGCGATCAAAGCAATTGTTCGCTGACAATCCGTAAATGCGAAGTCCCGCACCCTTCGTGAAGGTGCGGGACCATTGTTGCCTTGGCCGGCTTGGAACTAACCTCCGCCACCACCGGCGGCTGGCGTCAGGCCAAAGGAAGGCTCGTACGTCGTCCCCGTCCAGCTCTGCACCGGCGTCGGGATCGCCGTAATCGCGCCCGGGTTCTTCAAGTCCCAGCGCATGAGCATCGCGTTGTCCTCATGCTGGGTGTTGTGGCAGTGCTCCATGTAATTGCCCATGAACTCGCGGAACTTGATGACCAAGTCGACGCTGTTCGTGGCGTCCGGGAACGTGCTCAGACGATAGACGTCCTTGCGCGCGCCTGCTTCCCACAGGGGCGGTGCTGCACCACCGCGGCTCAAGATCTGCCCTTCTTCGAAGTGGATGTGGACAGGGTGCGCCCAGCCCGATCCGCCGCGCAAGTGCCATATCTCATATTGGCTTTGCGTCACGTTCGCGGTGATCCGATGCGGGTCCATCGCGAAGCCTTGGCCGCCGTCGGTGGCAATCGTCCACGGTTTGGCATCGGTGCCGTTCGCCTTCGAGAATTGGAACGTACGTTGGCGGGCCGCCGCAAGCTCCGCTGCCGGAATTACGGGCGGCGGGATCATAGTCTTCTTGCCGGGTTCGTAGTCGACCGGGTTCATGGAGAGATCCGTGCCGGTGTAAGCGTTGACGCGGAACTCCATAATTTTGCCGACCGCCGGGTCGCCCGAGTAGGTCGGGCTGATCGCGGTGGCAATCGACACTTCGCGGAACGGCCCCGTGCCGTTCTGGTGCTCAAGCAAGTTCACCAGATAGAGCTTCGAGCCCGCCGCAAAGTTCTTGAAGTCGACGACGATGTCGTAGCGTTCGGCGATGCCCTGCTGCGGAAGATCCGCACTCTGGGCGTTCGGGAACGGAATCGCGTTGCGCATCAAGTTGCCGTCATTCGCGACCATATGGTACGGGACGCGATTGCCGGCGGCGTCGACGATCGCGTACTTGAAGTAACGCGATACCGCGCCGTTCAGGATGCGGAAGCGATAGCGCCGCGCACGAACGTTCAGGTAGGGCTTATACGTCCAGTTCACCAGTACGCGGTCGCCCAGGAAGCCGTCCTTGTTGAAGATGTTGAAGAACAGCTGGCCGTTTGCGTCCCATGCCTTGTCCGCAATGACCAGGTTCACGTCATAGTCGCGGTTGCCCCAGTCGAGCGCCGTACCGGACGGCAAGCACATGTTGGGATTAAGCGCATTCGTGTAGTTGCACTGGAAGCCTTCGCGGCCGCGATCGATGGCGCTGTAGTAGTTCATCATCGCCGCGTTGCCCTTGTACACGTTCTGGGCAGTGAAATCGAGCATGTGGTCGTGGAACCAATGCGTGCTCATCGTTTCGTGCCAGTCGCCCTTGATGAGCGTCGTGCCGCCGGCGCCGTTCGGCATACCGGCCCAGGGATCGGTCGCCGTCTTGTTGATCGAGTCGTAGCCCGCAAGCAGCATCGGCCAGTGATAGTCGTAGTACTGGCCCGGGAAGAAGAAGGCGGCAGTGTAGCCGTCGCTTTCGGCTGCGTTGTGGCCGTTGTGCTCGTGGGTTGTGATCGTGTGCATGCCGAAGCCACCGTTGGCGGCAACATCAATCGGCAGCGTGTTGAAGTGGCGGAACAGGATCGCCTCGCCATAACGGGCCATCAGCAGCTTCGGCGGCATCGTGCCATCGAACGTCCAGACGGAGTTCGAGCTTTGAACCGGCAGGAGCGGATGGAAACGGACTTGAGTGTTCTTGTTCGTACCGCCGCGGTAGTTGAGGCCGCCGGCCTTGAATTCACCCACCGCCCAGTGGTGGCGTTGCAGAGTGTCCCGCAACCCCCCGTTATCGCGGGCGCCGTTCTGTGCCGACTGGAAGTAGACTTTCGACGGGAACTCGGTCCAACGCTGGTGGGCGAACCATTCACCCGAGGGGCGTCCTTCGATGGCACTGGTCGCGAGCGGCGAATTCAAGCAAGTTCCGATCGTCGAAGCCCAGGGATTGGGCAGCGATGTGTTCGCCGTTCGAGTCGGCAGAGGCGAGAGCGGTTGCTTTAAAAACGTATCAAGATCAGTCCCTATCGGTCCACTGTTGCAGGCGTCCAACGGCGGCTTCGGCAACGCCTGACACGTCGGGCAAGTCGACGTCGGCACCGCTTTGGTCCCGAACTCTTCGAACAGAAGCATCTCGGTGGTGAACGGCTGAACCGTCTGACCGTTGAATATCAGCGGGCTTGCCGGCGAATCCGTCGGCACGTTGTACCCCGGCGCCGCTTGCGCAAACACCGGCGCTGCCGCAGCCAGCGACAGCGCCAACGCGCTCCCCGCTACCGCAAGCCGTCTCTTCACGAAGTTCGTCGTCATTGCCATTTCAAGTCCCCTTATTCAATGCGAAGCACGCTCAGCGGCTTCGAAGCTTCTCTCTCAACGTGCCGGCACCTTTCGGATGCCGGCACCAATTTCGTTGCGCCTGACCCTTTCCCAAGGGCTAGAGCGCGAAGAAGTCAGCCGACGTCAGGTTGATGTTGCCCAACAGATCGATCTGGAAGTCGACCGCGCCAGGATCACCCGTGATGTTTCCTTCGATGATCGTGTGATCGACACCGTCGATCGTCGTGTGGAAGAACCCAACGTGTTGGTTGGCGATCAAGCCCGTGCCGGCCACCGCAACCGCATCGAAGGTGAAGGCTTGGTCAGCGCCACCAGCGATAGCGTCGATCCCTGACAGGTCGATCTTGTCGGTCAAGTGCAGGAAGTCGAGAATGGTGTCGCGCGTCCCCGCGGCTGTGCCACTATCGCCGTCGTCGAAGAAGAACCGATCAACGCCCGCGCCGCCAACCATCACGTCCGCGCCGCCATTGCCGTCCAAAAGGTCGTTACCGTTGAAGCCGAGTATCAGTTCGGCTGCACCGTTACCGGTGATGGTATCGCCGCCAGCCCCACTCGTACCGATGCGCAAAGTAAGCGTCTGCGATCCGAACTGGATGGCTTCGAAGTTGCTCAGCGTGTCTTGACCGTCCGGGCTACCGGCGCGGTTGTCGGTCACGACGAGGCTGGTGCCGCTTAGCCCAAAGCCATAGCTTTCAACCGGGCCGGAGAAGACCGCCACGTCGGTCCCCGCACCAGTGCCGCCGTTCAGGATGTCGTTTCCAGCACCACCTTCGATAACGTTGGCGACGTTATTCGCGCCCGTCAACGTGTCGCCAGCGCTGCCGCCGATCAGGTTTTCGATACCCGCCAACGTGTCGGTGCCGAATTGCGCGCTGATAAGCTGCGGCGCGCCACTCCCGAGGTTGACTGTGACAGCCACGGTGCCGGCGCTTAGATCCAACGTGTCGGTGTTGTTACCGCCGTTGATGTTGTCGTTGCCGTCGCCGATGCTTGCGACAATCGTATCGTCGCCCGTGCCGCCGTTCAGGGTGTCGGTACCCGCACCACCAACAAGGAAGTCGTCACCGCCGCCGGCATTCAGCGTGTCGTTGCCGTTGAAGCCAAGCAGCAACTCGTTCGCGTTGGTGCCGTTCACGGTATCCCCAGCAGCACCATTAGTGCCGAGGCGAAGGGTCAACGTGGCCCCCGCGCCGAACAACACCGCTTCGATGTTGGTCAGCGTGTCTGTACCATCCGGGTTGCCCGCGCGATTGTCGGCCACGACCAAGCTGGTACCGCTCAACGAGAAACTGTGATTTGCAACGGTACCGGAGAACGCCGCCGTGTCGGTGCCGCCGGCACCGTCCAGGGCATCGTTGCCGCCGAGACCGCGTAGTACGTTGGCGCCACCACTGCCGGTGATCGTATTGTTGCCGGTGCTGCCGACCACGTTCTCGATCGAAATCAAGGTGTCGGTGCCGGTCTGCGCACTCGTGGCCACGCCGGTCGTCAGGTTGACCGTCGCGTCCGCCGTTGTGTTGCTGAGGTTGTACGTATCGTTGCCGTTGCCGCCGTCGTACGTGTCGTCGCCGTCGTCGACGGAAGCGAAGAACGTATCGCCGCCTCCCCCGCCTTGGACGAAGTCGTTGCCTTCAAGCGCGGTAATTTGGTCTGCGCCACCATTGCCGAAGATCAGCTCCGCCATCGCGGTGCCCGAGAAGGTGTGGGTTTGCGCGTTGTCGACAACGTAGTGAACCGCAGCGCCCGTCGCGGTATTCAGGTTTCCAAGTACGTCAATGTACGTGACCGTCACCCGGACGTAACCGCTGTTCGGCGGCGACCCGTTCGGCGGCGCCGGCGGCGTGTACGTCAGCGTGTCGGGGCTGACGCCAACGGTCGTCTCCGTGAAGTTGACGCCGTCGGTGGAGATTTCCCAAAGGTACGACACCGTGTCGGCAAGAATGCCGCCGTCCGGATCGCTCAGCGTGTTCACGCCTAGTATCCGCGAAGGCGTGCCGCCGCCGGAGATGCCGGTCGCAAACACCGTGCCGACCGGATCCGTCGTAGCGCTGACCACTTCCGTAGCACCGCTGTAAACGAAACCTTGTGCATCGGTGTATCCAGCGTGAACCGAGAACGAATGACCGATGTCGCTATCGGTGAGCGTCAGATCGGCAGTTGTAGCACCGACAATGGCAACGCCGTCGCGGTACCATTGATAGGTGTCCGACCCGCCGATCCACGGACCATCCGCATCGGCGCCGATGACCGCCGTCAGCGTGCCACCAGAGGCTGCTGTGCCGGTAATCGTCAGCGGTGCAATGCCGTTGTCTTCGGCATCGACGTTGATCAATACGGTCTTGGTTTGGCTGAAGCTTACACCGTCAAACAGACGGTACTGGAAGCTGAACACCGGCGTCGGTCCGAGCAGGTCATCGCTCGATATGCCGGGCGTCGGCGTGAACACATAGTGTCCCGTGTTTCCATTGAGCGCGAGCGTGCCGTTCGTCACCGAACCCTGAACGAGGCGCCAAACCGGCGTCGCTGCAGGACCATCCGGATCGGGAACCTGCGGACCCAGCAGGTCGCCGACAATCGTGTGGTTCTCGAGGCCCGATGTGTTCTCCGACGCGGTGCTGATGACGGGCGCCAAATTGCCGGTCTGCACGTTGATCAGGAACGTATCCGTCACCGACAGCGGCTGGCTGCCGTTGACACCGGTGTCGGTCGCCGTGATCTTGATTGCGATCTGGCCCGGCGAGTTGAGCGTGCCGGTGATCGTCGCCGAGCTCACCCCGCCGTTAACGGTATCCGGTATCAACGTGAACGTCAGGCCCGCGGGTAGCGGCTGACCGTTCGAAAGCGTCGCCGTAAAGGTCAAGTTGTTCGACGCCGTTTCGTTGTCGCCGAAGACCGTGGCCAACGGAAGAACGAGGTTGATCGGGAAGCCGGTGCGAGCCGTTGTATCCGGCAACCCCGTCAAACCGTTTTGCGGTACGATGAAGGGCGCCGTGTTGACCAGCGGCGTCGGATTGACGACGACGAGTGCCGTCGGTGCCGAGAAGGCGTGTTCAACCAAACCCCTGTTATCGGTGTAGGTTTCAACCACCCGGATGAAGTTGCCGAGGTTCGCGTTTGTAGGCGTGAACGACGTGCCGGTGGCGCCGCCGATATCGAGCCAAGCTTGCCCCCCGCCCGCTGTGATGACCTGCTGCTGCCACTGATAGTGGATAGAACCAGGCTGAATGCCATCTGGATCATCGACCGTTGTGTTCAGCAGGTCGACGGTCAGCGCCGTGCCGACAATCGCATTGACCGGGGTAACCGGGTTTGCGTCGTCGTCGGTGATCAAGAGCTGCCCCGTCGGCGGCAGGTTCGCGGTCGGGCTCGTATCGACGTTGATCACGCCATCGGCGAACTGCAGGCGCTCAACGTTGCGGATCTTGTCCGTACCTTCGTTGACGACAACGGCAACGCCGGCAACCGCACCTGGAACGGTGCCGTTGTGCGTCACCGTGATGAAGCCATTCTCGTCCGGCGTCAGGTTGACCGTGTAGTCCGCCATGGACCCGCGATACAGCGCAGTGTCGATGTCGCCTTCGGTGACGTCCCAAGCGATTTCGCGCACGATCTCAGAACCGGCGCCGCCATTGCCCGAAAGATAGACATGCAGATAGGCATCGCCGTCGATGATGTCGTTGCCGCCGCGGCCGGTGATCGTGTCGCTGCCGTCGCCACCAAGAAGGATGTTGCCGGTGTTATAGCCAAACACGCCCGTCAGCGGATCCGTCGGCAGCGGCGTGCCGGTTGCATCCCAGTTTGCGGCCACGCCACCGACGAAGAACGTGTTCAGGTTGAAGATCAAATCGACGTTGTTCAGCTCGTTGAACACGCCGGCTGCAAGACCTCTGTCTTCCGTACCCTGAATGAAGTCGTCGAAGCGCGAACCGCCCAACGCCTCGGTTTCGACGAAGAAGTCGCGAATCGCATCGCCCGCCGGCGCGAGTTGGTTCGCCACAAACTCGCGGCGTTCCATATCGACGCTGACGCCATGGCTTTCCTTCTCGAAGTCGGCCCAGTCGTAGCCCAACAAACCGTTGAACTTGTCGAAGCCGCCCTCGCCCATCATGATGTCGTCGCCGGAGAAGCCGACCATCTTGTCGCCGTTGGCGCCGCCGTCGAGCACGTCGTTCGCCGCAAACAGCGGCACTTGGCCGGTGGGCGCGCCGGTATCGCCGACCAGTCCGTCGCCGCCGTCGCCGCCTTCGAGCCAGTCGTCGCCTTCGTTACCGATCAGTGCGTCGTCGTCTTCGCCGCCTTTGATGATGTCGTTACCGGCACCGCCTTGGATTTCGTCGATGCCCGCGCCGCCGTCGGCAAAGTCGTTGCCGTCGCCGAGGAAGACGAGGTCGTCGTCCAGGCCGGCATAGACGGTGTCGTTACCGGCTTCGCCGTGAATGACATCAAGGCCCGCCGAGTCGACGAACGTGTCGTCGCCGGTGCCGCCGTAAAGAAAGTCATTGCCGTTGCCGCCATCGATCCAGTCGTTGCCGCCGTCGCCCCAAACGGTGTCGTCGTCGGCGTGACCGGCTTGCAGACGGTCGTCACCTTCGGTGCCACCCAGCACCATGGTGTTGCCGAAGAAGTTGTCGTCGCCGATGAAGTGCACGGTGCCGTCCGGCAGCCTCTCCACCAGATAGGCGCCGGTGACCGGGTTCTTCAGCCAAGTCGCCGGATCGCTCGTTACTGTGCCGGCTTCGACCGTGTATTCCGGCGTCAGGAAGATCGAGGCCGGTATATGCCGCGCGCCGGTGTTGGCAATGATCATGTCGGCGAACGAGTTGTTCTCGATCTGGAAGCCGAAATCCATGCCTTCGATGCGCGGCAAGTAGTAGAGCCGGTCGCCGTCCTGCAGCTTCTCAAGCTGCGTTTCGAAGATGAAGTTGAAGGTCGACCCCAAGAGGCCGCCGAACAGATTCTGCTTTTCGGCCAAGCCGCCGATCCACAGGTCGATGTTATCGAGGCCGGTGATGCTACCGGTGCTCCAACCCGCGTGAACCGCAACCGGATTGTCCAGCCCGTTGGTCGTAAACGTGTCGTCGCTGGTGTGCAGCGCGCCGTCGCCGCCGACGCCGTGCACAGCGTTGGCGTAGACGCCAAGGCTATGCATGAAGTTGTAGGCATCGACATGCGCTGCATCGCCCGTCGCGCTCGCAGGATCGATACCCCACTGAACAAGCTGCGCCGCCGCGGCGCGTTTCGCGGCCAAGTCGGTTGTGCCCGTGATGCTTGCGTGCGTGCCATAGGCGGCGACGAAGTTGATCAGCGACTCTGGATGCTTCAGGAACTGACCAAACTCCAGCCAGTTGTCGTACGGCTTCAACGTCTGATCATGCGTCGCATCGTAAATTTGCGCACGCACGACGTTCAGCGGCGCCACGCCCGTGTCGCGCCCACGGGCGATGTTGAGTGCCGCAAGGTCGAGCGGCAAGCCAAGCAGATTATTACGCAGCGCGCCGGTCACGAACTCGTCGATTTCCGAGCCGATCTGGTGCGTCGTCCCTTGAACGATTTGCGCGGCGCCGGTGGCGCCCAAATTGGCAAAGGCGAGCGGATTCGTGAACGCCTCGATCAAGCCCATGTCGGTCAGGACGGGCTTGCCGTCCGATCCGATCACCATCTGGCCGTTGGCATCGACCTGATAGAGCGGCACGTTCTCGTCCAACATCGAGTGGCCGAAGCGGTAGACCGCGTTCGCAAACTCCGACGTGATCGCTGGATCAAGGTGAATGTCGACGTTGCCGAAGAGGTGGATCGTCGGTGCAACCTTACGCGCGAATTCTTCGAATACGAGATGTTGGTACTGCGTCTCGGTGCCGAACTTGGCGACTTGCATCAGCCGCTCGCCGTTCCATTGATTGTCGGCAATCTGCACGCCCGGCGTAAGCACCGTGCCCGCCAGCACCCAATCCGAAGCGAAAGCAGTGTCGCCGCCGTTGAGCTCGGATTGCACCATTGCCTTCACCTGCTCGACCAGGCGGTTGTGCTCGTCGTGGAAGATCGAGTGCACCGTGATGAGCGCGATATTCTCGTTCACGCGCCCGTCGCCGGCCACATAGTGCGCGTCGAGCAATTCGTTGTCGTACTGCGGCAGGAACTGACGGCTGTTGGGCGATCCTGGCGGCGCGAAGGGATCGTAGTCGGGGTTCGGAAACTCATTCGGGTTCGAGATACCGATGACGTCGTCAGTATCTGCGATGCCGACCGGGCTCGCCTCGTGCGCCATGTCGTTGATAAACGCGTGACCGGTGAGCATAACCGTGCCACCGGCGGCGGTCGCAACTTGCGCCAGCGTCAACGGCGTTTGCGGGTTCAGTTCGAATTGCGTCGGCACGCCGCCGACATTGACGATCACCTGAACATGCCCGTTCGCGCCGGGGATGTAGTTGCCGTAGGCGTCGGTCGCGAGCAACGGCACGTTGCCAACATTTTGGTCGGTGAGGATCAGACCGAACTTCAGCGCGTTCGCCTTTAGATCCGCCCACGTCGCCATACCGGAGCGCGCATCGTCGGCGCTCTCATCGACGTTCAGCGTCGTTTGGTCATCACCCTGGATGCCGTCCACCCCTGCACCAGTCGTGTGCTGCAGCATCTTGCCGGTCGAGTGAAGCTTACCGTCGGCGCCCACGATGTACTCGCGCAGAAACGCATTGTGCGAGCCGTCCGATGCGTAGGTCTGATTCTGGTCTACGAACGGACTCGTCTGGTTGATGTTCTGGTGGATGTCGTCGAGCGTTCCGAGTTTGCCGTCCGGCCCCGGCAGGTCAGTCGCGCGCTCCAAGATCATGAAATTCGTGTTGCTGCCTTCGACATACAGCGGGTCGCCCGGCAGCAGCGGGATGTATACGTAGCCATTGCCGCCCTTCGAGATCAGATCCAGACCGTGATCGAAGAACTGACCGAAGAACGTCATCCAGTTGTTGAACGGCGCCGACAGGCCGGCATCAGGCGTGATGTTACCGATGAAAAGATTGTTGAGATCGCGCGGCGCAAGGTCATCCGCCGTGCCCTGAATCCCGTCTGAGCCCCAAAGGTCGTCGGCCGTACCGAATTGCCCGTCGGCACCAGGGGAGAGGTAGCCTGTCGGGTTCGTGTTGAAGTTCGTGTAGCCGTCGCCCAGCTGCGCCCCAAAAGCCTGCGCTGCCGCAACCGCCGCAGCGTTGCTCGAACTGACGTCCGAAATCAGGTTCGAGATCGTGCGCGGCGCGGAGTCGACCACGTTGACGCCGAACGCCTGCGCCGGTCCGGGCACAGTGCTGGCATAGGTCGTCGTCATCGTGTCGCCGTCGACACCGGGATTCGGATCGAAGGGCGTACCGTCGACATTCACAGTCACTGTCTGGAACACCGGGGTCGTTGCGCGCGCAAACGGCTGATCGGCGGATCCGAAAGTGCTTTGGCCGGGGACCTGATTGTTGTTCGTGCCCGCGAGTTCGCGAAGACCGAACGCGAGGTGAGGGCTCAACGGCGGCGTGCCCGTCTCAGCCATCAGGATCTGCGTCAGCAAGTAGCTGAGGTCGTTTTTTGTGAATGTAACAGCCATTTTTCGTCTGCTCCTCGGACCGTGGATCGCGCTTCGGGGACCTACCGGCCGAGACAAGCCTTCACCGGCCGCGTAAGCGAACTCGCTCACACGTTGCAGACCCGTCACATCGGGCTGGTTTGCTTGTCAGTGGGCAGCTAAATCTCGGCTGCCGGATACCCCGTTTAGTTGCATCGACTTTATTGGGGGCAACATGTCACCAAGATTACGAAGCGATAACGCAACGCTGACTTGGGAACTTATTCCACATACATACTAAATTCTTTAGGGGTACCACGTTCGCGCAATGCGTGTGCGATTGGGCAGTGTCGTGGCGTCACTCGGCGGCCATGCGGCCCGCGGGAAAATACAGTGAAAAACGTGTCCCCGCGCCAGGCTTACTCTGTAGCGAAATGCGTCCTTGATGCAAGTCGACAATCGATTTTGTGATCGCAAGCCCTAAGCCCACCCGGTCCTTTTCGTGGCCGCGCGCCTGATCGGCGCGAAAGAATCGGTTGAACACATGCGGCTGATTCTCAGGCGCGATTCCCTCCCCGTTGTCGGCAACTTCAACCACGATTCCGTTGCTCTCCGGCGCTGCTCGCATCGACACCAGCCCCCCGCGTGGTGTGTGTGCGACCGCATTAGCCACCAGGTTGCTGACGGCGCGCTGGAACAACGTGGCGTCGGCAACGATCGACAACTGCGGGTCGCAGTCGATGGTTAAGTTAACACCGGCATCGAGCGCGCTCCCTTCAAAGAACGCACGAATCTTCTCTAGCCGCTCAGCCACGTTGATGGACGCCGGAACGAGCCGCGTTTGTCCGTTTTCCGCTCGCGCCAAAAACAGCAGCGACTTAACCATGCCTCCCAAATGCTCGCATTCCTCGAGCGTGGACTCGAGAGATTCGCGGTAGACCTCCGGCGTCCGCGCTTCTCGCAAAGCCACCTCGGCGCCGAGCTGAATCCGGTTTAGCGGCGTGCGCAGCTCGTGCGCCACATCGTCGGCATAGCGGCGAAGCGCGTCATAAGCGGTTTCGAGACGCGCCAACATGTTGTTGAACTGCGTCGCGTATTCACGCAGTTCGGTCGGCAAACCTTCCGGCGAAACCCGGTAGCCCAGGGTCGATTGTTCGATGTTCGCCGCGGCGGTCGCAAGTTGATGCAGCGGACGGAGCTGCGTTCGAACGATGTACCATCCGGCGACGATGCAAAGGATGAGCGCCACCACGAGAATGAAACCGACAAGCTCCACGTAGCGATTTAGAATTTCGACATCGAGACTGGTGTCTATTGCGAGCTCCAACGTTGCCAGGCCGCCGCCGGATTGGACCGAGACCGGCACCTGCATCACCAGCGTGCGATAACGACGGCCATCGTTGACGATCGCGCCATACTCGGCGTCACCACCTGACAATACGAGTCCCGCTTTTGGTGAAATCTCCGGCATGTTTGGCGTTTCGTGCACGCCGACGCTCACGGGTCCTGAGATGCGGATAAACAGCTGGCGCGGCCCCTCAAGATCCTCGGACACTTCGTGATCCAAATAGTCTCGGTCGATGACAGAGGCGGCCAACAGATCGCGCACAGTCAACGCCCGCTTCAAGAGCACCTGATCGTCGCGCCATTGCATGGCATTGATTAGCGCAAAATAGAGCAGCACCGCGGTTAGCAGGACGAGCGCCATCGCCGCACCGACAAACCACAACATCAAGCGGCCCGCGAGCGATCCGCCGTGGAGACGATCAGCGAATGACATAACCGCGACCGCGGATCGTGTGAATCAGTTTGCGAGTAAACGGATCGTCGATCTTGCCGCGAAGACGGCGGACGTTGACTTCGACGACGTTGCTGTCGCCGTCAAAGGCCATGTCCCAAACCTGTTCGGCAATGTAAGTGCGCGACAACACTTCGCCCTGCTGCCTCAGCAGCAACTCGAGGAGAAGGAACTCCTTCGAGGTTAGTTCGATCTTGCGCCCTGCCCGCTCCACCGCAAAGCGCTTTGGATCCAGCGTGAGGTCGTCGAAAGCCAGTGTCTCGGGCACGACATCCTTGCGGCGGCGGAGAACGGTATGAATGCGGGCTAGCAGTTCGGAGAAAGCGAATGGTTTGACGACGTAGTCGTCGGCGCCGGCGGTCAACCCTTTGACCCGATACTCAACCGCATCGCGCGCGGTCAGCATCACAACCGGGGTCTGGCGATCGGCGGCGCGCAACTGCGTCAGCACCTCCCAGCCGTCCTTGCCCGGGAGCATAACGTCCAATACGATCATGTCGTATGTCTGCGACAACGCGGTGTCGAGACCATCGATCCCGTTTCTGCAATCGTCGATAACGAAGCCATACTCACCGAACCCCTGTCTTAGGAGGCGAATGGTCTTTTCGTCATCTTCGACGACCAGGAGCTTCACGGATCCGACCTACGGCTGCTTAGGGGACGCCTTGCCCTCGGCTGAGGCGGCTTTCGGCGCAGCACGCAGTTTATCCTGCTCCGCCATAAAGTCGATCAGCGCGTTTGCGTCGATGTCGTTGAGGCCCAAGTTTGGCATGGGCAGGTTACGGAAGCGTTTCTTAAGCGCCGTAGCGGTCGGATCGCCTTCCGCCAACATCTTATCCGGCTCTTTCAGCCAGCGGATCAACCATTCCTTCGGGCGTGACGCGACAACACCGGCAAGATCGGGACCCAAGCGGTCGCCGCCGCCGATGGTGTGGCAGGAGTCGCAACGCGTACGGTACAGGTAGCTGCCGCGCGACACGGCGCCAATCTCGACCGCACGATCATATGACACGCCGCCCTCGCTATGGCTCGTCGCGTAGTTCGTCAACGCTTCGCCAAGCAGGTCCGCCAAAATCTTCGGGTCGTCATAGGGCGACCGCTTGAGCCAACTGCCGTTCTTTTCGTTGCCCATCATAAGGCGCGTGTCGTGTTCCCGGAGCTTACCGAGTTCGACCGGGCGAATGCCTAAGCGCTTTTGCAGGAGTTCGATGTCCGCTTTCTTGCCGGTAAGGAACGTCCAACCCTTTCCGACGTCGAAACTGTGCATGTAGCGCTTGAGCGCGGCGGGCGTGTCGCGCTCCGGATCGATGGAGATCGAGTACATGAAAATGTCTTTGCCGACGCGATCGCCCAACAGCGCATGCACTTGACGTAACTGCGCCGTATCGAGCGGGCAAATATCGCCACAACTCGTATAGATGAAGTTGATCGAGACCGTCTTGCCGCGAATGAGGTCGTCGTAGAAGCGGACCTTCTTTCCGTCTTGCGTGGTCAGCACGACGTTCGGAAAGTAGTTGCCGTGCCAGCCGCGTTCAGCGTTTGCCGCCAAAGCTTCGGCGGCAAACGCTGCTGTCACAAGGATGAGCGCGGCTAACCAGAGCGCCGCGCTCTTCATGGCGCTCCCGCAACCGGCGGCGCACCGTTGACAGCCGTCTCAAGGTCATAGCTGTCTTCGTACATGACGCCCTCCCAAGTCGCTTTCGGCGATGGGATCGCGATGGTCTGCCCGGGGTTGCGCACGTCCCAACGCAAGAGCATCGCGTGATCCTCATGCTGGGTGTTGTGGCAGTGCTCCATGAAGGTGCCCATGAACTCGCGGAAGCGGATTGCCAGGTCGATAGTGCCGCTCGTGTCCGCTCCCGGTCCGATGCGATAGACATCCTTGCGGGCCCAACGCTCCCAGACCGGCGGCGGCAGTCCGTCACGCGCGAGGATCATGCCCTCCTCGAAGTGAATGTGCACGGGATGCGACCAACCATTATCGGCGCCAGTGGCACCGTCACCGTTGCGGAGGTGCCATATCTCCAATGTGTCTTTCGTCGGCGCGGCCGAGACACGCTTGGAGTCCATGTTGAAACCGGGACCGCCGTCGGTCTTGATCGTCCACGGCATATCGTCCGTTGTTCCACCGCTGCGGCCGAACTCAAACGTGTGATGCCGCGCACTCGCAAGCTCCGCACTGGTCGGACGCGGTAGCGGAATCATCTTCTTTTTGCCTTCGGTGTAATCGGCCGGATTCATGCTGTAGTCCACGGCGCCCGGTGCTTGGGCCACGACGCGGAACTCCATGATGGAACCCACCCCCGGGTCGCCCGCGTACCGATTGGCCGCGACGTCCGCGAGCGGAATCGTGCCATTCGGCTTACGTCCGTTTTTATGCTCCATGAGGTTGTACATATAGAGCTTCGTGCCCGCCGGGACTTGCTTGAAGTCGATGACGATATCGTAGCGCTCCGCAATTCCCTGTTCCGGCAAGTCTTGCGACTGCGCGTTGGGGAATGCGACGGCGTGCTCCATAATGTTTCCGTCGTTGCCGACGAGATGGAAGGGCACGCGTTGCCCCGCGGCGGTGGCGATCGTGAGCTTCAGATAGCGCGAGACGCTGCCGTTCAAGATACGGAAGCGATAACGGCGCGCGCGCACGTTCATGTATGGCTTGTACTGCCAATTCACCGTCATGCGGTCGCCGAGGAAGCCGTCGACGTTGAAGATGTTGAAGTACAGCTGACCTTGCGCATCCCACGCCTTGTCGGCGATCAACAGGTTCACGTCGTAGTCGCGATTGCCCCAGTCGAGCGCCGTACCGGACGGCAAGCACAGGTTGACGTTCACCGGGTTCTGGTAGTGGCAGCGCCAACCTTCCCGGCCGCGATCGACAGCGCTGTACAAGTTCGCCATGGCGGCGTTGCCCTTGTAGACGTTCTGCGCGGTGTAATCGAGCATGTGGTCGTGGAACCAATGCGTGCTCATCGTCTCGCGCCAATCGCCGCGAATGAGCGTCGTGCCACCTGCGCCATTCGGCGTGCCGGCGTGCGGATCGGTAGCGTTGGTGTTGACTGTGTCGTGCCCGGCCAAGACCATCGGCCAGCGATAGTCGTAGTACTGCCCCGGGAAGAAGAACGCCGCAGTATAACCATCGCTTTCGGCCGGGTGGTGACCGTTGTGATAGTGCGTCGAGATGGTGTGACGGCCGAAACCCATATTGGCGCCGCGATCAACGGGCAACGCGTTGAAGTGACGGAACAGGACAGACTCGCCGTAACGCGCCATCAACAGCTTCGGCGGCAGCGTGCCGTCAAACGTCCACACCGAGTTCGCGTTCTGCACTGGCATTTTCGGATGCAAGCGAACTTGCGTATTCTTGGTCGTACCGCCGCGATAGTAGAGCCCTCCGAGCTTGAACTCACCAACAGCGTAGCCATGGCGCTGTCTCGTATCGCGCATGCCACCGTTGTTGCGGGCGCCGGCTTGTGCGCTTTGGAAATAGACCGACGGCTTGAACTCGCTCCAGCGCTGATGCGCGAACCACTCGCCGCCCGGGCGCCCCTCCGCCACGCTTGTGAGGAGCTGCTTGCCCACGGGTTGGTAGACACACTCATCGACCTTGTTGTGCCAGGCGCTGAGGGCGCCAGTATTCGCCTCACGGGTCGGTAGCGGCCATATCTGTTGCTTGAGGAAATTATCCAGAGCCGTGCCGTCCGGACCGCTTGTGCATGATTGCGCCGCGGGCAGCGTCGTGCAGCCAAGGCAGTTCGTGGTCGGGATCGGCGAGGTACCAAACTCTTCGAACAGCTGCATCTCCTGTGTAAAGGGCAGCGCGCCGAAGAGCGGGCTTGGCGACGCCCCAGTGGGAATATCGAACACTGTGGCCGCAAATGCTGTTGAAGTAATAAATGTCGAGACCGAAAAGGCGACCGCCGCCGAGGAAGTTCTACGAAAAGTTGTGCTGCTCATGGTGCTCTCCCCACCGATTCAGGTTCCGGTTCGCCCGGGCTGACGGCGCTATCAGATGCAAAATCTACGGAATAATTTCGCGATTCGCGAAAATACTCTGCATTTTCCATGAATTAGCGTACGGGCGTCACTCTCAGGACACACTGAGTTGAAATAAAGTCATAGTCTGAGGTGACTGGGTGAACCGTCAGCTTGACGGGCTCCCCACTGGTCGCGGGACAGGTGATCGGTAGAACGAGCTGGTTAAGTCGTGCCACGAGGTCTTCTCAACAACCTGTAGAACGAAAGTATTCGTTATTTGAACCTCTAGTCTTCTTCAACTGTTCGAACAACTATTTACTTCCGAAAATACCTTGCCCACGCCTCAACAATTCGGTTCGCTGAAAAAGGTATGGATAAGCTCAAAAGTGGTAGGCGTTTTACCCTTTTGGTCAATGACATTATGGCCCGCGATTTGCGATCCCCTGTTGCGAGAGCCGGGGTGAGTCCGGCGTGCGATTCGCACGTCAGGAGCATTTACCACTTTCGAATGAGGCGTTTTGTCGCTGATAGGCGATGGAATATGTTGGCGGTCGAACACGCACCGTCTCACAATTATAAGGCGAGCGACCGTGCGTTTGTTTGGGGAAAAGCGCGGATTTCAGGACATTTTTAGACCGTACAAGGCGGCCTTCAATGACTGGGTTTGGCGTCAGTGATGCAAAAACGCATCGGCAATGTGGCGTTGAGTATTAACGTTTAGGGGGTTGATGGGGATGGATGTCGCAGGGTGCATGTGGGTCGGACCACAACCCAGACGCGATAGCGCGCAGGCTGCGAAGCCCAGCGCCCCGAAAGTATTCGGTGATTCTCTACTTCGCTCATTTGTCCCAGTCCGTAACGAAATTCGCGCGCCGCGGCGAGCCGCCGGCGTGAACCAAGCCAAATTGAAACAACGGGTGCCGAAGCACCCCACAGCCTGGAGGGTCTAAATCATGGTCAGCTATATCCGCTCGGATCTGGAGTTCATTCTTGAGCAAATCAAGATCGCGGAACGAAACGCTGCGGGCGAGGACCTTCGCGACATTCTCCCCAACGTTCAGGTTCCGTGGGGACTTCGCACGCTTACCGGCATCGACAACAACTTGGTACAGAGCCAGGCGGAATTCGGCGCCGCCGACAATCTCTTCCCGCGCCTGCTCGATCCCAAGTTTCTGCCGGGGTACGACGCCTCAGGCATGGTGATCGACACAGCGCCGCGCACGATTTCCAACCTCATCGTGGATCAGACTGAGAACAACCCCGCCGCCTACGCGGCGGCGTATGATTTCGGGGCGGACGGTCTCCCCGGCGGCACGGGCGCCGACGCCGACACGCTGAGAGATGGCGTTTCGATCGTCACCAGCCCCGGCCTCGACGGCGTCTTCGGCACGACGGACGACAGGGAAGTTTTCCAGTTCAACAACGTCACGGCAGACGAAGGCCTTTCGGCACCATTCAACTCGTGGATGACGTTCTTCGGGCAGTTCTTTGATCACGGGCTCGATCTCGTGACGAAAAGCGAAGTGAAGACGGAAATCGTGTTTATTCCGTTGCAACCGGATGACCCGCTTTTCAATCCGGCGCCTGGCGCACCCAACTTCATGGTCCTGACACGCGCCGCGCAGACGATTAACCCTGAAACCGGCGTTGTGGAATCGACGAATACCACGTCGCCGTTTGTCGATCAGAATCAGACCTATACGTCGCATGGTTCGCATCAGGCGTTCTTGCGCGAATATGCGCTCGTTGACGGCAAGCCGGTGGCGACGGGTAAGTTGCTGACGAACCGTGACTTGGTCGACGACAATGGCGATCCGGTTCCGTTTGCCGACGCGCCGGAAATCGGTGGTATGGCCACGTGGGCCGTGGTTAAGGCGCAGGCTCGCGAGATCCTGGGCATCAACCTCACCGACGCGGACGTCACAAACGTTCCGGCCCTGCTGGCCGACAACTACGGCAACTTCGTATTGGGCCCCAACGGCTTTCCGCTCATCCCCCTGACGGACGGCACGTGGGTGGAGGGCGACCCCAGCGCCAATGGCGGCCTCGGCGTTGACATCTCAAGTGCCATTCGAATCGGGCACGCGTTCTTGAACGACATCGCGCACACGGCAAACCCGACCGGCAAGGTCGCGGACGCTGACGATGTCATCGGCGGCCCGATCGCGCCTGGTGAGTATGATGATGAGTTGCTCGATGCGCACTACATCGCCGGCGATGGTCGTGTGAACGAGAACATCGGCTTGACGGCCGTCCATGCGGTCTTCCATGCCGAACACAATCGCCTGGTCCAACACACCAAAGACACCGTGCTGGCCGATGCGAAGGCATTGCTTGACGGCGGCGCCACGCAGGAAGTCGCTGTTGCATTCTTGAACGAATGGTTAAGCGTCGACGTCGCGGCTGTGCCGATTGAACTCGGAGAAATAGCATCACTGCAATGGGACGGCGGACGGCTATTCCAGGCCGCAAAGTTCGGCACCGAGATGCAGTATCAGCATCTCGTGTTCGAAGAATTCGCGCGCACGATCCAGCCCAACATTGACGGCTTCTTGGCGCCGAACGGCTACGACACGACGATCGATCCCTCGATCGTCGCCGAGTTTGCGCACGTCGTCTATCGCTTCGGCCACTCCATGTTGACCGAAACGGTTGATCGCTTCGACACCAACTTCGACACGATCGGCGGCGACCCGCAGATGGGTCTGATCGCGGCGTTCCTCAATCCGCTTTCGTTTGTTCCGGATGGCCTCACACCGGAGCAAGCGACGGGCGCGATCGTGCGCGGCGTCACGCGTCAGGTCGGCAACGAGATCGACGAGTTCGTAACGGAAGCTTTGCGCAACAACCTGGTCGGCTTGCCGCTTGACCTCGCCGCCTTGAACCTTGCGCGCGGTCGCGACACCGGGATTCCGTCTTTGAACGAGGCACGCCGCCAGTTCTACGAAGCGACCGGCGACGCACAGTTGAAGCCGTATATCAGCTGGGTGGACCTGATGGACCACCTGAAGCATCCGGAGTCGCTCATCAACTTTATCGCCGCCTATGGCACGCACGCGGAATTGCAGGCCGCCGACGTCAATACGATGGCCGAGAAGCGCGCGGTAGCGATGGCGTTGGTTCTTGGCGGATCAGCTGAGATTGTCGTCAACCCGCTGACCGGGGAAACGCGTACCTTCATCGCCGAAGACGGCGATCGACTGGACTTCCTCCACAGCGAAGGCATCTACGTTAACGACGGAACAACCGGCGCAACGACCACCGGTGTCGACAATATCGACTTCTGGGTCGGCGGTTTGGCCGAAGAGAAGATGCCGTTCGGCGGCATGCTGGGCTCGACGTTCAATTTCGTGTTCGAGACGCAGCTGGAAAGCCTGCAGAACGGCGATCGATTCTATTACCTGTCTCGCACGGCAGGCATGCATTTCGGCACGCAGTTGGAAGAGAACTCCTTCGCGAAGCTCGTCATGCTGAACTCCGACGCGACGCACTTGCCGGCAGCGATCTTCTCGACGCCGACTTGGGTGCTCGAAGTCGACCAGACACATCAATACAACGCCGGCGTTGACGGCCTGGATAAGAGCGTCGACCCAACGGGCGGCATTCTGCTCACCGACCTCGTCATTCGCGACAATCCCGACACCATCGGGACCGACACGAACTACCTGCAGTATACGGGCGAAGATCACGTTGTGATGGGCGGCACCGCCGGCAACGACATTATCGTCGCCGGTGACGGTGACGATACCATCTACGGCGACGGCGGAAACGACCGCCTCGAAGGCGGCTACGGCAACGACACCATCTTGGGCGGCGCGGGTGACGACATCATCCAAGACGCGCAAGGCGACAACAAGATCGATGGCGGCGACGGCAATGACGTCATCTCGGTCGGCGCGATGTCTACCGCGGCGGTTGGCAACCTCATCTTCGGCGGCGCCGGCAAAGACTTCATCATTACGACGGAAGACATTTCAACGACCTTCGGCGGCAAGGGCGACGACTTCATCCTGGGCGCGAAGACCAACCTCCCGCCCACCGGCAACGAAGGTAACGACTGGATCGAGTACGGCACGCAGGACGGCGCACCGGGCGACAACTTCGCGCCCCTGCTCGCCGACAACGTGATCGGCCACGACATCTTCATTGGCGGCGGCGGCTTCGACGAAATGATCGGCGAAGGCGGCGACGACATCTTCGTGGGCAGCGACGCCCAGGACAAGATGGACGGCATGTCCGGCTTCGACTGGGTCACCTACAAGAACGACACGCAAGGCGTGACGGCTGACCTTCGCTTGGCCGTTCTGGCGCAACCGCACGGCAACGCGACAGGCGACAACGCCGGCGTTGCGGGTGCTGTCGGCGCATCAGCCGCAGCAATCTTGGATCGCTTTGCCGAAGTTGAAGGTCTGTCCGGGTCGAGGTTCGCCGACATTCTCTACGGCGACGATGTCGACGCGGTCACGATTTTGAACCACGGCGGCGCCGGTGGCGGCGCGTTGACCAATGTTGCGTTGATTGAAAACCTCAATCAGTTGCTCGATCCGGGCGCGACCGGCTTTGCGACCGGCAACATCATCTTGGGCGGCGCGGGTAGCGACGTTATCCAAGGTAACGGCGGCGACGACCTGATCGACGGCGACAAGTGGTTGAACGTGCGCATCAGCGTGCGCGAGAACGCCGATGGTACCGGCGACGAGCTGTTCAGCGTCGACAGCATGGTCGACCTGATCCCAATGATGTTGGCGGGTACCATCAACCCCGGCCAGCTGGTCGCGGTGCGCGAAATCTTGGACAGCGACGACGGTTACGACACAGCAGTATTCCGCGGCAACTTTGCAGACTACCAGATCGTCGACGCCGGTAATGGCACCTGGATCGTCTCCGACTCGATCGCGACGCGCGACGGCACCGACACATTGAAGAACGTCGAGCGCCTGCAGTTCGCGGACGGCACGTTCGTGATCCCAGGCAACGAGGCGCTGAATGCTGAGCCCACCGGCGCACCGACGATCGAAGAGTTCTCGGACGCAAGCGGCGCACTCGACGGTGTCGTTGAAGTGGGCGATGTGCTCTCGGCGTCCTCGTTGGGCTTGATTGACCTCGACAATGTCAGTTCCGGCGGTGCGGTCGTAGGACCGATCTCGTATACGTGGCAGGCTGACTTGGGTGCCGGCTTCGAAGACATCATCACGGTCGATGCTGGCGACGGCTTCATCAGCGCGAATGGCCAGAGGCTGCGCGTGACCGCAGACCTTGAAGGGTTCGCGATCCGGCTCAAGGCCGTCTACGCCGACGAAAACGGCGTGACTGAGACTGTATTCTCCGCCCCGACAGCGCCGGTGGCGCCCGGGCCGGTCGAGGTGCCGCCGCCGCCAGCTGTGCCGACCGTCCCGGAAACCGAAGGCGGCGTAGGCATCAAGCTCGTTCGCTCGGACCTCGACTTCATTCTGGACCAAATCCGGATCGCGGAAGCGCACGCCCGCGGCGAAGATCTGTACTCACTGCTGCCAAACCAACGCATGCCCTTGGGCCTGCGCACGGTCGACGGCACGTATAATAACCTCTCGCACCCGGAATTCGGCGCCGCGGACAATCCGTTCCCCCGCGCGACCGACCCGCACTTCCAGCCCGGGCAATTTGGAACGAACTACGGTTCGAATGCCAGCGTCGTGGATTCGACACCGCGCACAATCTCCAACCTTCTGGTCGACCAAACGGCCAACAACCCGGCGGCCTATGCCGCGGCATACGACTTCGGCGCCGACGGCGTCGCAGGTGGCGGCGACGATACGCTCAAAGAGGGCGTTTCGATCGTCAAGAGCCCCGGTCTCGACGGTGACTTCGGCACAGCCGACGACGTCGATGTGTTTATGTTCGACAACGTCACGCCTGACGCCGGCCTCTCCGCGCCGTTTAACGCGTGGATGACCTTCTTCGGTCAGTTCTTCGACCACGGCCTCGACTTGGTCACAAAGAACAAAGATCAGGTTATCTTCATTCCCTTGGCCGAGGACGACCCGCTCTGGAAACCGGGCGGGAACAACTTCATGATCGTCTCCCGGACCACGCAGGTGGCGGGGCCTGGCGCTGACGGCATCCTTGGAACGGCAGACGACACGAGCCACGAGGCGTTAAACACGACATCGCCGTTCGTGGATCAAAACCAGACCTACTCCTCGCATCCGTCGCATCAAGCGTTCTTGCGCGAGTATGTGATTGTCGACGGTAAGCCGGTCCCGACCGGTGATCTGCTGACAAACCGCGACTTGTTCGACGAAGACACCGGCACGCCGATCGCGTTTGTGGACGCCGCGGAAACCGGCGGCATGGCAACTTGGGGCGTGTTGAAGGCTCAGGCGAAGGAGCTCTTCGGCATTATTCTGACCGATGCCGATGTCGGTAGCATTCCAATGCTGCTGACCGATCCGTACGGCAACCTCATACTCACGGACGCCGGGAATGTGCAGGTTGCGACGGGCAATCCGCTGAACCCAACGTTCGTCGAGATGTTCCGGGATGCGCCGGCTGAGCTGCCGGCGAACACGATCCGCACCGGACACGGCTTCCTGGACGATATCGCACACAATGCGAATCCGTCCGGCAAGACGGCCGACACCGACAGCGACGTCGGCTTGGAAAATGCGGACCTAAGTTCGACCGTAGGAAATTACGACAACGAGTTGCTCGACGCGCACTACGTTGCGGGTGACGGCCGTGTGAACGAAAATATCGGCTTGACCGCGGTCCACGCGATCTTCCACTCCGAACACAACCGGTTGGCGGAGCAGGTCAAACAAACCGCGCTCAACTCGAATGACGTTGCATTCTTGAACGAATGGCTGCTGGAGGGTCACAAGGTCACCGCCTTCCCCGCGCCGGAGGACTTCGACTCCCTCGTGTGGGACGGGTCGCGCATCTTCCAGGCGGCGAAGTTCGGCACCGAGATGCAGTATCAGCATCTCGTATTCGAAGAGTTCGCGCGGACGATCCAGCCGAACATCGACCTCTTCTTCGCACCGACGCAGGTTTACGACGTAGACCTCGACGCCTCGATCGTAGCGGAGTTCGCGCACACCGTTTACCGCTTCGGTCACTCGATGCTGACCGAGACGGTCGACCGTTTCGACGCCAACTTCAACCCGATCGGCTTCGGCGACGACCCGCAGATCGGCTTGATCGCGGCGTTCTTGAACCCGCTCGAATTTGCAGCGAGCGGTGCCACCGCCGAAGAAGCCGTGGGCGCTATCGTCCGCGGCGTGACGCGCCAGGTCGGCAACGAAATCGACGAATTCGTGACGGAAGCGTTGCGGAACAACCTCGTTGGCCTGCCGCTCGACCTTGCGGCCATCAACATCGCCCGTGGCCGGGATACGGGTATCGCAACACTTAACGAAGTGCGCCGGCAGATCTACGACCAGACCGGTGACAGCAACCTGAAGCCCTACCGGAGCTGGGCGGAGTTCGTACAGCACCTGAAGCATCCGGAGTCGCTGATCAACTTCATCGCCGCCTACGGCACGCATGTCGCAATTACCAGCGCGACCACGCTCGCCGCCAAACGCGACGCCGCCTTCACGCTCGTCATGGGCGACGGCGACGACTCCGACGGTGTGGTGATCAATGGCATAACCTACAACAATCGTCTGGACTTCCTGAACAGCACCGGTGACTTCGCGCTCGCGGCGAACGGCGCGACGACGTCGGGCTTGGACAACGTCGACCTCTGGATCGGCGGTTTGGCTGAGGAGAAGGCGCCCTTCGGCGGCATGCTGGGCTCGACCTTCAACTTCATTTTCGAGAACCAGCTCGAGAAGCTTCAGGACGGTGACCGCTTCTACTATCTGGAGCGCACCGCGGGTCTCGCGTTCAACGCGGAACTTGAGAGCAACTCGTTCGCCAAGCTGATCATGGCCAACTCGAACGCGACGCACTTGCCCGCGCTCGTCTTCTCGACGCCGAAGTACACGCTTGAGGTCGATCAGACCAAGCAGTTCAATGGTGATCTGGGCAGCGCCGATCCGACGAACGGCGACCCGTTGTTGCCGTTGGTCGAACGGACGAATCCGGATCCCGACGGCACGACCAACTACCTGCACTATCGCGGCGACGATCACGTCGTGCTTGGCGGCACCGAGCAGGACGACATCATGATCGCCAGCATCGGCGACGACACGCTGTGGGGTGACGGCGGCAACGACCGGCTTGAGGGCGGCTACGGCAACGACAACATCCGTGGCGGCACCGGCGACGACATTCTCACGGACATCGGCGGCGACGACAACATCCAGGGTGGCGACGGCAACGACGTCATCCACGGCGGCAACGGTGTCAACTTGTTGATCGGCGGCTTTGGCAACGACTTCATCGTCACGGGTGAAGACGCCAGCGAGGCCATCGGCGGCCAGGGCAACGACTTCATCCTTGGCACCAAGGGTGACGAACAGAACATGGGCAACGAGGGCGACGACTGGATTGAGGGGGGCACCTCGGACGGCGCGCCCGGCGACAACTTCGACCCGCTGGGGCTCGACAGGGTTGTCGGCAACGACATCTTCATCGGCGCCGGCGAGAACGACAAGTTCAACGCCGAAGGCGGTGACGACATCATGGTCGGGAGCCCCGGTATGGGCGACCGCTACATCGGCGGCTCGGGCTTCGACTGGGCCACGTTCAAGAACGACGCGTTCGGCATTCACCTCGACATCAGCGACCGGTTCTTCGACCAGCCGCGTGTCCCGGGTTCGGGCGCAACCGTTCTCACGCGCATGGACTTCGTCGAAGGCCTTTCGGGCTCTACGCACTCGGACGTAATTCGTGGCGACAACGCCGACGCGGGCGGCATTCGTGCCGCGGGCGCTCAGGGCAGCGTGCTGACCAACATCGCGCTCATTAACGGCCTGCAAAGCCTCCTCGACACCGCCTTCGGTTCGCCGCAGACGTTCTTTGACGGCGGAAACATCATCCTTGGCGGCGCGGGCAGCGACATCATCGAAGGCCGCGGCGGCGACGACATCATCGACGGCGACAAGTGGCTGAACGTGCGGATCAGCGTGCGCGATCCGCTCGACCACGATGTCGAGCTCAAGTCGGTGAACAGCCTGCGCGACCTGGTGCAGGACATGTTGAGCGGGGCAATCAACCCCGGTCAGCTGGTGGCCGTTCGCGAGATCTTGCAGTCGGCAACACCTGACTTCGACACGGCCCAGTTCACGGGGAACCTCGACGAGTACTCGTTCCTGCTGAACGGCAATGCGATCACGGTCGCGCAGCTCACAACGCCGGGCTTTGTGGCGCCGAGCGACGTGTTAACGGTGATCGACAACAGCGTCGCACCGCGCGACGGCACCGACCGGTTGCTCAATATCGAGCGCCTGCAGTTTGCCGATCAGTCGATCACACTGAACGGCGCCAATGCCGGACCAGAGGGGGCCCTCTCGTTCTCGGGTGATCCGGTTGAAGGATCCGCGATCACAGTTTCGATCGCAGGCGTCACGGATGCGGACAATGTCTCGATCCTGAACCCAACTGGCGCTGTAACAGGAACGGTCGCCTACTTCTGGCAGTCGGACAACGGCACGGGCGTCTTCACGGACATCCTCGGCTTTGCCGCTGGCGAAGTGGGCCGGGTCGGTGGGCCGACGTTCACACCGACAGCTGACTTAGTCGGTCAGGCGTTGCGCGTTCGCGCCGTCTATAAGGACGCGAACGGCGTTCTTGAAGAGGTTTACTCGGACCCGACGGCACCGGTTGGCAACGTCAACTTTGCGCCTGTCGGCACGGTCAACATCATCGGACAGCCGCCGGTCGAGGATCAGTTCTTGACTGCGATCCGCGCGTTCACGGACGCGGATGGGCTCACGACCGCCGTGTTCAACTATCAGTGGCAGATGTCGGCGGACGGCATCAACGACTGGATCGATATTCCAAGCGGTGTCCTGCCGACGTTCGTGCCGGGAGATGCCGAAGTTGGCATGTTCCTGCGGGCGGTGGTCACCTACACCGACGACCAAGGCACGCTGGAGACAAAGGCGTCGGCGGCAACGACGGCACCAGTTGAGAACATCAACGACGCGCCAGCCTTCGTTGGCGAAGCCGCGTTCTTCGATGCGCCCCCGGCGGAAGGCTCGCCATTGACGGTCATTCCGAGCTTTGCGGACGACGATGGCTTGCCGGCGACGCTCACTTACGAATGGCAGATGCTCGACGGCGCCGACTGGGTTGCGATCCCCGGCGCCCCCGATGCGCCTTCGTTCACGCCGGACCTCTCGCTCGTGGGTCAGCAGTTGCGCGTTCGGATCACTTACACGGATGCACACGGCACGTTCGAAGAAGTATTCTCCGAGGTGTCCGCACCGGTGCTCGACGCCAACGAAACGCCCATCGGCACAGTTGACATCAGCGATCTCTCGCCGACGGAAACACAGACGCTTTCGGCGACGATCAACTTCACCGATGGCGACGGTCTTGTTGGTGTTGCGTTCGACTACCAGTGGGAGCAGTCCGACGGCGTCAACTGGAATCCCATTGCCGGCGCCAACGCCGCCACCTTCACGCCGACACAAGATCAGGTGAACAGCGAGCTGCGCGTTGTCGTCAGCTACATCGATAATGGCGGACACGCAGACTCCGTCACATCGGCGCCTACAATCGTCACCGGCGACTTCATCAACGACGGCGCCGCAGGTGCGGCGCTGACCGGGACCGAAGGTCAAGACATCATCTTCGGCAATGGCGGCGCGGACGTGCTGACCGGTTTGGGTGAGGACGATCTCCTCGACGGCGGCGCGGGCGGCGACGTCCTCGACGGCGGTGCTGGTAACGACACTCTTACGGGTGGCGCTGCCGACGACATCGTCAACGGCGATGTTGGCGACGACACAATCGTCTACAACGTCGGCGACGGTGCCGACACCACGGACGGCGGCGATGACGCCGATACGATGAACATTATCGGCGCGGCAGCGGCGGATACGCTGAACGTCGTGTTCGATGGGGCATCCATCGTCAATGTCGGCGGCGGCACGGTTGCCAACGTCGAGACCGTCAACGTCAACCTGGGCGCCGGCGTCAACACGTTGAACTACAACCCGCCGGGCGGTCTGCTGACGACGGCGAACGTTGTTGTGAACCTCGGGCTCAACGCCGCGTCTGGCTTTGCCTCGGTGCTCAACGTCCAGAACGTGACAACGGGCTCGGGCGATGACCAGTTGACCGGCAACGCGCTGGCCAACACGCTGGACGGCGGCGCAGGCGCCGATACGTTCTTCGGGACGGCCGGCGATGGTAACGACAACCTGATCGGCGGCGCCGGCATCGACACCTACGACTTGTCGGCAACGACGGCGGCAGCAACGATCACGTTGGGCAATGCGACCAGCGCGCAGATCGGAACCGACGTACTCTCAGGCATCGAAAGCTTCGTCGGCAGCCAAGGCGGCGACACGATCACCGTCAACGGCGGCGTCAACGTCATCGACGGTCAAGGTGGCGCTGACATCATCAACGCCGGCGGCGGTGCGGACATCGTCTTCGGCGGGGCCGGCAACGACACGATCCAGTACGTGATCGGTGACGGTGCCGATACGGTCGACGGCGGCGCGGACAACGATACGCTGGCGATCACCGGCACCGGTGCGGCCAACACGTTGGCGGTGGTGTTCAACGGCGCGCGGATCACCAACGTGGCCGGCGGTGCGATCTCGAACATCGAGAACGTAACAGCGGACCTCCTAGGTGGCACAGATACGTTAAGCTACGGCGCGAGCACGGCGGCGGTGAACGTCGACTTGCAACTTGGAACGGCGTCGGGCTTCACCAGCATCGCGAACATCGAGAACGTGACCGGTGGCGCGGGCAACGACGTGCTGGCGGGTCGCGCAGGCGCCAATACGCTCTCGGGCGGCGCGGGCGACGATCGCTTCGTGGCGCGCGCCGGTGATGGCAACGACACTTATAATGGCGATGGCGGCAGCGATACGCTGGATCTGTCACTTACGAACGCGAACGCCAATGTCACGGCGGGCGCGGCGTCCAGCGCGCAAATCGGCAACGATACGCTGAACGGGATCGAGAACTTGATCGGCAGCCAAGGCAACGACACCATCAACTTCGCTGCTGGCGTGAACGTGATCGACGGCCAAGGCGGCAACGACACGATCAACTCGGGCGCCGGCAACGACATCGTGCTCGGCGGCAGCGGGAACGACACGATCAACGCCGGCGCGGGCGCGGATCGCATCACCGGCGGCACCGGCAACGACACCATGACGGGTGGTGCCAACGTCGACACCTTTGTGTTCGGGACCAATTTCGGTCTCGACCGCATCACCGACTTCGACTCGGTGGGAGGCAACGCCGATCGTTTGAACCTCGACTCTTCGCTTGGGATCAACGCGGGCAATTTCGCAGGATCGGTCACGATCTCTGCGATTGCAGGCGGCACACTGGTGACGATCGGGGCAAACTCGATCACGCTCTTGGGCGTGGCGGCGGCGACAGTCACGATCGACGACTTCACCTTCGGGCCGTAAGAAAATCGGCCGGCGCGAGGCGAAAATCCTCGCGCTGGCCGCCCCAACAAAGCTGTGGCGTCGTCGCATCAATCTTAACAAAATTATGCGGCAACCTGCCGCATGCCCGTCAGGGAATAAAGCACGACGTACGCGTTGCAAGACCTCACACTTAGGAGGCGAGCCGTCGCGGATTTATTCGCAAATGCGAGGAATTGAGCGGCAGTTCGAGCGGGCGGAAATGGCCGTTTGAGACCCCAAGTTCAGGGCCGTGATTGGGGTGCAACACGATCGTTTGCGCAATGGGATTACTACCTTCGGATTGGGGACATTTGAGAGACGTGCGTGCATTGGCGAAATGCCGGTTGCGGCTGAAGAAGCGAATGGTCGTGACTTCGGGTGACGACCACGGCGGTCTCGCGAGCCAAAGTACGTCACGTGACCCAGATCAAAGCCCGCGCGCAACTGTCCACACTACAAACACCCATGCTAGCCGCTTGATCCTTGAACCCGCGCTGCGCGCAAGCGACAACAAAAAAC
>CAZJOM010000001.1:65714-75031 GCA_964547645.1 uncultured Flavobacteriaceae bacterium
CATGCTAGCCGCTTGATCCTTGAACCC
Source organism: uncultured Flavobacteriaceae bacterium (assembly GCA_964547645.1). GTDB lineage: Bacteria > Pseudomonadota > Alphaproteobacteria > Micropepsales > Micropepsaceae > SZUA-430. Next base: position 65,742 of record CAZJOM010000001.1, read on the forward strand.
GCGCTGCGCGCAAGCGACAACAAAAAACGGAGCCGCCTCATTGCATCTGCAATGGCCGCGGCATGCGTCCTCCCCTCACCTCTCGGAGCCCTATCGTGAACGACCAGCGTACAAGCCCGCTCGGACAGACGCTGTATCAATCGCGATCGGTGTTCATCAGTGTTGGCGTGTTTAGCCTGTTCATCAACCTCGCCATGCTGAACGGACCGCTGTTCATGCTGCAGGTTTACGACCGGGTGATGACCTCGCAGAGCGAAGACACGCTGTTCTTCCTGCTGCTGCTTTCGGTCGGCATTCTAATTTTCCAGGCCATGGTTGAGGTCGCGCGCTCGGAGCTTTTGATCCGCACCTCGGCGCAACTCGATGCGGCGTTGGGCGGTGAAACGTTTGCGCTTTCGCTGAGCGCCGACAAGGGCCAAGCGACGAGTTCGGCACAAGGGCTGCGTGATCTCGACATGTTGCGAAACTTCCTGTGCGGCCCGGGGTTGATCGCCATTTTCGACGCCCCCTGGACACCGATCTTTTTGATCTTCGTCTACGTGCTCCACCCCGCGCTGGGTGTGCTGGCAACGGTCGGCGCGCTGGTCATTTTCGGTCTAGCCTATTTGAGCGAACTGGCGACGCGGCGCGCCTTGAACGAAGCTGCAATTGCTCAGCGGGACTCCGAGTACTTCGTCGGTACCGCGCACAACAACTCGGAATCCGCGCGCGCGATGGGCATGGGCCAGAACCTGAAGCGGCGCTGGATGGAACACCATGAGGCAAGTCTCGCCTGGCAGGCGGTCGCCAGCGATCGCGGCGCTCGCCTGAGCTCGTCAGCGAAGCTGGCGCGGCAAGCGCTGCAGACCTTCTCGCTGGCGCTCGGGGCATGGCTAGCGCTGCACAACGAAATCTCGGCCGGCGCGATCGTGGCGTCGTCCATCATCATGGGCCGCGCGCTGGCGCCGATCGAAGCGACGATCGGGCAATGGAAGAGCTTCATTCAAGCCCGCCAAGCCTATGCACGGCTGAGCGCGGCACTAAAGGTCGACATGCACAAGGGGCCGCGAACCCAGCTGCCCCCGCCACTCGGCAACTACAAACTTGAAGACGTATGGATGCGGTTTGACGGTGTGAAGGAACCGATCCTGCGCGGCGTCAATCTCGAGATCCCCGCCGGCGACATCGTCGGCATCATCGGACCGACGGGCGCAGGCAAGTCGACGCTTGCGCGTTTGATGATCGGCAACTGGAAACCTTCGGGCGGCAACGTGCGGCTGGACGGCGTCGAAGTGTCGAGTTGGCCCTCGGATGAGCTTGGGCCCCATATCGGCTATCTCGCGCAAGACGTCGAGCTGATGGATGGCACGGTCGCCGAAAACATTTCGCGGTACGGCACACATGACTCGGCCGCCATCGTCGATGCGGCAAAGATTGCGTCGGCGCACGAATTCATCTTGGCGCTGCCCAATGGATACGACACCGTGATCGGAGAACGCGGGCGACTGCTCTCAGGCGGGCAACGTCAGCGCGTTGCGTTTGCGCGCGCGATCTTCGGCAACTCGAAAGTCGTGGTACTCGACGAACCCAACGCCAATCTCGACGCCATGGGCGAAGCGGATTTACGGCGCGCGGTGCAGGCGCTGAAGGCGCAGGGCCGCACGGTGATCATCGTAACCCATCGGCCGGGCATTCTGGCAGCCGTCGACAAGCTTGCCGTCATGCGCGCCGGTCAGATCGTGACCTATGGCCCGCGCGACGAAGTTCTCGGCGCACTGAACAAGGCCGCCAACGAAGCGACACCCAAACCCCCATCTAACGTGACAAGTCTCGAGAACCGCTATGCTTCCACAGTCTAGCCCCCGCCGGCCTAACCTGCCCGACAGAAAACTCACCGGTGCAGCTACCAGCACGCGCCGCGCGTTGATCGCCGGGTTCACCGTGATCGCGGCAACCGTGGGGGGCTTCGGCATCTGGAGCACGACGGTGCCGATCGCAAGCGCCGTGGTCGCGAACGGTCAGGTCGTCGTTGCCTCCAAACGCAAACAGATCCAGCACCCGACCGGCGGCGTCATTCGCAAGCTGCATGTCGACAGTGGCTCGGTCGTGGCCGCGGGCGATGTACTTGTCGAACTGGACGATGCCGACGCAGCCGACCGCTATACGCGGGCCCGCGACGCGTTCTATGTAGCGCTGGCTTCTGAAGCGCGGTTGGAAGCAGAAACGCAGGATCTCGGCGCACCCATGTTCTCGCAGGAACTGTTGAAGGCGGCGGAAAAGCAGGCCTCGATCAAGGCGATCGTTGCCGGTCAGCAACGGCTCTTCGAAGTGCGGCGCGTGGAAGTGCGCGGACAACTCTCGATCATTCAAGAAGAGAACCAGCAGCTCAAGGACGAGCTTGCGGGCGCCAGTGCTGAGCGGCAAGCCGCCGACTCGCAAATCGGCTTGACGCAGAAAGAGTTGGCGGTCGTCGACGAGCTCTATCAAAAGGGTTACACGACACGCACGCGCGTGTTTTCCTTGCGCCGCGAAGTGGCGCAGCTGGCCGGGACCTCCGGCCGCGCCAAGGCCGCGATGGCACGCATTCGCAGCGCGTTGATCGAAAACGAATTGAAGCTCGTGCAGGCGCGGAATCAAGTTCAGACCCAAATTCAGAGCGAGCTTCGCGAGACGCAGGCGAAGATCCCGAATTTGCGCGAGCAGTATCGCGCGGCCTCGCAGGCCTACGAGCGCATGACGATCCGGGCGCCGGTCGCCGGAACGGTGATGGCTTCGCGCACGGTCACGATGGGCGCGGTGGTACGGCCGGGCGAAACCGTGCTCGAGATCGTGCCGTCGAACGATCGCCTGATGGTCGAGGTGCAGCTGCGGCCGACGGACGTCGACTCGGTGCATGTCGGTCTCGAGACGGAAATTCGCTTCACCGGCCTCAGCCAGCGCACGACACTACCGATCCATGGAAAGGTCACGAATGTGTCGGCTGATGCCATTCAGGACGCACGGACCAGCGCGTCGTACTTCATCGCGGACGTCGATGTGCCGGCCGGCGAGTTGGAGCGGCTTCATGGCATTCAGCTCCAGCCCGGCATGCCGGCGTCGGTGATGATCAAGACCGGCGAGCGGACGGCGCTCGCCTATCTCACGCAGCCGCTGACGGACAGCATCAACCGCGCTTGGCGGGAATAAGGGTTAGTTTTCGCTCGCGATCATAAGGCGTAGCAACTCGCGCGCGTTCGACAAGCGCGCCATCAGTGCGTCGACGCTGAGATGCAGGCGATCTGCCGCCTCGCGGTAGGATAGGCCGTCGATGACGACCGCCGTGAGCGCCGCGCGGTCGCTCTCCGGCAACCGCTCAAAGCGATCGCGTGTTTTGGAAAGCATCGCGAGAGTCTCGTTTATGCGTTTCGCGGCCTGCGCTTGCGGGTCGGGAACGACCATGCCGCCGCCGCGCCGCGTGCCCGGCTTGAGATCGCTCATAGAAACAACATTGCGATGCCCGCTCATTCTTCTTCCCCGCCCCCTGGACCTTGGTAGGATAGCGTGTGCGAGCAAATTCGAGCCTGCGCAGATGGTCAGGTCAATAGATTTTTTCGCTTGCGGCTTTTCCGCCGCCAAATTTAGGGCTTTTCCGGGGCCTGTTGCGGTCCATTCGCAACTGGTGCGGCGGCCGGCAGCTTGAGCAAGCGCCTGAGCCGGTCGGCCATGACGTCGGGTCCGGCGCCGTACGCGACAGTATCCGTAACCGCACCCGCCTCATCGACCAAAAACACAGCTGCCGTATGATCGAGCGTGTAGTCCTTGCCGGTTAGGGGGACACGATCGTAATCCACCTCAAATGCCTTGGCGACCCGGGCGGTGCTCTGAGCCGTTCCCGTAAGCGCGCGAACGCGGCCATTGAAGCCGGAGAAGTAGTTTTTCAACACGGCCGGGGTGTCGCGCGCGGGATCAAGCGACACGAAAATGACCTGGACGTGGTCGGCGGGCTTGCCAATCTTGGCCAAGGCCGCATCGATTTCGTAGACGGTCACGGGGCAAATCACCGGACAGTGGGTAAAGCCGAAAAAGACGGCGCGCGGTTTTCCATTCAGCTCGCGCCAACGCACCTGCACCCCTGCGTCGGTGGTGAGCACAACCTCATCGACACCTTTCCCGAGTGTGCTGACGCCTTCGGCCTTCGTGGCCGCGGCGTCGGCTATGCCGAAAGAGAGGCTGAGCGCCAGAATGCCGCCTAATAGTCCGCGCCGCTTCACCGGAAATCCCCACGCTGCTGCAGATCCACCATATCCGATCCGCGCTGTCTCTGCATTCGTTTAGCTAATCGCTTCGGCTGTGCCGAAGTGAGAAAGTTCCATCGATCGGCCGATCCGCCCATTTACGAGTTGCTAACCAGTTACAGCAAAAGCGCACGCAATATGGGCGGCAATCCGCCCTTCCCCGCACTCATGGGGTCGTCCGAACGGCGGAATGGCGCGGTCCCTGCAGTCCCCCGGGCTCGGGAAGGATTCCATCCCCTGGAGCCCCTATGAAGGACCAACGAAGCAGCTTGTTGATGCGCGCGCTTTACCGCTCGCGGCGCGTCTTCATGAGCGTCGGCGTATTTAGCTTTTTCATCAACCTGGCGATGCTGAACGGTCCGCTGTTCATGCAGCAGGTCTACGATCGCGTCATGTCGTCGGGGAGCAAGGACACGCTGATCTTTCTAACAATCCTCGCGGTCGGCGTTCTGGTGTTTCAGTCGCTGCTCGAGATCGCGCGCTCCGATTTGCTGATCCGCGTCGGGGCAAAGCTCGACAGCGAGTTGGCGGGCGAGACGTTCGGTCTCTCGCTCGAGATGAAGAACCAGAAGCTCTCCTCCGCGCAAGGATTGCGCGATCTCGATTCCGTACGCACGTTCTTGACCGGTCCCGGGCTCATCGCGATGTTCGATGCGCCGTGGACGCCGATCTTTTTGCTCTTTGTCTTCATGATCCACCCGTTGCTCGGCACGCTCGCGCTCGGCGGCGCGGTGGTCATTCTGATGCTGACCTATCTGAGTGAACTGGCGACCCGCGGCGCGCTCGGCGAGGCGGCAACGGCGCATCGTGATTCCGAATACTTCACCGGCACGCTGCACAACAACTCCGAGTCCGCCCGCGCGATGGGCATGGCGAAGAACCTGCAGCGCCGCTGGCAAGAGCATCACGAGGCCAGCATCGCCTGGCAAGCTCTCGCCAGCGATCGCGGCACGCGGCTGAACTCGGCGGCAAAGCTCTGCCGCCAAGCGCTACAGATTTTCTCGCTGGCGCTTGGCGCTTGGCTCGCGCTCGACAATCAAATCTCTTCAGGCGCCATCATCGCTGCGTCGATCATCATGGGTCGCGCGCTGGCGCCGATCGAAGCGACGATCGGTCAGTGGAAGAGCTTCGTGCAAGCGCGCCAGGCCTATGCGCGGCTGAATGCAGCGCTGCGCGTTTCCGACACCGCCGGACGTACCGAGCTGCCGCCGCCGGAAGGCGTGTTCAAGCTGGAAGACGTAACGATGCGCTTCGAGGGCACTAAGGAACCGATCCTGAAGGGGATTTCGTTCGAGCTCGCCGCCGGCGAAGCACTGGGTATCATTGGACCCACGGGCACCGGCAAGTCGACGTTGGCGCGGTTGATGATCGGAAGCTGGAAGCCGACATCCGGCAATGTGCGCCTCGACGGTGCGGAAGTTTCGGATTGGCCGTCGAGCGAGATTGGACCTTATGTCGGCTACTTGGCGCAGGACGTCGAGCTCTTGGACGGCACGGTCGCGGAGAACATCTCGCGCTACGGGACCCATGACTCGAACGCGATCGTCGAGGCGGCCAAGATCGCCGGCGCGCACGAGTTCATCCTGAGTCTGCCCAACGGCTACGACACAGTGATCGGCGAGCGCGGCAAGTTGTTGTCCGGCGGTCAGCGCCAACGCGTCGGCCTTGCGCGCGCTATCTACGGCAACACCAAAGTGGTCGTGTTGGACGAGCCGAACGCAAACCTCGACGCCACCGGCGAGGCTGAATTGCGGCGCGCGGTCGAATTTCTGAAGAAGCAAGGCCGCACCGTCGTCATCGTCACGCATCGCCCGGCCATTCTGCCTGTGGCCGATAAACTGGCGGTGCTGCGAAACGGCGAGCTTTTGTTCTTCGGACCGCGCGACGAAGTCCTCGCCTCGTTGAACAGAGCGGCACAGCAGGCGGCTCGCGCGCCGGCCGCCGCCGCAGCAGCAAGCAACGTCACGAATCTGGAGGCCCGTTATGCAAGCTAAACCGAGCCCGCGCAGGCCAAATTTTCCCAACGGAACGCCTGGCACCGCGACCAACACGAAGCGGGCAATGATGATGGGCTTTGGCCTCATCGTGCTGTGCGTCGGCGGCTTCGGCGTGTGGAGTACGACCGTCCCAATTGCGGGCGCGGTCGTGGCGAATGGCCAGGTCGTTGTCGCATCCAAGCGCAAGCAAATTCAACACCCAACCGGAGGGGTAGTCCGCGCGCTCAGGGTCGAAGACGGCAGGTCGGTGAAGGCCGGCGACGTGCTGGTCGAACTTGAAGACGCGGACGCGGCGGACCGCTTCACGCGAACGCGCGATTCTTTTTATTTGGCGCTCGCGAGCGCAGCCCGCTTGCGCGCGGAAGCCGCAGACCATGATGCGCCGGACGCGCCGGAGGAATTGATCGCCGCCGCCAAAACCCAGCCGGCGGTCAAAGATATCCTTGAAGGTCAAAGGCAATTGTTCGCCGCGCGGCGCATAGAGATGCGCGGACAGCTGTCGATTATCGAAGAGCAGCAAGAGCAGCTAAAGAACGAGCTTCGCGGATTGGAATCGGACCGCGCCTCGGCGGCGCAGCAGATCGCGATGACGTCGAGCGAACTCAAGGTCGTCGATGAACTCTACAAGAAGGGCTACACCACGCGCACGCGCGTGTTTTCGCTGCGGCGCGACATCGCGCAGCTCTCCGGCAACTCCGGACGCACAACGGCCATGATCGCACGCACGCGCAGCGCCATCATCGAGAACGACCTGAAACTGATGCAGGCGCGCAATCAGATGCAGTCCGTCATTCAAAACGAGCTGCGCGAAGTCGAGGCGAAAGTACCGAATTTGCGCGAACAGTATCGCGCTGCCCGGTTTGCCTATGAGCGCATGACAATCCGCGCACCGTCGGCCGGAGTCGTGTTTGCGTCAAAGCTGACCGTCGGCTCCGTTGTGCGCCCCGGCGAGACGGTGCTCGAGATTGTGCCCGCGGGTGACCGCATGATGGTGGAAGTGCAACTGCGCCCGAACGACGTGGACGCCGTAAAGATCGGGCTCGACACGGAAATTCGCTTCACGGGTTTGAGCCAACGTACGACACTGCCGGTTATGGGACGGGTGACGTTGGTGTCTGCCGACGCACTACAGGATCCGCGCACGAACGCACCCTACTTCGTCGCGCATATCGACGTGCCGGATGCCGAGATCGCCAAGCTGAAGCACGTTCACCTCTCGCCGGGCATGCCGGCGGCAGTGATGATCAAGACCGGCGACCGCACGGCGCTGGCCTATCTGACGCAGCCGTTGACGGAGAGCATCAACCGCGCGTGGCGCGAATAAACGCCACGCTCCACTTCAACCGTTCGGGTTCTACTTGCCTTGCGTCCAGCCGCGCGCGATCGCTTCGCGCTCGGCATCGGCGTCCATCGTGGACTTCACGCCAAGGCGGGCGAACGCCGCGCCAATGACGGGATCGTTCTCGGCGCCTGCTTGACGATAGGCGTCGGGCGCATCGTCGACCGGCGAGCGCACCAGCGCTTCAACGTCCCAGGCTTCTTGCTCGGTGTTTCGGCACGCGACGAAACGCGCGGCAGCGTCATGGCCGTCGATACGAACTTCGCGGCAAGGCCTGCCGTCATTGGCGACGAAACTCAGCACCGGGGTCACACGAAAACCTTGCTCGTACGCGACCTGGCCGGCTGGCGTCTGCGCCAGAACCGACTGAACGACGCCAGCCACATGCACGTCACCGTCGGTGACACTCACAAGTCCGGCAGAGCCTGCGGTCAACATGCCGCCAGCCATAACACCGATGACGCCCGCAGCGATCGCCGCGCCGGCCGGAATCCAGCTTGGTGCGAAACGCCGCTTCGGCACCAGCCGAACGACGGCCGCGCTTTCCGTGTCCTTCAGCAGCTCGGCAAATCGATCGGGTTGATCGACCGGCGCTGGGAAGGCGGCACGCAACAGTTCATCGACCTGACGCAGCTCTTCGAGACGGGCGCGAAGCACACCGTCGTTGTCGACGGCGATACGGACGGCTTCGGCTTCCTGTTCGTCAAGCTCGCCGTCAGCGAAGGCCATCAGGGTTTCGTCGCTCAGGTTGATCATTTCGCACTCGCTACCGCGGGCATCGCCCCGTCTTGTTCAATCATCTGCCGCAGCGCTTCGCGGGCGCGCGACAACCGGCTCATCAAGGTACCGATCGGAATCTCAAGCTGGTCTGCCGCTTCGCGATAGGACCGCCCGTCGATCACTACCAGGGCAAGCGCCAGACGCTGATCTTCCGGAAGGCGTGCAAAACGCTCACGCGTCTTGTTAAGCATTAACATTGTTTCGGCCACCCGGCGGCCGTCTACCGTGGTTTCTGTCGCGGCGCCATCCAGCGCATTCTTGCGATCGGTTGTTTTACGCCTACGCAACTCGTCTCTCCACAGGTTCTGCATGATCTTGAACAGCCAACTGTCGAGGCGCGTCCCCTCTTGCCAGAGGTCGGCCTTGTTCAGCGCCCGTTCGATCGCGGCTTGGACGACATCGTCCCCATCTTCCTGAGATCCGGCCAACGCCGCGCCAAACCGGCGGAGGCGCGGCAGATGCTGCGCTATCTCCCGGCGAAGCTGATCGCGTGGGCTGGTCACAACTTGCATTCCTCACACAACGAACCGCCACCTGATCTTATTCCCAGGCTGGGCGCAAATATCCTGCAAGACTCCCCGGCAGATTCCCTCTAGAATCCACTAACATGATGACCTCATTAACCAAATCGAGATGGCTCGCCTTGGCGGCCGTCTTGCTGCTTGCGTCTGCCCCTCTGGCGCTGGCCTCTCAGGGCAGTGGCGGAGGCAGCAATGGCAGCGGTAGCACGCCCGGCGGTAGCGGTGATGACCCGCCGGACGCAGCGGAACCGGACGACGTTGGCAGTGGCAGCACGCCCGGCGGATCCGGTGACGAATCGCCTGACGACTCAACCAGTCATGATGACTCAGGTAGCGACAATAGCGGATCGACGCCCGGCGGTTCCGGCGACGACGGCGATTCGGGCGACAGCGGCAGTTC
>CAZJOM010000001.1:75131-76272 GCA_964547645.1 uncultured Flavobacteriaceae bacterium
TCCGGTTCTGGGTCCAACAGCGGGTCATCCGCGAACGCCGGACGCGGCGATACGCACGACGATTTCGCCGGTCGCAACGAGCGCGGCGAACGCGTGCGCGAGGGTGAGGTCGTGCTGGTTACTTCCGTTGCCGATGTTGCGAAGATCGTCGGCGACAGCGGCCTGCGGGTAATTGAAGACATCAAGCTGACCGCACTGGGTCTGCGTGTTGTACGCGTGGCCGTGCCGGGCGACGGCTCGGCGGGCGACGTTATGAAAACTCTGCACGAACTCGATCCCAGCGCGCAGGTGACTTACAACCATCTCTACGAACCGGCTCGCGGCCCGGCGGAGCCCACGGCAGCCGTCAGCGCGCGGGCGCCACGTGCGAAGCCTGTCGCGCGGGTCAAAGACAAGATCGGCTTGATCGACGCCGGCGTCGATGGAACGCATCCGTTACTTAGCCAAGTCACTGTCACATCGAGAGCGTTCGGCGCGCGCGCTCAGGAAATCGACAAACACGGCACCGCCGTTGCATCGCGCCTCGCGGAAGCCGCGCCCGGGGCGACGATCGTAGCGGCGAATGTGTTTACCTTGACCGGTGACGGTCATGAATTGGCGTCGGCAGACGCCATCGCGCGCGGCCTTGATTGGCTAGCGCAGCTTGAAGTGCCGGTGATCAATCTCAGCCTCACCGGGCCTGCCAATCCCATTCTACAGGCCGTGGCGGAACGCTTGATAGCGCGTGGGCATGTACTCGTCGCTGCCGTCGGCAACGAAGGGCCCCGCGGCGCGCCGCAATATCCGGCCGCGTATGACAAGGTAGTGGGCGTGACGGCGGTTGACGGGCACGGCCGCGTGTACATCTACGCAAACCAAGGCGACTACGTCGACTTTGCAGCCACTGGTGTCGACACGCCGGCAGCGAACGATGCCGGTAAGGTCGAAAAGGTTTCGGGGACATCTTACGCTGCGCCGATCGTTGCGGCCGCGCTGGCCCGGCTAGTGGACAAACCCGACCCGCAACTCGCTCGCGACGCTATTCAGGTGCTTCAAGCGCGGGCGCAAGACGTAGGCGCCCCAGGGCGCGATCCGATCTATGGTTATGGCGTAATCCACCTGCCACGTTAGTCATTCGAAACGGTTCGTGTCTTCGGAGAAA
>CAZJOM010000001.1:76372-132418 GCA_964547645.1 uncultured Flavobacteriaceae bacterium
AAAACAGCGGTCATGACGACGCGGACGACGATGGCGGCGAACATGGCGACGACGCGGACGACGATGGCGGCGAACATGGCGACGACGCAGACGACGACGCTGACGACGACGGCGGCGAGCATGGCGACGATGACGCTGAAGACACGGACGACGACCATGGCGGGCATGGTGACGACGATGCGGATGACGTAGACGACGACCACGGCGGACACGGTGACGACGACGCTCCGGACACGGACGAAGACGACCACAGCGGCGGCGACGACGAACCCGACACCGACGAGGATGGCGGTGAGCACGGTGGCAACAGCGGTCCGGGCGGCGGCTAAACGCCGTTAAGCATAATGTGACAGGTTGCGGTGCAGGGCCACAATTAGGTTATCCTGCACCGCAGATTCGCTTTTGCGGGGGTTTCAATGATTTCGAAATTGCGTGGTACGACGGCCATCGTGGCGTTGGCGACTGCTGCTGGCTTGATCGCGCCTGGCGCCGTGCGCGCCGAAAGCCAGAGCTGGTGGTTGGACTTGGAAGGCGGATTGGAGGCAACCGACAACGTTGCAGGCAATCCGGCTGCGGACGATCCCGACAACAACTCCGGCCAAAGCGACATTGCCGCGACCATTGAACTCGACGCGGGTTACAAGTTTGTCGACACGGACACCACGCGGATCGAAGTCGGCTACGATTTCTATCAAAGCCTTTACCAGGATCAGAACGACTTCAACTATCGTTCGCACAACCCGACATTCAACGCGTGGACGAAGACCAACGGGTTGAAGCTCGGCTTTACCTACGGGTATCTGAACTCAATCTACGGCGAAGATGCGCCCTTCGAGCAAAAGCTTTCGCAGCACAGCTTCTCGCCATCAGTCGCCGCCTATTTGAGCGATGCGGTTTACCTCTCGGTATTCTATCGCTACCTCGACAAGAACTATGATGATTTGAACAACAGTCGCGACGCCAACACGCACCAGGGCGGCGCGGATCTCTACTACTACTTCGACAAGCCGAAACGGGGGTATGTTTCGGTGGGCGCAGGCTTTACATCGGAAGACACGCAATCGGTTGCGTTCGATTATGATGGCTACGCCGCGCGCGCCGCGGTTCAATTTCCGGTCGATGTCTTCGGTAAGCAGGGCCGCTTACGGTTCTCCTACGCCTATCAGAGGCGCGACTACGACGACCCGACAAGCACACCCGATGTCCTGGTCGGCCCACGAGAGGACAATCGTCACACTCTGCGCGCCAAGCTCGAACTCGACATCACGGATGATCTGAAGGGTCTTGCCGAATACCGGTACATCAACCGCGAGTCGAACCTTGTTAGCGCCGACTACCAGGAAAATGTCGGCAGCCTGGGTCTGCGCTTCAGCTTCTGATTCACGACGACATCCGGGGCGCTGTGCGCGGCTTTTTGGGCCGGCACAGCGCCCCATTGCGTTCGGTTTGAGGGGCCCTTATGGTCCCGCGCCTCGCAGGCCTCCCGCCGTCCTTGAGCCCTGCGATTCCCTCGGATTGGGGTATAGCCAAGCGGTAAGGCAGCGGATTTTGATTCCGCCATTCCTAGGTTCGAATCCTAGTACCCCAGCCAATCCGCGATAGTCCGGCCCGGCCGCTTTGGCTGTGGTCTTCGTCGCCCACGCTCAGCTTCGCCGACTCCAGCACAGTTCGTTTTCCGTTTGCGTTTTTCGCAAAGGTTCGTTATTTGTTCTCACGTTGGCGTCGAGGCAGTCTTTCGCCTTTGTGTGTGTACACGCGCGAACGGTTGTGTGACGCATGAAATGGCGGCGATCCGCGGATATGACTCTGTGAGAGTCGCTTTTCAATTCGGCGCTGGCGTTGCGGTTCAAGCCACGTCGTGTTGTGAGTGGTCTCAGGCTTCCAGAGGTGACTGCGGCACATGCGGGCGGAGAATTTCGATTTCATTTCCAACCTCGACACGCTTTGGGCGGTGGGGTTGGGGGCGGTGCTGGCGACCGTTGGCGGATTTGTCGCGACGCAAGTGGAGCATCGCGTGGACGCCGGGCGCCGGCAGAAGCAAGCGGCTTTGTTCTTCGGCGAAGTGATGGCGCTACTGGGCGTCACCGTTTCGGCGGCCGAGCGCGCGCGGGGCGTTGGCGATCCTTATGGGCCAGTGACGATGCGGCTGCTCCGGACGATCCGGCGAGAAATCGATGTCTATGACCGGAATCGAGAGCGGCTGTTCGAGCTGCGCGATCCGGCGCTGCGAGCGCGCATCCATACGACGCTCCTCCGCACGATCATGGGCGTCGAAGGGGCGCTTGAGTCCGCAGACGAGTGCAATGCGCTGGAAGCGGAGCTGAAGATGAACCCGGAGATGAGCGCGCCACGGCGCGAGCATTTGCAGGCGCGTCTCACCGACCAGTGCCGGCGGCGGGACGGCGGATTCAACTTCCTGATCGAAGCTTCGCAACAGGGGGCTAAGGTGATTAAGGAACTGGAGCCCATCGCCAAGGTCGATTTTGAGGCCCTGATCAAGGCCACCCGCGATAGCTAGGGCGATCCAGGCCCCTCCCGAATACGTATCTAAGACGGTATAATGCGCGGGACTGGACAGAGGACTGACGGATGGGACTTATCCCGAAATCAGTGCTGGAAAAGCAGTGGGTCAACACCATCGGCCGGATCGAGTTCGGCGAGCTGACGTTTGTCGCCCCGAACGGCGAGGTACACGTGGCAACCGGGCGGCAGCCCGGACCGAAGGCGCGCTTTGCGATCAAGGATTGGGATGTGATCGCGCGGGTGGTGGCGCGAGGCGACATCGGGCTCGGCGAAGACTATATCGCGGGGGCATGGCAGACCGACAGCATCGAAGCATTGTTCTCGCTCTTCCTCTTGAACCTCGATCATTTCGAAGGCTACGCGCACGGCAACATGTGGAGTCGCCTTGGCTTCGTGCTCTTGAACACGATGGTGCGACGGAACAACGAAGGCGGCAGCCGCAAGAACATCGAGGCGCACTACGACGTGGGCAACGACTTCTATTCGCTGTGGCTGGACGAGACGATGACTTACTCATCAGCACTGTTTCGCGGCGCGGACAAATCGCTTGGCGATGCGCAACGGGCGAAGTACGAGCGCATCCTGGAGAAGTTCGCGAGCCCGCGGTCGCGCGTGCTCGAGGTCGGGTGCGGGTGGGGCGGGTTCGCCGAAGCTGCCGCCGGACGCGATCATCATGTCACCGGAATTACGATCTCGCCGGCCCAGCACGGTTTTGCCACCAAGCGGCTCGGCGCAAAGGCGGAGATCAAGCTCGAGGATTATCGCAAGACGCAGGGTCTCTACGACATGATCGTCTCGATCGAGATGTTCGAGGCGGTGGGCGAGCGGTACTGGCCGGTCTACTTCCAAACCTTGGCGGAGCGCTTGAAACGCGGCGGGCGCGCGTTGGTGCAGACGATCACTGTGAAAGACGACGTGTTCGCCGGCTATCGCACCCGCAGTGACTTCATCCGGCACTATGTCTTTCCGGGCGGAATGCTTCCATCGCTGGCGCGGTTTAAGGAAGAGGCCGGGCGTGCAGGGTTGAAGGTGCTCGACGTGTTCTCGTTTGGACAAGACTATGCGCGCACGTTGCGCGCCTGGTCGGCGCGGCAAAGCGAGGCGGAGAAAAAAATTCGCGCTTTGGGACATGACGACCATTTCCTTCGGAACTGGCAGTTCTATCTGGGTATCTGTGCGGCGGCCTTTGCGGTCGGGCGCACGGACGTTCACCAGGTGGAACTCGCTCATGCATAGACTCTTGGCTGCAGCTTTGATTGCGGTCACCGCGCTGACCGTGCCTGCATCGGCGAACACGCGGCCGCTGGAACTCGGCGGCACGATCAATGCAACGCAGCCCTACGGCAGCGGCAAGCTGACCTGGCTTGTGTTCACCGCCTATGACGCAACGCTATGGATGGACGCGCCGCAATGGTCGATGAACGTGCCGTTCGCGCTGACATTGCGCTACCGCATGGGCTTTGAGACGCAGGATCTGGTCGAGCGCACGATCGAGGAGATGGAGAAAGTCGCGCCGTCGAGCAATGCTCACCAACGCTTTGTGCCGGCGCTATCGAAGGCGTTTCCGGCGGTGAAGGATGGCGATCGGATTACGGCGCTGTTCGTGCCGGGCAAGCCTGTGCGCTTCTTCCATAACGGCGTGCAAACGGCTGACGTCGCTGATCCAGCATTCGCGGAACCGTTCTTCGGCATTTGGCTCTCCCCACGCACCTCGGAGCCAAAGTTGCGGCAGGCACTGCTGAAGCTGCGCTGATCAACCGGCGGCGGCGCTCCAGGTGGCGGCATCGTCCACCTCGGATGGCAGCCACGGAGCACGAGCGCCCAGGCGCTCGGCCACCGCCATGGCGCTGATCAGGCCATCCTCGTGGAACCCGTGGCGCATATAGGCGCCGCAAAACCATGTATTGCGCGTTCCCTGCATCGCCGTGATGCGGGATTGCGCTTCGACCGCAGCCGCGTCGAAAATCGGATGATGGAACGTGGTGCTGTCGAAGATGTCGGCCTCTGCGACTGGCGCCGCGGGGTTCAGTGTCACGAACAATGGGTATCGCTGATCTATGGTCTGCAGCCGGTTCATCCAGTAGGTCAGCGTGACGTCCGGGTCATCGCCCTGCCCGCTCGCGTGATAGTTCCACGACGCCCAGACGCGACGGCGCTTGGGCATGAAGCGCGGGTCCTTGTGCAAGATCGCGCGATTCTCTTGATAGCGGATGGCGCCAAGCGCGCTGCGTTCGGCGTCGCTGGCATCGGCAAGAAGGCTCAACGATTGGTCGGTGTGGCAGGCCAAGACCACGTGATCGTACGTTGCGGTTTCGCCGGTTTGATCGGTGATGCGGATGCGGCCGTTCTGGCGCTCAACGCGCGCCGCGGCGCAGGCGACGCGCGGGCGGTTGCGCAACGCCGCCGAGAGCTTCTGCACGTACTGCTGCGAGCCGCCGTCGACGGTGAGCCATTGCGGCTGCCCGTCAACCGTCAAGAGGCTGTGATTGTGGAAGAACGTTGCGAACAGCCGGGCCGGGAACTGCAGCATCTGTTGCGGCGGACAACTCCATATCGCGCCTGCCATCGGCAGCAGATAGTAGCGCTTGAAGTCTTCGCTGAGTCCCATGCGGTCCACGAGTTCGCCGAGCGAGATCGTGGGCGCGCTTTCGGCGCGGCGCATCACCTCGCCGTTGAAGCGCATGACCTCGCGGATGATGTTCAGGAACCATGGGCGGAGCAGATTGCGGCGTTGGCCCAAGATCGTGTTCAGGTTCTGCGCACCCCACTCCAGCCAACCCTCGCGCATCGTGAATGCGTAAGTCATGTCGCTGTTCTTCACCTTGACGCCGAGGCGGGCGAAGAGCGCGGTCAGGTTCGGGTAGTTGCGCTCGTTGAACACGATGAACCCGGTGTCGACCGGGATGATCCGATCGCCGTGCCTGACCGTAATGGTACGACTGTGGCCGCCCAACCGCGGCTCTTTTTCGTAGAGGGTGACGTGGTGCTTGGCCTGAAGCAGATAGGCGGCGGAAAGCCCCGCAATGCCGCTGCCGATGATCGCGATGTTGCTCATGTTCGGTTTACGGACGGGCGGCGCCCCCGGATCACCGTGGGGTTCCGATGACCCGCGTCCCCGCGGGCATTTTGGCGGCTTATGGCGCGCCGGCGGTTGCCCTCGCCATGCTACTGCTGCCGCCTTATGTGTTCTTGCCCGCGTTCTATACGCAGACGCTGGGACTGCCGCTGGACCTTATCGGATACATCATCGTCCTGGCTCGGGTGTTCGACGCGTTTACCGACCCGATCATTGGGTTCTTGAGCGATCGCACAGGCGGACGGTTTGGACGGCGCAAGCCATGGATCCTGCTCGGGCTCCCGATCGTAGCGGTGTCGGTGATCGTCTTGTTTGTCCCCCCGCAAGCAGTGACGCTCGCTCATTTTGCGATCGGACTATTCGGCCTGACGCTCGGGTGGACGATGATGATCCTGCCTTACAACGCTTGGGGTGCGGAGCTGTCGGGCGACTATCACGAACGAACGCGGATTGCGGGCGTTCGCGAAGGTGTAGGCCTCTTCGGTACCTTGATTGCGGCGTCGACCCCAACGGTACTAACGGCGATGGGTTACGCAGACCCGCGCGTTCACATGATGGCGCTGGGGGTCGTCGCAATCGTGCTGTTGCTGCCGACCGTGGCGTGGGCGCTGGCGCGAGTGCCGGAGCCGCCGCCACTAACCAGCGCACGGGTCAGTTTTCGCGACGGACTCAAAGCCATTGCAGCCAACGCACCGTTCCGCCGATTGATCGGCGCTTATCTGATCAACGCGTTGGCAAACGGATTGCCGGCGACGTTGTTTCTTCTCTTCGTCGCGCACGTGATCGGCGCGGCGGATGCATATGGACCGCTATTGCTCGCCTACTTCCTGGCCGGGCTTATCGCGATCCCCATTTGGCTTTGGCTGGCGCGGCGCATCGGCAAGCACCGCGCGTGGGTAATCGCGATGGTGCTCGCTTGCGCCGCGTTCGCGTTGACGCCGTTCGTCGTCGGCGAAGGTGACATCGTCGCGTTTCTGATCATCTCCATCGTGTCGGGCATCGGCGTTGGAGCGGACTTGGTCTTGCCGACCGCTATTCAAGCCGATGTCGTCGACGCAGACACGCGAGCCTCGGGCGAGCAGCGGACAGGCTTGTTCTTTGCATTGTGGGGGATCGCTACAAAGTTGGCGTTTGCGCTTGCCGCTGTCTCATTTCCGATCCTCCACGCGTTTGGCTTCGACGCGAGCGCCCTGACAGCCGACGGCAAGACCGCAAATGGGCCACAGGCGCTCTTCGCCTTGACGATGCTCTATGCGGCCGCACCAATCGCGATCAAGTTGGTGGCGATGGCAATGATGTGGAACTTCCCGCTCGACGCCAAACGGCAGCGAGCCATTCGGGACGATATCGAAGCGGCGCGTTGAACTTCACGCGCCCCACTCGCAGTGCCAAGTCCTGAGGCCCGACAGAGGATTGACACCGGCGGCTGTCCGGCGAAAGCCTTCGCGTTCGTAAAATCTTAAGGCGCGCGGGTTGTCCTGATTGACGTCCAGATGAAGCCGTCGCGCCGCGCGCTTGGCCTCGGCGAGAAGCGTCATGGCAGCGCCTTCGCCCCAGTAGGCCGGTGCGACGGCCAGTTGGTCGATGTGGCCGGTCGCCTCGTCGAGGGTGATGAAGCCCGCCATGTCGCCGTTGCGCACGTCAAACGCGCAGGTGACGCGAACGCCGCGTGCGTGCAGCGCGCATAGATGGTCGACAAACCAAGCACGCCGCGCCTCGAAGTCGATCGCGGGCATGGCTTTGGTCCAGGCCGCTAACCAGAGGTCGGTCAGTTCGGGCAGATGTGCGGCGACATAGCCGACAAGTCGATAACGCAAACCTACTGCGCCGCCATACGGCCGCGGGGATCGGGCTGCGGTGCGGGCGCAGCGTCGTCGAACTCGCCGCGGCGAGGGCCGTCGGCGTAGTCTTCGCGTCGAATGAGGTCGGGTTCTTCGCTTGGCTGTTCGTCAACCGGTACGGCTGCCGCAGACGCTTCGTTTGCCGCTTGCTCGGCCGCGGCTTGCTGGGCGGCGGAGATGTCGGCACGGTGCTGGCGGAGGAACGGCGCGATCTCTTTTAGTTCGTCATAGAGACCGAAGGTGAGCCGTTTGGCGCGGCCGATCAGCTGCGCATAGTCGTAAGAGGTGATGCGAACGTTGCGATGCCTGCCCTCAATGCGCGGATTACCTTCTTGTTCGTCGACTGAACCACCGATCACATAGACATCGACCGGATCGCGTTCGCGCACGGTGCCCGCGCGGATCAGTTCGCGTACGTTCGTCCAGGCTTCCATCTGCTGCTCGCCACCGATCGTGGCGCGGGCGTTCTTCATCTCGACGACAAGCGTTGGCTGGCCGTCCTTGTGGCCGCTATTCAACGCGGTATCGATCACAGGCTTCGCAACCGCGCCGTAGCGATCGATTGAGACTTCGCCATCGCGCACGACATATTCCGGCTCGAAGACCCATAGCGCGCGCTCAAGCATCGCCTTTTGGTCTTCATTGAGGTGAGAGTGCGGATCGGCCCAAATCATTTCCATCTCGGCGATCGCTTCGAGGCGTGCCTTGAGATGACTGAGCGCGGCCAGCGCTCCATCGCCACCCCACTCCGCCAGGAGTTGTTGGACGGCCTGCGCTTGCGGGTTTTGAGCCGGTTGCGGCCGTGCGGCCGCCTTAGGGTCCTTGTTCTCGCTGGCGGACTCCTCGCGCTTGGAGGCCAGGGCCATCTTCAGCCCACGGTTGTGCTGTCCGGCGCGTTCAATGTGCCGCAGAACGGACGCACGCCGGTTCTGCTCGTTCCACATGTACGCTATGGCGACTGCAAATGGCGCAGCTACGCCCAAAACAAAGAGAAACAGCGATCCCATGCCTGGGCCCCCACTCGCCGACGCGAAACAATATCCCCCAACGCGTGTACTGTACAGCAGGTTAACGCCAGGTGGTAGCAACCACCAGTTGTTACCTTACCGGAGAGGCTCAATGCCGGATTTTGGAGATTCCCCGCCGCGCTGCGCGACGGGGAACGCGTTCTTACCAGCGGGTCCGGAAACCGGCCGAGAGCGTGTGGCTGGTCACGTCGTTATTCAGGCCGGCGTCGTAGTCGAAGAACACCGTCGAGGCGTCGGTAATTGGCGCGGTGAGGCCGGCGCCAAGGATCAACGAGTCGCGCGAGAACTCTTCGCCGTTCACCAGCACCGGATTGAATCCGCCGCCCTGTACGTCCGCGAAGTGGGACGAGTGGTCGTCCAGGAACTCGTGTGACCAGATGAGCCGACCTTCCGGCACGATCTTGCGGCCCGACTGCATCGTAAACGGATGCGCGAAGCGCGCGCCGATCATGCTCTTGAGCGAGTCCAGGTCGGCTTTAAGGATGTCGAGCAATGTGCCAACGCCAGTCTCGCTATAGGCGTCGGTTTCAAGATGCGAGTAGCTCAACGCAATGACCGGCTGCAAGCGCCAGCCATTTTCGGTCTCGAAGATCTTGCCACCTTCGACATAGGCCGAGATCGTGTCGCCGTCGTACTTGCCCTTCGCCGTCGTAGCCACGGAGAAGCGGTTGACGTCGAAGTTGTGCCAAATGTAGCTGACGTTCGCGTTCACGAAGAGGCGCGTATCGCCGTAGGACCCGTAGGCACCAATTTCGAAACTGTCGACGTCGGCATTGTCTTGGACGTTTTTGAACTCGACATCGGTCGACGTCCACTGCGCCGCGACACCCGCAAGGAGTAGCGGCGAGAAGACATGATCGACGCCGGCGATGGCGCCGCCGAGCGAGAAGTCGCTGCCGGGGATAGTCCCCTGCCCGTTCGTATCGCCCCACACCCCAACAGCGCGGCCCCACACCGCCGTCTCGCCAACGCGGCGCACGCCCGTGCGCAGCCAAGCGAAGGGATCTTCGCCGGGTGACGCATCGGTCATCACCTGGGTCGCACCGGGGGAGTCGTTCGCTGCAAAGCGGTTGAAGCAGGACCCGCCGCCCAGCGCCGCCAAGCCGCAGCCACCGGAGCCGATGCCGTTCGCGCGGTCTGCGATATTAGAGTCGAACGGATCTAGCGTGCCGACCACGTTCGCAACCGTTGCTGATTGGCCGATCGAGGTACGATTGACGCGTAGGTCGACCGTGTTGTCATCGATGAGCGAGTTCAACTCGTAGAGCGAATTGTTCGCGATCAACGCAGTCGCGGTGAAGTCGCCGAAGATCGCCCCCGCGTTCGGCGCAATAATGACGTCGTTGTACTGAACTTCGGTGAGACCCGGGTTCGCACTTGCAAAGGCCGGGTCGAGCCAGCCGGCAATGATGCCGTTAAGCGAGACCGTGCCGCCAGTGCCTATGATCAACTGGCCGTAGTCGTTTGGCCCTGCCACCTGCGTTCCGGTCAAGCTTCCAAAGCCGCTACCACCCGGTGCACCCAGATAGAACATCAGCGTGCCACCGGCGGCTTGCGTGTAGCTGTCGTCGACGTTGAGCGTCGTCGACTTATCGATGAAAAGCGTACCACCGTTGTTGACGGCGACAGCGTCGACATTGTTGAAGCTGTAGCCGCTGCCGGGCGTTCCAATGGTGTCGGTGCCCATGATGGCGGTCCCACCGTTGGCCACGGTGAAGGTCGAGAAGTTCTGGGCCTTACCGCCGAAGAAGTAGTGATCGCCGGTCACCATGATTGTGTCGTTGTTCACACCACCGACACCAACGCCGTTTAGGTCGCCATTGATGCTGCCGTCGCCGCCGACGTACCGGTAAATGCCGGTCGTCCCGGAGAACAGTACATCGCCCTCGATGTCGCCGTTGTTCTCAAAAATTGTCGGGTTCGGCGCGGTTCCATTCGCGATATCGAGGAAGACTGCCTGCCCCCCCAGTAACGACGTGATGGTTCCGTTGTTCGTGACTTGGCCGTTGAGCGTTCCAATCTGGACGTCCAACGCGTTCGAGGACGCAGACAGAATGACGTTGTTGACGACGTTGCCGGTCATGGTTCCGGCGATTACTTGGAGGCCGGTGTCGGTGCTAAAGCCCTCGATGGTGCCGTTATTCGTGATGTTGCCAATGATGCTCCCAAACGAGATCGAAACCCCCGTCGCGCTGCCGGAGATCGTGCCCTCGTTCGTAAAGTTGCCGACGAACGATGATTTGCCGAAAAAGAAGTCGTCGGTCGAGACGCCCAGCGATACGCCGACATTGCCGGTGATTGTGCCGTTGTTGACGAACGATCCTTCAAAGTCGGGAACCGAAACGACCGCGCCGTAGCTACCGCCGTTGATCGTGCTGTTGTTGGTAATCGTTCCGTCGAACGAACCGGTCGCAGCAAAGCACGGACCCGAACCACACTCGCCGCCGAACAGAACGTTCCCCTGAACGACGAGACCTTTGCTACCGCCTTCGATGTGACCGTCGTTCGTGATGTCGCCGGTAAAGCTCCCGAATTCGCCGCCGATCGCAACATATACGCCGGGGCCTTCGCCGCCGTCGATTGTGCCGGTATTGACGATGTTTCCGTTGAACGAAACCGTGCGCTCGTTGAAGCCGTCGAAGTTGGTTGCGCCAACGAGCAAGCCATAGTTGTTGCCGGTGATCGAGCCGTCATTCGTGACGTTCCCGGTCCAGGAGTTCGGTGCGATGACGACACCCGTGCCACCTCCCGAAATCGAGCCGGGTGGAACGTGATTGATTGGGTCCGACGACGTGTTGCTGAAGTTAGCGTGCGCGGCATCACCCAGGATGACAACGCCCTGGCTTGGACCGCTTATCGAGTTGTAGTTCGTGACGTTCGTTCCCGTCTCGCCTCCAAGCGTATCAGCTTTCAAAAAGAGGCCCGCACCGAACTCACCGCCGCCACTGATCGTGCCGTAGTTAGTGACGTCGCCGGCAAAAGTACCAACGTCAAAGCGCGCACCAGTGCCGCTGGCGCCGTGAATGTTTCCGGCATTGTAGAGGCCGCCGCCGTAGGCGTCAGCGGAAGCGTTGATGCCGTTCGCGCCGCCGGAGATAACGCTGTAGTTCGTGATGCCGCCGCTGAAGCTCGCGACATCTGTGTTGATGACGATCGCCGTGCCATTGCCGCTGTTGATCGACGCCTCGAAGTCGTTGACGATGCCGCCGCTGAACGTGAGCGAGCTAACTTCGCCACCGTCGCCGAGCTTGATGCCGGCGCCGAGACCCGATATCTGGCCGAAGTTTTGGATTCCATCGTCCCAAAAATTGAAGGCGTCGCCGACGAATATGCCGGCCAAGCCGCCATTGATCGTTGCGTCGGTCGCGTTGGTCAGGCCGCCGGACAGGCTTCCGAAGATGGCCGCAACACCATAAGAGCCGCCGGACGAGATGTCGCCGTTGTTGAAGATGCCGTTATCGATGAAGCCGCCGCTTTCGCCGCCGCCAATCTGCAGCGCGTTGCCGATCGTCGACGTGATATTGCCGTTATTCGTCAGCTGCCCAAAGATCTCGGCGCCGCTGTGGATATAGAGCGCGCCTGCGCCGCCCTCTCCGCCACCGCCGAAAATGTTCCCGTTGTTGATCAGGTCGCCGCTGATGTCATTGTAGACGTCGAACGGAACGAAGCCCGGTCCCGGATCACCGATCAGCGCGCCGTTCGTCAAGTCGCCCGTTACCGGCGCACTCACCACCACGCAGGTGTTGTTCGCGTTGATTGTGGCACCATCGACAGCGGTGTCCCACGTCGAGCCGCAGGCGGCTTGCGCCTCTTGCACGACGCCGAAGCCACCGGCAGCGGCAAGTATGGCTAAGGAGGATACGCGCGCCAGGAGGCGGGCTTTGTTGCGCATCGGGCTCATTCGGTGGCTTCCTTCAATTCGGTTTCGCGTTAGGCGCTGCGCTGAGGGGCCGCGCGCCGCTATTGGCAACCTTCGATTTCACCGTCGGTAATGCCCTCGAAGACGCCGTCGCCGTCGAACGCCACCTTCTCGCCCGACTTGAGCTCGACTTCTTTTCCGGTTTTCTTCGATTTGACGACGACATGGTAGGTTTCGCCGTTCGGGCCGTACTCGACCGACACGCCGCCCTCGCCGCTTTCCCCGTCGAAGATACGAAGAATTGTGCCACGTATGCCGATGGTGACCGTCGGCGTTTCTAGCTTCACGTTTTCCTTCGGAATCGTTCCCGACACGAAACGGAACAGACCTTTCGTAAAACGAACAGTCTGCTTGTTGGCACCGCCTTGGCCCGAATAGACGTACTCGTCGACCGTCAGACGCGAGTTCTGGCCCATCGTTAGCTTCGAGCCATCGAGGAACGTCACCTCAAGGGCGCCACGAGCGGCGGTAGAGAGTTCGGCGTTCCGTATGATTGGGTCCCGCAGATTCAAATCGCTGCGTGTGCCTTGGGCCTGCTGCGATGCTGCCGGAATGATCGCTGTCGTCTTGCCGACTTCGTCAGCATCTGCAGTCCAAGAACACGCAATCACTGAGGCGGCCGCGATCACGGCCTTAACGGTATGTCTCATTCGTTGCTCTCCCCCGCCAGTGACGAACGTGCCTGTCGTAAATCCCAGGACAGGGCTCGCGTTTGGATGCGGTCTAAAGTGAAGCTACCGGCGGGAGCCGAGGTTTTCTAGCGGTATTGCTTAGATATTCTTGCGCGACCGTCGCTTTCATTTTGGAGTTGCGCGTTGCACTTCAGTACTCGCGTTAAACATACGAATCGCCTTTGGGAGTACTTCGTTCGGTCGGCTGGGTCACGCTATTGTAAGTTGCCTAGTAGCCCCCATTTCGGTAAGGCAGCCCCTGAGAGAGACGCTGCAAAAAGCTGGGGCGGAACGCCGCTGGCTGGCAAAATCGACCGATTTTCTTGGGCCAAACAGGGAACAATTGGTTAAAACGCCGGCTTCGCGACCATTCCGCAACTTCATCACGGCAAGATGGGCGGCAACACATCCGGCGTTACCGACGTTCGCCCGCAACGAGCAGAACCATGAGTCAGCACAACGATAACAATGCATCGCAGTCGCCCATCCGCCGCTCGTACGTGGTTGCGGGTGTCATCTTTTTTGTTCTTGCAGTGTGGGTGGCCTCGGGCGCGCTGAACCGGAATCACGATTCGACGGCGATCAAATCAGCGGATGCAGCGACGGGAACCGCGGCGAAGGACAAACCCGCCGGCGTCGATCCAAAGGCCGATACGAAAGCTTCGACGAAGCCAGCCGTGCGCGTTCGCACGATCACAGCGGAAATGCGGGCGCAAGACTTGGCGATTCGCGGCCAAACCCAGGCGCTGCGCAAAGTGCAGGTGCGTGCGGAGACCGCCGGCAAAGTCTCGGTCGTTCACGCGGACAAGGGCGCCACGGTAAAGGCCGGCGATACGATCTGTCAGCTGAGTGCCGACGCTCGGACCGCCATGCTAAGCGAGGCGCGCGCGACGATGAAACAGCGCGAGTTGGAATTCGAAGCTGCGAAGACGTTGCAGAAAAAAGGCTTCCGTTCGGAAACCTCGCTGGCCGGCGACTTAGCGCAATACCAATCCGCGAAGGCGCAGGTCGAACGGATGGAGAAAGAGCTGGAGAATACCAAGCTCAAGGCGCCGTTCGACGGCATCGTCGACGACCGCATGGTCGAGGTGGGCGACTACCTGTCGCCGGGTCAACCGTGCGCGATGGTGATCGATCAAGATCCTTTCTTGGTCGTGGGCCAGGTGTCGGAGAAGAACGTCGGACAGCTGCACATCGGCGACAAAGGTTGGGCGAAGCTGATTACCGGCGAGCGCGTGGAAGGTACCGTGCGCTTCATTTCGAAGAGTTCGGACCCATCGACGCGAACATTCCGGTTGGAGCTTGAGGTCGCGAACAAGGACGGCGCCCTCCGCGACGGCATAACGGCGGACATTCATGTGAGCGCAGCGTCGGTTGAGGCACACAAGATCTCACCGGCGATCCTCGGGCTCGACGAGCGCGGCGTGGTCGGCGTGCGCACCATCGACGAGAAAAAGCGCGTGAAGTTCATGCCCGTAACCATCGTCGCCGACGGTCCGGACGGCGTATGGGTCGCCGGCTTGCCGAAGACGGTCACGATCATCACGGTCGGTCAGGAATATGTCGTGAACGGGCAGGAAGTAACGGTCACGCCTGAGGATAAGGAAAAGCAGACGTGATCGGAATCGTCGAATGGGCAATCTCGCGCTCGCGGTTGACGCTGAGCGCGCTCGTGGCCGTGATCGTGCTCGGTACGGTCGCCTACTTGTCCATTCCAAAGGAAGCGGACCCCGACATCCCGCTGCCGTACTTCCAGGTAACCGTCGCGCTGCAGGGCGTAAGCCCCGAAGACGCGGAGCGCCTCATCGTTCGGCCGCTGGAAACGCAGTTGAAGTCGATCGAGGGCTTGAAGGAACTGCGTGGGATTGCCTCGCAGGGCGCGGGCACCGTCACACTCGAGTTCGACGTCAACTTCAACAAAGACCGCGCAATGCAAAAGGTGCGCGACGCAGTCGATGCGGCAAAGCCGCAACTGCCGCGCGACGCGGAAGAACCGTTCATCTATGAGGCGAACACGTCGGACAATCCGATCGTGTCGATCATCCTGTCCGGCAACGTGCCGGAGCGCTCACTGTTGCGCGCGGCAAAGCGGCTGAAGCGGGATATCGAACCATTGCCTGGGGTGCTTGCCGCCGAGCTCTCGGGACAGCGAGAAGAGTTGCTGGAGGTCACGATCGATCCGACGCGACTTGAGAGCTACGGGATTTCCAGCGAAGACCTCTTTCGCCTCGTGGTCGCGAACAATCAGCTGATTGCGGCTGGCTCCCTCGACACGGGCAAGGGGCGCTTTGCGGTCAAGGTGCCGGGTCTGTTCGAGACGGCGGATGACGTGTTGCGCCTGCCGATCAAGGTGAAGGGCGATGGTGTCGTCCGCCTTGGCGACATCGCGCAGGTCAGCCGCACGTTCTATGACGCGACGACATACGCCCGGTGGAACGGCAAGCCTGCGATCAGCATCGACGTGAAGAAACGCGCAGGTGCCAACATCGTCGGCACGATCAAGAGCGTGCGCGACTATGTGGAGAGCATGCGCGCCAATCTCCCCCCCGGTGTGCTGATCGCCTATTCGGGCGATCAGTCCTACTGGATCGACGCGCAACTGACGCAGCTCACGAACGCGATTCTGCTGGCCGTGGCACTGGTCATGATCATCGTCGTGGCGTCGCTCGGCTTGCGTTCCGGGTTGATCGTCGGCATTTCCATCCCGGCGTCCTTTCTGATCGGATTCCTGTGCCTTTGGTTCGGCGGATACACGCTGAACATGATGATCTTATTTGGCATGGTGATCACCGTCGGGCTATTGGTCGACAACGGCATCATCGTCGTCGAATACGCCGACCGGAAGATGACGGAGGGCTTCTCAAAGCGCGAAGCATTTGCGGAAGGCGGCAAACGCATGTTCTGGCCGGTCGTGTCGTCGACCGCAGCCACCCTCGCAGCATTCGCTCCGTTGCTCTTCTGGCCAGGCATTCCCGGCAAGTTCATGAGCTTCCTGCCGATCACGGTCATCTTCGTCATGGCGGCATCGATGATCGTGGCGTTGGTGTTCTTGCCGACGATCGGCGCCATCTTCGGCAAGCCCGAACCGCCGGACCCGCGTATGGAGCGGGCGATCAAGCTGTCGGAAACCGGAAACCTCTACGAAATTCCTGGCTTCACGGGCATTTACGCGCGTTGGGTGACAGTGGCGGTTCAACGGCCGCTGATGATTCTCGCTGCAGCGGCGGCCTCGCTCGTCGCCGTTGTCGTTGCATTTGGCATGTTCAACAAGGGCGTCGAGTTCTTCGTTGAGACGGACGCCGACTTCGGCCAAGTCATGGTGCGCGCGCGCGGCAATCTCTCGGCGGACGAGAAACGTGATCTCGTGCTCGACGCCGAGCGCCGCCTGCTCGACATACGTGGCGTGAAGGGTGTCTACACCGTCTCCGGTCAAGGTGGAGGCGGGCGCGGCGGCGGGCCGGTAGATACGATCGGCGTGATTTTCATCGAACTCCTGCCCTACAATGATCGCGGACCATCGAAGCCGATCATG
The DNA here is from genome assembly GCA_964547645.1 of uncultured Flavobacteriaceae bacterium. Classification (GTDB taxonomy): domain Bacteria; phylum Pseudomonadota; class Alphaproteobacteria; order Micropepsales; family Micropepsaceae; genus SZUA-430. The sequence goes on from CAZJOM010000001.1 coordinate 92,963, forward strand.
GCGGACATTCGCAAACGCCTTGAAGGACTGACCGGTATCAAGGCCGAGCTGCAAGAGCAGCAGAGCGGGCCCGGGGGCGGCAAGGACATTCAAATTGAGATGGGGTCAGAGAACTATGCCGCGCTCGACCGCGTAGTCGCAGCGGTGCGCGCCCACGGTGATAAGATGCCCGGCCTGGTCGATGTAGAAGACTCGCGGCCGCTACCCGGCATCGAATGGAACATCAAGCTCGACCGCGAGCAGGCCGGCCGGTTCGGCGCGGATGTCGGCAATGTCGGCGCCGCGATCCAGCTGGTAACCAACGGCATCAAGATCGGCGAGTACCGGCCGGACGATGCCGACGACGAGATCGACATTCGCGTCCGCTTTCCGAAAGAAGATCGCGGCATATCGGCACTGGACCAACTACGCGTGAACACGCGCGAGGGGGCAATTCCGATCACGAACTTCGTGCAGCGTACGGCCGAACAGCAGACGACGAGATTCGAGCGCATCCAGGGGGTTCGGGTCTGGCGCGTGCGGGCGAACGTCGTCGACGACAACCCGAAATACAACACGAATGAGCGGATCACGGAATTCAAGAAGTGGATCGCAGCACAAAATTTCGATCCGTCGGTAACTGTGAAGTTCCGTGGTTCGAACGAGGAGCAGGATAAGTCCTCACAGTTCTTGGCCGTAGCATTCATCATGGCGCTGCTCGTGATCGGCGGCATATTGATCGTTCAGTTCAACAACTTCTGGCATGCGTTCGTCGTGCTGACCGCCGTCATCTTCTCCTCGATCGGCGTCATGCTTGGGATCTTGATCCAAGGCCAGATGTTCTCGGTCATCATGAGCGGCACCGGGATCGTGGCGCTCATGGGCGTGATGGTGAACCACAACATTGTCCTCGTGGACACGTTCCATCACTTGATCGATCAAGGGTTCAAGCCGATGGACGCGATCATCCGCACGGGTGTGCAGCGTCTCAGGCCGGTCATCCTCACGACCGTCACCGCGATGCTGGGGCTGTTGCCGTTGATGTACAAGTTCGACGTCGACTTTTTCACCCGCACCGTCCATTTCGGCGGCCCGAGTTCGGACTGGTGGGTGCCGCTGGCGACGGCGATCATCTATGGCATGGGTTTCTCCACGCTGCTGACCTTGTTCGTGACGCCGGCGATGCTGGCCATCGAGCAGCGCTACTGGGCGCGCGATCGAAAGTCCTGGGGAACGATGGACACGCTCCCGACGGGTGCCCCCGCCGAGTAGGTTTGGCTTGCGCCCTTATACCCCCGGGGGGTATAAGGGCCAATGCTCCGCGTTTTGGTTTGGTGGGTGATTTTCAGCACTGCGGCTTTTGCCGCGGCGGCAGCCGACGTTAGTCTCACCGTCGAGCGCAAAGACGTTTTGGTGACGGGCAAGCCCGTTTCCGCCATCACCTTCAACGGACAGCTTCCGGGACCAACGCTGCGTTTTCGCGAGGGCGAAGACGTGACGATCCGCGTCACAAACGAGCTCGACGAAGACACGTCCGTGCATTGGCACGGGCTGCTGCTGCCGGGGATTATGGACGGAGTGCCGGGATTAAACGATTATCCAGGAATCAAGCCGGGCGAGACGTTCACCTATCGCTTCAAGGTGCGGCAGTCGGGGACCTATTGGTATCACTCGCACTCAAGCGCGCAGGAGCAGGCGGGGCTATATGGTGCGCTCGTACTTGAACCGCGCGAGGCCGAGCCGGTGACGACGGAGCGCGAACATGTCGTCGTGCTATCCGACTTCACGGCCGAGCAACCGGATGAGATCCTACGCAATCTGAAGAACGATCACAGCTACTACAATCGCGGCCGGCGCACCGTCGGTGACTTCTTCCGCGATGTGGGGCGCGATGGCTTCAGTGCGACGGTCAAAGATCGAGCCGAGTGGGGCGAGATGCGGATGGATCCGACAGATATGTCGGATGTGTCCGGGTATACGTTCTTGGTCAACGGTCAGCCGCCGGGCGGGAACTGGACCGGATTGTTCAAGCCGGGTGAGCGCGTACGACTCAGACTGATCAATGCGTCGGCGATGAGTTACTTCGACGTTCGGATTCCGGGTCTGAAGATGATTGTTGTTGCAGCCGACGGCCAAAACGTCGAGCCGGTGCCGATTGACGACATCCGGATAGCCGTCGCGGAGACATACGATGTCGTCGTCACGCCGAAGGAAGAAAAGGCCTACACGCTGCTTGCGGAGCCGATTGATCGCTCCGGCTACGCACGCGCAACTCTGGCGCCGCGCGAAGGAATGGCGGGGGAGCTCCCGCCGCTGCGGCCGCGCACGACCCTGACCATGGCGGACATGAGTGCGCACGATATGGCCGGCATGGCGCACGGCAGCCATAGAGGAGGCGACACTGCGCCGACTGATCACAGCATGCATCACGGCCACGGCGCCATGGCGGAACCGGCTCAACCCGATGCGCAAGCGCCACGCGGATGGGCAGACTCGGGCCTGCCCGGAACGCGGGCGCTGCGCTATTCCGATTTACGCTCATTCGTCCCGCAAAGGGATTTGCGTGAGCCGACCCGGGAGATCGTCGTACGGCTCGGCGGTTCGATGGAGCGCTATATTTGGACATTGAATGGTGCGAAGGCCGATCAGGCGGCGCCGATCGACCTGAAGTTCGGCGAGCGGGTGAAGCTCACGTTCGTCAACGAGACCATGATGGCGCACCCCATGCATTTGCACGGCATGTTCGTGCAGCTTGTCAACGGCCAACCGGCGGAGCGTTTGCCAAACAAGCACATTGTCAGCGTGCCGCCGGGCGGAACGTATTCGGCGTTGCTCACCGCGGACGAACCCGGCGAGTGGGCGTTTCACTGTCACCTGCTCTATCACATGAGCGCCGGCATGATGACGAAGGTCGTCGTCGCGCGCTTGAACGCGGAGGTAAAATGATCCGCGCCGGTTCAGCGCTGCTCGCGTTTGGCCTCACCTCCGGTGTCGCGCTCGGCATGGGCGGGCACAGCAAGGGCGATCCCATGAACGAGCCGCTGATCTTCTGGGGTGCAGGTGCGGAGATCGACGGCAGCGATACCGGTTGGCTCGGCGATGTCGACGGGACGCTGGTGACCTGGGACGCCTACGCGTGGGTTGGAGGCGATGACGTTAAGCTCCGACTCGAGGCGGAGGGCGAGGCGCTCGGCGGAGACGTCGAGCAGTCGGAAGCGCGCAGCTATCTGAGCTGGAACGTCGCTGAATTTTGGGACCTGCAAGCCGGGGCGCGGTACGACTCGGCGCCCAGTGGATTGTGGTGGCTGGCCGCCGGCGTACACGGCATGGCGCCGTACTTCTTCGAGACCGACGCGCACGTTTTCGTGAGCGAGGACGGCGCGGCGGCGCTGCGGCTGGAGCAGTCAATCGAGCTAGCCGTTACGCAGGACATCTTCGTCGAACCGCATGTCGAATTGAACGCCTATGCGCAGGATGTGGCGGCGCTCGGCGTCGGGGCAGGAATCAGCGACATCGAGCTTGGCCTGCAAACGCGGTTCGAGGTTACGCGCAAGTTTGCGCCCTACATCGACCTGGTCTATGAGCGCGCGCTTGGCGAAACCGCGAGTATCGCGCGTGCTGCGGGTGAGGATATTGAAACAACGACGCTGCGCATCGGTTTGCGCGTGCGGCTCTAGGAGACGGAGATCCATATGCGGAAACGACTATTAACGTTGACGTTCTTGCTCGGCTCGGCAGGCTTTGCGCTCGCACATGGCAGCGCGCACAACGAACAAAGCGCATCCGGGCATTTGGGTAACCCGAAGAAGGCAACGCGCACGATCAAGCTGGAACTGAAGGAGTATTCGTTCAGCGCCGCCGAGCTCTCGGTCAAACCGGGCGAGACGGTGAAGTTCGTCGTCACCAACAACGGCCGCCTCAAGCACGAACTCACCATCGGGACAGCAGCTGAACAGGAAGAGCATCGCAAAGAGATGGAAGCGATGTCCGATATGAAGCACGACGAGACCACGCATGCGATGCCGGAAAACTCGATTCACGTAGGCCCCGGCCAGACACGCGAGCTCGTTTGGACTTTCGCGACCGCCGGCAAGCTTGAATTCGCGTGCAACTATCCGGGACACGCCGATTTGGGCATGGAAGGCAAGATCACCGTTCAGTGAGGAAGCCATGATCGATCGGCGCCACTTGTTGCTTGCGGCAGGGCTTTTGTCGGTTGCGCCCGCGGTCGCTAAGCCGCGCACCATCAAAGTCTACAAGGACCCGTCCTGCGGCTGTTGTGGTGCATGGGTCGCACATTTGACCGCGGCGGGTTTCAAGACCGTCGTCGACGATTCAGTCGACATGGCCGCGATCAAGGCGAAGTACGGTGTCCCCGATGACCTGACGTCCTGCCACACGGGCGTGGTCGCTGGATATGCGATTGAAGGACATGTTCCGGCAGCCGACATCAAGCGCCTGTTAAAGGCGAGGACAAAGGGCGCGGGTCTTGCGGTGCCGGGTATGCCGGTAAACTCCCCGGGCATGGAAGCACCGGGCCAACCGAATGAACGTTATAAGGTGTGGCTCTTCCAAAAAAACGGTAGTCGCACGGCGTTCGCTTCGCACGCCTAGATCTTTACACGTCGAAGCCGCAGGGCATTCGCGATGACGCTGACCGAGCTCAGCGACATGGCGGCGGCGGCGATGATGGGGCTCAACAGGATTCCGAACACCGGATAGAGCAGCCCCGCCGCAATGGGCACGCCGGCCGCGTTGTAAATGAAGGCAAAGAATAGGTTTTGGCGGATATTGCTCATCACCGCGCGAGAAAGTTTTCGGGCGCGGACGATGGCGGAAAGATCGCCGGTGACCAGCGTTACACCGGCGCTCTCAATCGCGACGGCGGTGCCGGTGCCCATCGCGATGCCGACCTCCGCGGCGGCGAGTGCGGGAGCGTCGTTCACACCGTCGCCGGCCATGGCAACCGTGCGGCCCTCCGTACGGAGCCGCTCGACGACGGCGCTCTTCTGAGCGGGAAGCACGTCGGCCACGACCTCGTCGATGCCAAGTTTGCGCGCAACCGCCTCGGCGGTTGTCTTGTTGTCGCCGGTCAGCATAACCACGCGCACGCCTTCGGCTTTCAATGCGGCGATGGCGGTGGGTGTCGATGCTTTGATCGGATCGGCGACGGCGATGATGCCGGCTGCGCCGCCATCGACGGCGACGAACATGACAGTCGCGCCGTCCGCGCGACGACGCTCGGCGATGGGATCGAGTGCGGCGGTCGCGATGCCTCGATCGGCGAACAGCTTTGCATTGCCTATCATCACCGCACGGCCGTCCACGACGCCCACAACCCCTTTTCCGGTGATCGATTGGAAAGAAGCTACCACCGGGAGCGTTGCCCCCTGCTCTTCTGCCGCGCGGACGATAGCGGCAGCGAGCGGATGTTCGCTGGAGCGCTCCAGCGCGGCAGAAATGCGTACGAGCTCAGCTTTTGCCGCCGAGGCCACGGGGTCGACGGCGACGACTTTCGGTTTTCCCTCGGTGAGCGTGCCGGTCTTGTCGACAACAAGCGTGTCGATCTTCTCGAGACGTTCGAGCGCTTCGGCGTCTTTGATCAACACGCCGGCTTGGGCACCGCGACCGACGCCGACCATGATCGACATCGGTGTTGCGAGACCCAACGCGCACGGACAGGCAATGATCAGCACGGCGACGGCCGCGATCAGCGCGTAGGTGAAACGCGGTTCGGGCCCGAAGACACTCCACGCCACGAAGGCGACCACTGCCACAGCGATCACGGCCGGCACGAACCAGCCGGAAACTTGGTCTGCGAGGCGCTGGATCGGTGCGCGGCTACGCTGGGCTTTCGCGACCATGGCGACGATTTGAGCTAGTATCGTTTCGGCGCCGACCTTTTGCGCCTCCATGACGAACGCACCCGTCTGATTGATCGTGCCGCCGATCAGCTTGTCGCCCGGTCCTTTGACGACGGGGATGGGTTCGCCGGTGACCATCGACTCGTCGACGTTGCTTTTCCCTTCGAGAACGATGCCATCGACGGGGATGCTCTCGCCCGGGCGGACGCGCAGGCGATCGCCCCTCATCACCTGCTCGACCGTCACGTCCTCGTCACCCGTTGCACGAACGCGGTGCGCCAATTTGGGCGCCAGGTCCAGGAGCGCCCGAATGGCGCCACCGGTATTTTCGCGCGCGCGCAATTCGAGCACCTGGCCGAGAAGCACGAGCACCGTGATAACGGCGGCCGCCTCGAAGTAGACCGCAACGGCGCCTTCCATACTGCGGAGCGCTGATGGAAAAACGCCGGGTGCGAGTGTCGCGACTACGCTGTAAACCCATGCGATTCCGGTACCCATCGCGATGAGCGTGAACATGTTGAGGCTGCGATTGACGAGCGAAGCCCAACCGCGAACGAAGAACGGCCAACCACACCACAGCACCACCGGTGTCGCGAGCACCAGCTGCAGCCAATTACTGAGCGTGGCGCCGATTAGCATGTGCAGGCTCGCAAGGTGGCTGCCCATCTCCAGCGCGAACACTGGCACGGCCAGCGCAAGGCCGATCCAGAAGCGGCGCGTCATGTCGGCGAGTTCGCGGTTCGGCCCCTGCTCTACTGCCGTTGCATCCTCAGGCTCCAGCGCCATGCCGCATTTCGGGCACGCGCCGGGACCGATCTGGCGAACCTCCGGGTCCATTGGGCAGACGTAGATGGCGCCGGGTTTGACGGGTGGTACGACGGGCGGTGCCGACGCCAGGTAAGTCTCGGGACTCGCGATGAATTTCAAGCGGCAACGCGGATTGCAGAAGTGATAGGTCGTGCCGGCATGCTCGGCATGATGCGGCGTCTTCGCGGGATCGACCATCATGCCGCAGACGGGGTCTTTCACCGTCGCGACGGATGCCGTCGCTGCGTCGGGCGTGCAGCAGTCTTGGTCGCTCGTCATTGGCCGTTCATGGTTGATACGCTGTTCGCTTGATCAATATACCCCCGGGGGGTATAGTTCAACCATGCAGGACGCTACAAAGAAAGTTTGCCTCTCGCGCCTCAACCGGATTGAGGGGCAGGTGCGCGGCCTCGCCAAGATGGTTGAGGACGATCGCTACTGCATCGACGTGGTCAATCAGCTGCAGGCGGTCACCGCGGCGTTGAAAAAGGTCGAAAGCGAGATCCTGTCCGATCACATCGCGCACTGCGTGGAGCATGCGATTCGTTCCGGCGATAAGAAGGCTCAGCGCGAGAAAGTGGCTGAGCTTGTGGCGACGCTGGCGCGCGCCCGGAGCTAACGCCCCCTTGATCTGCATCAAAGCGGCCGAACAGCGCGATTTGCTATCGCGACTGCGACGGATTTGCAGTTGACGATCTAGTTGCGACTGATTATTAATTGCGTAAACTTGGACGGAGCCGGGTAGATGAGACTCTTTGTATCGTTCCTCTTTGCTTGTGTGGCGTTTGCCTCCCTCCCCGCGGTGGCCGACGAAACACCGGCGTTCGAGATAGTGATTAAGAACCACAAGTTCGAACCAGCGACGCTTGAGGTGCCCGCAGGCAAGAAGGTCAAGCTGATCGTCAAGAACCAAGACCCCACGCCGGAAGAGTTCGAGTCCTACGAGTTGAACCGCGAAAAGGTCATCGCGGGCAATGCGCAGGCGATCATCTTCATCGGCCCGCTGGAGCCGGGCACCTACCCCTTCTTCGGCGAATTCAATCAGGCGACGGCGCAAGGGAAGATCGTCGCGAAGTAATCCTCTCACCTTGGATTGTCCGGAATGTTTGCGTCCGCGCTCATCGTCTTTCGTGAAGTTCTCGAGGCGGCCTTGGTGCTCTCGATCGTAGCCGCCGCGACAAAGGTGGTTGCCGGCCGCGATCGCTGGCTTGCGCTTGGCGTCGTCGGCGGCATCGTCGGTGCGGTCGTGGTTGCCGCTTTTGCCGGCGCGATCGCCGAGGCGATGGAAGGTGTCGGGCAAGAGATTTTCAACGCCGCGGTGTTGTTGATCGCGGTCGCGATGTTGGGCTGGCACAACATTTGGATGCAGCGGCACGGGCGGGAACTTGCAGCACAGATGAGCGCGGTCGGTTCGGCGGTCGCCGCCGGTGCGCGGCCGCTTTACGCGGTGTCGATTGCCGTGGGACTTGCCGTGCTGCGTGAGGGCGCGGAGGTCGTGCTCTTTCTCTATGGCATCGCGAGCGGCGGTGCGAACGCGACGGAACTTGCGCTCGGCAGCGCGATCGGTCTCGCGCTTGGTGCGATTGCGGGGCTTGCGCTCTATGCTGGACTGTTGAAGCTTTCATCGCGCTATCTGTTCGCGGTGACAAGCTGGATGATCTTGCTGCTCGCCGCCGGCATGGCCGCGACGGCCGCGAAGTATCTGTCGCAGGCCGACGTGCTGCCGACACTCGGTCTCGCAATCTGGGATACGTCGGCGGTGCTGTCGGAGGATGGCGTACTGGGTCAGATGTTGCATGTGCTGATCGGTTATGTCGCGCGGCCGTCAGGCGTTCAGTTGATTTTCTACATTGCTACCATCGTCCTTATAGGGGGTCTTATGTTTGCGTTGAATTCACGCCGCCGTCCGGTTCCTGCCGGAGCAGGCGTCGCCGCCGTGTTGCTGGCATCTGTCTTTGCGATGCCCATCATGACTCGCGACGCGAATGCCGGGTTCAAGGTGTACACGCCCTATGTCGAGTATCACGAATTCGAGATCGAGTACCGGCCATCCATCACGATCGACAGCGACGACGCGAAGGACAACGAGCAGAAACATCTTGTCGGCATCGGCTATGGCGTGACCGAATGGTGGTTCACGGAGCTTTACGCCGAATGGGAACGCGAGGCGGGCGCGGGCGAAAGCACGAACTTCGAAGCGTTCGAGTGGGAAAACAGATTTCAGCTGACGACCCCGGGCGAGTACTGGGCGGACTTCGGACTGCTGGTCGAGTACGAGCGAACGGACTCGGGCAGCTCGCCCGACGAATTGGCTGTGGCGCTGCTCTTTGCCAAACAGCTGAGCAAGTTCGACGCGACGTACAATCTGGAATTCGCACGCGAGATCGGAAACGGCGCCGGCAGCGACGTTGAGCTCGCGCACCGGTTTCAGTTGAAGTACCGGCTCGACCCGGCATTCGAACCGGGGATCGAGGTCTTCGGCGAGTTTGGCCCGATCGACGACATGCCGGACTTCGACGAGCAAGAGCACTACGTCGGCCCGATCGTGGCCGGTGTGATCCCGCTGAACGACAGCGGCCTCAAGCTGAAATACAACGCCGGCTACCTCTTCGGCGTCAGCGACGGCGCGGAAGACGGCGTGGTCAAGGCAATCATCGAGATCGAGGTGCCGCTGTAGCTGGCAGCGTCTACTCCCCGGCCGCTGCAACAGCCTGTGGGCGGGCGGCGTCGGGGTTCACCGCCGGATCCGCTTCGGCTTCTTTGAGCTTTTCGCGGGCGGCGGCGGCTTCGCGTTGGCGGTTCCACATGGCTGCGTAGGCGCCGTTCTTTGCTAGGAGGTCGGCGTGGCGGCCTCGTTCGACGATGCGGCCTTGGTCGAGCACCAGGATCTCGTCGGCATCGACAACGGTCGACAGACGGTGCGCGATGACCAACGTCGTTCGATTGCGCGACACTTCGTGCAGGGCGGATTGGATTTCGCGCTCGGTATGCGTGTCGAGCGCCGATGTTGCCTCGTCGAGCATCAGGATCGGCGGGTTCTTCAGGATCGTACGCGCAATGGCAACACGCTGCTTCTCGCCGCCGGAGAGTTTCAGGCCGCGCTCGCCGACCATGGCGTTGAAACCACCGGGCAGTTGACGAATGAACGGCTCGATTTGGGCCAGTCGGGCGGCAGTTTCGATGTCTTCGTCGCTCGCGCCGATGCGGCCGTATTTGATGTTGTAACGGATCGTGTCGTTGAAAAGCACGGTGTCCTGCGGCACGATCCCGATGGCGGCGCGCACAGAGTCTTGCGTCACGTCGCGGATGTCTTGGCCGTCAATCGTCACCCTGCCCGACTTGATTTCGTAGAAGCGGTAGAGAATGCGTGAGATCGTCGATTTGCCCGCGCCTGAAGGACCGACAACTGCGACTGTCTTGCCGGCGGGGACCGTGAAAGAGACGCCTTTCAAGATTGTTCGGTCGGGCTCGTAGGCGAAAACGACATTCTCGAAGCGCACTTCGCCGCCCGTGACGACGAGCGGTATGGCGCCGGGCTTATCCTGCACTTCCTGCGGCACGCTCAGGACATCGAACATCTTCTCCATGTCGATCAGCGCTTGGTTGATCTCGCGGTAGACCGTGCCGAGCAGATTCAACGGCACATAAAGCTGAACCAGGAAGCCGTTCACGACCACGAGCCCGCCCAGGGTCATCACGCCGATCGAGACGTGATACGCGGCGAGCGCCATTACGCAAACGAGACCTAGCGTGATGATCACGGCCTGGCCCGTGTTCAAAACCGAAAGCGACATCTGTGACTTCTCGGAGGCGTCGGCGTAGACGACCATCGCCTTGTCGTAGCGGTTCGCCTCGTGCGCCTCATTGTTGAAGTATTTGACCGTTTCGTAGTTCAGCAGACTGTCGACCGCCTTCGTGTTCGCTTCGGTGTCGCTATCGTTCATTTGGCGACGTATCGCGGTGCGCCATTCGGTAATGCGGATCGTAAAGACACCGTAGGCTACGACGGTAGCAATCGTGATCGCTGCGTAGCCCCAGTGATACGCCCAGAGCAGGTAGCTGCAGACGAGGACAAGTTCGAGAATCGTCGGCGCGATCGAGAACAGTGCATAGAACAAAAGGACGTCGATACCCTTCGTTCCGCGCTCGATCACGCGCGTTAGACCGCCGGTCTTGCGTTCAAGATGGAAGCGTAACGACAGTTGATGGATGTGGCGGAACGTCTTCCCGGCGACCGAACGCACGGCATTGTAGACAGCCTTCGCGGCGAGCGCATCGCGCAGCTGAGCGAAGCCTTGCATCATGATGCGGGCGACGCCGTAAGCGACGATGAAGGAGATTGCGATCCCTAACGCCTGAACCGCAGGGTTTTTGGTGTCGAGTGCATCGATCGCCGCGCCATAGAACAGCGGGAACGACAACGTTGCGACCTTGGCCAGCACCAGCGCGACCATGGCGAGCGCAATACGTGCTTTCAAGTCCGCTCGCCCTTCGGGCCAGAGGTACGGGAAGAGCGAGCTGACGGTGGCCCATTGAGAAGTGCCACGGTGAGCGTCACCTGCGGCAGCTGTCGAACGTCCTGGAGATGGCGGCATGCGCCTCACTTAAGCCATGCGGCGCCAGAGTTCCAGGGTCAGCTTATTCTCCGAATATCGGCGTGGATCACTAGCCGGGGATCACCAGCGTTTGACCGGGGAAGATCATGTTCGGATTGTCGATCTTGCGCTTGTTGAGCTTATAGAACGCAGCCCACTTCTTGCCGTTGCCGAGATGGCGCTTGGAGATGCGCCAGAGACTGTCGCCCTTGCGGACGCGAATGACTTGCCGCTTTGGCTTATCGGCAGTCGCCTGGGTCTCGGGCCGGAACAAAGCCGCCAAATCCTGCGACCCTTCGGCGCGTGTTTTGCCGTTGAGTTTTGCTTTGCTGTCGGGCTTCGACGTCAACACCGAGGGGAAGTCCGCACTGGTCTTGGGGCTTGCGGCGGCAACAATCGGCGCGGCGGCCGGGACCTTATAGGGCACGTCCGCTTCATCGAGCTTCGCGCCGTCTTGATCGACAAGCTCCAAACGAACGGCGCTTGCAGCCTTGCCGGATGGATTGGTCGCAGCGAGCGACCAGGTGCCATCCGCAGCGGCTAATGTTTCGCCCGCGGGCTTGCCATTGATAGCGGCCTTGATCGTTGCCCCTGCGTCGGCCTTGCCGGAGAGGATGGTCAATCCGCCTTCGCCGCCGGTGATCTTCTCAACGACGATGCCGGTCTTGGGTTCCGGTGCGGTCGTTCCAGTGGCGTCGCTTCCGTCGGCGGTTTGTTTGGGCTGGCCGGCCGACTTCAACGTCACGCTGGCCAAACCGCCCTTCGTATCGGGCGGGCCAATGTAAGCGCGCTGTGGGCCGATGATGACAGTGCCGTCTTTGCTTTGCGCGCTGGCGAAGAGTTCGTGTTCTTTGTCGGTGACCGGCGCTTTGAATTCGATCGTCCAGTTCCCCTTCTCGTCGGCGGTCGCCCAGTTCATCGGCTTGTTGTCCCAGACGAGCGTCACCGTGTCCCCGGGCGTCGCGGTGCCGGTGAAGGACGCGGTGCCACTCCGGTCGATACCGGCCGTGCCGATGGATGGTGCCGCGCCAGCGACGGGGCCGCTGGTGACGTCCTGCGCGCTGGCTGTGGTTGTCGCGGAGGGGGCGACGGCATTCGTCGGTTCGCGCGGATCGACGGAGGTCAGCGACTGCGTTTCCGCGTCCTTGGTCTCTGCCGGCACGGCGTCGGTCACGGCGGCAACGTCGGGCAGCGGCGTCTTCAAATCTGCGAGCGGCACGGTCGTGCTGGGGCTGGTCGCCGCGACACCGTCGGAGACGGGTGGCTTGCGTGTAAGCCAAAACATCCCGGCAGTGATCGCAATCATCAATCCAAGAATGACAATAACGCGAGCCATAGTGTTCGCACCGATCTTTGGTTTCGACGTGTGGTGGGCAATCTAGACCCCGCGCGCGCTGCCGCAATCGCGAGGCCTAACCCTATCAACAGGTTTTGTCAGTTGCCGTTCAGCGACTTCAGGTAGAGCGCAATGGCAAGGCGATCCTCATCGCTGAGGTGTGTGGTGCCCTCTTCGATGACGTCTGCCATGGGTCCCTGCACCGAATCGAAGCTCGGCTCTACGCCACTTTTGAGGTACTCGGCCGTTTCTTCTACTGACCAGCGGCTGAAATCCTCGGCGGTTGCACCAACGAGCGCGGGCACTTTCCAACCGTCGATACCTTGCGGATTTCCTTGCAGCGCGGCACCCGCGGCGGGCGCGCCCCACGAATTGCGCGGCGTGTGACATTCGCCACAATGGCCGACTGCGACCAAATAGCGCCCACGATTCCAAGATACGTCACGCGACGGATCGTTCGCGAGCGGCCGCGCGCCAGCGAACGACAAGAACTTCCACCCTTTGACGACGGGACGCCACGAGACTGGAAACGTCGCTTCGTGCTCCTTCGCGGGCGCCGAGACCGGGGACAGAGTGAAGAGGTAGGCTTTGATTGCCAACACGTCTTCGACACGCATGGCGGCGTATGACGTGTACGGGAAGGCGGGGTAAAGCTGCTCGCCGTGGACGCCTTCGCCTTCGGTCAGTGCACGGACGAAGTCTTCGTCGCTCCACTTACCGATACCGGTTTCTTCGTCCGGCGTAATGTTGGGGCTATAGAACGTGCCGAACGGAGACTTCAGCGCCAGACCACCGGCGAACGGTTGCCCGCCGTTCGCCTTGTCCCAGTGGCACGCTTGGCAGCCGGCGGCGCGGACCAGATAGGCACCGCGCTCGGCCATACCGACATTCGCGCTCGACATCCCAGCCGGAATTTTGACCGGTGTATGCGACTCCAATTGGAGCCAGAAGTAGACGGCGGCGCCGATGAACAGCGCCACCGTTATGAGAGGACGGAACACGCTTTTCCTCTATGGCGTTTCGGGACCACGGAAAAGCTTGTGGCAACCACCGCAGCTCGGGCCGACGGCGCCGAACGCGGCATCGACTTTTGCCTTGTCGCCCCCGAGCGCCGCTTCCACACCCTTCAGCGCGGCGACCAGCGCATCACTCGCGGCCTTGAACTCGGCGGGCTTTGCCCAGATGTCTTGTAGCGCGCGTGTCTTGGTGACGCCTGCATCGCCGACGCCTGTTCCCTTGGGAAAATGCGTCGGGATCGATTCCGCAAAGGCGATCGCTTCGGCGATCTTGGCCTTGGCTTCGGCAGGCGTCGCGGCCTGCGCCGTCGCTTTCAGATTGCCGCCCATCGTCTTCATGCCGACGATACGCTCGTCGACGACTTGCTGCGGCGTCGGTGTTGTTGCGGCCCACACGCTGCCCGCGCATACCGCGACGCACAAAACGGTACTTACAACTTGGAACTTCATCACATTCTCCTGATGGACAAGGGCAATCGGCCTTAACCCATCGTTACCGATTGTGACGCCCGCGCCAAGCCCCCAAATTTCCCTCGCGGAATTGTCATGGTTTGGCCTTAGAATCCTTACATGATTTGCGTGGTTTCGAAGTCTTTACGTTGCGTTTGTATGATTCCACCTCTGCGTTCAGCCTGGAATAAGAACAATGCATAAGCTGATTGGGGTTTGCGTCTTTTGCGGCTCCTCCGAAGGAAGCGATCCGGCCTATCTACAGGCGGCGCGCACGCTTGGCCGTCACATTGCCGAAGCTCGGGCGCGACTGATCTACGGCGGCGCGTCGATCGGCTTGATGGGCGAAGTCGCGCGTTCCGCACTTGAAGCCGGCGGCGAAGTCGTCGGCATCATTCCGCAGTTCTTGCGCGCGCGGGAGATCGAGCTCGGCACGCTGACCGAACTTGTCATCACGCCGAACATGCATGAGCGTAAAGAGCGCATGCATGCCCTGTCGGATGCATTCGTCATTCTGCCGGGCGGTTTGGGCACGCTTGAAGAAGTTCTTGAAGCGATGACTTGGGCGCAGCTCGGGCTGCACAAGAAGCCGATCGTGTTCGTGAACACGAAGGGCTTTTGGGACCCGCTATTTGCCACGTTCGATCGCGTTAACACGCACAACTTTGCGCGCTATGGCTTGAAAGAGCTCTACACGGTCGTGTCGCGGGTCGAAGACACAATACCAGCGATCATGAACTTCCGCCGTCAAGCCGCCGAATAGCGCTCGCGCCGCAAAGCCTCCCACGACACCAAGGCCAGCGCGCTCCAGATCAGCGCGAAGGTAACGGCGTGCGCTTGCGTGAAGGGTTCGTGGTAGACGAAGACGGCGATCATCAGGCTGATCGAGGGCGCCAGGTATTGCAGGAAGCCCATGGTCGAGAGGCGCACCAATCGTGCGCCGGCGGCAAAGAGTAAGAGCGGGATCGCGGTCAACGGTCCCGCGAGTATGAGTAGCAGATCGGTCGCAAGGCCCACGTGCATATACGCGCCTTGCTGGGTCCAAACCATGTAGACGATGTACGCGAGCGACACTGGCATCAGGATGATCGCTTCGATCGTGAGGCCTTCCAGCGATTCCACTGCCACCGTCTTGCGAATGAGGCCGTAGATGCCGAACGAGACCGCGAGCGCCAGCGATATCCACGGCAGGTAGCCGATCGCGACGGTTTGATTGACGACGCCGAGCACTGCAAGCGCAATCGCGATCAACTGGAACTTGGTCAGTCGCTCACCAAGCCAAAAGACGCCGAGCACGAAGCTGACCAACGGATTGATGTAGTAGCCGAGGCTGGTGTCGATAATGCGGTCGACGGTGACGGCCCATATGAAGATGCCCCAGTTGACGGCGATGAGAAGCGCACTGGCCACCAGTGTCAGCACCACCTTCGGGTTGCGCAGCGCCGCCCAGAGCTTTGACATACGCCCCCACGCGGAGAGGGCCGCCAACGCGAAGATGAGCGTCCAGACAATGCGGTGGGCGACGATCTCGACCGCGCCGACATGCGCCAAATACTTCCAGAAGATCGGAATGATCCCCCAAGTGACGTAGGCGCTGGCACCGTAGATAACGCCGCGGTTGAGCGGCGGCTTCGCGTCGGGGGTGGTCATAAAGCCTTCTTACAAAACGCGGACGCGGGCGTACACCTGTGTCAATGTCATAGCTGCACTGCGCGCTGTGAAACTCTCGGCCGGGTCTACGCGCGCGCTGGAGGCGCCCCGTCACGCAGCAATTTGTAGGTAATGGAGTCGATCAGCGCCTCGAAAGACGCATCGACGATATTGGGTGACACGCCGACTGTCGACCAGCGGTTGCCATTGCCGTCGATGCTTTCGATCATGACCCTGGTGACTGCCTCCGTGCCGGCCGTTAGGATACGGACCTTGTAGTCGACGAGTTTCAGGTCCTCGAGCCACTTGGAATAGCGGCCCAGATCCTTGCGGAGCGCGTGGTCGAGCGCGTTGACCGGGCCGTTCCCTTCCCCCACGTTCATGATGCGCTCGCCATCGACCTTAACCTTGACGACAGCCTCGGAGACCGAGACCTCTTCGCCGAGTGCGTTGTGCCGGCGCTCGACCGAGACGCGGAAGCTGTCGACCTTGAAGTAGGTGGGCACCTTGCCGAGCGCGCGGCGGGCGAGAAGTTCAAGCGAAGCTTCGGCGCTGTCGTACGCGTAGCCCAAGAACTCGCGCTCTTTGATTTGGTCGAGCAGCGCCGCGACGCGTGGATCCTTGGCGTCGATGTCGATGCCGAGGCCGACGAGGCTGCCCATCAGGTTCGACCGGCCGGCCTGATCGGAGACGGGGATCTTGCGCACGTTGCCGACGGTTTCCGGCGGGACGTGCTCGTAGGTACGCGGGTCTTTTTGAACGGCCGACGCGTGCAAGCCGCCTTTGTGCGCGAAGGCCGATGGGCCGACATAGGCGGCATGGCGGTTCGGCGCGCGGTTCAAGATTTCGTCGATCCGGCGCGAGAGGTGAAGGATCGATTTGAGCCTCTCCGGCGCAATCCCGGTTTCGAAACGATCCACGTATCCCTTCTTCAACAGCAGCGTCGGGATGAGCGACACAAGATTCGCGTTGCCGCAACGTTCGCCAAGACCGTTTAGCGTACCTTGGATTTGACGCGCGCCGGCCTCGATCGCGGCGAGCGTATTGGCCACGGCGTTTTCGGTGTCGTTGTGCGTGTGAACGCCCACGCGGTCGCCTGGAAACTTCTTGGTCACGTCCGCAACGATCCGCGAGACCTCGCCCGGCAGCGTTCCGCCGTTCGTGTCACAGAGCACGACCCAGCGCGCGCCACCGTCGAGCGCGGCCTCAAGACAGGCCATCGCGTAGGTGGGATTCGCCTTGTAGCCGTCGAAAAAGTGTTCAGCGTCGAACATCGGTTCGCGGCCGCGACCGGCCACTTCGGCCATGCTTTCCTTGATCGCGGCAAGATTGTCGGCGCGCGGCACTTCGAGCGCGATGTCGACATGGAAGTCCCACGACTTGCCGACGAGGCAACAGCCTTGCGCCTTGGCGTCCAGCACGGCGGCAAGCCCAGGATCGTTCGAGACGCTACGGCCAAGTTTCTTCGTCATGCCAAAGGCGATGAACTTCGCGTGCGTCAACGCGGGCGGCGCTGCGAAGAACGCGGTGTCGGTCGGGTTCGCGCCAGGCCAACCGCCTTCGATGTAGTCTATGCCGAAGTCGTCGAGCAGCCCCGCGATCTGGCGCTTGTCATCGACGCTGAAATCAACGCCCTGCGTCTGCGCCCCGTCGCGCAACGTTGTGTCGAAAAGGTAGAGACGTTGACGGGTCATGAGACGACTCCAGAGAGCCTTCCCCCCTTGCGGGGGAAGGTGGCTCGCCGCGAAGCGGTGAGACGGATGGGGGGGACGCGCCGAAGGCGCGGGCCGGACTCGAAGGTGTGCGCGCTATCGCGCGTCACCCCCCATCCGGCCCTACGGGCCACCTTCCCCCGCAAGGGGGGAAGGACTTTGGAAGCGCCGCCGCTCATGACACCACCTTCCACGTTGTACCCGCTGGCCCATCTTCGATCGCAACGCCGAGCGCGGAGATCTCGGCGCGGATCTTGTCCGCTTCCGCGAAGTTCTTTGCTTTGCGCGCGGCGTTGCGTTGGGCGATCAGGTTTTCGACCTTCGCGGTGTCGACGGATTGGCCGACCATGAAGTCGGTGTCGCGCTCGTCGGCGTAGACGCTGAGGAAGTTAAGCGCCGCTCTGAGGCGGCGTTTGTCATCCGCGTTCATGCGAGCCGATGCGGCGAGGCTATGCACGGCGGCGAGTGCGGCCGGCGTGTTCAGATCGTCGGAGAGCGCGGCCATCACGTCGTCGGGCACGGTATCGGCCGCGGTCACGCCGTGCAGCAGACGCGCCCACTCCATCAGCGTGGCGCGCGTTTGCAGCAGGCGCTCGACCGTCCAGTCGATCGGCTGGCGGTAGTGCGTGCTCAGCATGGCGAGGCGAAGCACGCGGCCGTGCCATTGCTGGTCGCCGAACTTCTTCTCTGCCAACAGCTCACGAATGGTGATGAAATTGCCGAGGCTTTTCGACATCTTCTCGCCTTCGACCTGCAGAAAGCCGTTGTGCATCCAATAGTTCGCGATCGGCTTGCCGTTGTGGCTGCCTTCGCTTTGGGCGATTTCGTTTTCGTGGTGCGGGAAGATGAGGTCGATACCGCCGGCGTGGATGTCGAACGTCTCGCCCAAATGCTTCTCGCCCATGGCCGAGCATTCGATATGCCAGCCGGGGCGGCCGTTGCCCCAGGGGCTGTCCCAGCCCGGCATAGTCGCGTCAGAAGGCTTCCAGAGCACGAAATCCATCGGGCTTTTCTTGTAGGGCGCGACTTCGACCCGGGCGCCGGCGATCATTTCGTCCAGCGCGCGGCGCGAGAGCTTGCCATAGCCTGGGTTGGACGCCACGTCGTAGAGGACATGGCCTTCGGCGACGTAGGCGTGCCTATTCTGCACGAGCGTTGCGATCATGGCGATGATCTCGGGCATCGTGTCGGTGACGCGCGGCTCAAACGTCGGCGGCAGATTGCCGAGCGCGAGCGCGTCCTCTTGATAGACCCTCGCGGTCCCTTCCGTAAGTTCGCGGATGGAGACCTTGCGCTCGGCGGCGCGGGCGATGATCTTATCTTCGACGTCCGTGATGTTGCGCACGTAGGTCACGTGCTTCTCGCCGTAGATGTGCCGCAGCAAGCGGAACAACACGTCGAAGACGATCACGGGTCTCGCGTTGCCGATGTGCGCGAAGTCGTAGACGGTCGGGCCGCAGACGTACATGCGCACGTTCTTCGGGTCGAGCGGCTGAAACAGCTGCTTCTCGCGTGCGAGTGTGTTGTAGATCGTCAGCGCCATCGTCAAATCCTCAAACTCGGTCCGTCCGGGCCGGCTCTAGGATTCGGTCTTCGATAAGAAGGGAATCGGTTGCGCGCGGCCGCTAAGGTTCGTTAGCCGCAAATACAAATGGCCGCGCGCGCGATTTGCGCTGCGGTCGTCAGGTCAAACTTGATCGTCGAATTCGTCACGTCTGCCTCATGCCGCCTGACCGGCGAGCCGTTTGGCCGCCCGTTCGGGACCGATGAGGGGTAACAGCTTTCGCATCTCAGGTCCATGGGGCTGACCGGTCAACGCTAAGCGCAGCGGTCTAAACAAAGCCTTACCTTTGGCGCCGGTTTTGGCGGAAACGGCTGTGGTCCATTCGGTCCAGGTGGCGTCAGTGAACGGGGCAGCGGGCAACAGCGCGCGGGCGGCTTCGGCCAGGGTTGCGTCTTCGATGACGGGCTCAAGCGGGCCTTCAACCACGTGCCACCAACCGCGGGCTTCGTTGAGAAGCTGAATGTTATCCCTTACGGCTTCCCAGAACGGCGCGCCGCCACCGACGCCAAGACGCTGCAGATCGGCTGCGACCGTATCAAACGACATGCCGTGCAGCAGCTTGTGATTCAGTGCCTTCAAGTCGCTTGGATCGAAGTGTGCGGGAGCGCGGGAGAACTTCGTCAGGTCGAAGTCGGCAACGAGTTCGTCCAACGTCGCGCGGGCGACCACCGGATCGGAGGTCCCGAGCTTTGCCAGAAGGCTGTTGATGGCTTGCGGTTCGATGCCGCCGTCGCGTAGGCCTTCGATCGCGAGCGACCCGAGCCGCTTCGAGAGCGCTTCGCCGCCGGCACCGACCAGCATCGAAAAGTGCGCGAACTGGGGCACGGGGGCGCCGAGCGCTTCGAAGATTTCGATCTGCACGCCGGTGTTGGTGACGTGATCCTCGCCGCGGATGATGTGCGTGATTTTGAAGTCGATATCGTCGACGACGCTGGGCAGCGTGTAGAGGAAGCGGCCGTCCTCGCGGATCAACACCGGGTCGGAGAGCGAGGCGGTTTCGATATGCACCGGCCCGCGGATGATGTCGGCGAACTCGACGCTTTTGCCAGAAAGTTTGAAGCGCCAATGCGGCTTGCGGCCCTTCGCTTCAAACTCGGCACGCTGTTCGGCCGTTAGGGCGAGCGCGGCGCGGTCGTAGACGGGCGGCTTGTGTTGCGCGAGCTGGCGCTTGCGGCGGCGATCAAGCTCGTCGGCGGTCTCGTAGCAGGGATAGAGGCGGCCGGCGGCACGCAACTTGTCTGCCGCGGCGTTGTGCGCGTCCGCGCGCTCCGACTGCTTGGCGAAGAGGTCGTGCTTGAGGCCCAGCCAAGCGAGGTCTTTGTAGATGCCCTGCGCGTTTTCTTCGGTCGAGCGTTCGGTGTCGGTGTCGTCGAGCCGCAGCAGGAACTTGCCCCCAGTCTTGCGGGCGAACAAGAAGTTCGTGAGCGCGGCACGAATGTTGCCGACGTGAAGCTTGCCCGTGGGGCTGGGCGCAAAGCGGACGGTGGTGGTCATGGCGCGTGTAATAGCGGGTCAGGTCGCGTCGCGGAAGGCGTTCGTAATCGGGTACCGGCGGTCCCGCCCGAAGTTTTTGCGGGTGATCTTGACGCCGGGCGGGGCTTGGCGGCGTTTGTATTCGGCGATCGAGAGCAGGTGTTCCACGCGCTTGATCGTGGCGAGGTCGTGGCCACGCTTCATGATGTCTTCGATCGGCATCTCGTTTTCGACCAGGCATTCGAGGATGTCGTCGAGCTTCGGGTAGGGCGGGAGCGAGTCCTCGTCCTTTTGGTTGGCGCGCAGTTCGGCCGTCGGCGGCTTCGTGATCACGCGTTCGGGCATCACGCGACCGGCGGGACCGAGCGCACCTTTCGGCTTTTGCTGGTTACGCCATTTCGAGAGCGCGAAGACCTGCATCTTGTAGAGGTCTTTGAGCGGATTGTAGCCGCCGCACATATCGCCGTAGAGCGTCGCGTAGCCGACCGACATCTCCGACTTGTTGCCGGTGGTGATGACCATGGGACCGAACTTGTTCGAGATCGCCATCAAGGTCACGCCACGGATGCGCGACTGGATGTTCTCTTCGGTCGTGTCCGGATTGCGGCCGGCGAAGAGGGGGCCGGTCATGGCGCCGAAAGCCTTCACGGCTTCTTCGATCGCAATGTTGTCGAGTTGCGTGCCGAGCAGGCGCGCGACTTCGGCGGCGTCGTCGAGGCTGTCTTTCGACGTGTAGCGCGAAGGCATCATCACGCAGCGGACGCGGTCCTTGCCCAACGCATCGACGGCGACGGCTGCGGTCAGCGCGGAGTCGATGCCGCCGGATAGGCCAAGCACCACGCCGGGAAAACGGTTCTTCCGCACATAATCGCCGAGGCCCAGCATCATCGCGTTGTAGATCGCGTCGAGGCCGGCGGGCAGCGCGGTCTTTGCGCCCGGTTCGCAGGACCAGCGCTTGCCGTCGCGTCGCCAATGCGTGAGCACGATCGCTTCTTCCCACGCGGGCATCTGCAGCGCGAGGCTGCGGTCGGCATTCAGCACGAACGAGGCGCCGTCGAAGACAAGTTCGTCTTGGCCGCCGATTTGATTCAAATAGGCGAGCGGTAGGCCGCTCTCGACGACACGGGATACCGCAATGTTGAGGCGGACTTCTTCCTTTGTCGCTTCGAAGGGCGAGCCATTCGGCACGAGTAGGAACTCGGCACCGGTCTCGGAGAGACACTCGACGACGTCGCCCTTCCAGATGTCCTCGCAGATGGGAACGCCGATGCGGACGCCGCGGACGTCGATGGGTCCAGGCAGCGGACCGGGCACGAAGACGCGCTTTTCGTCGAACACGCCGTAGTTCGGCAGGTCGGCTTTGAAGCGCAGCGCCTTCACCGTACCGCCGTCGAGATAGGCGATCGCGTTGTGAAGGTTGCCGCCCTCGACCCAGGGCGTACCGATGAGTACGGCAGAACCGGTCGCCGTCTCTTGAGCCAACGCTTCGACAGCGGCGCGTGCATCGGCCTGCAACGCCGGCTTCAACACCAAATCTTCAGGCGGATAGCCGACGATGAAAAGTTCGCTGAACATAACAAGGTCGGCGCCCATCGCCGTCGCGTCGGCGCGGGCTTTGCGCGCTTTGGCGAGATTGCCGGCAACGTCGCCAACCGTGGGGTTCAGCTGGGCAAGTGCAATTTTGAGCGAGGCGGTCATGGGCCGTACTATGCCCGATTATTCAATCGCGCAGAAATGCTCATCGCCGGATTTTGCTTTGGCTTTGGCGCAGACTGCGTCCCAGAGCGGGATGGCGGTGTCTTGGAGGTCCTGAGCGGCGGCCTTAAGCGCCTCCGGCGTCGCGGGCGCACTGCTTAGCCACGCAGGGCTGAAGGGGCGGCATGCATCGCCTTTGGCAAGACCCTTCGTGCAGGCCGCGGCGTTCACGGTGTTGTACTGCGTCACCGCATCGGCGAGACGGCGGTAGGTGTCGCGGTCGGTGGGCAGTTCGGTGAGCGGCGGCGCACTGACGCCAAGAACGCCCAGACCGGAGTGCGCTTGTTGCAGCATCACTTCGACGCGGCCGGCCATGATGTCGGCTTCGAGTTGTTCGCCGTTGTCAACCGCGGGGCGTTTGGCCTGCGGCTGGTCTTCGGATTTGAGGAGGCCGTCGCACGCAACGAGCGCGAGCGACAGTGCGACGATGAGGGGGGCGGTTCGTGCGATCATACCGCAGCTTTAACCGCCGCGACGACCCGGTCAATCTGTTCGTCGGTCACATAAGGGTGCATCGGCAGGCTGAGCACGCGGTTCGCCAGCTTTTCGCACACTGGCAGGCCCCCTTTCGGCGCATAGGCGGCGAACGCCTGATGCTGATGCAGCGCCTTGTAGTAGTAGATCGACGACGGCACACCCGCCTCTTGGAGCTTCTTGATCACGGCTTCGCGGTTGTCGACCATGATCGTGAAGAGGCCCCAGGCGTTGTCGCTGCCCGCAGGCACATTTTGCATTTCGACAGCGTTGCCAAGGCCCTTGCGATAGCGCTCGGCGATGCGGGCGCGGGCTTTCATTTCTTCGGGGAAGATTGTGAGCTTGGCGAGGAGCACGGCGCACTGAACCGAGTCGAGGCGGCCGTTCACGCCTACGCGGATCGACTCCTTTTTCTGCGCATCGGTGCCGTGCCAGCGGATCGAGGACCAACGGTCGAAGCGTGCGCTGTCGTCTGTGAACATCGCGCCGCCGTCGCCGTAGCAGCCCAACGTCTTCGAGGGATAGAAACTCGTCGCGGTCATGTCGGTCAGCGCGCCGATCTTGCGGCCGCTCTGCGCGCCGCCGAGGCTTTGCGCCGCGTCGGCTAAGACCAGCATGCCGTGCTTCTTCGCGATGCGGTTGATGGCGGTATAGTCGGCGGGCAAACCGTAGAGATCGACGGCCACGATCATGCGTGGCTTCAGCTTGCCTTCACGGATCGTCGCTTCGATCTGGGCTTCGAGGTGGGTGACGTCCATGTTGCAGGTGTGCGCGTCGACGTCGACGAAGACCGGCGTTGCGCCCGCGACAAGCACGGCGTTCGCGGTGGCGTTGTAGGTGAAGCCGGGGATGAAGACCGCGTCGGTCGCCTTCACTTCTTCGCCCATGAGCGCGATGACGAGGGAGTCGGTGCCGCTGGCGACCGCGAGACAGTGCTTGGCGCCGACATATGACGCGAGCGCCGCTTCAAGCTCGGCGACTTCGGGGCCGCCGATGAAGGCGCCGTGGTCGAGGATTTTTTGCCAACGCTTTTCGATGTCGGCGCGCAGGCGCTTCTTCGGCGTTTCGAGGTCGAAGAAACGGATCGGGCCCGCATCCGCCGTCGCGGTGCGGGTCTCAGCCTTGTTTGCTTCAGGCATGAACGGCTCTCTTCTGAGGGGCAGCCGCACGGGCGGCGTCGAGAATGTTGAGCGCGGTTTCCAACGCGCGGCGCGCTTCGCGCGGCGCGATCGCGGGCGCCTTGCCCTCGCGCACGGAACGGATGAACTGCGCCACGCCGTGGCCGAGCGGATCCGTCGATGGGCATGGCAAACCGTCGGCCACACCATCGGTGCTACCCAGCGGCTTGATCTTCCGCGGCGTGGTGTTCGTCATCTCGCGCGTGAGGAAGTCGATGTAGATCTCACCGTCCGGGTAGGTCACGCGCATGAAGCGCTTACGGGCTTCGGCCATGCGGCTGGCGAAGAGTTCGACTTGCATGCCGTCGGTCAGCGTCAGGGACGCCGACACTTCGTCAGAGCGGGCGTGCATCATCCGCTCACTTGCGCGGACGACACCGATGGCGGACGGGTTCAACGTATGGACCAGGTCGATGTCGTGGATCATTAGGTCGAGCACAACGCTGACATCCGTGTTGCGCGGATTGAAGGGCGCGGCGCGATGACTTTCGACACGTAGCGGCTTTACGTTGCCGTCGAACAGGCCTAGATGGCGCATCACAAAGCGCTCTTGGTGGCCGGTGTGGAGGACGAGGTTGCGCACCTCTGCTAGACGCACGAGTGCATCGGCCTCGCGCAAGTTCGCCGCCAACGGCTTTTCCATAAAGACATGCTTGCCCTGGTTCAGTGCACCGACGCCGATCTCGCCATGGACGCGAGCGGGGACGGCGATCGTGACCACGTCGACGTGGGGCAGCATGGCGCGCCAACCGGCGAAGGCCTGGACGCCGAAGTCGTTAGCCATAGTCTGCGCGCGGGCCGAGTCCGCATCTGCGATTCCGACCAGGGTTACCCCAGGGGTCGCAGCGTACTTCTGGGCGTGTAGGCGGCCGAAGGCGCCGGCGCCGACGACACCGGCTCTGATCAAATGGGACGAAGTGCTCACGATCTCGAATAACTCAGTAAGAAACGGCTGCAGCGCAACCCAAACGTGCGGGGGATGATCTATTCTTTGATTCCTCTACGCCACCCCAGCGTTTGCCGCAGCAATTCAACAAATATTGCAGTGTTGTCACCCTGGGGACCAACGCCTGGGTGAATCGGCAGGGGGTTATGGTTGACGGTATAGGATGCGCAACGGCACCAGCCTTCAGCCTGAAACGAACCGGCAGCACTCATGAATGGCGGCGCAAGGGAGTTACGCGCCAGCGATTGCTGCGCCTTACGATTGCGGCGCCCTACGAATGAGAGTGCAAATACGACAAGGGCGCCAGCATCCGACACTTGTGATTGGGTCGTTCGTAGCAGACAATTCGCGGCAAATTCAGGTGTGAACCTTGAACTGCGGTCTCTCGTCAACACAGGGATGGATCCGCCGCGTGTCGCTTACGCACGGTGCAGAGGGGCTCTGCGACAGCGACTGGCGGTTTCTAGCGGCGAGCGCGTCTTTGCTGGCGTCTTTGGGCTTGTCGGGAGGAGCCTTTGTCGGGCGGCGCGCTTCGGAGATTCCTCAATTTCAGGCTTATGCGTCGGCGCTGGCCTCAATCCCATTGTTCGACGGCACTCTGCGCGGCGTTCAATTTCGGAGCGAATCGTGGATCGAAGGTGAAATCGCGGCAAAGGACATCGATTTTTGGACCATCTGCACCAGCGACGGTGCGCTGCTGGTTCATATCGTAGCAACGAAGGTTCAGCGCTGCGAACCGGGCCCGCGCTTCGCTGGGTTTCGCGTGTCAAATGTGCGCGCGATACTGCTCGACGGCCGCATGGTCTCGGGAGACGCCCATTTGGCGTTCTTGTCATGACCTTCCGCAACGCGAACTCAGCCCCGATCGATGGCACTGCGCTGAAGGCGTTGCGCATCGCCAACGAGATTTCGCAAGAGACACTGGCCGTGCTGCTGGATGTGCACGCCGGTACCCTGGAGAACTGGGAGACAGGCACGCCAGTGCCTGAGTCGATGACCGAGCGCATCGCCAACGTCTCCCTCACGATCCGTTATGCCAGCCGCGCAGCATGGAAGCATCGCACGTTCTCGACGAGCGGAATGGAGATCTTACTTGACCGTGACTTGCGCATCGCCGCAATTTCGCGAACTGCGCTGAACACGCCATTTCGAGAGCTTGGGTTCGACGTGCCGGCGTCGCTGTTCGTCGGCTCGCATATTCACAACGCATTGCCCAGCCTCGACTGCAAGCTGGTACTCAACTATGGCACGGGGCTAAACGATCTCGTTGACATTGGCTTCTTCGAGGGTCGCGTCCGTATCGTTCGGATCGCGGCTGAGATCAACTTCGGCTTGTACGCATATTGCGGCGTGTTTGAATATTGGCCGGTCGAAACTTGCGACGCGGGAATCGTCGTGAGGCAGGTCAGCGTGCTCGACCTCAGCCGGCACACGTCGCTGCGCAAGCCGGGAATTTTGGTCGAGAGCACCGAGATCGGTTGGCAGGATCGCCAAGCCGGCGGCTAATCGGCACCCGCATCGCGACAGATGGCAACCACGGTCGACGCAACACACTAATCGCACTGAACCATTGTTGAGCTCCGCTTCGCAAGTCGCGTCACCGCCTCCGCGATCGCTCCTGGCGCGCCCGGCGGAAACGGCGATACGCAACTGACGTTGATCTCGCAAAGAACGAAGCGACCGCGCACCGCCGCCTCTACCGGCACACGATAGAGGAAGTCCGCGTCCCAGAGCGCCGGCAGATGAGCGGTGCCGATGCTCAAAGTCCTTTGCAGCCCGGGCACCCACGACGTCTCCATCGCGCGGCGCAGGTCGGCAAAGGCAGGTGCATCGGCGTCGTGCATCGCCTTGGCCGAGTTCATGCCGAAGGCGCCGGCCTCGCGCCGCGGCCGCTGCTCCGCAAAGCCGATGACGCGATCGAGCGAGAGGTAGCAACGCACCATCCCCGCCGCGAGGTTGTCGTGGAAGGCCTGGTCGATGACCGCGCCGGCGCGCGCAATGACCTCGCGCACACGCACCGAGAGCGCGGCGCGATCGAGCAACTCCACGCGATCGTCGCCCGCGTGCTGCACGTTGAAACGCTCCCCGTCAGCGGCGACTCGCACCACACCCTGCCCGTCGTTGCCCCGCAAAGGCTTCAAGACGCGCACCGCCCCGTCAGCCAGTCGCGGCCAGAAGCGCGCCTCGAACGCTTCCACTGTCGCATATAGATCCGTGTCCGATCCCCACCCCAACCCGCGCGTTTGAAAGAGCACCGCCTTCGTTCCCATCAACGCGATAACGTCGGGATTCGCGCTGACCCACACGCCGCGCGCCGCGAGTTCGCGTAGAGCAGCGTCCACCACCGAACGATCGCGCCCGTCCGCCAACGGATTGATCCACACGAGCACACCTGCGAACGCGGCGAGCCGCGCCACGATCGCTTCCGCCGCGTCGTCAAACCAAACGACACCCTCTGCGGCAAACCCCGCCGCACGCAATGCCTCGACAACTGGAATAAGCCGAGCCTCATGCGCGACCGGTACATGTCGCGCGCTCGGGTCACCCCGCCACAACACGGCAATCCGGGAATTCGAATGAAGAGAAATGTCGTCCATGGCTCCATTCCCAAACAGGAATCAAGCGGCGCTTGGACGAAACATCGTCTAACCCCGGGCGTCCGCACGAGCCCGGTCGGACAAGGTTATATCGTTGTGTGCGCCTTGAGAAGTGCCCGAATCCGATTGGTTCGTCGCTGATTTTGTTAGCGCCACCTTAACGCAGCGGGACGCAGACTAAGGCGCTCACTCTCGCGAGTTCGGATGGCGACTGTTCGCAAACCCAGTTTCTGGCAGCGCCATGGCATGGCCGTTTTCGGCGGCGCGCTCGCTTTGGTCGTGGTACTTGTCGTGGCCGGCGCGCTGTGGCGGCGCCCCTCGGATGCGGCGCTGGTGCTGGCGACAAGCGGCGACTGCCTGCGCGTCTTTGACGACGACGCCTGCGCCGACATCGTCGCCAAAGCCGATGCCATCCACGCACGCACGGCACCACGCTTCCCGGAGCGGCGCCTCTGCGCCATGATGTTCGGCGAAGGTTGCACCAGGGCGGCAAGCACCACCGGCGCCGCTGTCACTTACGTGCCTGAGATCGCAGTCATCCTCATGACGCGCGCGAAAGGCGATGAGCCGCCAACACTCCTGCCGCTCTATCTGGGCACGCCCCGAGCAAACGAAACCGTCGAAACCGGCCGACGCGTGTTCTACCGTGGCATCGCGGTCGGACAGTTCTATCAAAACCGTTTCGGCGGAGCGCAACTCTCGCGCGTGAACAACCCCTCGGGTGGGCCGCTATCATCGGCCGACGTCAGGCGCTTGCGGCGCGGCTGATCCGAGCACGGCGCCACAATCTTCCTCTTCGCCCTATATTGCGACGCCTACCAGCGATACGACACCCCCACCCCGACGATCAGCGGATTGATATCGACGTCCGCACGCACAAGTCCGGCATCAGTGTCCAGCTTCACATCCGTATTGATCCAGACTTTTTTCACGTCGATGTTGATCGACCAGTGCTCATTGATCGGAAAATCGACGCCTGCCTGCAAGGCAAAACCGAAGCTTGGCTTGAAGTGTGCCTTGTGGACGATCGGATCGGCGCCGTCGTGACCGAAGAATTCCGTGTAGTTGATGCCCGCGCCGATATAGGGACGGAAAACCGGATCGTCCGGTTGGAAATGATACTGCGCCGTCAATGTCGGCGGTAGCAGCCAAACCTCACCCAGATCGATGTTCGTAGGCTTGTGCGTGATCTGGTGCGGCGTGACGGCAAGAATGAGCTCCGCCGCCCAGTGCTTGTCGAAGAAATAGGTAAAGTCGAGCTCGGGCACGAACTGATCTTCGATATCGACGTTCCCGTGCAAAACCGTGACCGTCGCGTTCTCGTCCGGCAGCACCGCGAGCAACCGCCCGCGCACCATCCAAGGCCCTTGCGCGGCCGACGCCGCCTGGGGAACCGCCAACGCGGCAAAAGTTGCAGTCAATGCGCAGCTCAACGTGGCCGCGGCCAAAAAGCGATTGGTCAAGGAAGATACTCCGGGCAAGAACGAAACAACGGACCCGCACCGTTGCTAGAGAATGCCCGCCGCAGCAGCGTTGACCTAGGTCAACCGGTGACGCGCAATCCTGCGACCGATTGCACAGGGCTCTTGCCCCCTGGCGCGCCCAGCGCCGGCATCTCGATCTCCCTCACTCTTCAAACCCCACAAACACCGCCGCCTCGTCGACAGACTTTCGCCGCGACACCACCGCGTTCGCCGGGAAACTGTCGTCCGGAAAGCCCATGGCGACACAGATCATGATCACCTGATCGTCGGGGATACCGGCATGCTCGCGCACGACCGGCGCCTGCATGATACCCTGACTGTTGATCACGCAGCCCAAGCCCCGCGACCAAGCGGCGTTCACGAGCGCGTTCGTCACTGCGCCACAATCGAACGGCCCGATATCGCCGCCGTGAATCGAACGGTCGTAGGTCACAACAACCGAAACCGGCGCATCAAATTGGCGGAACCCGCGCAACACCCAGTCCTTTCGCGCCGCCTGATCGTGCCGCTCGATCCCCATCGCGCCGAACAGCTGCTTGGCGATTTCGATCTGCCGCTCGCGATGAACACCCTCGTAGGCGCCATGCCCGCGCGACTCGCGCGAGTCCGGCACGCCCGCCAAATTGCGCTCCGTGTTGCCCTGGCGGATGCGGTTTAGCGCCTCGCCAGCCACAACATAGAAATTCCAGGGCTGAGTGTTAAGTGACGACGGAGCGCGCATCGCGAGCTCAATCACCTCGCGGATGAGTGCCTTCGGTACCGGCACGGGCCTGTAGCCGCGAATACTCCGCCGCCCCCGAACAACGTCATCGTAGTGCATTTGCGAATTCCACCTTTCAATAGACCCCAATCAACTTGGCACCCGCGACCGTCAGGACGACCGCCAGCGTGCGCTGGATAACGGTCGGCGAGAAACTGATCCCCGCCGTCGTCCCGACCAACCCGCCGGCCAGAACCGCGCCAGCGTATAACGGCAACTCCGCCGGCAACGACTGAACGACGCTGAAATTGCCGGCCAGTCCTGTAATCGAATTGCACAGGATGAAGAGCGCGGCCACACCGGAGGCCTCGCGCACACTAGACCACGCAAAGAACATGAGGATCGGTGACAGAAAGATACCGCCGCCCGTTCCGGTAAGTCCCGAAAGCAAGCCGATGAACGCACCAACCGCAATCGCCAGCCAAACCGGCGGGTCGAGCTTGCGCTCGGTCGCTGCCGTCCCGCTGACCCAAATGAGCCGCGCCGCGCTGACCAACAAGACGCCGCCGACAAGCGGCTTGTAGTACGCTCCCGGCAGCTGGATCGTTCCGCCCAGAAACGCGAAAGGCAGCGACCCGATCAGAAACGGCCACAACGTCCGCCAACGAAACATCTGCGCGCCGACGTAGCGGTACGACCCGAGGCTCGCGACGAGGATATTGAGCGCCAATGCCGTGGGCCGCATGACGCCCGGCGCCACCCCGAACAGCGCCATCAGCGCCAGATAGGCCGACGCGCCGCCGTGGCCGACGGAACTGTACAGCACCGCCCCCACGAACATACAGGCGGCAAGCAACAGCTCCAGATTGACACTCTCTAACATTTCCCACCCGCCTCACAACGGTGCCAAGTTCGCACAATCGTCACAATCGCGCACCACCTCTTGTCCGCAACCCGGGAGATGACTTTGACGCAAACGGTTTGGAGTAAACCGTGGTACCGCTCGCGCGGCATTTGGGGCGCGATCCTAGGCGCGGGCGGCACGATCTACGGCCTGTGGGCGACAGTGCTGCCCTGCGGTCAGGAGCAAACCATTCACAACTTCGCTTCCGCCGCCGTAACCATGTACGGCGCATACCTGGCATTCGTCGGGCGCACCTCAGCTTCGCAACCTATCCACATCTTTTGGCGCCGCAGGGTAGAAGTCCCCGACTGATCAAGCAGCAGTTGTCTTTCCTGCAAATGCGCCATGCTTTGCGAGCGGGACCAGGCGTGGTGTCCCTGGTTTCTCCATCAAGCGTTGTGGTGCATGCCTGCAACGCCCCCGGCGCGTATCGCGGTTGTCAAACAGCTGTCGCAAGCCTGTCATACTCCGGCGAGAAGGTGCCCGGCGAAAGTTGAAAACAAAGGGGTACTGCTGATGAATAGAACGCTGTGGCTCGCTTCCACGATGCTCGTGGCTGCCGGCATGGTTGCCACGCCGGCCCTCGCGGGCGGCAAGACAAAGGATCAATCGCGCGACCAAGAAATCCAAGAACTGAAAGCGCGCTTGGACCGCCTGGAGCGCGAATCCGAAGACGAGAAAATTCAGACCGGCTCGCGCCTGAACAAGGTCGAACAAACGCAAGAAGCCGTGCAGTGGTCCTTCAACGACGGCCGCCCCACCATCCGCTCCGGCGACGGCCGCTTCGAAATGAGCTTCCGCGGCCGCGTGCAGCTCGACTGGGCGAACTTCATGCAAGATCAAAACGACTTCGGCGCAGGCTACGGCGCGGTTGGAAGCTGTGCTGCGAGCAACACTCTCTGTGACCTGGGGTCCGGCGCCGTGTTCCGTCGCGTTCGTTTCGGCGTTGAAGGCAAGTTCTTCAGAGACTTCATCTACGAGCTTCGTTTCGATTTCGGCGGCTCCGAAGTTGAGGGCAACGGCACCATCAACATTGCGCGGGTAGGCTACGTCGGCATTCCCGGCCTTCGCATCCAAGGCGGTGCTTTGCAGCCGATCATGACAATGTACGACTCGACCTCCTCCGCCGAACTCACCACGATGGAGCGCGCGGCTGTTATCACGACGGTCGTTGGCCCCTTCGGCGGCGACAACTCTCGCCGCGGCCTCGAAGTGACCTACCAGAAGGAGGGTCTCTTCTATGACGGCGACAATTTCATGATCTCGACTGCCTACACAGGCGCTCGCACCACCAACCTAGGCGGTGGCAACTCCGGCGCACACGGCCCGACGGGCGGCGTCGATGACGAAGGCACTCAACTCCTCGGCCGTCTCGCATATCGCCTTTGGTCCGACGGTGAGTCGAACGTGCAGGTCGGCGCAACCGGATCCAAGATCCTCTCGCTGCAGGGAATTGCGCCCGGCGCGGATCGCACGATCACCTTCCAAGAACGACCGGAAATTCGAGTGACCGGCGAACGCTTTGTGGGGACCGGCGCCATTCCGGCAACGGGCGGATCACTCTACGGCTTCGAAGCCGGGATGAACTTCAAGAACTTCTACCTCGCCGGCGAATGGTACAAGTGGGAAGTCGAACGCGATATCACGACGGTCGGCGGCAACAACCCGGAATTCTCGGGTTGGTACGTCGAAGGCGAGTGGATACTGACCGGAGAGAACAAGCGGTACGTCGCTTCGGGGACGAACAACAACATCGGCGTGTTCCGCGGCCCATCGATCGCAGCGCCATGGTCGCTTGGCGGCGGCTTGGGCGCTTGGGCGCTCACCGCGCGCTACAGCAATCTGGACCTGAACTGGCGACAAGGCGACGTTTCACTGGCGTGCACGCAGTTCGCGGCCTGTATCCGCGGCGGCGAACAGAGCATCGTGAACCTAGGCGTCACTTGGTACATGAACGCAAACCTTAAGATGATGGCCGAATACGCAATGGTAGACATCAGCCGCCGCGGCTACGGTGCTGACAACCTTGCCACACCAACGGTCATCGAAAACGACTTGGACGCGAATTTCGACGTCATCCAAGGCCGAATGATGTTCACATTCTAAGACGCAGCGTCTTGAACAAACCTGAGCGGCTTCCGCGCCACACCGCGGGAGCCGTTCGCATTTAGAATCCTTGCGTGTGATTCGCCTCCAGCGAGTCTCCGGGGGATCGTCATGCGCACCGCACTCTGCCTTCTCGCCGTCGCCGTTCTTACCGCTGCGGCGCATGCCGAAACAAAGGAAGAGAAACGCGACCGCGAAATTCAAGACCTGAAAGCCCGCCTCGAGCGTCTGGAGCGCGAGGCCGAAGACGAGAAGATCGTCGCCGGCTCGCGCCTGAAGAAGGTTGAAGAGACGCAAGACGCCGTGCAGTGGTCGTTCAACGATGCCCGCCCCACTGTGCGCTCGGGTGATGGCCGCTTCGAGCTCTCGCTGCGCAGCCTCGTGCAACTCGATACCGCCGCTTACATCCAAGACCAATCCGACCTGGGCGCCGGCCACGCCTGCCCAGGCACGCCGCTCTGCGACCTCGGCTCAGGTGCCCTGTTCCGTCGCGTGCGCTTCGGCGTCGAAGGCAAGTTCTTCCGCGAGTTCGTCTACGAAATCCGCTTCGAGTTCGGCGGGTCAGACATCGAAGGCTCAGGCACCATCAACCTAGCCCGCATCGGATATGTCGGCGTGCCGGGCCTGCGCGTCCATCTGGGCGCCATCCAGCCGATCATGACGCTCTATGACGCCACGTCGTCGGGCGAACTAACGACCATGGAACGCCCCGGCGTCATCACCGTGATCACCCAGGCGTTCGGCGGCGAAGACGGCCGGCGCGGCCTCGAAGCAACGTATCAACGCGAAAACCTACTGACCGACGGCGACAACTTCATGTTCTCCGCCGCCCTCACCGGCGACCGCGTGGCAACAAACGGCTGCGGCCACTCCGGCAGCCCGTCCGGCTGCCCCGCCGGCGCTGACGACGAACGCACGCAACTGCTTGGCCGCCTCGCCTATCGCCTCTGGTCCGACGGCACCTCGAACGTCCAGATCGGCGGCACCGCCGCAACCATCCTGTCCCTGCAAGGCACGAACCCCGGAGTCGACCGCACGCTGACCCTGCGCGAGCGTCCCGAAGTGCGCGTCAGCGGCGACCGCTTCGTCGACACCGGCCCCATCCCGGCCGAGGGCGGAACACTCGCCGGTTTCGAAGCCGGCATGAACTTCCAAAACCTCTACCTCGCTGCCGAGTACTACGCCTGGGACGTCGAGCGCGACGTCTCTTCCATCGCCGGTGCCGACCCACGCTTCTCCGGCTGGTACGTCGAAGGCGAGTGGATATTCACCGGCGAGAACAAGCGCTACGTCGCCGCCGGCACGAACAACAACGTCGCCGTCTGGCGCGGCCCGGCCAGCACCTCCAGTGCCGGCGCCTGGTCGCTCACCGCCCGCTACAGCGACCTGAATCTGAACTGGCGCGAAGGCGCGGCTGGTGCGCCGTGCACGCAGTTCCTGCAATGCATCCGCGGCGGCGAGCAGAAAGTCACAAACATCGGCGTCACCTGGTACCTGAACGCGAACCTGAAGATGATGGGCGAGTACGCGATGGTCGACGTCGACCGCCAGGGCTATGCCGGCGAAAACCTCAACGCCGAGTTCGACATCGTTCAAGGCCGCATGCAGTTCGGCTTCTAACCCGCAACCGCCGCGTCCCGGATCATCGCCTGGACGCGCACAACGTTCTGCCACTCCTCCGCCTTCAGCGTCGCAGCCACGTGCAACGCCCGCCCTTTCGCGTTCAACAATGTAGGTCCGAGTTCCGACTGCAGCGCGCGAAACGCGATCGCGCTCACCCGCCCGCTGTCGCCGCCCGTCAGAATGCACCGCACGTGCTGTTCGCCGACAACGGTAGCGTTCACAACGCGGACGTTCGGCAGCACGAACAGCGGCTCCGCGTTCCCCGCACCATAAGGCCCACAGCGCGCCACCTGCTCGCACAACGACGCCGTCGCCCCCGCCGGCGACACCACGCCGTCGATCGTCAGATGCTTGCCTTCCACCGACGCCGCACAAAGCGCGCCCAATCGCTCCGCCAGAAACGCCGTCAGCGCCTCGATCTTCGCAGGCTCGATCGTGAGCCCCGCCGCCATCGCATGCCCGCCGCCATTGACGAGCAACCCCGCCTCGCGCGCCGCCACGATCGCGCTGCCGAGATCGACGCCGTTCACCGACCGCCCGGAGCCCTTACCCACACCCTCGCCGATCGCAATCACGATCGCAGGCCGCCCATAGCGCTCCTTCAAGCGGCTAGCGACAATCCCGATCACGCCCGGATGCCAGCCCTCACGCGCGACAACAAGCACCGGCGCGGCGCGCAACGCCGCATCGCTCTCAACCGTCGCCAGCGCCTCATCGAGCGCGGTTTGCTCAATCGCCCGCCGCTGCTGATTCAGCTCGTCAAGCTCCAACGCAAGCTGCGCCGCCTCGGCAGCATCGTCAGTCGACAACAACCGCGAACCCAAATCGCACCGCCCCACACGCCCGCCCGCATTCACCCGCGGCCCCAGCACAAAGCCCAGATGATAAGGCTCAAGCGCGCCGGCAAGCTTTGCGACCTGCTTCAGCGCCGCAAGCCCCGCGACCTCGCCATCGGCAACCTCAAGCCCCTTCACGACAAACGTGCGGTTCAATCCTTTCAGCGGCACGACGTCGGCTACCGTGCCCAGCGCCACAATGCCCAGCCACTTGCGCAAGCCCGGCGCCTCGCGCCCTTCAAACCACCCGCGCGCGCGCAACGCGCGGTTCGTCGCCACGCAGAGCAAGAACGCAACGCCCACCGCCGCCAAAGCCCCAAGCCCCGACGTATCATCGTGCCGGTTCGGATTGGCGATCGCAAAAGCCTCCGGCAACGTCTCGCCGGGCAGATGGTGATCGCACACGATCACGTCCGCGCCCGCCGCGCGCGCCGCCGCCAGCGCCGCATGCGCCTGCGTCCCGCAATCGACGGTGACGATCACCTTCGCCCCGTCAAGGGCAAGCTTCGTCATTGCGGCAACGTTCGGCCCATAACCCTCCGTCAAGCGATCGGGAATGTAGACAACCGGCGCACACCCAAGCGCCCGCAAAAACCGCGCCAGCAACGCCGACGACGTCGCCCCATCGACATCATAGTCGCCAAAGATCGCAACCCGCTCGCCGCGCACGACAGCATCCGCAAGCCGCCCCGCCGCCAAATCCATATCCAAAACAACACTCGGATCCGGCAGATCGCGCTTCAAAGCCGGCGCCAGATACCCCGCCGCATCGTCAAGCCCAACGCCGCGCGCCGAAAGCAACCGCCCAACAATCTCCGGCACCTTCAAACGCTGCGCCAAAGCGAGCGCGGCCGAAGCGTCAAGCTCACGCTCCACCCACCGCCGCCCCAGCGCCGAGCGCGAAACGCCGAGATAGGCCGCGTGTTCCACGGCAACCTTCTGAACCGCCAAAGTCATCCCGCATCATCACCCGTTCCCACCCCACCTGCGAGAGCCGCCACCGCAAATCCAGCGATTGGCAGTGGACAACCTCTTCCAGAAAAAGCAACTCCAACAGCATCACATCCGCAGAACCCCGCCATTTCATGCGTCACAGCAACGCCAACGCGTGTACACACAAAGAGCCCGCAAGGCCCGCTCCTGCTCCCGCAGAAGCACGAAGGAACAAATACCGAACAATCTTCAAAACTGCAAGCAAAAAACTACCTCCGCAATCAACCGAACATCGACAAAAAGATCCCCGCTGGGAGCGCCGGCATCTTTCTGGACCTTGCTGATTTGGAGCCGCCTTAAGGGCCGGCAAGATGCCGGCGCTCCCAGCGGGCGCTCAACTGTCGTAGACCACAACGTGTTGCTACTGTGAGCTCGCACGCAGGTGCGTTGGAGAGAACTCATGGATAGAGACGTAGCACAGATGATCGCGACGACAGCCGCGCGATGCGCGCAAGAAGTCGGGAACTTGGCGCCCTTGGTAAGGCAGCACTGCAACGACGAAGAGT
This sequence comes from uncultured Flavobacteriaceae bacterium, assembly GCA_964547645.1. Taxonomy (GTDB): domain Bacteria; phylum Pseudomonadota; class Alphaproteobacteria; order Micropepsales; family Micropepsaceae; genus SZUA-430. The sequence continues at coordinate 129,511 of CAZJOM010000001.1, forward strand.
ACGAGAAGCTCTCTCAAGCGATCGGCAGTTCCGTGTACGAACTAATGGAAGGTCTCATGGGCGCCGTCTTCAAGATGTTTCCCGAGTTGGAAGCCGAAGCGAAGGACCGTCTCGAACGATATGGGCGCTCTTATTTCTAGCCACAAAGTGCGTCACCGCTCGAACATTGGCGTGGCGACAATCGCTCACCGCGACCGCTTGTACCGCATCAACGCAACAGTATCAGGCTCGAACATATCCTCGTCGATGAACCCTTCGAGTTGATAACCGAAGAACTCACGCAAAGCCGCTTCCCCGAGCTCAAGCGGATGAAATGGAAACGGATAGTCCCCGTCTTCCTCCTCGGGATCGACCGCGGGATGCTCGCCGTCCCAGTACGGCAATTCGAACGCCATCTTCTCACCGATATCTTCGAGCACACCGCTGTCGGGCGACAGGCTCAGCGATCGTTGCAATCGGCCAGCCCGCCAAATGCCAAACGCAAACCAATCAACAACGCTGTGCATAGCGTGAAGATGTATCGTGCCGCGGTCGCCTGCTTGTACGAACTGCGGTGGCAGGCGCGACGGGTAGTCAATTCCAAGCTCCATTGCCGCCACAACGCGCACGCCATCGAAGCAACCGACAACGATTTCATCGTCGTCCGGATTGGTCCAAGCAAGGCTTCCATCTTCCAACGGGGTCAACTTTTCCGTTGGGAACAGCCTCTGCGCGAAAGCCGCCGTCGCGGGCCGATCAAGCACGGGCTTGGCGCTCAGCAGTTCCCGCGCACGCCCATCGGAATAGACCAACATCCAAGTCTTCGCACCCATCTCGCCCTCTGGATTGTATCGTTACCGTGACACCGCAATCGAACCATCTGAGCCACCTCATCGATAGACACAGTGCCCAAACGATAGGGACACCGCGTTCGTCAACGACGCCCCATATCACCCATGAATACGAACGCGATGCTCTTCGACGATCCACAACATACCCGAAAGCGGCTCCCTGGGCAGCAACGCCAACACCCGTTGCACGGCGGCTTCGACGGCGGCGTGCGCCTGACTGCCCAAGCGGAGGACCACGATGCCCGGATACATCGCCGGCGGGTACGCAAGTATGTTCGAGAAATCTAGATCGAGCGTCACAAGCGCACGCTGCTCGCGGTTGCACACATCGATCACGCGAAGATCCGGCTGCCCGGAAAGTGCCTCGTCCGCAACTGTATGTACGTCATGCCCGGCGGGGCCGAACCACTTCTTCAGCGAAGGTGAAAGGTTCTCGTCGAGCTTAAACTTCACGCAGCACTCGTCGCGACAACACGCTCGCGCGCCAGCTCGGCGGCATAGGCCATCGCTGCCGTCACATCGTCCCGTGTCAGCGTAGGATAAAGTTGGACGATCTCATCCGGCGTTTGCCCGGCGGCAAGGTTGTCCAGCACCACAGACACCATGATGCGGGTCCCCTTGATGCAGGCCTTGCCGTGGCAGACGGCGGGATCAATGATGATGCGGCTTTTCCAATCCATCAGCCCAGTATTGCCGCTTACACCGAAAGGTCAAGGCGCGCCTCACGTAGGCACTCTTCCGCCAAGAAAATCAGGACAACTCGAACGCCTCGCGGGAAACATACGCTTTCTTAAGTCTAAACATTTGACCCTTCTTTACCAGCCGCACGCAGAGTCATCGTTCGTATGGGAGGGCGCCAATGGCGACTGCATCCACCAGACCCCTGAGCGAAAACGAACGTCGTTCGATTGCTCGATTTGCATCAAGCGACTCGTTGATCGCCTTCGCCTGGTTTCCTACGCTGTTCGCCTTCGTGATCACATTTGCCATTGGCGTGGGCATCGAGCGCGCTCTGGGCATCTATTGCACATGGGGCACAACGTGGCCCACGATCATCGGGGCCATCGCAGGAGTCAGCTTCGCTTACTATCTTCACAACGCGACCAAGTCCTTCCGCGACAAACAGCGCGAAGCGCATGCCAAAGACTTGGCTGCAGGAACGGCCGTATGCACGACCTTCGACGTCGTTGACGCGCTCCGCGTTGAAGAATTCGAAGACGAAGGCTCGACATATTATCTCAAGCTTGCCGACGGACGCGTATTGTTCATGCAAGGCCAGTACTTGTACGAGTACGAAGAGGGCATTGACGAAGACGATGGCGGGAAGCCCGTGCCCGCCAAGTTTCCCGCGGAGCGATTTACTGTCGAGCGAACCGCAGCCAGCGGCACCATACTTGATGTCACCGGCTTCGGCCGCGCAATCCCCGTTAGCGGCGCACTGCCCGCGTTCACACAAGATCAGTTCCGCAACGGCGACGTCCCGCAGGACGGCGACATCCTCACGATCGATTTCGAAACGTTGCGCCGCCGCTAGTCGCTGACATCCGTCGGCGCCAATCAGACAGAACGCGCGACGCCTGCGGCAACCGCCTCCGCCACCTTAATCCCGTCGATCGCCGCCGAGAGAATCCCGCCTGCATAGCCTGCACCCTCGCCCGCCGGATACAGCCCGCGCGTGTTCAGGCTCTGAAAGTCTTCGCCGCGTTTGATCGAGATTGGCGATGACGTGCGCGTCTCCACGCCGGTCAGCACCGCGTCCGGCATAGCAAACCCGCGCACCTGCGCCTCGAACGCCGGCAATGCCTCGCGGATCGCATCGATCGCGTAGTCCGGCAAGCACATCGACAAATCCGTCGGCCGCACCGACGGTTTGTACGACGGCACCACATCGCCCAGCGCCGTCGAGGCTCGCCCGGCAATGAAGTCGCCAACGCGTTGGCCGGGCGCGGAGTAATCGCGTCCACCCGCTTCGAACGCGCGCTCCTCCCAATGTCGCTGAAAAGCAATGCCGGCGAGCGGGTGGCCGGGATAGTCGGCGGGCGTAATACCCACGACGATGCCCGCGTTCGCGTTGCGCT
>CAZJOM010000002.1:0-45841 GCA_964547645.1 uncultured Flavobacteriaceae bacterium
CGAACCACGGCGAGGATGTGGCGCGGTTGAAGCGCAATCAGATACTGATCGACGGCGGGCCAACGTCGGGGTTGTTGCTGCAGATCTTCACGCAGAATGCGATCGGTCCGATTTTCTTCGAGATCATTCAACGCAAGGGTAACGACGGATTCGGCGAGGGGAACTTCCAGGCGCTGTTCGAGTCAATCGAGCTTGACCAAATCCGGCGCGGGGTTTTGAAAGCATGAGCAAGAACTGGATCAGCTTTCCGCGGATTGAGGGGCAGGCGTCGCGCCAGGCGCACGCCGATTTGCCGGAAGGCACATATGAGCGCGAGCTTGGGCGCGAAGGGTTCTTCGGGCCCGCGACGCACATGTATCACAAGCATATGCCGACGGCGTGGAGCTCGTTTACGGGGCCGCTTCGGCCGCGCGCCTATGACACGAACAAGCTTACGGCAGCCGCAGCTTCGCCGTGGGCGGCGAAGGCATTGCTCGGCAATCAGAAGGTCAAGATTCGCAACTGGCGGCTCGCGGAATCGATGACGGAGCTCGCACGTAACGGCGACGGGGACGAGCTGATCTTCGTGCATGCGGGTTCGGGCGACTTCTTCTGCGACTTCGGTCATATGACGTTTCGCGACGGCGACTACATCGTCATTCCGCGCGGTACGATGTGGCGCATAGAGCCGCGGGAAGACTGCGCATTGTTGCTGGTCGAGGCGGTGGATAACGCCTACCAGCTGCCCGATCGCGGGATGCTGGGCGAGCATGCGCAGTTCGATCCGGCCGTGCTTGAGACGCCGAAGATCAATCATCGCTTTTTGATGCAACAGAGCGAGAACGAATGGAAGGTTGCCGTCAAGCGCCGGCAGCAGATCTCGACGATCGTCTATCCGTTCAACCCGTTGGATGCACAAGGATGGAAGGGCACGGTTGCACCGGTGAAATTGAACTGGCGCGATATCAGACCGATCGTTAGCCATCGCTACCATCTACCGCCGTCGGTGCACACGACCTTCTTGGCGGACCGGTTCGTCGTTTGCACGTTCGTGCCGCGCCCGATCGAGAGTGATCCGGGTGCGTTGAAGGTGCCCTTCTTCCACAACAACGACGACTACGACGAAGTGATTTTCTATCACGCGGGCAACTTTTTCAGCCGCGACAACATCAAGGCGGGGATGATTACGTTCCATCCGGCCGGCTTCACGCATGGGCCGCATCCGAAAGCGTTTGCAGCGGGGGCGAAGGCCGAGCGAAAGGAGACCGATGAGGTCGCGGTGATGATCGACACCCGCGATGCGCTCGATCCGACGCCGGAGGCGGAGGGTATCGAGGATCGCAGCTACGTCGATAGCTGGCGAGGTGCGCGGTGAAACTCGCCTCGCTTAAGCAAGGGCGCGACGGGAAGCTTGTCGTCGTGTCGCGCGATCTGAAGCGTGCGATCGCAGCCGATGGAATCGCGCCATCGTTGCAAGTCGCGCTTGATACGTGGGAGCGGTCGGCGCCGCGATTGTTGGAGCTCTATCGGGCGCTGAACGAAGGTTCGCCGGTCGGGTCGTTTTCGTTTCGGGCCGGCGACTGTGCGGCGCCGCTACCGCGTGCGTTTCAGTGGGCGGATGGGTCTGCGTATGTGACGCACGTCGAACTTGTGCGCAAAGCGCGCGGGGCGGAGATGCCGCAATCGTTTTGGACCGATCCGTTGATCTACCAAGGCGGGTCGGACAGCTTCATCGGGCCGGAGGACGACATCCTGGCGGCGGATGAGGCATGGGGCATCGATATGGAAGGCGAGGTTGCCGTCATCACCGGCGACGTTCCGATGGGTGCCTCGCCGACGCAGGCGGCGCCGCACATTCGGTTGCTGATGCTGGTCAACGATGTGAGTTTGCGGAATCTCATTCCGAAGGAACTTGAGAAGGGTTTCGGGTTCTTTCAGTCGAAACCGGCGACGTCATTTTCGCCTGTTGCAGTGACGCCGGATGAACTTGGCGAGCATTGGCGCGAGGGCAAGGTGCATCTGCCGCTGACAGTGGACCTGAACGGCGGGCTATTGGGTTCGCCGAATGCGGGCGTGGACATGACGTTCTCGTTTCCTCAGTTGATCGCGCATGTCGCGAAGACGCGCGAACTTGAGGCGGGCTCGATCATCGGCTCCGGCACGGTTTCGAACGCGGACCGCAAAAGCGGCTCCGCTTGTCTTGCCGAGGTGCGAATGTTGGAGACGATCGCGAGCGGAAAGCCTGAGACGCCGTTCATGCGCTTCGGCGATCGGGTGCGGATCGAGATGAGGTTGCCTAATGGGCAGTCGGTGTTCGGCGCGATCGACCAGAAAGTCGCAAAGTATGAGGGTCCGAAATGAAGCTCTATGACTATGCGTATTCGTCGGCCGCTTATCGTGCGCGGATTGCGCTGAATTTGAAAGGGCTCGCGTACGAACGAGCGGTGATCAACTTACTCAAGTCAGATCAGCAGTCTGCGGCATACAAGGCGGTGAATCCGCAAGCGCTGATCCCGACGCTTGAGGCGGGTGGGCACACGATCGGGCAGTCTCTTGCTATCATCGAGTATCTCGATGAGACCCATCCGACGCCACCTTTGTTGCCGAGTTATCCGGCGGCGAAGGCGCGTGTGCGCCAGATGGCGTACGAGATCGCCTGCGACATTCATCCGGTCAACAACATGCGCGTGCGGGCACAGTTGAAGGCGATGGGGCATTCGGAGGAAGAGATTCTGACGAAGTGGTACGCGCACTGGATCACGATCGGTTTTGCGGCGCTTGAGAGGCAGCTGAGCGCGTCGGCGGAGACGGGCACGTTCTGTCACGGCGACACGCCGACTCTGGCGGACATTTGTTTGGTGCCGCAGATGGCGAATGCGTACCGTTTCAAGGTGCCGGTCGATGCTTTTCCTACTTTGGTTCGGATCGACAACGCATGCCGCGCGCTGCCGGCGTTCGCGGCGGCGGCGCCGGAGAAGCAACCCGATGCGGCCTGAGCGCAAGGTCAAGGCCAGCGGACTGCTGGAGCTGGAGCATTTCCTGCCGTACCGGCTGTCGGTGTTATCGAACACTGTTAGTCATCGCATCGCGAAATCCTATGAGCAGCAGTTTCAGCTGACGATCGCGGAGTGGCGGGTGATGGCGGTGCTGGGGCGGTTTCCGGGGCTGACTGCGGCCGAGGTTACCGATCGTACAGCGATGGACAAGGTGCAGGTGAGCCGAGCCGTCGCGCGTCTCAAGCAAACGCATCGGATCGAGCAGCGGGCGGTTGAGGGCGACCGGCGGGCGCGGCACCTGTTCCTCACAGAGCGGGGGCACGACGTTTATGCCGAGATCGTGCCGCTCGCCCGCGACTACGAAATGCGCGTGACGGCGGGGCTGAATGCGGCTGAGCGGGTGCAGCTGGAGCGGCTACTCGACAAGCTCACGGCGGCGGCGCTTGCGCTTTGATTTGGGGGGAAGCGTTTCTTCCAGCGCATAGGTTTGATCGCGCAGGAACTCCATCAGCTTCTTGCGGTCGCTGATTTTTCTTAGCTCTTCGAATGGAATGCGCTTGCCGATCCGGATCGTCATGTCTTCGCCGATGCGGTCGTGAACCTCTTTGAAGAGCAGCGATAGGCGCAGCGTCATGGAGATGTGGCTTGCAACCTGGAACAGGCGCGAGTTCTGACCGGCGAAGAAGACCGGTACCACCGGTGCCTTACCTTGCGAGATCATACGGGCGGTAAATGTCTTCCACTCCGGATCACGCGCTTTGCGGGCCCATACTTTGGGCGTGGTAGACACCGTGCCGCCGGGGAAGATGATCAATGCGCCGCCGTTTTCTAACAACGCCTTTGCTTCGGCGCGGGTCTTGATGTTGGTTTCGAGCGCGGCCTTGGTTTCTTCAAAATCGATCGGTAGCAAGAACGGCTTGATCTCTTCGGCGCGGTTCAAAAGTGCGTTGGTTAGGACCTTGAAGTCCTTGCGCACGCGGGCGATCAGCCAGCAGATCATCAAGCCGTCCAGCACACCGAACGGGTGGTTCGCGACCAAGATTACGGGGCCGGCGCTTGGGATTTCACCAAGCGCATCTTCGTTCAGGTCGATGTTCAGGCGCAGCTTGCGGATAGCCGCGTTCCAGAACGTTTCGCCCGGGACAGGTTTGTTCTGATGTTCAAGGTACATCCGCTTCAGTTCGGGCTGGCCCGAGATGCGCTCGATCACTTGGATGACGAGGCGCTTGAACGCGGGATCTTCCGGGGAGGCGTAGGAGAATTCGTCGACTTCGGCAGCCATCGGCGTTGGGGACCCAAATCACTCCGTAGGTCGCATTGTGCCTAAAGCTTAACGTCATGGCGATAGGGGAATGAAACGGAGCAAACCCTTGGGTTTCCGCTCCGTCGGGTCGATAGCGACGGGCTATCCAATCCGAAGCTGAAGCGTGGGGTGCGTCTTTGCTAGCGTTTGCGAGTGATCAATAGGGCGGCGCAGAGCGTGCCCAGGCTTGGAGGTTTGCCATGGTTTCCAATCGTCAGTGGCTGCAGATCGGCTTGATCTTGTACGTCAGCTTCGTGTTCGTACAATCGCTGTTCTACAAGTTCAGCGACTCGCCCGAGACGCAGTACATTTTCGGTACGCTTGATCAGTGGGGTGCGGGGCTCGGGTTTCCGGGGCTATTCGCGCCGGGCGGCATCTTCAGCGCAAAGGTCATCGGCACGTTCGAGCTTATCGCTTCGATCGCTTTGCTGCTGTCGCTCATCGGCCGGTATCAGTTTGTGAGACCGTTTGCGGCGTTACTGGGCCTCGGCATCATTTCGGGTGCGATCTTCTTCCATCTGTTCACGCCGCTTGGCGTGGTGATCCCGAACAGCGACGGCACGCTTGACGGTGGACTGCTGTTCGCCCTGGCGTGCGGCGTTTGGGTGTCGTGTGCGGTCCTGGTGGTTCTCAATCGCGAGGGGCCGCTGAAACTCGCAGGCCTCGCCAGGTGAAACCGGGAGGCGCCACTGCGTTCGTGTTGGCGGGCGGCGGTAGTCTTGGCGCGCTTCAGGTGGGCATGCTCAAGGCTCTCGCAGAGAGCCGGATTGTACCGGACATGATCGTCGGCTCCAGCGTTGGGTCGATCAATAGCGCCTATTTCGCGGCTCATCCCGACGTGGTCGGCGTGGCTGCGTTGGAGCAGCTCTGGGTGACGACCAAGCGGCGCGACGTTTTTCCGCTCACGGTCAAAGGTTTGTTTCGGATTGTCGCCAAAGGTGACTTCCTGTCGGATCCTGAAGGCCTGCGTGGACTGATCGAACGCAATTTGCCGTTCCGACTGCTGGAACAATCAACGATTCCTCTTCACATTGTGTCGACGAACTTCCTGACGGGGCAGCCCGTGATCCTCTCGGAGGGGCCAGCCGCGGAAGCGATCGTTGCGTCGTGTGCGATTCCGGCTGCGTTCCCGGCTGTGCGGATTGGGAACCGTTATCTGGTGGACGGCGGGATTGCGAGCAACACGCCGATCAAGGCGGCGGTGACGCGCGGTGCCACGCGTCTGATCGTGCTTCCAACGGGGCACGCGTGCGCCCTGGGGGAGCCGCCGCGCGGTGCCATCGCGAGTGCGCTGCATGCACTGACATTACTCGTCAGCCGCCAGATCGTGACGGACTTGGAGGCGCTTGCCGGTTCGATCGCCTTTCACGTGGTGCCATCGCTTTGCCCGGTGGAGGCGTCGCCCTATGACTTCTCGCAAACTAGGCAGCTGATTGACCGGGCGTATGTGCAGACGTGCCGGTGGCTCGAAGCGGGCGGGCTGGAGAGGTCCGAGGTTCCGCATCAACTGGAACTGCACGCCCACTGAGCGGCGCTCGGCTATTCGGTTTGCGGGTACTGGGACCAGAGGTTCGTTTCGTGGCGGTAGGCCCGGAGGAAGTCGCTTAGGCGGGCGGGTTTGAAGCCGCGCTTGGCGTTCTCGGCGCCGGTTTCCCAGAGGGCTTTGTACTGATGCATCAGCGCGCGGTAGGCGTCGATGAGCTTTGTGCGGCGATCCCAGATATGGGTTGCTTCGGCACCGGCGCCGTTGATTTCGACGATCTTGAAGTTGCGGCCGGCTTGCAGGTCCTCGATCGAGGGGAAGCGCACGTCGAAGCGGCCGAAGTAGAATTCCTTCACGTCTTTTGCGATGCGATCGAAGGCGTCGGTCATTGCCTCTGTGATCAGATGGTTGCCGTCACGAAAGATCGTGCCGCGGCTGTGGCTGCCGGCGTACGCAATGCGGAAAGGCTGGCCGTCGGGGACAATCCAGTCGAGCCGATCTTTGTGGCGCGGCAAGTAGATGTGTTGCAGTTGGCTCGCGCGCGGGTCGCAGGCGATTAGTTCACCTAAGGTCGATTTGCCGTCGCCGTAAACATAGGGGAAGTATTTGAGGGTCAGCGAGACGATGCGGCCGCGCGTCTCGCTGGGTTTGCGAATGTAGAAGACACCAGCTTCGGCTTCGTGATCGACGAGTGCTTGGAAGACGATGCGTTCGCCCATCGGAAAAGCGTCGATGTAGCGGGCGAGTTCTTCTTCGGTGCGCACGCGGCGGACGCCGGCGCCGCGGCAGCCCATGTCGGGCTTGGCGATGAAGGGAAGCGCAAGGCCCGCGCGCTTCGCAGCGGCAAGAGCGTCGGCAAGCGTGAGCTTCTCCGTCTTGTCGATCGTGGCCCAGGCGGCAATGAACTGCCGGGCGTAGGGGCCGGCGTACTCGAACACGGTCGCTTTTGACTCACCGATCCAGCCGCCCATCGGGAACAGCGGGTTCGAGATTGTGGGCAGCGTGAAGCGGCCGCCGTGACGGACCGTCAGCCAGAGCCAGTAGAGGAACATCGGCGCGTAGAAATAGCGCTGCGGCCAAAACTCGAAGAACGAGATTTGTCTGCCGCTCATGTCGAGCGGGGGCATGCCCTGATGCGGATATCGCCGTTCGGTGCGCGCGAGGTCAGCCATGGCCGGCGCCCCCATTCTCGACCTTAGGCGCGATGCGGTCGGCGATCGCCGGTCCCAGCAGGACGAGCGCGACCAGTGCAGCGGCTAGGGTCCACCGCCAAACGCCCAAGTGCTCAACGATCATCAGGCCGAAGAAGAAGACCAACGAGAAGACAAGGCTTGTCCATGCAAGCCCCGCGGCGGCCGCAACACCGGCGAACGGCCAAAACGGCAAGCCAAGGAAGCCGCTTGATGTGTAAGTCGGCAGACGGAACCCCGGCATGAAGCGGGCGCCGATCAGGGCACCGATGTAGCGCCGCTTGAGCCAATGGCGGCCCTTCGCCATGCGCTGCTCGCCGATCCATTGGCGCAGCCACGCGCGCGTGCGGGCGGCGGCGCCAATGCCGTAGAGCATTAAGTCGCCGGCGAAGATTCCCGCGAACAGGGCGGCGAGCGCGACTTGGGCGGGGATCATCTCGTCGGCGGCGAGCAACGCTGCGGCGATTGTAGCGACGTCTTCCAGGACAAAGGTCGCGAGCACGATCGCAAACGCTATGGCCCATGGATTGGAGCCGAGCGCGAGCAAATACATGCCGACCTCTTCGATCACGGCACTTGTCCCGACGCGGGTTTATCCATCATGTCGAAGGCCTTGGCGATTGCGGCTTCGACCTTCGGCTTCGAGTTCCAGGGCAGGAAGTGGTTCAGACCGTCGAGCACAGTGACGTCCATCGCCTTTGTGCCCGTCATGTGTGTCTTGATGAAGTCGACATTGGCGAACGGGACGAGGTCGTCCTTTGTGCCGTGGACGATTGTGACCGGCACTTTCACGGTGGCTAGGCGTGGGGCGAGCGCTTCAAGTTGCGGCTTGAGCGCGATGATCTCGCGATTGGCGTTGCGGATCATCCGTGGCAGCAGCGCGCTGACCGGCCAAGTGTCGCCGACATACTGGATGAAGGGTACGCTTTCTTGCGCCGGGTCGAGAGAGCCCGCAACAATCACCAGAGCCGAGGTGAGCTTCGGGTACTCGACGGCGAACTGGGCGATGATCGGGCCGCCGAGCGAGTGACCGACGAACACGGCTGCGCGGTCGCCTTTGGCTTGCAGAAGGTCGGCTAGTGCTTTGGCTTGTTCGGCGAGCGAGACGACGGCGTCGTCGGGGCCACTCTCGCCGAAGCCGGGGCGATCGACGGCCAGGTAACGGTAACCCTTGGGGACGCTCATCAGGTAGTCGGTCCAAGCATCCGATTCGCCGGGCGTGCCGTGAACGAAAACGACGGTCTTGCCGTTCGGGTCGCCGGCTTCGCGGTAACGCAGAGAGTAGCCGGCGGGAAGCTCCAGCGTGTGCAGCGGCAGGGCCCGGAGCATTGCTTTTTCATCGGTGTCGGGGCCCGGGATCGAACAGCCGATCAACGCGAGCGCACCGCCTAGAAAGGCCAAGCGCTGGGTCCAAGGTCCTAGAATTTGGTGCGAGAATGCCATTGAAACTGCCGCCGGTCGTGTCGCAGGCAGTTTCCACCGCAGCCACCCCTGAAGGCAAGGACGGGGGTGGTCAATTCGAGCTCACCGGGACGTGAGCCGCGGGTTATCCAAAGAGTTGATCGATGTCGTCTTGGGACGACGTCGTGGTGGGCGCGGCCTCGGCGGCTTCGTTCAGCATCCGGTCGACGTCGTCTTGGTTGACGCCCTCGCCGTCGCGTTGCGGACCGTTGAGCAGATGGGCGTCCGGACGCGTGTCCATCGGCGGGTGGTTTCCCTTCGCATCGTCCGGCGAGATGCCCCAGATCTGGATCATCGCCGAGACACGCTGTTCGAGATAGCGTAGCGTGTTGACGACCTTGTTCATGCGCTGACCCGTGAGGTCTTGAAACGAACAGGCGATCATCAGGTTCGTGGCGTGGTTCTCTAGCTCGTCGCAGAGCGCGCCTTCGACACCCTTGGCCTTGAACTCACCCGACATAGCTTGGATGCGCTCGGCGGCGGAGAGAATGTCCGCCGTGGCGCGTTCGGTCGAACGGACGACGAAATCGAGTTCCTCGGTCGCCGCGGAAATGCGATCGTTGCGGGTGTCGTTGGACACGGGCTTGATGGCGGCGATTTCGCGGCGCGTCTGAGAGATGGACGCGGCCATCGTGTCGAGTTCGCGGCGGAGCACTTCGAGGTTCGAGGCTGCGACGCGTTCTTGCTGAGAGTTGGCGAGGCGCTCGACCGCGGACAGAATTTTTTCCATCTCGGTGCTCCGAATGCGGCGCGCGTATTCGTCCAGAAAGGTGCGTCCGCGCGTGGTCTCGCGCACGGCGCGTTCCAGGGCGTCGAAATCGCCGCCCGTCGGAGTCGAGAGAGCGGTTTGCATTAGTTTGGCTTGTCTGTTGGGGCGATGACCGCGTTGATCTTGGTCTGAAGGGTCGCGGCGTTGAACGGCTTGACGATGTAGTTGTCGACGCCGGCCTTCTTTGCGGCCACCACGTTCTCGGTTTTCGATTCGGCGGTCACCATGATGAAGGGGGTGGTTTTCAGCTTGTCGTCGGCGCGGACTTGCTTCAACAGGTCGAAGCCTGTCATCGGTTCCATGTTCCAGTCGGAAATCACGAGACCGTAATGCGCACCACGCAATTTGGTCAGCGCTTCGTTGCCGTCGGCGGCTTCTTCGATGTCATTGTAGCCGATCTGCGTGAGCAGATTGCGAATGATTCGGCGCATCGTGCTGTAGTCGTCGACGACGAGAACCTTCATTGTTACACCCCGGAGAAGCTGGTTTTGACCATTTTGGTTCCAGGGACGATAAATGATGTGCCGTTTCGGATTGGTTGATGGGAGCGCCGGTTCCATGCGAATTTCGCGGCGCGGGTGAGTTAGCAAACGGTAAATTCGATGGGCGACGCCAAGGAACGACTGATGCAGGCGGCGGGCGAGATGCCGCTTGTCGCAGTCTTGCGCGGGCTCTCGCCCGAGCGCGCAGCGGGGACAGCGCGTGCTCTGGTCGCAGCAGGGTTCCGCATTCTTGAGGTGCCGCTGAACGGCGAAGGCGCGCTGCGCGCGATCAGCGAAGTGCGCGCTGCGGTCGGGCGCGACGTGGTGGTGGGGGCCGGTACCGTGCTCAAACGCTCGGACGTTCGTGCCACGCAGTCGGCGGGGGGCGAGTTGATCGTCGCACCGAACTTCGACAGCGGCGTGATGGATGAGGGCCGGCTGCTGGGGATGGCACTAATGCCTGGTGTCATGACACCCAGCGAGGCGTTCGCAGCGTTAGGCGCTGGCGCGCATATTCTGAAGTTGTTCCCAGCCGAGGTTGTAGGTGTGGCGGGCTTGAAGGCACTGCGGGCAGTGCTTCGGCGCAATGAGGGACTGATTTATCCGGTGGGTGGCGTCAGTCCCGATACGATGCGGACGTGGCACGACGCCGGGGCCGACGGATTTGGGATGGGGACATCGCTCTTCAAGCCGGAGTACGGTGACGAAGATGTTGCGAATCGGGCGCGATCATTCGTTGCCGCCTGGCGGGCCATTCGAGGGAGAGCGACGTGAGCATCAAAGGACAGAACATCGTCATCACCGGTGCCACGGACGGCATTGGCAAGGTAACTGCACTGGAGCTCGCCAAGCTGGGAGCAAACGTTGTTCTCGTCGGTCGCAATGTGGCGAAGGGTGAAGAGGTCGTGCGCGAGCTGAAGACGGCGGCGGGGCACGACGGGGTGCACTTCGTCGCCGGCGACATGTCGAGCCAGAAGAGCGTGCGCTCGGCAGCAGAGGCGATCAAAGGGCGGCTGAAGCGGCTCGACGTGCTCTTGAACAATGCCGGGGCGTATTTTCAGACACGGCAGCTGAGCGAGGATGGGATTGAGCGGACGTTTGCGCTCAATCATCTGGGCTACTTCTTGCTGACCGCGCAGTTGCTCGACCTGCTGAAGGCGTCGGGGCCTTCGCGCGTCGTCAACGTTGCGTCGGCGGCGCATCAAGGGGCAAAGCTCAATCTCGACGATTTGGGGAATGAGAAGCGCTATTCGGGTTTCGCAGTGTACGGACAATCGAAGCTCGCGAACATCTACTTCACGTACGAGCTTGCCCGGCGTTTGCAGGGAACGAACGTGACTGCGAACTGTCTGCATCCGGGTTTTGTGGCTACGCGGTTCGGCGACAACAATGGCGGGTTCGTCAAGACGCTGATCGGACTCGCGAAATCTCTCGCTGCGATCTCGGAAGCGGATGGTGCCAAGACGAGCGTCTATCTCGCGAGTTCGCCGGAGGTCGCGGGCGTTTCCGGCAAGTACTTCGACAAATGCAAGGCCGTGAAGTCGTCGGCTGTTTCCTACGACGACGACGTCGCGCGCGAGCTGTGGCGTCTAAGCGAGCGGATGACGGGGATCGCCGCTTAGCCTTCGAACAGGCTCCAGCCGCCGCGGCCCGAGATGCCGCGGATGAGCAGGTACGTGAGGAGGCCGATCGGCCCCACGAGAAGCGTCAAGATTAGCGCGGGCGCGACCACAAACTGGTTGAGGCCGATGCGTTGCGCGTCGCGCGCAATCCAGGCGCCGACGAAAAGGTCGAAGACGATGTAGTGCGCCCAGCCCGCGACGACCGCCTCCTTGACCGAGAATGTTCTCATGAGGGCGTCGAGCGAAGCGAAGCCCGCGCCTTCGGGCATCGGCACTGCGCCCGCCACGACGTTCGCGAGCAGCCAGCCGTAAGTCACGCCGAGTACGATCGGCGAAAAGACCGAGTGAACGAGCGTGTCGGTTATCTTCAAGAACGGTACGAGGATGATCATCGCCCAGAACGGCAGCACCCCGAGGTTCAGTACCTGATAGATGTCATCGGCAGAGAGTTCGGTGGGTACGGGCATGGGCTTGCGGACCTGTCAGGTAGCGCCGAATGATATCGCGGTGGGGCGCCGGGGGTAAAGCAATCGGACTTTAGGCTTAACTCTGTGTGCGCGCCGCCACTGTCTTGGTGAGCTGGTTCGGACTAGGCTCCCCTCCCTAATCGGAGGCGTGCGATGAGAGCGTCGCTCATTTGTCTTTGGGCAATCGCCGGGTTACTGCTGAATGCGGCTCTGGGGTTGGCCGGTCCTTTGCCGCCGTTCGATGCCGGAAAGCTGCCTTTTGACAAGCGCATTCCTTTGCCGGACGTGTCGCCACTTCCGGTGGCGCGCTGCACCGGACTGACGGCGTTGGCTTTGCCGCATGGCCGGATCAACGAAGCGCATGTCGTGCCGGCTGGCTCGTATCACCCGCCCGGAACGCCTCCGGATTTTATTCTGCCGGGCTTGCCCAAGTTCTGTCGCGTGGCGGGGCAGGCCACCCCAACGCGCGATTCCTTGATCAAGTTCGAAGTTTGGATTCCGATCGGCGGCACTTATCGGCAGCGCTATCTGCAGGCCGGCAATGGCGGTTTCTCCGGCGGGATCATCTACACAGCGCTAGCCGAGGGAATTCGGCGGGGTTACGCGACGGCATCCACCGACGACGGCAATCAAGAGCCGGGCTCCGCCGCGTTTGCTGCCGGGCATCCGCAGAAGGTCATCGACTACGGTCATCGTTCGCTCAAGGAAACGACGGACAAGGCGAAGCTCATTGTGTCGACGCTGATGGGGCGTGGGCCCGACCGGTCCTACTTTCATGGCTGTTCGAACGGCGGGCGGCAAGCGCTGATGGAAGCGCAGCGCTTTCCCGAAGACTTTGACGGCATAGCCGTGGGGGCGCCGGCGAACTACTACACGCATCAATTTGCGAGTTTCGCTTGGAATGCGCAGCAGATTTATCCGCCAGCGCCCGCTCCACCGGAGCCACTTCTCCATGCCACGCGCGTTCCGATTCTGAGCGCCGCCGTTCGCGCGCAGTGCGCGGGGCATGATGGAGGACTGGCGAGCGACACGTTTTTGACCAATCCTTCGGCGTGTCATGTGAACTTTGCGCCAATTCAATGTGCTGGTCCCGCGACCGATGCTTGTTTGACCCCAACCGAAATCAGCATCGTGCAACGGATTTACACTGGGCCGACGCATGCCGTTAGCGGGGTGCAAATCTATCCGGGGCTTGAACCTGGGGCGGAAGGTCAGCCGTTCAACTGGCCGCTTTGGGTCACGGGACTGCCCAAGCCAGGCGGCGGGAGCAACTTGAGTGCGCAGGCGCTCTTTGGCTGGGGCTTCTTCGGCTACTTTGTTCACGGAACGCCGGCCTACGACATCCGGACGCTGAACTTCTCGACCGACATCGATCAAGTCGACACCGACTTCGGTCCGGCCCTCAACTCCATCGATCCGGACCTAACGCCGTTCTACGATCGGGGTGGCAAGCTGCTTCAGTATCACGGGTTCGACGACGCGGCGGTGGCGCCGCGAAACTCGATCAACTACTGGGGTTCCGTTTGGGCGAAGATGAAGCAACTTCGCCCGGCTTTTAGCAGGTCGGACTTCGACGGCTTCTATCGCTTGTTCATGGTGCCAGGGCTTGGACACTGCGAAGGCGGTCCCGGTGCGAACGAGTTCGGTAACGGCCCCAGGGGCGCCGTGCTCGATGCGGAGCACGACGTGATGCTGGCTCTGGAGCGTTGGGTTGAGCACGGGGTGGCGCCGGCCCGCATTGTTGCGCGTCATCGCGCTCCGAATTTCGAGCGTCCGTTGTGCCCCTATCCGCAGCTGCCGCGTTACAACGGCGTTGGCAATTCCAGCGTTGCCGCGAACTGGTCGTGCGTGGTCCCGCCGTTCGTCATTAAGCCGAACATCTTGCTACCGAAGCCGGTTTGGAAGGGGCCTGTTCCGCTTCCGCCGCTACCGAAGGATCGCTTCAAGCCTGGAGGATGACCTCTAACCGAAGCGACGTTTGAGCCAGCTGGTGATGACGCGGTTCAGTTCGTCCGGCTTCTCGGCTTGGGTCCAGTGGCCGCAGTCTTCGATCAAGTGTTTTTCCAGATCGGGGACGAAGGCCTCCATCCCATCGGCGAGCGACGGGCGAAGGACGACGTCGTTCGCCGCCATGACCATGAGGCAAGGGACGTTGACCTTTTGCGCGACGCCTTCGGTGGTCTGCCAGTTGCGGGTGAAGTTGCGGTACCAGTTGATGCCACCAGTAAAGCCGGTGCGCGCGAAAGCCTCTTGATAGACGTCGAGTTCTTCCGGCTTGAGCAGGACCTGACCGGGCCATAGGCTCTCGTCGATGTCGAACGCGCGTGCGAGAGCGAAGTTCCTTTCTTCGGGTGGGCGCTTGTCGAACTCTTCGAGCGTCACTCCCGATTTGCGATAGAAGAGACGCAAGGTCTTCGCGGGATCGCGGCCGAGCAGTGCGTCGGCGATGCCCGGCTTCTGGAAGAACACGATGTACATGTCTTCGCCATAGGCCATGCGCATCAAGGCGATGGGGTCCATCGGCGCGCGCGGCATGAACGGCGTGTTGACGCCGATGACGCCGGCGACGCGGTTCGGGTGCAGGAGCGGCATCTGCCACGTGACGATACCGCCCCAATCGTGGCCGACGAAGACCGCCTTCTCGATCTTCATCGCGTCAAGCATACCGACGAGGTCACCGGTTAGGTGGTGAATGTCGTAGGACGCAGTCGGTTCGGGACGATCGGTTCGGCCATAGCCGCGTTGGTCCGGCGCGATGGCATGGAAGCCGGCGTTTGCGACCGCCGGCAACTGATGGCGCCACGAATACGCCAATTCAGGGAAGCCGTGACACAGCACGACGGGCATTCCTGTGCCTTGCTCGTAAACCGCCATGCGGATGCCGTTCGTTTCGACGTAGCGCGGTGTGTTCCAATTGATCGACATTATGCTTCTCTCAATATCCGTTCGGTGCAGCGGAGCAGTGCGAGGCTTGCCGGTCAAGCACCATTAAGGCCCAATGCGGCGAGCATCTCTGATCGCTCGGGTCCGAGTTTCGGCGGGTAGAGCGATTGTTTGCGGCGCTTGGGCGTGAGCCACATCGCCAGTACACGCGCGACGACGGTAGGTTGCGTTAGCCAAGCGGTGGGTGTTGCCAGCATGTGGAAGCCGCGCATGATTGCACGGTAGACGCCGAGGTTGCTGCGGGTGGCGGGGCCCACCGCGTCTTCGGCAAAGCTTTTGATCAGGCGGGCCTTGAGGCGGGGCTTGTAGGCCGGGTCCTGCTCGTTTTTCGCGCGCCGGATGGCGCCCAGATCTTGCTTCATGATCGCGTCCCAGAACGGGCGCAGCTCGCGCTTGGTGCGCTTGTCGAACGCCAAGGCACGTTCGCGCGCGTGGGGCGAGGCTTCCAGAACCTCGCCCAGAATGTGCGCGTGCATGACTGCCGAGGAACAGCCGCGGCCATAGAGCGGGTTCGTTCGCAACGCTGCATCGCCGACCGCGAAGAAATTTTGCGCGACCGGTTCGCCGTCTTTCACGAAATGACGCCAGACATTGTGCAAGTTGCCCATACCGAAGACCTTCGTGACGGGTTCAGCGCGCGCGGGATCGATCCAGCGCGCAATGCCGGGGATCTGGCGGCAGATGGTGTCGAAGGTTTCAGGCTTTAGGGTGATGAGGCGCAATTCGCTTTCGATCTCAGGCACCGCGAGCGTGATCGAGAAGTGCCGATTGTCGGCGGCGAACACGCCGTACTTGATGTAGCCGAGGTCGCCGGCCCCTGGGATCATGTCGCGCGGCGGTTCTTCTTGGCCCTCGCGCAGGCGGTAATGGCGCGTGAAGTAGAGAATGCCGGCGGGGCTCTTTTCTTCTTCAATGATGATGCCGTTCTCGCGCAGCCAGTCGATGAAGATCGTCGTCCGGCCGGAGGCGTCGATGACGATATCGGCGGCGACCACCTCGGGCGTGCCGCCCTCTCTCTCGATGACGAGACCGGTGATCATCGGCGTCGGTTGGGCGCGATCGAGAGTTAGGGTGCGTACGACTGCGCTGGTGATGAAGCGGACGCCGCCAAGCGTCTCCACATAAGCGCGCATTACGTGCTCAAGCGTCGTCCGGCGGGAAAATAGGAAAGCGAGGTCGCGGTCCTCTTCTTCGGGCGTGTAAAGATCGCGCAGGCGCAGCGGCAGGCTTTCCTCGAAACCTATTTCGCGTGCGCCAGCCTCACGCAGCATGTCATGCAGACGTGGGTGCTTCTCGCGGATCAAGGTGACGAGGCAGCCCAGAAAGACGTGGCTGTGGCGCAATTGGGTGACACCCTTGCGCTCCCACGTGTCGAAGGCGGTCTCGACGCTTGCGGGTGGCGGCGGGTCGCGGTCGATCACCAAGATCTCGCGGCCGGGGCGAGCGAGTGCCATCGCCGTGCCGAGGCCTGCGATGCCCGCGCCGATGACGGCGACGCGTTCGGTCATAGGCTGTCCTTTGTTCAATAGCGGTTGGGTTAGATGTATCGCAATGACGCCATCTGTCGAGAGGCGGCGCTGCCGTAGCGTCCGATCTGCGGGCTATCGCGTTAGATTGAGCATCGCTGCCGCGAACAGGATCCAACCCAGCATGAAGCTCACTCCGCCGAACGGGATCATGGGGCGGACGGCCGGGAGGAAGCCGTAGCCTAGGTACAAGCCGCCACAAAAGAAGAGGATGCCGGCGAGGAAAGCATACCCCGCAAAGTCGAGCAGACGGCTTGGACCGAACTGGGCGCTTGTGAGGCCTAGCGCGACGAGCGCAAGCGCGTGGACAAAGTGCATCTCGCGGGCAATGTTGAAGACATCGCGTATGACGGGCACGAATTCGCTGTCCGGCCTGTGGCCCGTTGCGGCGGCTGCAATGAGCGCAAGTACCATGTTGAGAGCGCCGGCAATCAGCCAAAAGCGGGGCATCGGAGGCTCCTTTAGGATTTGACCAGACCGGTGGTCGCCGCTTGTACAAAAAATCTTTGAATTGAGGGCCGAAGGCAGTTGCAACTGATTGCACGACGGGCGGCGGCGCGCCAAGGTGCGCCACCCGCCATTTCTGAAAAGACCCCCTCATGCTCACCAAAGCCGACGATTATCCCGTGCACCAAACGCCGGAGCCGATTGCCTATACGGGCACGGACCGGAACTTTTACGACCGCTACTTCTTCAACGGCTATGCGCCGGACGGGTCGACGTTCTTTGCTGCGGCGCTTGGCGTTTATCCGGCGCTGAATGTGATGGACGGGGCGTTCTGCGTCGTGGTCGACGGGGTGCAGCACAATCTGCGGGCCTCGCGCGTTCTCGGCATGGAGCGGATGGATACGCGGGTCGGGCCACTGCGCGTGGATGTCGTGGAGCCACTGCATTCGCTGCGGGTGCGGGTTGAGAAGAACGAGCATGGGGTTGCGGCCGACATTCTGTTCCGGGCACGGGCGGCGGCGATCGAGGAGCCGCGGTTCACCTATCGAGCGGGGCCGCGGGTGGTGATGGACTATACGCGGCTGACGCAGAACGGATCCTACGAGGGATGGGTCGAGGTGCTGGGGCGACGGATCGATGTTGCCGGGTTCCTTGGCACGCGCGACCGGTCGTGGGGTATTCGGCCTGTGGGGGCACAAGACTCGCAAGGTGTCGCGCCGCCGCGCCCGCCGCAGTTCTATTGGCTGTGGGCGCCGATGAATTTTGACGATCGGATTACGCTCTATCACAACAACGCGGACGGCGAAGGTAAGCCCTGGAACACGCATGCGGTAATGGCAGCGACGGGCGATGGTGCGGTCGCGCATATGGCGTCGTGCTCGTCTGAGATTGCGTTCAAACCGGGGACACGACACGCGAAGGCAGCCGCGATTGCGATGCGCGATGCGGAGGGGCTTGAGTATCGGATCGAGCTTGAACCGAAGTGGAATTTCTACATGAGCGGGCTTGGCTACACGCACCCGGAATGGGGTCACGGGCGCTATCGCGGCGAGATGGTCGTCGGGTACGACGTCATCCAAACCGCGAAAGTGAACGAGAGTGAGTTCCATTACCTGCATGTGCAGGCGTTTTCGGAGGCGGTGCTGACCGGCCCGAACGGGCTCGTGCGAAAGGGGCACGGCGTGCTCGAGCAACTGATCATTGGGCCGCACGGGCCAAGCGGGTTCACGGCTTTGCTGGACGGAGCGAAGTGATGAGCCAAGATTTGGAGCAACGCATCGTTCGCTATCTCGCGCATCGGATGCCGGAGGCAGGGCGGGTGTCGGTGCTTGCGCTCTCGCGTATTCACGGTGGGGCGAGCCGCGAGACGTTTCGCGTGCGCATCGACCAAGAACGCGGCGGAGAGCGCGGGTTGATCTTCCGGCGTGATCCGATCTCGACCTTGATCGAGACGGAACGGGAGGTCGAGTTTGCGGCCTATCGGTCGTACATGGACTCCGCCGTCCCAGTGCCGCGCGCGTTGTTTTTGGAACGCGAGCTGGAGTGGTTGGAGCGGCCGTTCTTCGTGATGGAGGAAGTCGAGGGCTGCACGGCTGGATCTATCCTCGCGGCGGATCCTTATGGTCCGCATCGGCAGAAGATCGGCGAGCAGTTCTTTTCCATCTTGGGACACATTGCCAAGCGCGACGTGGCGACATCCGATTTGGCGAAGCACGTTCCAGCGACGAAGGCGGACGAGGCTTGGAAGCTGGAACTTGCGAAGTGGGAGAAGGTTGTCGACGAAGACGAGCTTGAGCCCCAACCGGTCGTGCGCGCGGCGATCCGTTGGATGCGGCGCAACCCGCCGCCGGCCTCACAAAAAGTGTCAATCGTGCATGGCGACTACCGGACTGGGAATTTCTTGTTCGACGGCACGGGCACGATTCGCGCGATCTTGGACTGGGAGATGGCGCATATAGGCGATCCGCTGGAGGACTTGGCGTGGGCGCTCGATCCCTTGTGGTCGAGCGATCGAGCGCATCCGGGCGGCATGCTCTCGCGGGAGGCCGCGATTGCCGTCTGGGAAAAGGCGAGCGGCTTGAAGGCGGACGCCAAGGCGCTCGCTTGGTGGTCGATGTTTGCGTCGTTCAAGGGGGCTGCAATTTGGATTTCGTCGGCGAAGGAGTTTCAGGCGGGAACGAACACCGATCCGGTGATGGCGTTCTCCGGGCTCTATTGCCTGCCGTTTCACAACAAGAGGCTGGCTGACATGTTGCTTGCGGCGCGGGAGGCGGCCTGAGATGAAACCGACACCAGAACTCGTGTTGAATCACGCCTTCGCGAAGATCGCCATGGAGATGGGTCCCGCGTTGCCGCCGGGCTATGGGCAAGGCTCGGCGACGACGATGGCCGTACTGCTCTTGATGACGGCTCAGGAATTCGACCGAGCGGCCGACATCCGCGCGCGGGAGAACCGCGTCATGCGGGCACTGTTCGGCGATGCGGCGAAAAGCGTGGGTGGCGAGCTTGGCGCGAAGTTGAGCGCAGTCGTCGGGATGCGGGACGAGGACTTGACCGTCGCTGGACTTGATCGGGCAAACGCCGAGTTGAAGCGGTTGCTGATCGAGTTGCAGGCGCATGCGGAGAGCGTAGGTGATCGCTCGTTGGATCTGCGTATTCTGCGATTCTTGAGCGAGGCATCGACGGCGCGGCAGGTGCATCTGCCGGCGATGTAAACAATGATCTCATATTTGCGGGAGCGGCTGCATCCGGATGCGGTGCGGTTTGTGCCGTTCTTTGTCGGTCTGAATTTCCTGAACGGCATCCACGTGATGTTCTTCACGGTTTGGCTGAAGAGCGTAGGATTCGATCCGCATGCGACGGGGCTGTTGCTGGCCTCGATGAATGTGATTCGTGTCGTCACCGGGCCGCTCTTGGGCGTGGCGTCCGATGCGTTGCATGCGCGGCGGCTGCTTTTGATCGGGTTGATGGCGATCGCGTGCGCTTGTTACGCGGGCTATGCGGCGCTAGAGGGCGCGGTTTTTGTCGTGGCGTTTTCGCTGCTCGCGAGTGCGGCTTTCTCTGCGATCGGGCCCTTGATGGAGGGTATGACCGTTTCGGCGGCGACGTCACGCGGGTTCGACTATGGGCGGGTTCGGCTTTGGGGGTCGGCCGCTTTCGTCGTCATGAACTTTGCGGGTGGCGCGGCGATCGCGGTGTACGGCATCGATGCTTTCTTGCCGATCTTGATCGGCTCGGCCGCGTTCGCGTTCACGGGCGGCTTTGCGTTGCCGCGGGACGAGCAGCCGGAGGTGCGGGCCGGCGTGCGCTCTGTGGGGCGCGACGCGTGGCAACTGGCGCGTCAGCCGCTGTTCGTTTTGCTGGTTTGCGCGGCGGGTATCGCGCAGGCATCGCACACGTTCTACTATGGGTTTGGAACGCTGAACTGGCAAAAGCTCGGGTATAGCGCCGACCTGATCGGGGCGTTGTGGGCCCTGGGTGTGATCGCGGAAATTGCGTTGCTGATGTTTTCAGCGCGTGTGGTGCGGCGCGTTGGCGTTGCGAACCTCATGATGCTGGGGGCGGCGGCGGGAATCGTTCGCTGGACGCTGCTCGCGCTGTCGCCGGCGCTATGGGTCGTGCTGCTGGCGCAGTTGCTGCACGCGGGCACGTTCTGCGCCGTGCACCTTGGCACGATGCACTTCATTCAGCGCGCGACGCCGGCGCACCTCCTGGGAACGGCGCAGAGCGTGCTCTTCGCGGTGATGACGGGCGTGTTCTTTTCCATCGGACAGTACGGGTCCGGGACGCTGTTCGCAGCGGTGGGGAGCCACGGTTATTTTCTGATGGTGGGGTTCAGTGCGGTGGCACTGGCGTTGTCTTACCTGCTCGGACGGCTTTGGGACGGCGGCGTTCTGCCGGTTCGCGACGTGGCGGTGGACGAGGGGCGGCCGGTCGCTTAACCTCGGGCGACCACGCAACTGGAGAAGGCCATGGGTTATCATCATCTCGCGCTCGCCACGCGCAACATGAAGGCGATCGATCATTTCTATCGCGAGGTCATGGGCTTCGATTTGAAGAAGGTCGAGATTGGGCCGACGCCCGACGGCGGCTGGGCGAAGCACTTCTTCTACGAGATCGAGCCGGATCGCTTCATCGCGTTCTGGGAACTGCACGGGCCGAACTACGACAACAAGCAGTTCGAGACGGGCTTGTCGAAGGCGGTCGGGTTGCCGCAGTGGGTGAACCACATTTCGTTCTACTCGCCGACGATCGAGCATCTGGCCGCCAAGCGCGACTTGTGGTTGGCCAGTGGCCACGACGTGATGGAGATCGACCACAATTGGTGCCACTCGGTCTATACGACCGACCCGAACGGGACGATGGTCGAGTACTGCGTGACGACGGGACAGTTCACGCAAGCCGACCGAGACGAAGCGATCCGGGCAGTTACGTCGGACGATATCAGGCAATCGAAGCCGCCGAAGTCGATCCAGATGCACAAGGCGAAGGATTTTCGCCGCGCGGCCGAATAGTTTTCACGTCGGAGAGTTTCGGTGAAAGTCGTTGAAATTCCGCAATACGGGATCGACAATCTGCGTGTGGCCGAGCGGGCTACGCCGGAACCGGGGCCCGGTCAAGTGTTGGTGAAGCTCAAGGCCGCGTCGCTGAACTTTCGCGATTTGGCGACGGTATTGGGTGGGTTTGGTGCGGCCTACAAGCTGCCGCTGGTGCCGCTGTCGGATGCGTGCGGCGAGATTGCGGCCGTTGGTACGGGTGTCACGCGCGTGAAGATCGGCGATCGCGTCGCGACGATGTTCTTTCAGGGCTGGCTTTCGGGTGAGCCGACGATGGCGGGGCTCGGCACGGCGCTGGGTGGTTCGCTCGATGGGGTGTGGCGGGACTATGCCCTGCTGTCGGAGCAGGGTGTGTCGAAGGTGCCGGCCTATATGAGCGATGCGGAGGCGGCGACGCTTTCGTGCGCGGGGCTGACGGCTTGGCGCTCGCTGATTGTCGAGGGTGGGCTAAGGGCTGGCGAGACAGTCGTCGTGCAAGGCACGGGCGGGGTTTCGATCTTTGCGCTGCAGTTTGCCAAAGCGTCGGGGGCGGAAGTCATTGTCACGTCGTCGTCGGACGAGAAGCTTGCGCGGGCAAAGGCGATGGGCGCGGATCATCTCGTGAACTACAAGAAGGTGCCTGAGTGGTCGAAGGCGGTGCGCGAGATTACGGGCGGGCGCGGCGCGGATCACGTGGTCGAGGTCGGCGGCGCCGGAACGCTTGAGCAGAGCTTGATGTCGATACGGATCGGCGGGCATGTGTCGATCATCGGCGTGCTGGCGGGACCGGTGCGCGATCTGCAGATCCGCCACATCATGGGGCCGAATGCCAAGGTGAAGGGCATTACGGTGGGCTCGCGCGATCAGTTCGAGGCGATGTGCCGGGCGATGGCGCTGCACAAAATCAAGCCGGTCGTGGACAGGACGTTTGGGTTCGCCGAGCCTCAAGAGGCTTTCAAGCACATGATGGGGCAAGGGCATTTTGGGAAGATAACTGTCGACCTCGCGGCTTAGATGCACATGGAAGCCTACGCTCCCATGTGTTGCTAGCCCCCGATTCTGCGGAAGCGATAAGCGCTACTCGTTGTGACGGATGCGAGTTCGCGCATTTTGCCATGTTGTGGGGACAGGGCGCAGGCGGGGTCGGTGTTGGCGGCTTCGCCGGTGATGGCGAATGCTTGGCAGCGGCAGCCGCCCCAGTCGATTTCCGCGCGCTCGCAGCCTTGGCAGGGTTTGGGCATCCAGGCGGTGCCGCGGAATTTTTTGAAGGCGTCGCTCGTCTTCCAAATCTCGCCGAGCGATTGGTCTTTCACGTTGTCGAAGGTGATGCCGGGGAGCGTCGCTGCGGCATGGCAGGGGAGGGCGCGGCCGTCCGGCGCCACGACGATGACTTGCCGGCCCCAGCCGCCCATGCAGGCTTTCGGGCGTTCGGCGTAGTAGTCGGGCATCACGTGGTCGATGACGAGCGTGCCTTCGAGTTTCTTGCGGGCTTCTTCGACGAGCGCGGCGGCGGTCAAGAACTCTTCGCGTGTGGGCATCAGGCTGGCGCGGTTGGGGATCGCCCAACCGTGATACTGCACGTGGGCGATCTCGAGGCGGCCGGCGCCCCATTCGACCGCCAGGTCGATGACCGCGGGCAGGTCGGCGATGTTACCGCGATGTATCACCGCGTTGACCGTAAGCGCGAGACCTTCTTCGAAGACGAGCTTGGCGGCTTCTTGCTTAGCTCGTGCGGCGCCCTTGTAATGTGCGATCGCGTCGGCGCGGGTTGGATCGACCCCTTGAATCGAGATCTGCACGTGTTCGAGGCCAGCGGCGCGCAGTTCGACCAGGCGCTGCTCGTTTAGGCCGACGGCGGAGGTGATCAGGTTCGTGTAGAGTCCTGCGAGGTGCGCGGCGTTCACGAGTTCGGCCAAGTCTTTGCGCGCCAGCGGCTCTCCCCCGGAGAGGTGCACGTGAAGAATGCCCAAGGCGGCGGCTTCTTCGAAGACGCGTATCCAGGTTTTGGTATCAAGTTCTTGGTTGGCGCGCGTCAGTTCGAGCGGGTTCGAACAATAGGGGCAGCCGAGCGGGCAGCGGTGCGTCAGTTCGGCGAGAAGGCCGATCGGCTGTAGCTCGGTCACGGTTTCACATAGCCCTTTGCGGTGAGATCTTTGAGAAGGTTGTCGATGTCGGCGCGGATGTCGTCGGCGCTCGCTTCGTATTCCTTCGCAAGCGCTGCCGCGATCTCGGACACGCGTTTGGTGCCGTCGAAGGCTGCGACGATCGCTTGCGCAGTTTCATCGAGTTCGAGAATGCGCTCGGGACCAAGCAGCACCGCGCCGCGTTTCGGGTCGTGGCGCAGCTTGACGCCGGGGGCGAGGCGTGGCGTGGGGTCGGTCATGGTGCACGACGAACGAGAAGCTCTTCCCCCCTTGAGGGGGAAGCGGTCGCGCTGAAGGCGCGACCGATGGGGGGCAGTGTGCTTGGCGCCCCCCCATCCGTCTCGCGCCTGCGGCGCGATCCCCCTTCCCCCTCGAGGGGGGAAGGGCTGGCAATAGATATATGGAGCGACAGTCTCATGGGCGAAAGGCCCCGGGTGGAACTTGGCCCGGCGCGACGTAAGCGTGGTTCAGGGCGTCGAGCATCGCCCAGAGGACGTTGCATTTGAAGGTTAGCGCGTCGAGGCAGAGTTGCTGTTGCTCGCTGGTGCGCGCATTTTCGATGCAGTAGCGGAGCGCGAAGTCGGCGTCGCGCGGTGCCTGCGTCATGCGCGCGCCGAAATAGGCAAGCGTTTCGCGCGAGACGAAGTTGTAACCGGCCAGCATACCCTCGACCCGTTCGGCGATGATTTTCGGCGCGAACATTTCGGTGAGCGAAGAGGCCACGGCTTCAAGCACGCTCTTGTCGCGGACGAAGTGGACGTAAGCGTCGGCGGCGAAGATCGTGGCGGGAAGTGCCGCGCGCTCCGACGTCACCATGGTGCGGTCGAGGCCAAGGCCGTCAGTCAGTTTCAGCCAGCGGGCGATGCCTCCATCCGTGCCGTTCGTGCCGTCGTGGTCTTCGATGCGCACGCGCCAGGTCGCGCGTAACTCAGGCGTGGGTAGACGCGAGACGATGATCGCGTCTTTGATCGGGATGCGCGATTGGTAGATGTAGCGATTGAGCGCCCAGGCTTGCACCTGGCCCTTGTTCAGCTTTCCGTCGTGCAATGCGCGGTGGAAAGGGTGGAGGTTGTGATAACGCTCGCCGCCGATGGCGCGAAGGGCGGCTTCGAATTCGGTTGATGAGAGGAGCTTCACAACTCGATCCTCATGCCGTCTTCGGCGATGCGCCAGCCGGCACCTTCGATCGCTTTGCGCTCAGGTGATGTACGGTTCAGGGTGGGGTTCGAGTTGTTGACATGGATGAAATAGCGGCTGCCCACCTTCACATTGCCGAGTGCCCGCACGGCATCGGTCATCGCGACGTGGCCCATGCGGCGAGCGGTCTTTTCGCCCTCGCCGGAGCGGATCATCTCGTCGTCCGTGTACATCGTACCATCGAAGAACAGAGCGTCGGCGCCGTCAATCGCTTTGCCGAGGTCCGATGACATTTCGGCGCACGAGGGCAGGAAAACGATTGAGCGGCCGTTGGCGTCGATGACGCGCACGCCGATTGAGGCGCCGTCGGCGGGGCGGATGCCTTCCTCGCGTTCGAGGTAGAGCGGCGGTTTGCCGGGGCTGGCGACGGGGCGGCAGCGAAGGCCCGGCAGCGGCTCAAAGGTCTCGGCGATCGTTTCGAAGCGCACGAGTGCCTTGTCGAGGACGCCGAAGATCGTGTTGGCGGCGATGATGCGGCGGACATAACCCGCGGACCAGACGGTGAGCTCTTGGCGTTCGCGTAGCGTCAGGAGGCCCGCGATTGCGTCGACGTCGGCGCCGGTCAGGATGATCGCCTTAATGGGCGAGGAGCGCGGGGCAGATTTCGGATGCAATTCTGGGGTCGCGAGGATCTGCTGGCGGATGTCGGGGGAGGCGTTCAGCAGTAGCCAGTCTTCGCCGTTGGCGGAGACGGCTAGGCTGCATTGCGTGGATTGTGGGGTGTTCGGATCGCCGCTGAAAGCGCGGGCGTTGTTCGGGCTCGCTGCGTTCCATTGCGGGAAGCCGCCGCCAGCTGCGGCGCCGAGCACGATGACTTTCATGGGTTAGAAGGGCCGGCTCGAAACCGGCGCTCCCAGACTATTCCGCCGAGCAGTAGCAGTTGATTTCCATCGCGGCGGAGATTTCGCGGACTTTGGGCTTGCGCCAAGCTTTTTTCATGGGAGCACCTTTAGATGGCTAACCCGCGTAGTGTGTCGCATCGGCGGGCCCTCGCGCAAGGGGGCTCACGGGCTCGTTAGCCCTTGAACGGCTTGGGTCATGACGGCTTGGCCGCGGGTCCAGATCATTTCTTTCCAGTCATCTTGGTCCGGATAGAAGGCGGCGCGGATTTGGGCCTTGATCTCGGCGGCTTCGGGGCCTCTGGGGTCGCCCAGGGTGTGGAGCCAGTTGTCGGCGCGCAGGGCCATGAAAACTTCGAAGGTGGAGACCGTGCCGAACTCCAGGCAGGCCATCGTCACGTCGCTGCGCAGGAGGAGGCCTGGGATGCACGAATCGATTGAGCCGAGCACGGCGGCAGAGACCGAGTCGCCGGCTTGGGTCGAGCAGATGTCTGGCCACCAGGCCTTCGCACGGGCGTAGGCGGCGCTGTCTGGTAGTTCTTCGCTGATCAGTTCGCCGTGGCCATAAGGGCCGAGGCCGGTGTGGAAGTCGATGACGCCGACGCGGCGGCAGTGCGCGAGCTCTCGGCGGACGACGTGCTTGACGATGCCAGCCGACCATTGTTCGCGCGTCCCGCCGAAGTACATGCCGTCGGGGTGGGCGTATTGGCCTTTGCTCACCGCTTCCTGCATCGTGAAGGGGCCGTACTCTTTGATGAAGTCGCGGAAGAGTTCACTGCCGCGGCGCAGGGTCTCCGGTTCCAAGTCGGGCGGGGCGATGCCGAGTTTGAGTTGCTCGTAGCCGCCGTTCGTCGGGTAGGGCGCGCTGTGGTCGACGAAGTTGCGGTTCAGGTCAACGTTGTCTTCGGTGACGCGGCGGTTCCAAGCGAAGCCGTACGGATTCAACCCGTGGATCATCACGACTTTGAGTTCCGGCGGCCAAGCGTCGTTGCGGTTGTTCTTCAACCAGCCGATCTGGCAGGCGGAGCCTGCGTAGGCTTCGACGCCGTGCGTGCCGGAGATCAGGAGCAGGCCGGTCTTGCCGCCGGCGGGGCCGGCGACCGCGACGTCGGTGAAGAGGTCTTCGCCGTTCGGGCCCTTGGCGTGCGGGTTCAGGTGGGCAGTGAGCGTGCAGCCGCGCGCGGTTGCGGCGGTCAGGAATTTTTGCCGGGCCTCGACGTAATTCGCGGCGAAGAAGTCTTTGCCCATGATCAACCCCACAGTTCGCGCGCGGGCGCGAACATGCGTGTGCCGTCGTAGCGGATGCCGGGCTGACGATCTTTGGCGAGGAGCAAGGGGCCGTCCAAATCGATGAAGTGCGCCATGCTTGAAAGCACAAAGGCGGGGGCCATGGAAAGGGACGTCGAGACCATGCAGCCGATCATGATCGACAATCCCGCATTTTGTGCTTCGCGCACGAGGTCGAGGGCTGCGGTCAGGCCGCCGGTCTTATCGAGTTTGATGTTGACGGCGGCGTATTTGCCGTCGGTGCGGGGTAGTTCTGCCGCGGTGTGCAGGGCCTCGTCGGCGCAGACGGGGACCGGCGAGGTGTAACCGGCGAGGTTCGCGTCGGCATCTGCGGGCAGGGGTTGCTCGATCAATGTGACGCCCAGGCGTTTCAATTCAGCGCCGTAGGACTCGAGTTGATCGAAGCTCCAGGCTTCGTTCGGGTCGACGATGAGCGTGGCATTGGGACTCGCGGCGCGGACGGCGGCGAGGCATGTCAGGTCTTCGTCGCTCCCCAGTTTCACCTTCAGAAGCGGCGCGTTCGCCGCGCGGGCTGCAGCAGCCATCGCCGCGGGCTCGTCGAGCGCGATTGTGAAGGCGGTCGTTGCGGGTTGGGGTTCGGGGAGACCGGCCAAGTCCCACACGCGGCGGCCAGTCTCTTTAGCTTCTAGGTCCCAGAATGCGCAGTCGAGGGCGTTGCGGGCGGCGCCAGGTTTCATCAGGCGAAGCAGGTCTTGGCGCGTGGCACCGGCTTCGATGTCGCTGCGCGCGGACATGATCGTTGCGATCACGCCGGCTACGGTTTCGCCGTAACGGGCATAAGGCACGCACTCGCCTCGGCCGCGGTGGTTGCCGCGTTCGATGTTAGCGACGACGACGTGCGCTTCGGATTTGGTGCCGCGCGAGATGCGGAAGGGTTGGGCGAGCGGCCAGCGCTCGTCGGCGACGGCGAGCCGCGCGCTCACTTTTCCTTGGCCGACCAGGCGCCGTCCCAATTCTTGGGTGGCGGTTCGTGCTCGTAGTGATTGATGCGCGATTCATAGGTGTCGAAGATCGCGGCCGGGGCCCCGGCGAGGCTGCGGCCTCGGGCGATGGCGTCCCTCGCGCCGGCCCAATCCTTCGAGCGGAAGGCCGCGAACAGGACTTGCAGGATCGCTTCGATGTCCTGGAACGTTTTCGTTTCGCGCACGTGGGCGTGGCCCATCAGGGCGTAGATGTGGGTCGGTGTAGCGCGGCCTTTCACGGCGATGTAGTCGAGTTCCAGGAACGCGAACTTGTCCTTCACGATCATCTCCGTGTCTTCGCCGATCGCGATCGGGAAGCCGTAGTTGCCGGCGAAGGATTGAATGCGGGCGGAGATGTTTACGGAATCGCCCAGGGCCGAATAGTCGAAGCGAAGTTCGGAGCCCATGTTGCCGACGACGCAGACGCCGGTGTTGAGGCCGATAGAGACATCGATCTGGTTGACCTTGTGGGACTTGTAGAAGCCCTCCGCAGTCAGTTCCTGGTTCAGCACGATGAGCGCGTCCATCATCGCGAGAGCGCATTCGCAAGCGTGCGTCGCGTGATCGGCGTCGTCGAGCGGCGCGTTCCAGAATGCCATCACGCAATCGCCGATATATTTGTCGATCGTGCCGTGGTGGTTCAGCACCTCGCGCGAGAGCGGGGTGAGCGCGCGGTTGATGAGCTTGGTCAGGCCTTGCGGGTCGGCACGGAAGCTCTCGGCGATTGGGGTGAAGCCGCGGATGTCGCAGAACATGATCGAAAGCTCGCGCGTCTCGCCGCCGAGCTTCAGTTTCGACGGATCGTTGGCGATACTCTCCACAACATCGGGCGGCAGATACTGCGCGAAGGCGCTGCGCACCGTGCGGCGCTCGGCCTCCGTGCGCATGAACTTGACGAGGCTCGCGGAGGCGAAGACGAGGGCGATGTTGACCGAAGCCGCGATAGGGTCGACGAGCCATTGCCACTGAGTGAAAGCGTACCAAGAAAAGCCCACCGCGAAGACGACTGCGAGAATAGCGACGCTTGCGATCCAGAAGACGGGCACGCGTACAATCAGGAGCAGGACGCCAAGCCCGATCAGTGTCGCGAAAATGAGCTCGAAGCCCAGCGCGAAGTCGGGACGCTCCAGGTGATGCCCCAAGAGCATTTGTTCCAAGGCCTGAACGTGCACTTCGACGCCAGGCATCGCAGGATTCGTCGGCGTCGGGCGAAGGTCGAGCAAGCCCGGCGCGCTGGTTCCGATAAAGACAGCGGAGCTTTCAAGCAGCGAGCGGTCGGCGGTCCCGTCCAAGATCTGCCATGCCGGTATTGCCCGCTTGAAAGCCGCTTTAGTCTCTCGCTTCTCGTCAGTGTAGTGCAGCCAGAACTCGGCGTTCTCGGTCGTTGGAATGACGATCTCGCCCATACGCAACGAGATGATCCTATCCGGGTTGCCGGCAGCGACCTCCTTGTCGGTGCCGGGCGTTGTAATTAGGAGCGTGCCGCGCTGCCCGATTTTCTCGGTCAGGACCCGCAGAACTTCCAAGGTCAAACTTGGATAGATTTTGTTTTGGTATTTGAACAGCAGCGGGACTTTGCGGACCACCAAATCCTCGCGCTGCGAGATAACGACATTGAATGAACCGTTGCCGGCGGCGGCGTCTTCCAGTTCCGGCATTGTCGTCGTTACGCCAATTTGGCGCGGCAATGCCGCAAGCGGCTTGCCGTCGCCCAGAACGGATTCACTACCGGTTCGCCGCGGTGCACGGCCGCCGCTTTCGTTGTTGAAGGCAAAGCCGGTCACCGTCGAAACCGACCTTATCGCGTCGGTCAGGATCGCGTCGTTGCGGGGTAAGCCGGTCAATTGCTGTCGGGTTGTATCCCACTCCATGCCAGGAGGCAGGCGCTTCGCAAGCTGTTCGGGCGATGTGTTGTCGGCTTCAGCAAAGACGATGTCGAAGGCAACGACGGCCGTGCCCATTTCGCCTAAATTGCGAACAAGTTTGGCGACCGTCGTTCTCGGCCAGGGCCATTGACCGATGCGCTTGATGCTTTCTTCGTCGATGTCGACATAGCGAACCTGCAATCCGATTGTGTCCTTCGGATTGACGTAGGGTCTTGGGCTTGCGCGTTGATAGAAGTCGAAGACTTGGGTGCGTAGCGACTCGACGACGTTGCCTGGATCAAATGCGTGAATGAGCGTCGCCAACGCCAACACCGCCCAGGGCACGATGCCCAGCCACCTGAGCAGGCCGGAGAGGCCGGCCATCGCGAGCGCGCTTTCGCGCGTGGTTGCGTCGCGTTGTGCCATGTCCCCCGATTAGCCCCTCATGCTGCGGCGTGGACGTGCGCCGACTTGGAGAAGTCGTAGAGCCGATCCCACAGCGTGTCGAGACGGGCGAGGGCGTCGGGCAGGGGAATGACCGCCATTTTACCGTCTTTCTGGGTCAGGAAGCCCAATCCTTCGAGTTTCGAGAGGGCGTCGGAGACCTCGAAATCGACGTCAATGCCGAATGTCGCCTTCAGCCAGGCCTCGATGCGGCGGTCGAGTTCACCTGCGTGCGCGGCCGGCCCCCAGGCTAGCAGCGCATGGTAGGCGAGGATGACCTCCTTTACCTCTTGATCTTCGGCGGTGCCGATCAGCGTTTCGAACACGCCGGCGTCGTTGTTGACGTTCTTGAAGTAGATGTTGTCGGCGACCTTCTTTTGGTACTTCAGCTTGCGGAAGGAATAGTTCGAGTACTGACGGAACATGAAAGCGCCGGCCCCGATCAGGACGGATAGCGCGCCGACGGCCTTCATCAACTTGTCCTGCGTCACCGCGCCTGAGAAACCTAGGTAGGCACCGATCACGAGGAAGACGACGGAGAGCGCGGGTACGATGTTCAGTGCGACGGGGATACCACCCAAGAGTGCGGGGCCGCCCAGCAAGACCGCGTCCTTGCGACTCATCACGACGTTCACTTCCGGCAACAGCATCGGTAGCTCGACGCGCGTGATGTTGCGGAAGGATTTGACCATGATGCTGCCGGGTTCGGCACCGCCGGGCAGCGCTTGGCGGCCGCGGGTGAGGCTTAGACTCTTGCGCTTCTGATTGACGTCCCGGCGGAAGCGCACGAACACGACGACGTCGTTGAAGCCGTCAAGCGTGACGGGCTTGCCCTTGAAACCGAGCGCGGTGGCTTGGGTCACGGTCTGCGAGTTGCGGCCGCGGTAGAAGATGCGGACGGCTTCGTAGGCTTCGAAGGGCGTGCGCGTTTTGACGTCGAGCAGCGGGTGGTCGCCGCCGAGCGCGTCGACCTCGGCCTTGGGCAACTCCATGAAGTTCGCGCGTGCCATGACGCTTTCGAAGGTCGACACCAGCGTTTTGTAGGCGGCCTCGGCGTCGCGATCGTCGCGGCGGAGCGGCCTCGGACCGGTCGGTGCGAACCAGGCGTAGAGGTCTTTCAGCTCCGTCAGTTCGTCGTAGAAGTCGTGATGAAAGTAGGCGCCTAGAAATGTGCAGAGCGTGTGGAAGTCGGCGAGCTGATCCCTGGCGATGTTCTCGTTCGCGAGGGCGGCGACCAGATCGGCCTTCAACACGGGGACGAAATGCATCGGGTCGCCGTGGGCGGGCCGGTGCGAATTCTCCGCTGTGTGGCTTTCGGCCGTCATTAGATTCCGCCTCCCGATCGGCGCAACCGGGATGCGAGAAGCACCGCCTAAGACCCCAGATCGAATCGATTTTGGCCGAGTTTGGCACTAAGGCAAGCGCCGGTGTGTGCGGCCGATCACTGCGGCTTAACTACTTGTGCCGCTGTGGCGCGCAACTTGCAGACGAACTTGCTGCGGTTTGGTCGCGCGGGCACACTCTCGATTCGAGAGTAAACGGTGCAAGCGGGCGCGCCGTGTGGCGTTGGCGGGGCAGGCGTGCATGACCGGGGAGGTTCAAGCGTGGCTTGACGTGTCTGAGGACGCGTCGTCGCTAATGCTGCGGCCCCAGGGCGACTGGGTGGTGCGCCATGCCGAGACAATCGACAAGTCGCTGCAGGCGATCGACGCGTTTCAGCGGCGTGCAGCGACGTTTGACCTGTCCCATTTGAGCCGCCTCGACACAGCGGGCGCCTGGCTCATTTACCGAACTGGGCGGACGCTGGAACGCGCGGGCTCGACGGTGACGATTGCCGGTGCCTCGGGCGCACACACGACGCTGATAAATGCGGTCGCACGGGCGGACAAGCCGATCAAGATCGAGCCGCCGGTTGGGAACCTCTTTACGAACCTCGTCGCGCGCATGGGAAGCGCTCTCGACGAAGGTGGGCGGACGGGGCGCGATCTGGTCGGTTTCTTCGGGCTGGTGTTGGAGACGCTGGGTAAGACGATCGTCAATCCTGCGCGCATGCGGTTTACGTCGACCGCCTATCACATGGAGCAGACCGGACTGAACGCGGTTCCGATCGTCAGCCTGATTTCATTCCTGATCGGGGCGGTGCTTGCCTATCAAGGATCGGAGCAGCTGCGCCGGTTTGGCGGTGAGATCTTTACGGTCAACCTCGTCGCCGTGTCGTTCATGCGCGAGATCGGCATTCTGCTTACAGCGATCATGGTTGCGGGCCGGTCGGGGAGCGCGTTCACGGCGCAGATCGGATCGATGAAATTGCGCGAAGAAGTCGACGCGATGCGGACGCTCGGGCTTGATCCGATGGAAGTCTTGGTTTTGCCGCGGGTGCTGGCGTTGCTCATCATGATGCCGGTGTTGGGTTTCATCTCGGCGATGATGGGGCTCTTGGGCGGCGGGTTGGTCGTATGGATGGAGCTCGGCATGTCGCCGGCGATGTATATCGAGCGCCTGCGCGACGCGGTCGATGCGTGGGACGCCGGCGTCGCGTTCATCAAGGCGCCGGTGTTCGGACTATTGATTGCGATGATCGGATGCTTCGAAGGGTTGAAGGTCGAAGGCAGCGCGGAGTCGGTCGGTCAGCGCACCACGGCGTCGGTCGTCGAAGGTATCTTTACGGTGATCGTGGTCGACGCGATCTTCTCGATCCTCTTCGTGAAGCTTGGGATCTGAGCGATGGCGCGCGAAACGATCATCGAGGTTCGGGGCTTGCGCAACCAGTTCGGGTCGCAAGTCATCCACGACCGTCTGGATCTCGACATCTACAAGGGCGAGGTGTTGGGCATTGTCGGCGGGTCGGGTACCGGCAAGTCGGTACTGCTGCGCACGATTCTTGGAATCAACAAGCCGGCCGCCGGACGGATCGATGTCTTCGGGAAGACGCGCGGCGTGATGAGCGCGGCGGAAGAGCGAGCGGTCGAGCGGCGCTGGGGCGTGCTCTTTCAGGACGGCGCGCTGTTCTCGTCGCTGACCGTTGCACAGAACATTCAGGTCGCGCTGAAAGAGCATCTGCATATGCCGCAGAAGCTGATGGACGAGATTGCGGCGTTGAAGATCGGGTTGGTCGGTCTGCCGCCGGAAGCGGGGCCGAAGTTTCCCTCCGAGCTTTCGGGCGGTATGCGCAAACGTGCCGGGCTGGCGCGGGCGCTGGCGCTCGATCCGGAGATCGTATTTTTGGACGAGCCGACGGCCGGCTTGGATCCGATCGGCGCGTCGGCGTTCGACGAGTTGATCCGCAGTCTCCAGGCCACCCTGGGCTTGACCGTCTTTATGGTGACGCACGACCTCGACAGTCTCTACGCAATTTGCGACCGGATTGCGGTGCTGGCCGAGAAAAAAGTGCTCGTCACGGGTACAATCGACGAGTTGATGACCCAGGAACATCCCTGGATTCGCGAGTATTTTCATGGTCCGCGCGGACGGGCGGCGATGGCCGCCAAGTCTGCGCCACCAAGATCTTGAGGTAAGGAGCGTAGCCCATGGAAACCCGAGCGCATCATTTGTTGATCGGCAGCTTTGCCATCGGCATCGCCGTGCTGACGGTCGCGTTCCTGTTGTGGATCGGGCGGTTCGAGTTCAATCGGCAGTATCAGCTCTACGATCTGAAGTTCGAAGGCTCGGTCTCGGGCCTCAGCAAAGCCGCCGACGTGCTCTACAACGGCATCAAGGTGGGCGAGGTGATCGACCTCAAGCTCGATGAAGACAATCCGAACAATGTGCTGGTTCGAATTCGAGTCGAGCGTTTGACGCCGGTGAAGGAAGATTCGTATGCGAGCCTTGAAACGCAGGGTCTAACCGGGGTTGCGGCGATTCTGATTGCGGGCGGCGGTGCGAAGTCCAACCCGTTGGTGGCGGAGGGTAATCAGCGTTATCCGGTGATCGAGACGCGCAAGTCGACATTCCAGAAATTGTTTGCGGGCGCGCCGGAGTTGATCAACCGCGGCAATGCGGTGCTCGATAGGCTTTCGACGTTTTTGAGCGGCGAGAACGAGAAGAAGTTTTCGGACACGATCTCGCATGTAGAGCGGTTGTCCGGGAACCTCGCCAAGGCGTCGGACAAGTTCGATTCCATTGCGACGAACATCGACAAGCTGGTTGCGGGCGACACGAAGGCCACGCTCGCGGACATTCGAGGCGTGGCTAGCGATATTCGAACGGTGATGAACGAGGCGCGCGCGCCGTTGCGCGACTTTGCGCGCAACGGATTGCCGGAGCTGCTGCTCGCGATCGGCGACGCGCGGCAGATGATAGCCTCGATCGACCGCGCGGCGCAGCGTTTAGAAAGCAGTCCGTCTTCGCTGATCTTCGGCGACAAGGCGGTCGAGTATCAGCCGACAGGGGGCAAGTGATGCGGGTGGGGAACGTTCTGATGCGCGCGGGGTTCGGGATCGCGTTGGCGCTGGGGTTGGCGGGATGCAGTCTGCCGAATTTGGGGAGCGGGCC
Source organism: uncultured Flavobacteriaceae bacterium (assembly GCA_964547645.1). GTDB lineage: Bacteria > Pseudomonadota > Alphaproteobacteria > Micropepsales > Micropepsaceae > SZUA-430. Next base: position 34,454 of record CAZJOM010000002.1, read on the forward strand.
GCCGCCCGATCTCTATGTGCTATCGCCCAAGAGCACGTTTCCGGACGATCTGCCGACGGTATCGTGGCAGCTTGTCGTCGAGGAACCGTCTACGGCGAAGGGGATCGATACCGATCGCATTGCGATCGCACCGTCGGCCCTTGAAGTGAAGTACTTCGGCGGATCGCGCTGGGCCGACCGGGCGCCGCGCATGGTGCAGCAGCTGCTGATTCAATCGTTCGAGAACACGAAGAAGATCGTCTCGGTCGGGCGGCAGTCGATTGGCCTGCGCTCCGACTTCGTGTTGAAAACGGAGCTGCGCGAGTTTCAAGCCGAGAAGACGGCAGACGGCAAGACGATCGTGCGCGTGCGCGTGAACCTAAAGCTCGTACGCCCGTCGTTGGGTCAGATCGTAGCGTCGGAGAGCTTCGAGTCGATCAAGGATGTGGCCAGCGAAGGCGTTCCCGACATTGTTCAGGGCTTCGACGACGGCGTGGGGGCGGTGTTGAAGCGCGCGGTCGCGTGGACGCTAAAGGCCGGCGAAGAGAACATGAAGAAGTCGCCGAAGGATCACTAGATCGCAGCTAAGAAAGCCGCCCGATCGCCGAGGCTAGTGCCACGTAAACCTTGCCGGTTTGCGAGGTTAGATAGGTTTCGACCAGGACGTTTTCGCGGTCGCTGCGGGCGGTTTGTTCCATCAGGGCTTCGAATTGAAGCACGTAGCGGTCTACCGTGTCTTTGAACTCGCCGTCTTCGCGGTACTTGCGGCCGATGCGTTCGGTTTGTTCGCGTCCGAGGACGCTAACCAGGCGACGGGCGAAGACGTTGCGTTCGCCGTTCCGATAGCGCCGCAGGAGGTCGAGCGGCGGGTCGTCTTCGAGGAAGCGGTCGAGGTCGATCGCCATCGCCTGCAGCGTCTCGATCATGTGACGCGAGGAGGTGTGGTTCGGGCCTTGCGCAGCCGGGGCACCGGCTTTGGCGGGGCGAAGCTCCTGCGGTTGGGCGGGGGCGGGGCGGCGCGGCGGTTGCGGGCGCGATTCTTCGGCGTGATGTTCGGCGGGCAAGCGCTTGGGCTGCTGCTGCGTTGGTGGCAGCGGGTTCTGGAGCGTTAGCGGCTTTTGGCTTTCGCTGGTCTCTGCGGCGGCGAGCAGCGATTTCATGTCCCAACCGCCGCGGTCGTCGAGAGGCGGTGGTGCGTCGTGATTGTTCTGCGGGCTGACAAAGCGTTTTGCCATCCCGAACCAGCCGCGCTGTTCGCCGTTCTGCGGCGGTGCGGGGTCTTGGAAAGGCGCTTGGGCGGGCGCTGCATTGCGTTCGACCGGCTGTTGGGGCGTGCGCGCGGGCGGTGCGAGGTTTGCCGCCGGCGGCACGCTGAAGTTCGGGACGGCCGGTTGCTGCGGCGTCGATTTCGCGACGGGCGTGGCTTGGGCCTTGGGCGCCGGTGCTGCCGGCGGGTCGTCGCGCTCGATCTGGCGGACGCGGTCGAAAGCGTTGGCGACACGGGCGGAAAGATCGCTGGCGGCGCCTGCTTGCTTGTCGAGCGCGTTGCGAAGCAGTAGCGCTTGATTTGCGGCTTCGGCCGGCATGCTCGGTTGAAGTTTCGACAGGCGTTCGACCGTGGTTTCGATTTGCTGCGAGGCGGTCGCAGCGGTTTCACGCAGACCGATCAGAACCGAGCCCAAGCGGCCGGCAGCGTCGAACGAGGAGTCGCCGGCGCTGCGGATCGTTTGCATCGCTTGTTCGAGGCCGGATGTCGTGAGTTCGGTCGAGGTGCGCAGCTTCTCCGATTCACGCGTAAAGAGTTGTGTTGTTTCGATGATGCGCTGCGCCATGACGGCCGCAGTCTCATCCAGGCGGCGCGAGCCTTCGATCGTGAACGTGCCGATCTTCTTCGTTTCGTCGACCATGACGCCGACGAGTTTGTTCAGGCCTTCGCGCTGGAACTCCAAGGCGCGGGCCATGTGGTCGTTTTCTTGCTTTAGGCGCTCAATGGTTTCAGCGAGGGCCGCGCGTTGACGTTCGTGGCGGGCGACGACTTGCTCAGAACGCGCGGCGGCGGCTTCCGAGGCGGCATCGAGGCGTTGCGCTTGGCGCTCGATTTCCTTTGCGGATTCGGCGGCGCGGTTCGAGACCGTCGCGGAGGCGTTTTGCAACGTTGAGATTAGGCCGGCGATGGCGCTGTGTTCGTTGTGCAGGCTTTCGCTGGCGTTACGGGCAGCATGACGCGCTTCTTGAAGGCGGGCGGTCAGCGTGTCGGAGGCGGAGAGCACAGCGGTGTCGAGTGCTTGGGTGAATTGGGCGAGCTTTTCACGTTCGGAACCCAGCTTGCTCGTCGCGCGGTCAACGCGTTCCTGAGCGGCCATCGCGGTGCGCTCGATCAGCGCCATGCGTTCGTTCGTCGCCGTTTCAAGCGCTGCCATGCGACCGGTTGCCTGCTCGACCGCGCCATTGAAGACGTCGAGTTCGCGGCGGATCGCGCGGCCGAGGCGAGCCATGCCGCGGGCCGCGTGGTCTTCGGGCTCGCTGAGTTCGGCGGCGGCGAGTGCGAGCGCGTTCGATTGACGGCGCAAGGCGTTTGCTTCACGCGCGATCAGCGCGATGAAGATCGCCAAGATGACCGGAACGATGAGGACTGCCGAAATCAAACCGTACCACGCGATCGGAAGCTGGAAGATCCTGTCCCATCCGAACAGGCCGACCAGATATGCACCGATTCCACCGAGCCAAAAGACACTGAATAGAAATGTCCCCCAGGGAAGTGCGCCGCCAGAATCCACTGGTAGATGTACGGGTCTAACTTCAACTCGCGGTGGGTCGACATCCTCAACCGGGGTGCGGTCCACCGGCGCGCGTGCGCGCAGCCGTGCATCGCCGAGCACGGCTTCTTGGAAGGCATGGACGTTGGATGGCTCAACGCGCTGCATGAATGATTCGGACCACGCCTTTCGCGAGATACGTTTACCAAACTTCTACCATTTCTTGTGTGGGTTCGCACTGAAGAAGATTCGCAACACAGCAAGGGGTCTGTGGATCGCAAGGTGTTAACGCGCGATGCGAAGCTCTGATTGATTTCATCGCATTTATGGGCGCAGCGTGCGTCAATGGTTGTGTCGCCAGTGCATCGCACCGAGCGGAGTTGCCAGGGGCGAATGGAGAGGTTCAAACGAATCGCGCAGAGATAGACGGCGATGTGATTCGCAACGCTTGGAGTGACGTGATGACGATGCTGATCGCGGCGGCTGTCGCCTTCCTTGCACTGCACTTGCTTGTCGCCGGGACTCGACTTCGCGACGCCATTGTTGGGGTAACCGGCGAGCAGGGATACTTGGGTCTGTTTTCGCTAGCGAGCGTCGGCGGGATCGTTTGGCTCGCGATGAGTTACAACGCGGCGGTCGCGGCGGGCAGCAACCAGCTTTGGGACTTGGGCCCCGGCGTATCGCATTTGGGTATCATCGTCGTCGCGATCGCGTTTCTGTTCGGGGTCTCAGGGTTGCTCACGCCAAATCCGACCAGTGTAGGCATGGAGGGCGTCGCCGGTCGGGAGGGGGCGATCACAGGGGTACTTCGAATCACGCGGCATCCGTTTCTTTGGAGCGTATCGCTGTGGGCGGGGTTCCACCTGGCGGCGAACGGCGATGCGGCGTCGGTCATATTCTTCGGTACGTTCCTCTTCTTGGCGGTGGCCGGAACGTTCTCGATCGATGCCAAGCGGCAGCGGAAGATGGGCGAGGCTTGGAGCGTCTTTGCGGGCAAGACTTCCAACGTTCCGTTTGGGGCGATTTTGATGGGACGCAACAGCTTGAAGGTGGGTGAGCTTCTGACCTACCGGCAGTTGGTCGCGATTGCAGTGTTCCTGGGGGTTCTGTTGGCGCACGCCTGGCTGTTCGGCGCCTCGCCTTTCCCGGGCGGGTGGGTGCCGCTTTAGGGGTTCGGTAAGACCCCGTTAACCGGCTGGTTGTGTCTGACGCCCTAAAGTCAGCTGTTCGGGGAGGGTACCCTCATGACGGCACTGGTCAGACCGGTCGACTACGACCACCTCAAGATACAGGCGGCGGGCGATCTCGGCGTTATGCGCGAGGTGCTGGCATTGTTCGTGACGCACAGCGAACAGGTGATTGGCGAGCTTGAGGCAGCCGACGACCCAAAGACTTGGAAGCAGTGGACGCATACGCTGAAAGGGTCTGCCCGCGGTGTCGGCGCCTTTGCGGTGGCGGAAGCGGCAGCTGACGCGGAGCGGAAGATTCTGGACAAGAGCGCCCTCGCGCCGCTGAAGGCCGCTTTTGCGGAAGCGCGCGCGTTTATTGGGAAACACCCGTTGTGATGCCCGTCACGTTCAGCATTTGGCGTGCTGTGTTGATGCGGACCGACGGCTAAAGTGTCCCTGGGCTGAGGGTTAGAGATGGCATTTAAGATCAAGTTCTGGGGTACGCGGGGGACAGTTGCGTGTCCGGGCCCCAACCATCTGGCCTTTGGCGGCAATACCAGCTGCGTCGAGGTCGCCATGGGCGGCCGGCGCGTGATCTTCGATCTGGGCACCGGCGTGCGCAATCTCGGCAAGTGGTTCATGCGCAAGCAGCAGCGCGAGGCGACCGTGCTGATGTCGCATACGCATTGGGACCACATACAGGGCTTTCCATTTTTTCAGCCGGCGTTTGCCGAGGGCTATCACTTCAAGATCATGGCGGGGCATTTGGATACGGGCTTGCCGATCCAAAACGTGCTCGCCGGGCAGATGACGCATCCGTTTTTCCCGGTCCCGATCGACATCATGAAGGCGCAGATCGAGTTCGTCGATTTCCGCGCCGGCGATTCCTTTGCGTTGGCGCCGGATATCAAGGTGCGCACGACACCGCTCAATCATCCGGACGGCGCGACAGGCTATCGGCTCGAGTATCAAGGCAAGTCGATCTGCTACATCACCGACACCGAGCACACGCCTGGCAAGCCGGATCAGCGGATCTTGGGGCTGGTCGAGGGCGCGGATCTGATGATCTATGATTGTACCTACACCGATCACGAGTTCCCATCGAAGCGCGGCTGGGGCCACTCGACCTGGCAAGAAGGCATGCGCCTTGCGCGCGCCGCGAACGTGAAGCGGCTTGCGATCTTCCACCACGACCCGGACCATGAGGATCACTTCATGGAAGAGGTCGAGGCGTCCGCGCTTGCAGCGTGGCCGGGGTGCTTCGTGGCGCGCGACAATATGCGGATCAATTTGATCTAACGCGCGGGAAGGGCCACTTCCAGAATTTCACAGCTTGCTTCCGCGGTGAGCGTGTATTCGATCCCGGTTGGGATCGTGCACGCATCGTCGGGGTTCAGCGCATGCTCAGCGAGAGTTGGGCTTGCGAGTTTCATGCGGCCGTTCAGAACGGAGAGAAACAGGAAATCGCCGTTGTGTGTTTGTGTGAGCATCGTCGGGCGAACGACGCGGACGCGCGCAAGGTTGTTGGTCGCTTTCGCGATGCCGGTATCTCGGTACTCGAAACCTTCGCCCTGTTGCCATGCTGTGTCGGCGGCGATGTGGTGGACAAAGCGTTGGCCGTCGAATGTGTGGGTGGGGTCGGGCGTTACGGTCGGCAGCATCATGTCGTGGTCGCGGAAGGTTTCGTGTTCGGCGGGGCAGCCGATTTCGATGACTTCGAGGCTGGGTGAAGACTCGAGCACGCGATGGCGGATGCCGGGTGGCTGAAGCACGCAATCGCCTTCGTGCATCACGAACGGTGGGCCTTGGTCTTCGTAGACGACGCGTACCCATCCCTTGCGGACGAAGATGATCTGGAAACGGACGCGGTGGTGGTGGACGTAGTCGTTCACAGGTCCGCCCTGCGGAATGCGGATGTGGGAGGCGATGTAGCGTCCGCCGAGGCGACCGGGGATCAGATCGCGGTACAGCATGCCGGCGCGACCGGTGATCCAGGCGGCGGATGCCGACGCGCGGGTGATGACGAACTCTTGTGAGCTTGGCGGAATGACCGGATGGCCGAGGCCCAGAAATGGTTCGGTTTGCACCCCGCTGTTAGTGGCGACGAGGCGGAGCATTTCTTTGGCGTTCGAGACTACTGCGACGCGTGGAGCGTCGGCGGGCATGACCATGTCGAGGCGATAGCCGCGCTGCTCGTAAGCCTCGATGGCGTCGTCGAGGCTCGTCATCGGAAGCGCGGGCTCGGGCGTTCGATCATGCCTTTGTCGGTCGCCATTATGTGGGTCAATGTCTGTTCTTCGTGCGCGAGACGCCAGGAGATCAGCTTTTGCGCGTAAGCGAGCGTTACCTTCGCGTAGTCGCCAGCGGTGGCGAGGTTCGTGAACTCGTTCGGATCGCGCTGAAGATCGAATAGCAGCGGCGGCAGAGCCGCGAAATGGACGTACTTGAAGCGCTCGTCGCGGATCACGCTCAAGTTACATTGATGCAGCGTGAGGCCCAGCGCTTGCTCGGCGCCGTCAAAGCTTGGGTCGCGGAAGTCGAACTCCCAATGCGCGTGGCGGCGCCAGGTGGACGGCGCGCCGCCGCCGACGAACGGCAATAACGAGTGGCCGTCGCATTGCGGCGGGATGGCGGCTCCGATGGCGTCGAGCAGCGTCGGCATCATGTCGACGTGCTCGGTGAACGCACTGACCGTTTGGCTGCCGCTCGCGCGCGGGTCGCGGATGATCAGCGGGACGGCGTAGGACTCGTTGAAGTAACCGGATTTGCCGAGCATCCAGTGATCACCGAGCTGTTCGCCGTGGTCGCTGGTGAAAACGATCAGCGTGTCGTCCCACAGGCCTTCGAGTTTCAAGTGAGCGAACAGGCGGCCGAGATTGTCGTCGACTTCGCTCATCATCGCGAAATAGACCGCGCGCAGGCGATTCAGCTTGCGCATGTCGTCAGGCGCTTGGGCGAGCGGGTGGTTCAGTTGATAGGCGAGCCAAGGGTGTTGGGCGGCCTCGGCATCCGGCGTCTCGCGGCGCATCGGCGGCGGCAACGACTCCGGGTCGTAGAGGCGGTTCCAGGGCTCGGACGCAATCCACGGCGGATGCGGGCGCAGCAGCGAGAGGTGCAACAGCCAAGGCTCGTCGCGATGTTCGCTCACGTAGTCGATCGCCTGGTCGATGTGCCAGGTCGTGTCGCTGTGCTCGGCCTTAACGATCCACGGCTTTGGATGCGGCGCACCGTCTTCGTAGTCTGCGCCGCTCTCTCGCATCCAGAGGATGAAGCGTTCCTCGGATGGGAGTTCGTAGCCGCGGGCACGGAGGAAATCACCCCATGGGCCCGGATGATCCATACCTGTGTCGGCGATCGCAGTGAGGCCGGGCAGGATGCCTTCGTAAGTCTTTAGGCGCGGGTCGCCGGGTTTGAGGTCTCGCGGATCAGCGGTCTGGTCGGTGTAACCGATCAACGCCGGATCGTAGCCCATCTTCCGCGCTTCGATCGCCCAGTTCGTATGGCGGCGGTCTAGCGGCGTGCCGTTCGTCGCCACGCGATGATTGTGCTGATAGAGCCCCGTGTGCAGCGTCGCCCGCGAGGGCGAACAGGGCGACGTGTTCGAGAAGTGGCGGGTGAATAGCGTGCCCTCGCGCGCGAGTGCGTCGAGGTGCGGGGTCTTCACGACGGGATGGCTCAACGCCGAGAGACAGTCGGCGCGCCATTGGTCGGCGGTGATAAAGAGGATGTTTCGGGGGCGGGGCATCGCGCGTGCTCGTTTGCGGTCTTGCCCTTCTCCCCTCGGGGAGAAGGTGGATGCCGGCGCGGAGCGGCGGCAGACGGATGAGGGGACACCGCGGAAGCGTCCCCTCATCCGTCTCGCCGCCTGCGGCGTCGATCCACCTTCTCCCTGAAGGGAGAAGGGCTAGGTCTTAAGCTGTTATAGCAAGCGCGGCGGTTCGAGCATCAAACACCTCGAACTCGTGCGCGATGCAGCCGTCCATCAACTTGCGCCAGACGGGTTCGGCGATGGTGTTGGGGAAGCCTTCGCGTTCGCAGGCGGCTTTGACCTTGGCCAGGACGTCGTTGATGCGGGCTTCGTCGCGAACCTTGTTTCGGTCTTGCTTGATGTGGCCTGCGCGCTCGATATAGGTCAGGCGCTCGGCGAGCAGGCGAACGAGCGCGCGGTCGAGGCGGTCGATTTCGCGGCGGATGTCGAGCATCGAGTGGCAGTCGGCGGCGGGCGTGCCTTGAAGGTCAGGCCAGGGGGCTGGCATGTGGTTCGTCCTCTTGGGTCTTTCGCCGACGCGGTGGATATGGCAGTGGCCAGCGGCCCCGCCAACGCGTCATGCGGACGCGCAAAAGTGTGGGGCGGGTGATTGAATTTCTCTGGCGGGACCCAATTTCTACATGTAGGTTTGCATAAATAATTTCATTACGAGGATTTCTGTAAAATGTCAGCAAACGTGGCCCCGGCCGGTGGACAGCACAAGACTGATGTCGTCATCATCGGTGCGGGGCCGATCGGGATATTTGCCGTGTTCGAACTGGGCCTGCTCGATCTCAAAGCGCATCTGATCGACATTTTAGATCGGCCGGGCGGGCAGTGCACCGAACTCTATCCGGAAAAGCCGATCTACGACATTCCAGGTCTCGTCGAAGTGACGGGGCAGGGGCTCACCGACAAGCTGATGGAGCAGATCAAGCCGTTCGGCGCGACGTTTCACCTGTCGCAGATGGCGGAGTCGTTGGAGCGCGTGGGCGACGGCTGGCGGGTCACGACGGATGCGGGGACACAGATTGAAGCGCGTGTGGTGGTGATTGCAGCGGGCGGCGGCAGCTTCACGCCGAAGAAGCCGCCGATCCCGGGTATCGAAGGCTACGAGAACACGTCGGTGTTCTATGCCGTCCGCAAGATGGAGCGGTTTCGCGACAAGGTCGTAGTGATCGCCGGCGGCGGCGACTCGGCGCTCGACTGGACGCTGAACTTGCAGCCGATCGCGAAAAAGTTGGTGCTTGTGCATCACCGCGACGGTTTCCGTGCGGCGCCCGATAGTGTGAACAAGATGCGCGCACTCGTGGCCGAGGGGAAGATGGAGTTCCAGGTCGCGAACATCAAAAGCTTGAACGGCGCCGGCGGGCAGCTGGAATCGCTGACGCTGAACACGAAGGAGAAGGGCGACTATCAGTTGCCGGCGGAGATGCTGTTGCCGTTTTTCGGGCTCACCATGAAGCTCGGGCCGGTCGCGAATTTCGGGATCAATCTGCATGAGAACTTGATCCCGGTCGATACCGAGAAGTTCGAGTCCACGACGCCGGGGATCTTTGCGATCGGCGACATCAACACGTATCCGGGCAAGTTGAAGCTGATTTTGTCGGGCTTCCACGAAGGCGCCTTGATGGCGCAGCAGGCGTTCCGCTATTGCAAGCCGGACGAGAAGCTACGATTCCAATACACGACGTCGTCCTCGAGCCTGCAAAAGAAACTGGGTGTTGCGTGAAACTGATCGTTACCGACCGCGAAGGCAAAGTGCACGAACTGACCGCGCGCGAAGATTGGAGCGCGATGGAGGTGATCCGCGACGCGAACCTGCCGCTCTCGGCCGAATGCGGCGGCGCCTGCGCGTGCGCGACGTGTCATGTCTATGTCGATGACGCCTGGGTCGCGCGGCTGCCCGCGGCGCAACAGCAAGAAGTCGATATGCTCGACTTTGGGGTCGCGGTGCAGGAGAACTCCAGACTCTCTTGCCAGATCAAGATGAGTGCGGAGACAGACGGGCTTGTCGTGACCCTTGCGCCGGAGAGTCTGTAGCTGCCGCGCTTGCGCCAACAACGCGCTTGCCCCTTGCAACATCGCCGCCGCATCGATAAATAAAGAAAGCGATTGCTTTTTTAATTCCGACGCTCGACGTTGTCAGCGGGTTGGAACAGATGTCGGTCATGCAAACGGGAACGTGGGCGGAACTTGCGTCGGCGCGCTATGCGGCGTCGACGGGGATGTTCAGCATCGGGATCGCGCTGCACGCGTTCAATGCGTTCATTGCCTCGACGACAATGCCCAGCGCTGCCGTTGAACTCGACGCGGTGTCGCTCCTCAGTTGGGCGACGGCCGGCTATCTCGTCGCATCCATTGTCGGGGGAGCTGCTGCGGCGGCGTTGAAGGTGCGGTTTGGCGCGCAAGCCGCTTTGCTGGGCGCGTCGGTTGCGTTTGTTGCCGGATCGATCTTGTTCGGAACAGCGGGCGCCGCGTTGCCGCTTGTCGCGGGGCGTGTCCTGCAAGGTGCAGGCGAGGGTGTCGTTATGGCGTGCTGCTACATGCTAATACCGGAAATCTTTCCGAAATCGCTTGTGCCGCGTGTCTTCGCGCTTGAGTCCGTCGTGTGGGCCGCCGCCGCGTTCGGCGGACCGTTGGTTGCGGGCGCGATCAGCGAATACGCGTCGTGGCGGGCGGCGGCGATGGTGAGCGTGCCGGTATCGCTTGTGTTCATGGCGTTGGTGCCGCTTTGTACGCCGCGGGCAAGCGGGACCGAGCGCGTTGCGGTGGCGTTGCCGCTCTTGCAGTTGGGTTTGGTCGCGGCGGGCGTATTCTTGCTGTCGACTTGCGCCGGGATTGCGAACGCGTGGAGCGCGGCGGTCGCGCTGGTGGCGGGTTGCGCGGCGCTGATTGCAGCCGTCGCCATCGACGATCGCATGTCCGCGCGGTTACTGCCGCGCGGTGCGTTCGCGATGTCGCATCCGGTCGGCGCGGGATTGCTGCTGGTGTTGCTGATGACACTGGTCGAAGCACCGGCTGCGATCTATGTCGCGTTTCTCGGCGCAAAGGTGTGGGGCCTTGGTCCGCTGACCGCCGGATTCTTGAGCGCGATCGGTGCCATCACCTGGAGCTTCACGGCGATTGCGGTCTCGCATATGCCGCGTCTTTCGGCGGCGGCTCATGTTCGGCCGGCGCCGCTTATTCTGGCTGCGGGGCTTGGCCTGCAAGCGATGGCGCTGATCTTCGAGTCGCTTGCTGCGGCGGTGGCGGCGCAGGCGCTGGTCGGCATGGCGTTCGGATTCAGCTGGGCACGGTTGTGCGAGCACGTGATGAGCGTTGCGCCGGACGACGAACGCGACTTCGCAATGGGGGCGCTGCCGACCGTGCAGTCAGCGGGGCTTTCGGTCGGCACGGCGCTGTTCGGCGCGGCGGCGGCGTGGTCAGGCTTGCGGGCGCATCAAACGGCGGACGAGGTTGTGGCGGTTATCGCGCCGCTGTTCGCCATTGCTGCCGTGATCGCGGTCGCGTCGACGATCGCCGCACGCCGGGCCGCTTGATACGCGGGGCCAGGTTGTTGTGCGACTGGTGCGGTGGCTTTCATGACCGCGTTCGGTTTGGTTTTGTTTTCGCGCGCGGCGTGATCACCGGTTCGACGTCGTCAGGGCGCATGACCCTGCCTTGTTCGTCAACATAGGAGATCGTGACCCTTTGACCGGACGATTTCGAGCGCAGGGTCAGCGGCGGCGGCTCG
>CAZJOM010000002.1:45941-47333 GCA_964547645.1 uncultured Flavobacteriaceae bacterium
GATCGTGACCCTTTGACCGGACGATTTCGAGCGCAGGGTCAGCGGCGGCGGCTCGCCTTCGCCAAGCCAGCGGTCGCCCCACGCGGTCATGGCCATGAAGGGCAGAGCAAGTGTCATTCCCATGTCGGTCAACGGATACTCGATGCGCGCGCGCTGGCGCCCCTCGCGGTATTCGCGCCGCTCCATGATGCCGGTTTCCACAAGGCCGGCAAGGCGGTTGCTCAGCACGGAGCGCGGCACGTCGAGCTCGGACTGAAAGTCGTCGAAGCGCCGCACGCCGTAGAGCGCAGAGCGCAATATCATGAGCGTCCACCGGTCGCCGATCAGCTCGAAGCTCTTCGACAGGTTGCAGACGGAGGCGGGCACCGGCGAGCGCCGAACGAGCGGGGCATCGGTCATGGGTGGAGACTAGCTGAGTTGCAATTCTGGAGCTAGGGATGTAATGGTGAGTCCATAATATGGACTTAAATTGGAGCCTCTTATGCCGCCACATGATTTGACCAAGGACGATCCGCTCGACGATTTCAGGCACCCGTCGATCACACTCGACGGCGTCACGAAGACGGTGCATGTCGCCGGGACCGGGCCGGCCGTGATCGTGATGACCGAAATGCCGGGGATCAGCCCGCATGTGGCGCGCTTTGCGCGTTGGGTGCGCGATGCGGGCTTCACCGTCTACATGCCGTCCTTGTTCGGCCGCGACGGCGCGGTGCCGAACGCCGCGGAAGGTGCCGCCGTCTTTCAGCGGGCTTGCGTGAGTGCTGAGTTCCGCGCTTTTGCGGCGAACGAGAGCAGTCCGGTGACGCAATGGCTGCGTGCGCTGGCGCGCTTTGCGCATGAGGCTTGCGGCGGGCCGGGCGTCGGTGCAATCGGGATGTGTTTCACAGGGAATTTTGCCCTCACGATGATGCTGGAGCCGGCCATGTTGGCGCCGGTGTTGTCGCAGCCGTCATTGCCGATGAACGATCCGGCAGGGATGCACATTGCGCCGGACGAGCTTGCCGCCGTGCGCGCACGGTTGGAGCGCGAGGACCTGACCGTTCTTGCCTATCGTTTTGCCGGCGACCGGATCTGCAAGGCGGAGCGGTTTGCCGCCTATGCACGGGCGCTCGGGGATCGCTTTGTGGCGCGGGAATTGCCGGACAGCGCGGCAAACACAGAGGTGGCGCCGTTCTTCGCAACGCACGTGGCGTATCCGCATAGCGTGGTCACGCAGCACCTGATCGATGAAGCGGGCCAGCCGACCGTCAAGGCGCGGGATGAGATATTGGCGTTCTTCAAGCGACGGCTGGGGTGACGAGGGAGCGGGGTGAGGGGAATGTCGACGTCGGTGATGCCGAAGGGGCGAGCGCGTTGACGAAGGCGGGGCGGTGCCCACCGTACCGGCTTCGC
>CAZJOM010000002.1:47433-70701 GCA_964547645.1 uncultured Flavobacteriaceae bacterium
CGAAGGGGCGAGCGCGTTGACGAAGGCGGGGCGGTGCCCACCGTACCGGCTTCGCGGCACTCACCGCGATTCCAGGGTTGCTCAGGGGCGATAGCGTCTGGCAAGTGTCGGCGCACTCAATCGACGACGCAGTCGGCCTCCGTTTCGATGAGCCACTCCGGATCGATGAAACGCGCGACACCGACAAACGTACATGCCGGCCTGATTCCGCGAAACACTTCGCCGTGCGCGTCGGCTGCTTCACGCCAACGCGTCACATCGGTGAGCATAAGGCGAGTGCGCACGACGTTCTCTGGGCGGCCGCCCGCGCTTGCGATGGCCGCGAGGGTGATTTCAAGGCAGCGGCGCGTTTGTGCCTTCAAGTCACCCGGTGCAATGGTTCTGCCTGCGGGATCGAGCGGCGCTGTGCCAGACACAGCGATGAGGTTTCCCGCACGGACGGCACGGCTGAAGCCGATGATGGACTCGAAGGGAGAATTTGCCGAAATCAGCTGGCGAGGCATGAGCGATCTCCAACGCGCATCCGCTAAGCCGCAGCTCTTCCTTTCGTGATCTCCCAGATCTTCAGTGGGGTCAGGGGCATGTCGACGTGGGTGATGTTGAAGGGGGCAAGGGCGTTGACGACGGCGTTGACGAAGGCGGGAGCTGCTCCCACCGTGCCGGCTTCGCCGCAGCCCTTGACGCCGAGCGGGTTCGTCTTGCACGGGATCGCGTTCGTCTTAAACGTCATCTTCGGCATGTTGTCGGCGCGCGGCATCCAGTAGTCCATGAAGGAGCCGGTGACGAGTTGGCCGCTGTCGTTGTCATAGACGGCGACTTCGCCCATCGCTTGGCCGAGGCCCTGAACGACGCCGCCGTGTACTTGGCCGGCTACGAGCAACGGGTTGATGATCGTGCCGAAATCGTCGACGACGGTGTAGCGGGTGATCTCCGTCGTGCCGGTTTCGGGGTCGATCTCGACTTCGCAGACGTGGCAGCCGTTCGGCCAGGTGTTGTTCGCGTTCTTGAACTCGCCTGCGGCGGCGATGCCTTCGACATCGTCGACGTTGGCTTGCGTCTTGGCGATGCGTGCAACATCGAAGAGGCCAATCGACCGGTCGGTGCCGGCGATGCGGAACTTAGCATCGGCGAACTCGATGTCGGCCGCGGCCGCTTCCAGTTCGTTGGAGGCGATGACCTTGCCCTTTTCGACGATGTCTTTGACGGCGACGCCGATCGCACCGCCCGCCATGGTCAGCGAGCGCGAGCCGCCGGTGCCGCCGCCGGCCTTGATCGCATCGCTGTCGCCGGAGGTGACCTTCACGATCTCGATCGGAACGCCGAGGCGTTCAGCGACGAGCTGGGCGTAGGCGGTTTCGTGGCCTTGCCCGTTCGACTGCGTTCCTGCAATGACGTGGACTTCACCGTCGGCACGTACTTCGATATGCGCCATCTCGAAGCCGCCTGCGGTCTTTTCGACGTAGTAGGCCATGCCGATACCCGCGATTTTGCCGCGCGACTTCGCGGTTGTCGCGCGCGCTTTGAAGCCGCTCCAATCGGCCAGCTTCATCGCGTCGTCCATGTTGTGGGCAAAGTCGCCGCTGTCGAGCATGCCGCCGGCCGGGAACTGGTAGGGCATGGCGGCGGGCTTGATGAAGTTCTTGCGGCGCAGTTCGGTGGCGTCGACTTTCAGTTCGCCAGCCGCTTTATCGATCAGGCGTTCGATCACGTAGGCGGCTTCCGGACGGCCGGCGCCGCGGTAGGCGTCAACGGGCACGGTGTTAGTGAAGACGCACTTCGTGGCCGTATAGAAGGCTGGGATCGCGTACACGCCAACTTGCATGCCGGGGGCGGCCATGGTCGGCACGAACGGGGCGAAGTAGGAGAGGTGTCCACCCATCGCTGCCGTTGTCGTTGTGCGGATGGCGAGGATGCGGTTGTCTTTGTCGAAGGCGAGCGACGATTCAGTCACGTGGTCGCGGCCTTGTGTGTCTGAGAGGAATGCCTCGGCGCGCTCCGAGGTCCACTTGACGGGGCGGCCGAGTTTTTTGGCTGCGAACAGGACGAGCGGGTACTCGTGATAGATGAACGACTTCATGCCGAAGCCGCCGCCGACGTCTTTTGTGATGACGCGCAGCTTGGTGTCCGGGATGCCCAGGATAGCCTTGGCGATGCCGCCGCGCATGCCGTGAACGCCTTGGCTGCCGGTATAGAGCGTGTACTTGTCGGCGGCTGCATCGTAGGCGCCCATGCAGGCGCGCGGCTCCATGGCGTTGACGACGACGCGCTGGTTGACGAGCTTCAACGTCGTGACATGGGTGGCTTTGGCGAAGGCTTCATCGACCGCGGCCTTGTTGCCGAGCTCGTGGTCGAGGGCGACGTTTGACTTCATTTGCGGGTGGATGGGTGGCGCGGTAAGGGCGGCGACCGTGTCGACGACGGGCGTGCGTTCCTCATAGTCGACGCGGATGAGTTCGGCGGCGTCGCGGGCCTGGCCCGCCGTTTCGGCGATGACGGCGGCGACGGGTTCGCCCAGGTGCGTCACCAGATCCTTCGCGAGAATATAGCGCGGCGGGACGACCATCGGGGTGCCATCCTTGTGCGGCATCACGGCGACGCAGGGGATTGGTTTGAGCCCCGCGGCTTCGAGGTCCTTGTGGGTATAGACGGCCAAAACACCGGGGGCTTCACGGGCGGCGAGCGTGTCGATCGCGCCGAGCTTCGCGTGTGCGTGCGGCGAACGCAGCAACACCGCGTGCACCGCGCCGGGCAGCGTGAGGTCGTCCGAGAACTGACCTTTGCCCGTGATGAGACGATCGTCCTCGAGCCGGGGGACCGGCTGGCCTGAACCGAACTTCATGTTGTCGTGTCCTCAAGTGAGGGAATGGTGATTGGGGGGATGGTGGTTGGGTTCGGGCAGGGACGGTGTCGATCTCCAGTCCCCAAAACCCAATCCCTAATTGCGATAGCTGGGGTCTTTGCGGTCGAGCAAGCGAAGCATCGCCGGCCAGACCATCTTGTCGGCGAACGCGCTGCTGCTGTTCATGCCGGTAACTTGGCCAGCGACAACATCCGGAACGCCTTCGTTCGGCTGATTGATCTTTGTGCCGCCTGCCAGCGCCTTCACTTGGATGGTGCAGGCACGTTCCAGGTTATAGAGGCGCAGGAAAGCATCGGCGCAGGTTCTGCCGACGGTCAATGTGCCGTGGTTGCGCAGGATGAAGAGATTCTTCGTGCCAAAGTCTTTCACCAGGCGTGGACGTTCGTCGTGATTGAGGGCGACACCTTCATAGTCGTGATAGGCGACATCGTGATGAACCAGCATCGCATGCTGGCTGATCGGGAGCAGACCGTGTGCTTGGCACGAGACGGCAACGCCGTCGGCGGTGTGGACGTGGATCACCGCTTGCGCGTCTTCTCGGGCCATGTGGATGGCGGAGTGGATCGTGAAGCCTGCAGGGTTCACGGGGTGGGGGCTCTCCATCACCTTGTTGCCGTCGACGTCGATCTTCACCAGGCTCGAAGCCGTGATCTCGTCGAAGGTCATGCCATACGGGTTGATCAGGAAGTGATGCTCTGGCCCGGGAATGCGCGCCGAGATGTGGGTGAAGATCATGTCGGCCCAGCCGTGGTGCGCAACCAGGCGGTACGTGGCAGCAAGATCGGTGCGGATCTGCCATTCCTCTTTCGAGACCTTGTCACGAACAGAGGGAAGGGCGTGCAGGGCGGCGGACATGGGCGAGGCTCCAATGCGGTTCGGGCTAAGAGTGGCCCCTTGGGTCATCAGCTGTCAAATCTAGCGGTGGTTCAACACCCGTCCCACCGCCTCTTTCCAGCCCGCGTATTTGGCGTCGCGTTCGTCGGTGCTGATTTTGGGATCAAACCGGCGTTCGCAGCGCCAGCTGGAGGCGACCTCGTCGAGCGAGGCGTAGATGCCGGCGCCGAGGCCCGCGAGGTAGGCGGCGCCGAGGGCGGTGGTTTCCACGACTTCGGGACGTTCAATTGGGCGACCGGTCAGATCGGCGAGCCACTGGCAGAAGAGATCATTGACCACCATGCCACCGTCGACGCGAAGCGCGGCGGGGGAACCGAGGCCTGCCGCCTTCATGTCGTCGGCCATGGCTTCGAGAAGGTCGCGGGTTTGGTAGCAAACGCTTTCGAGGCCGGCTTTGGCGATCTCGGCCGTGCCGCTGTCGCGGGTTAGGCCGACGATGGCGCCGCGCGCGTCGGCGTCCCAGTAGGGAGCGCCGAGCCCGACGAATGCCGGTACCAGATAGACGCGCGAGCGCGCGTCGGCTGTGCGGGCGAGGTCGGCGCTGTCGGCGGACGACTTGAACAGCTTTAGGCCGTCACGAAGCCACTGGATCGTGGCGCCTGCCATGAAAATCGAACCTTCGAGTGCGTAGGTGCGTTTGCCGCCGGTGGCGTAGGCGATGGTGGCGAGCAGGCGGTTCTGAGACGGCGCCATCGTCGGGCCGGTGTTGACGAGCGCGAAGCAGCCGGTGCCGTAGGTCGACTTCATCAGGCCTTGCTTCAGGCAGGCTTGACCGACGGTGGCGGCTTGCTGATCGCCGGCGATGCCGCGGATCGGGATCGCCGCGCCGAATAGTGCTTCGTCGGTGCTGCCGTAGTCGGCCGCGGAGTCGTGCACAGTCGGCAGCACGGTTTCGGGGATCTTGAGCCACTCCAAGATCTCGCCGTCCCAGCGACCATTGACGGTGTCGTAGAGCAACGTGCGCGACGCGTTCGTGGCGTCGGTCGCGTGCACCCGGCCGCCGGTCAAGCGATAGACAAGCCAGCTATCGATGGTGCCGAAGGCGAGTTCGCCTTTTTCGGCGCGCGCTCGAGCGCCGGGCACGTTGTCGAGCAGCCAGGCGAGTTTGGTGCCGGAGAAATAAGGATCCAGCAGCAAACCGGTCTTGGCGGTGATCGTTCGTTCCTTTCCTTCGTCCTTCAGGCGGGCGCAGGCGGCGGCGGTGCGGCGGTCCTGCCAGACGATTGCGCGGTGGATCGCTTTGCCGGTCTTGCGGTCCCAGAGGACCGTCGTCTCGCGCTGGTTCGTGATGCCGATCGTCGCGACGTCACTCGCGGTGCCGGCAACAGCTTCGCGCGTGACCTTCAAGGTCGCGTGCCAGATTTCCTCGGCGTCGTGTTCGACCCAACCATCCTGGGGATAGAACTGCTGGTGCTCTGCCTGCGCGACCTTGAGCGGCGTGCCGCGCGTGTCGAAGAGGATCGCGCGGCTCGACGTGGTGCCTTGATCGATGGCGAGGATTTTACGGGCCTTGGTGGTCATTGGCTGGACTCTAGCGGAAAGGTGTCTCTGGGTTCGATGTTAGCCACGATTTGTGGCGGAAGCGATGGTCCCTCTGGACGGCTTGGCGGTGGCTGCTAAGTTGCCTCCTATGCTCGACCCCTTTGGCCGCACGATCACCTATTTGCGCGTCTCGGTGACGGACCGTTGCGACTTCCGCTGCACGTATTGCATGGCGGAAGACATGACGTTTCTGCCGAAGGCGGAGTTGTTGACGCTGGAGGAGTTGGACCGGCTGTGCTCTGCCTTTGTCGCGAAGGGGGTGCGCAAGCTCCGGCTGACGGGCGGGGAGCCCTTGGTTCGGCGGAATGTGATGAGCCTGGTTCACGGGCTGTCGCGGCATTTGAAGAGCGGCGCCTTGGACGAGCTGACGCTGACCACGAACGGGAGCCAGCTCGCGAAGTTTGCGGGCGAGCTTAAGGCCGCAGGCGTCAAGCGGGTGAACGTTTCGCTCGACACGCTGGACGCGGCGCGGTTTCGCGACGTCACGCGCTGGGGGCGGATCGAGCAGGTGCTTGAGGGTATTGAGGCGGCGCTTAGCGTGGGGCTCAAAGTCAAGATCAACGCCGTGGCGCTGCGCGGGATCAATGAGGACGAGATTGAGACACTCCTGACCTGGGCGCACGGCAAGGGCATGGATTTCACGCTCATCGAGACGATGCCGATGGGCGAGGTCGATGCGGACCGGACGGATCAGTATCTGCCGCTGTCGATGGTGCGATCGCGGCTGGCGCAGAAGTTTACGCTGGAAGAGAGCGACTATCGGACCGGCGGGCCCGCGCGCTATGTGCGGGTTGCGGAGACCGGCGGGCGGCTTGGGTTCATCACGCCGCTGACCCATAATTTTTGCGAGAGCTGCAATCGGGTGCGGCTGACATGTACGGGGACCCTCTTTATGTGCCTGGGGCAGGACGATGCCGCCGATCTGCGCGCGCCGCTTCGGGCGAGTGCGGACGATGCGCTGTTGCACGCGGCGATTGACGAGGCGATCGCGCGGAAGCCCAAGGGACATGACTTTGTGATCGACCGGCGCCGGAAAACGCCCGCCATGGCGCGGCATATGTCGGTGACCGGCGGCTGATGCGCTTTTCCAAACCAGCTTTCTTTGCTTCGAATGCGCCGGAGGCGCAGTCGGCTTTGCGTGAGCTGACGAAGCGTTATGGCAATGCGAAGGCCGACGCGGACGTGATTGTGGCGCTCGGTGGCGACGGGCTGATGCTGCAGACCGTGCACAAGCATCACAAGCGCGGCTTGCCGATCTTTGGGATGAATTGCGGCTCGGTCGGCTTCTTGATGAACGATTATTCGCCCAATCATCTGATGGACCGGCTCGACATCACCGAAGCGCAAGCGATCCGGCCGCTTCGTATGAAGGTGAAAACGGCGGGTGGAAAGACGCAGACGGCGCTTGCGTTCAACGAAGTGTCGATGCTGCGCGAGACGCGGCAGGCCGCGAAGCTGCGGATTTCGATCGACGGCATCGTGCGGTTGGAAGAGTTGATCTGCGACGGGATTTTGCTGTCCACGCCTGCGGGGTCAACGGCGTACAATCTGTCCGTCAACGGACCGATCTTGCCGATCGATGCGGATTTGCTCGCGCTCACGCCGATCAGTGCGTTCCGGCCCCGGCGTTGGCGCGGCGCGTTACTGCCGCGCTCGGCGAAGGTGCTGTTCGAGATCCTCGAGGCCGACAAACGGCCGGTCAGCGCGGTCGCCGATCACACGGAAGTGCGCGAAGTGACGGAAGTGTCTGTCGCTGAGGATGCGAGCGTCTCGGTCTCGATCCTGTTCGATCCAGACCGTTCGCTGCAGGAGCGCATCTTGGCCGAGCAGTTCGTCACGGGTTAACTGACGTGAGAAAATCTCTTACGCCGGAAGACCTCAGTAGTTTGATCGGCGACATCTACGAGTGTGTGCTTTCTCCAGCGGCGTGGGACGGGGTGCTGACTCGTCTCGTCTTCCAATGCAGCCCTCCTAACTGGGACGTGGCGATGCTAATGTGGGAAGGCTTGAACAAGCCTTCGGTGCGATGGGTGGGGACCACCGGTCTGGTCGCGCATGCGCGCCAAGCTTACGAGAATGTCTTTGCCGGTGCCAATATTTGGAGCCGTTGCGCGCCGACGGTGCCTCTGGGTGAAGTGCTCGACTCCGACGAGCTGGTGTCCCGGCAAGAGTTTTTGGCGAGCGATCTCTATCAACGGTTTCTGAAAACTTGGGAACTTGAGCTTGCGCTCTTCGTGGTTTTCGATCGCGCGGGCGACGAGTATCTGGCGTTGGCGATGCCGGGGCCCGACGGTCGCGACTTGACGGATCTGCGCCGTGGCTTGCGGTTGATCGCGCCACATGTGCAGCGCGCGATGCGGCTTAGCCATGGGCTGGCGATGGCCAATCTGCGCGCAGCCGGTAGCGAAGCGATTTTGAATCTTGGACACGTGGCGGTTCTCGCACTTCGTGATGACCTGTCGGTGGTCAGCCGCAATGCGCGTGCGGAAGCGTTGATCTCTCAGGGCTTATGCAGGATCGATCATGGGCGGTTCGCGTTTGCCGATCGGGCGGTGCAACGTCAGCTTCTTGAGCTTAGCAAGGCGAGTGCGCCGACCAGTCTTGCGCTCAGCGTTGAAGACACCTCAGGCGCTGCAAATGCCGTGTTAGCGATGACAGTTCGCCCGCATCGAGAGCTGGCGATGGGTGGGTGGGTCGAAGGGGCGAAGATACTGCTCTCGATTTCGCAACCCCATCCCGCGCCGTTGATCGAGATCGATCGATTGCGGGCGTGGTTCAATTTGACAGCCAGCGAGGCGCGGCTGGCGTCGGAACTCGCCGGCGGCCGAACGTTACAAGGTTTCGCTGAAACGCGCGGCATTACGATTGACGCGGTTCGCTATCTGTTGAAGGGGGCCTTCCGGAAGACCGGCGCAAAGAGCCAGGCGCAGCTTGTCGCGCTGGTTAAGGACGTGCCGTCCGGTTGATTCCTACCTATTTGGGGAGCGCGGCCGACGGCAAAGGATGCCATCTGTTGTTGAGTCAGTTCTCGGGAGAGGGGCCCATGTCTCGGCTAGGTTTGCGTTCGTTGTTGTTTGCACTCGCTGCGGGGAGCGCGCCTGCTGCGCTTGCCGGCACCGATTGGTCGGGATTCTACCTTGGTGTCAGTGCCGGCGGGGCATGGGCGACTGCGGATGAGTTTTATCCGTTCGGTGCCGGTGGAACGCCGATAACCATCGATGCGGATGGCGGCGTTCTGGGCGTACACGCGGGCTATCAGCAGCAGTGGGACTCGATTGTGGCAGGTGTCGAGGTTTCGTACAGCGATACGTCGGCGGAGGGTCAGGGTTCGGTTGATCCATCGTTTGTGAGTTGCAGGTCCGGCGTTGTGGTTTGCCGCATCACCGATGTCGAGGACCTGACGATGGTCGGTGCGCGTCTAGGCGTTGCGTCGGATCGTTGGCTCTTCGCGCTGAACGGCGGCTACGCCGGCGCGGAAATTTCCGGTGACGCGATTATCGTTGCGACTGGGGCGTCAGACTACGGCGATAGCGTCTGGCATGATGGGTGGTACATCGGCGGCGGCGTGGACTACGCGATGACACCGAATTGGGTGCTAGGCCTTGAGTACATTCACACTGATCTCGGCGAGCAGCGGCATGCTCAGGCGTTCGTCGCCGGGAACCGCCGCGACGTTGACTTCGAAATGGACAGCGTGCGCGTGCGGTTCAGCTACAACTTTGGCAGCTAGCCTCGGATTGAGGTCATCGGCTCTTCGATTTTTCCGTAGCCGGCTTCTTCCGGGATGGTGAGGAACTGTCCGTCGTCGCGTTTGACCACCTTTGGCTCGACCGTGACGACGGGTGTTGCTTTGGCGATCGCCATGGCTTCGGCTGCGGTCTTGGCTTTGCCGAGCTTTAGAAGGTTCATCTTGGTCGGGAAGATGATCGTCCAGCGTTTGTCTTCAATTGCTTCAAGCGGGTGGACCCATACGGAGTCCACTGATTCCGATCCGTCGTGGCGGCCGAGTTGGCCGACCGGGGTTTCGGCGACATAGAAGTAGGTATCGAAGCGCTTGGGCATGAACACCGGCGTGACCCAATGCGCGAACGGAACGAGCGTGTCGCAAGCGAGGCGAAGGCTTTCCTTAGTGAGGAACTCGGTCAGGCCGACTTCGCTGGCGTTTAGTTTGGGACGCCAAGGGCTGAGCGCGGTTGCGGCGGCGGCGTCAATGTAGGTCGAAGTGCCGGGTTTGCGGGCGAGGAGGATGCCCGATTCCTCAAAACCCTCGCGGATCGCGCACGCGGCGAGGCTTAGGCGCAAATCGTCTAGATTCTGCGCGCCGTCGCTATGGTTACGCAGCGCCGGATCGCGGTCATGCTCATCGACCTTGCCGCCGGGGAATACCAATGCGCCGGAAGCGAAATCGATCTGGTGATGGCGCTTTACCATGAACACTTCCAAACCATGTGCGCCGTCGCGCAGCAGCAGAATGGTCGCGGATGCAAGCGGGGCTGCGGTTTTCTTGGTTTCCGACATGGATGCTCTCAGCTTTGTTTCAAACCTTAGAAATTCAAATGCGATGGCCGCGCTGGAGGCTGCCTTAAAGGGTCGTGGGTTAGACCTGACGGACAGAATGACAGAGGTTTTGAAATATGAGCGACAGGTCCTTCCGGCTTGCCCCATCTGACATCGATCAGGCCTTCGAACGCAACGAATTCCGCGTCGTGTTCCAGCCCAAAGTCGATTTGGCCAATGAGCGGATGACTGGCGCGGAGGTCTTCATCCGTTGGCAGCACCCGCAGTTCGGGCTGTTGCCACCTGGGCTATTCCTCGATTTCGTGGAGTCACAGGGGCGAATGCCAGACCTCACGGGGCTCGTCTTCCGTGCGGCGCTTGAGGCTGCAAAGCGCTGGAAGGACGCCGGAAAGGACTGGTCGGTGTCGGTGAACGTGGCGCCCGGCACGGTGACCTCGCCGGGGTTTGCGCAGGCGCTTGAACAGCTCATTCGCGAGTACGGGCTAGAGCCGCATCATGTGATCGTCGAGTTGCCGGAACGCGCAGTGGCGCAGGAACCGGAGCAGCTTTGCGAGGCGTTGTTGGCGGTGCGGGCGGTCGGCGTCCATGTGGCGCTGGACGGCGGCGGCATCGTACCGGTCGATCTTTCGCAGTTTGTGCCGATGCCGTTTACGTCGATCAAAGTCGGCGGGCCGGCCAGCATTCGATTGGCGCAGCGGTTGGGAATAAAGGGCAAAGGCGCGATCGCGGCGCGGCTGCGCTTTGCCCATCAGTACAATCTTGAAGCCGTGGCGGTCGGCGCCGAAGATGAAGCGACGATGGCGGGGCTTGCGGATGTGGGCTTTACGGCGGCACAAGGCATTTGGATTCAAAAGCCATTGCCTCTGGACGAGTTGCTGGCATGGGACGGTCAGTGGGCGCGTGGAAAAGTGTCGATGGAGCGCGCTGCGGTTGCACCTCCGAAAACGCAAGCGCCCGCACAGTCGAAAGTCACCGCGCCGGCGCTCGCCGTGAAGCACGAGCCGAAGGCTGCAACGGCTCCCGTGGCCAATCCGGTCAGCAAGGAAGATATGCAGAAGGCGCTTGAGGCGGTGCGGGCAAAGCGTGCAACTGCGCCGGTGCTGCAAGCGAAGCCCGTCGAGAAGGCGACGCCGATGTTGCCTGCGATGGATGCTTCGGATCTTGAAGACATTCTGGAGGATGAGGAAGTCGCTGCTCCGCCACCGCCGCCTGTGCCAGGGGCGCCTAAGCGTCAGGGTTTTGGGCCGCCGCTTGAGCCTTGTCCGCCGATGGAAGGATTGGTCCAACGCCGGACGGCGAAGGCCAGCGAGGCGAGGCCTTCACTTCGCAAGGCCACGGCGCAGGATGGTGTTTTCTAGCAGCAGGGTGTTGTCTCCGGGTAGACTTGAGGCCGCTGGCGGGTTCGTCCCTCAGCGGTTTCTTTTTTGTGCTATGTATCGGCGAAGCGAAACGAGGCCATCACATGGGTTTTTACGAACGCCGCATTCTGCCGTGGCTGCTCGACACGGCGATGAGCGCCAAGCCGATCACCTATCAGCGTAAGAAGGTCGTGCCGTTGGCGGAAGGCCGTGTGCTTGAGATTGGGATCGGTGCGGGACAGAATCTTGCGCACTACAACCCCGCAAAGGTGAGCCACGTTTGGGGGCTGGAGCCGTCGCCCGAAATGCGCGAGCGGGCGCTCAAGCGGGCCAAGGACATCAAATTCAATCTCGAGTTTCTGGATTTGAAGGCGGAAGAGATCCCGTTGCCGGACAAGGCGGCGGATACGGTTCTCGTGACCTACACGCTGTGTACCATTCCGGAGGTCGTTCGCGCGCTTAAGGGTATGCGGCGGGTGTTGAAGCCGGGCGGGCGGCTGATCTTCTGCGAGCATGGCAAGGCGCCAGATCTGAATGTGCAGAAGTGGCAGGAGCGGATCACGCCGATTTGGAAGGTGATCGGCGGCGGGTGCCATGTGGGACGGCCTATTCCCGATCTTATCCGCGAGGGCGGGTTCGAGATCGAGAAGATGGAGACGATGTATCTGCCTGCGACGCCGCGGTTTGCCGGTTTCAACTACTGGGGCAGCGCCAAGTAGGCTTTCGTTAAGCGTACTCCTTACCAAGGCCTTTACGCCGTGCGTGCGAGGTTGATCGCTGCGTAACGGGGGTATTGTGCCATGAAGCAGTGGGTCGCGATTGCGTTGGGCGGTGCGTTGTTTGCGATCGTGCTGGCTGCATATCTGATTTCGTACGCGACAACTGTGCGTGATCCGGTCGAGTGGAAGAGTGGCGACTTGGTCGTGCAGAACGCAAAGGTCGGCGACACCTTGCCGGTGTTCGCCGCCGACGGCAGCGGGATGACGCATATCGGCATCGTCGAGGTTGGCGCCGAGGGCCCGGTCGTCATCGAAGCGGCCGACAAGGTAACGGTCACGCCGCTCAGCACGTTCCTGAAGCGCGGTAAGGACGGCGTGTTCTCCGTCTATCGCGTTGCGGCATTGAACGACGAACAGCGGGCGAGGGTGGTCGCGGCGGCGCGGCGCCAGCTGGGCAAGCCTAACGACATTTTCCTGCGGCGCAGTTGGGATGCGCTCTATTCGAGCGAACTTGTACGGCTCGCCTATAGCGATGTCGGGTTCGATCTCGGCCGGGTTCAGAAGCTCGGCAAGGTCACGAGTGACTTGGCGATGGTGCGCTCGCAGTTCTCGCGCGTCTGGGCGTCGAACGAGGATTGTTCGCGGCGCAACCTCGACGCCGAGCAATGCTGGACAGTGGTGGTCAAGCAAGAAGTGATCACGCCGGCAAGCATCGTCGCCGACGCGCATGTCACCAAAATCTATGAGACGAAACCGAGGGGGGTGAGCTTTGCCTTCTCGCGGCCGAAAGAGGCCCCGCCGGCGCCTTAAGGCCGGCGCGCGCGGTAGAGCGAGATCGAGCCCGTCGGCGTCGGGATGATCACCGTTTCTTCGATGTCGACGAAGCCAGCCTCTTCGATCATGCCGGGCAACGCGCCGTCGGCGTTGGGCTGGGTCGTCTTGAAGCCATCGATCGATTGCACCTGGCGGAAGGCAAGGCGCATCAGCGGCGAGCGTTGCTCGCCGTAGTCGGCGATGTGCAGTTCGCCGCCTGCGCGCAGTCCCGCGAACGCGCTTAGGATCGCGTCGCGCTTGCCTGCGAGCGGCACCTGATGGAGCACGAGGCTTGAAACGATCTTGTTCGGACGAATACCCGAGGCCGCAGCGGCGGTCTCCTGCGCGTAGCCTTGGCTGAAATGTACCAGAACGTCAGCGTCACGGGCCTTCAGTTCCGCCCGCGACAGGATATCGGGGTCGGGGTCCGTACCGTAAACCGAGGCGCCCGGGCATTCGCGCTTCAAAAGGATCGCGAGCGTGCCGGTGCCGCAGCCGACGTCGAGAATGACGTCGCGCGGTTCGGGCGCAATTTGCTTAACAAAGGCGCGGCGCCACGTGCGCTCGCACGTCATCAGCGCGACCGTAGCGTCATAGAAGGGCGAAAGGCGGTGATCGCCCAGCGCAGGCACGTAACTTCGACTGTACATGGCCGGTTCTCTCCAGCCGGGCTCTATCCCGGATGTAATGATGAGCATCGTCCGATTCAACGTCCATGGAATAGATGACGCAGAGGGATCGCGTCTGTGACTCGGATCACGTGAGGCGGACCGAGTATTCCATTCCGTGACCGAGCGGCAGTGTAACGGATTCGAATCCGTTGGCGCGGTCTTGCATGTGCGCAACGTACGGGCGCAGCGTTTTTTTGAAAGTGAAAATATTGTCAGCAAGCACAACCGCACCTGCGCGCATTTTGGGCGTCAACATCTTTATCATTGGAAGATAGATGTCTTTCCAGCCGTCGAGCAGCAAGAAATCGATCGTTGCGTCGAGCGATGCCAACGTTTTCATCGCATCGCCTTCAAGAATGTCCACGAATTGGGCGAGACCTGCGTCCGCGACATTTGTACGCGCAGCTTTAACCTTTGCGGGTTCGCGTTCGGTGCCGATGACGCGACCATTGTTCGCACGCGCAGCTGCGCCGAGATAAATCGTCGAGATTCCGAATGAGGTTCCGAACTCGACGATCGTTTGCGCGCGAATCGCTTTCGCTGTGATGAAGAGCATTTTGCCCTGGTCATGATCGACAGGGATGTAAGCGTTCTTCAGGAAAGGTTCGACCGCGTTGAAAACGTTACGTCCTGTCAGCGTTGCCGCGATCGCCGATGGCGCTGCGCGCAGGAATATCCAGCGATCGTCCTTCGCGCGTGCGTGGAGTTTCGTAAGTGTCGATGAAACTTTTGCGTCGTCGAGGCCAAAGTCTTGTGTCGCGATGTGCATGTTCATGTGCGTTGCTCCAATCGGGTGAGGCGGATGGCCTTTTCGGGACAGGCCGTCACACAGAGTCCGCAGGCGTGGCAGGCGTCGGGATTGACGACGAACGCTTGTCTTCCGCCGTGCACGAGAACTTTGATCCAGGGGCCGAGCGGTAGAGCCTTGAGTTCCGGCTTGGTAAGTTTACGCAACTCGAAAACGTCGTACGGGCATAGCTCGGCACAGTCGCCAGCACCCTCACATTTTAAGGTGTCTATCACGGGGGCGACGACCTTCGGCGGTTGTTTGCAGTTCACGTCGGTTGCTGTCATCGGCTTGCCCTTTCGGCCAATCTGAGCTAATACTCGCTTTATATGAGCGTTTGCTCAGATTTCATACTCGCATGGAGTTGACGATGACCGGAACGAAGCGCAAGGCGGCAATTCCGCGGAAAAGGCCGGAGCAGGACCGCTCGCGTGCGACAGTGGACGCGATCGTCGCGGCGGCGGCTCACATTTTGGTCAAGCACGGCTACGACGCGTTCACCACGAACCGGGTGGCAGAGCGGGCGGGGGTGAGCATCGGCTCGCTCTATCAATATTTTCCGAACAAGGAGGCTTTGCTCAGCGAGTTGACGCGCCGGCACAAGAACGATCTCGAGTCCGGGATCGAACGAATGGTGCAAGACGCGAAGGTTGTGCCCTTGGCCGAGGTCGTTCGCACCGCGATCGAACACAATGTGCGGGCGCATCTAATCGATCCAGTGCTGCACCGGGTCTTGTCGGAGGAGGTGCCCCGGCTTGGTGCGTTCGATTGGGAGAGCGATTTCGAGAAGCGAGCGGAGGCGCGGGTGAAGGCGGCGTTGGAGGCGCGGCGGTCGGAAATCGCGATTCCCGACATCGATTTGGCGGTCTTCATGTTGACGCGGACAGTGGAAGCGATCGTGCACGACGGCGTGAGCGAGCGGCTGCAGGACCTGAAGTCGGGCGCACTCACGGAGGAACTGACGCGGATGATCGTGGGCTATTTGACCGGCAAGCCGATCGCGCTGAAGAAGCCGGTTCGGGTGGCCGCTGAATAGCCATTGGGCTGACGGCTGCGGCGAGCGCGCTATCGTCGGCGGCGCGTTGCCGGGCGGGCACAGCGGATTGCGGCTTTTCGGCCTCCGGTGCCACGTTTGTCGTTGAGCGGTGCTATCGTAGCGGGCGCTGCGCCTTGACTTGGTTGAGGGGCATGCGGAGCATTCGGGTACGTTCTCATTTTGGGGTTTACCATGTCGTT
This sequence comes from uncultured Flavobacteriaceae bacterium, assembly GCA_964547645.1. Taxonomy (GTDB): domain Bacteria; phylum Pseudomonadota; class Alphaproteobacteria; order Micropepsales; family Micropepsaceae; genus SZUA-430. Next base: position 62,832 of record CAZJOM010000002.1, read on the forward strand.
GAGACATTTCCTTTGGCAGACGTGGCGCAGCATCGTTTCGTTCTTCATGTCGTTCTTGGTGCTGGGTCTGATGGTGTGGTTCACGCCGGAGTGGGTGACTGGCTTCATCGAGGCGGCCGGAAGCCTCAAGTACTTCATCATGGGGGCAGCGAACGAGACGCTGGGTTATGGCCAGCCATCGGCGTTGTTTGCGATTCTGGTCGGCGACACGGCGATCGCGCTGGCGCTGATGACGCTGTTCACGCGGGTTGTGGTGTTGACGCTGATCCTGTGGATAGGCGGCTTGATGTATCGTAGCCTGTTTGGCGGAAGAGCGGCGGAGTAGGCGCTAGCGCCGCCATCGGCGCCAGCCGAAGAAAAGCGCTGTGACGAAGATCGCGGCCCAACCGGCCGCAAGCATCGTCAGTGTGCTTTCGAATTCCGCCAAGAACAGCAACAAGTCGATTTTGCCGACGTTCCAGTAGACCCACTCGCTTGCAAGTTTGGTCGCGAGTCGTTCGTTGCCCGTCTCGAGGATTACGATGCCGTCGCCGGTGGCGGGGTCGACGCGGGCGGCGGTGTTGATCGCGGGATCATTGTCGCCGTCGTGGCCGATGACGAAGCCGCCGGACCTGTTGGGTGCGTACAGGATCGTGCCCAGGCCCCAGATATCGACGCCGTACTGAGACGCATGCGGTCGGCGCATTTCCAGCAACGTCTTCGGCTGTAGCACGCCGCGCCCCGGCGCTTCGCCGGAAGGGCCGGGGAGGTGCGCCTGGAGAAACCGCGTCATATCGCTCGCGGTCGTGTAGAGCGAAGCTGCGGCGAGCGCGGTGAAGCGGTAGTGCGTGGTGGGTCGTCCACGTTCGTCGAAGAAGTCAGCGACGTCCGTCTCGTCATCGAGGACGAAGGTCGAGCGTGTCATGCCGAGCGGGTTGAGGACGGCAGTCTTCATGTAGTCGTTGAAGGATTGGCCGGAGACTTCTTCGATGATTAGCTGAAGCAACGTGTAGCCGCCGCCGGAGTATTTGAACTCGGTGCCGGGCGCGATCCCGACGCGCACGCGGCCGTCGTGTCCCGGTGAGGCGTCGGCAGTGTGCGTGAGCGATTCCTCCAGCGTCTGGACCTGAGTGCCGGGCTTGAAGCCGGCATAGCCGAGACCATCTGTCAGTCCCGCGGTGTGGCTGAGGAGGCGGCGGACGGTGACGCCGTTGTTATCGAATTGGCTCGGCGGGAGTTTCCAGCGGGTGAGGTAGGTGGAAACCGGCTTGTCGAGGTCGAGCTTGCCGGCTTCGACAAGCGTCATCACGCCCCAGGCGGTGAGCCATTTGCTCATGGATGCAACTTGGAAGCGGCTGTCGCCGTCGACGGGTCTTCCGGCCGACACGAAATGGGTGGCGACGATGCGGCCGTTCTCAAGCAGCGCGAACACTGCATTGCCTTTGTGCTCTTGGTCGATCTTCGCGATCGCCGCGGCGCGGAACGCGTTCGTGTTGCCAAACGGCGCAAGCGGTTGACGCCACCAGCCCTCGAGCGTTCCGGTAACCACAAACGCAGCCCAGGCTAGCAGCGCCAGCACGGTCAGCAACAAAGTTCGGAGCATCGGTTTGGCTCTCCATCGCGGTTTTTGCTTTCCGCCGCGAGCGAAAACATGAGAGATTGGCACGGCGAGCGTCAATCTTAAATCAACGTGTTAACATGAGCGCCAGGCGGCAACGGAAGATCGAGCGGGGTGCGCTGCTTGACGCTGGGGCTGCGACGCGTGCGCTGAGCATCACGCGCGCCACACTCTATGTTTACGTCAGTCGTGGCTTGATCCGTTCGGTGCCGCATCCGCACGAGCCGAAGGCTTGTCTCTACGCGGTGGCCGACATCATGGCGTTGATCGACCGCCGCCGGCGAACGCGGCGGCCGCGTACCGCTGCGGCAACGGCACTCGATTACGGCTTGCCAGTGCTGAAGTCGCGGATCACGCACTTTGAGGACGATCGCTGTTTCTACCGTGACCGGGAGGCTGTCGCATTGTCGCGTAAGGCGACGCTCGAAGAGGCGGCGCGGCTGTTGTGGGACGCGGGCGAAGACCCCTTCGCGGCGGTTCGTTTCGATCCGCGCGACATCGACGGTTGGCGAGGTGTCGCGTCGGCTGGCGCGCCGGCGCGTGCAACGGCGCGCGGCACTCTGTTGCTATCTCTGCTTGCAGACCAAGAGGTGGCGGGGGCGGGGAAGCCGGGTCCGCATGCGTTTCAGGCTGCGGCGCGATTGGTGGTGGCGTTGGTGACGGCGATCGCCGGGATCGATGCCGCGTATAAGGGGCCGCTTCATCGGGCGATTGCGGGGGCATGGCGGCGGCCGAAGGCGGCTGAGCCCATTCGGCGGGCGCTGGTGTTGCTCGCTGACCATGAATTGAACGCGTCAACTTTTGCGGTCAGGGTTGTGGCGTCGACCGGTGCTGGCCTCACCAATTGTGTGATCGCAGGGCTGACAGCTATGAGCGGGCCGAAGCATGGCGGCGCGACGGAACGGTTGCGCGCACTGCTTGCCGAGGTCGACGCGACCGGCGACGCGGCGGGGGCCGTGGCGGTACGGCTCAGCCGCGGCGAGACGATACCGGGCTTCGGGAATTCCGTTTATCGCGATGCCGATCCGCGCGGTGCGGAGTTGGTCTCCGCCGTGAAGCTCGACGCGACGATGGCGGCGACGCTGCAGGCGGCGCGATCGATGGCTGGCGTGGAGCCCAATGTCGACTTTGGCTTGCTGGCGCTCGAGCGCGGCTTTGATCTACCACAAGGTGCTGCACTGGCGCTGTTCGCGATAGGCCGTTCGGTCGGTTGGATCGCGCATGCGTTTGAGCAGCGCGCGAGCGGCAACCTGATCCGCCCGCGGGCGGAGTATGTGCTGGAGTAGGGGCCCCTCACCACTCGATATCGCTCGGAGCAAGGTCGCTATCGATGCGTCGTTCATCGGTTGGCTGAGTCTATCGGGACAAGAACGGACTCCTCACAGCGTTCAGATTGCCAGGTGCTTGGCCCGTACGCTGTCGCATAGATGCGTAAAGCGGTGTGCGCGGCATCTGCCCACGCGACTCTTGTGTCCACCGTAATGTTCTCGCCGCTGACGGTGATCCATCGTTCGTCGGGCGGCGCTTTGATGCGAGCAATTAGTTCACGCGTCGGAAGCGCTCGAAGTTTTTCAAGCTCTTCCCATAAGATCGGTGTGACATCGGCTGCATGCATGATGCGTCACCGAGCTACCGGCTCAACTCCCGCATCGCCTTGTCGAGGCCTTCGAGGGTGAGCGGGTACATGCGGTCGCTCATGATTTGCTTCATGATTTGGATCGAAGGCGTGTATTCCCAGTGGCGTTCGGGGACCGGGTTCAGCCAGATTGCGTGTTCGTAGATGCGGGTTAGGCGTTCGAGCCAGACGGCGCCGGGTTCTTCGTTCCAGTGTTCGACGCTGCCGCCGGGGTAGGTGATTTCGTACGGGCTCATCGTCGCGTCGCCGACGATCACGACTTTGTAGTCGTGCGGGTATTTGTGCAGCACGTCCCAGGTCGGCTGTTTCTCGTTGTGACGGCGGCGATTGTCTTTCCACACGCTCTCGTACAGGCAATTGTGGAAGTAGAAGAAATCCATGTGCTTGAATTCGGTGCGCGCGGCGGAGAACAACTCCTCGCAGAGTTTGATATGCGCATCCATCGAGCCGCCGATATCGAAGAAGATCAGAACCTTGACCTTGTTATGGCGCTCGGCGCGCATCACGAGGTCGAGGTAGCCTTGGTGCGCGGTGTGGCGGATCGTTTCCGGCAGGTCGAGTTCGGTCAACGCGCCCTCGCGGGCCCATTTGCGCAGGCGGCGTAGCGCGATCTTGATGTTGCGGGTGCCGAGTTCGACCTGGTCGTCGAGGTTCTTATATTCGCGCTTGTCCCAGACTTTGACCGCCTTGCCGTGGCGGCCTTTGTCCTGGCCCATGCGGATGCCTTCGGGGTTGTAGCCGTAGGCGCCGAACGGCGAGGTGCCGCCGGTGCCGATCATCTTGTTGCCGCCTTCGTGGCGCTTCTTCTGTTCTTCGAGGCGCTTCTTCAGCTCCTCCATCAGCTTTTCCCAGCCGCCGAGCGCCTCGATCTGTTTCTTCTCTTCCTCGGTCAGGAATTTTTCGGTGAGCGCTTTGAGCCAATCTTCCGGGATTTGCGCGAGGTCCGTCGGGTCGAGGTTCTCAAGACCCTTGAAAGCGTGCGCGAAGACGCGGTCGAACTTATCGAGGTTACGCTCGTCCTTCACCAGCGCGGTGCGCGAGAGGTAGTAGAACTCATCGACCTTCATATCGATGACTTTGCGGTCCAAGCCCTCCATGAGGGCCAGGTATTCCTTCAGCGTCACCGGGATCTTGGCTTGGCGCAGGTCGTGGAAGAAGTTCAGGAACATGGGATGGCGTCCGAATAGCGAATGTGGGGAGCTTAGCTCGCTCTGGATCGACGCGCTATATCGGCGTTGATCCTCCGGCCGTCCCTACGGTTAGCGCCGGTTCGGGGTCACTTGCAGGGCCGTCGTGTCGAACATCGCCTGCCAGGTGCCCTTGTTGATTACGATCGGGCGCAAGAGTGCTTTCAGGCGGGCGTCGTCGGGGATTTTGTCGAAGAAGTGGAAGACGTAGCGCTTGTCGTCGCCCAGTGTGAGCACGACGGCGAACATCATTGCGTTCGTGTCCAGCGCCGCGGTGCCGCCGGTTCTTGCGCTCTCGGCGAACTGGCGGGCTGCTTCGGGTTGCGGCATCGCGGCGATATAGACGGTTGGGCCGGGAAGGGGCGAGGTCGCCCAGCGCGGCGGGCTGTCGGCGTCTTCACCACGCAGTTCCATCGTCATGTTGTTGGTGAACGGAAACGTTCCGCGCGAGCAGGGCGCTGCCGTCTTGGCGATGTTGTCTTCTGGGAACTCTTTCGGCAGCAGGCCGAATTGAAAGGCAACGTTGAGGCCTTCGATCGTCTTCGCGTCTTTCAGATTAAACTTCAGTTCTTTGGCATCGGCAGCGCCCTGGGTTTTGCAGGGTGCGGCTTGTGCCATCGTCGCCATCGCGAGCAGTACCGGGAAGATGAGGTAACGCATGTTTCGTTTTCCAAAGGCGGTGGCCAACATATCCAAAGTTCTCGCTCGCCGCCTAGGATGCGGCTTTGTGTGCGAAGACGACGACCCAGCCGGTTTCGGTGCCGTCGTAGCCGGTGCCGCGGCCTTCCTTCAGGTCGAGCAAGTTCCATGGGCCGGAGGCGTGGAGTAGGGCGGTCAGTTCGTCGGCGTTGAGGTAGTTGTAGTAGCGGCCGAGTTTGTCGCGGCCTTCTTGGCCGCCTGACTTGAAGCTGGCGGCGAGGAGGCCGCCGGGTTTCAGCGCGCGGTGTACGCGGGTGAGGATGTTCGGCAGGCCTACGCGCGGAACGTGGAGCAGCGAGGCGTTGGCCCAGATTCCGTCGAAGGCGTTCGCGTCGTGGAGGTCTTCGAAAAGTTGAACGCGGACGGGGCGGCCGATACGTTTTTCTGCTTCGCGCGCCATCTCTGCGCTGCCGTCGACGGCGGTGACGGTGAGGCCGGCGTCGATCAGAGCGCGCGTGTCGCGGCCGGTGCCGCAGCCGAGGTCGAGGACGGTGGCGTGTGGCGGGAGTTGTGCTGTGAAGAGGGTGAGGTGTTTGGGGACGTCGAGGCTGTCGGCGCGCTTGGCGTAGGCCGGAGCTTCACCGGCGTAGAAGTCCAATGTGCGTTTGTCGTGGGTCATTCCTGGGACCGCGGGCGCCCCGCCCGCCCTTTGTGCCTCTTCAATTCAGCAAGGGCGGGCGGGACGCCCGCGGTCCCAGGGACGCTAGTTTCTCTCTCTCCGCGCGAGGAACGCGAGGCGTTCGAACAGGTGGACGTCTTGTTCGTTCTTTAGGAGCGCGCCGTGGAGCGGTGGGATTAGCTTCGACGGGTCGCGTTCGCGCAGTGTCTCGGCGGTGATGTCGTCGGCCATGAGCAACTTCAGCCAATCGAGCAACTCGCTCGTCGACGGTTTCTTCTTCAGGCCGGGGACGTCGCGCATTTGGTAGAAGATGTTGAGCGCTTCGCCGACGAGTTTGTCCATGATCTTCGGGTAGTGGACGTCGATGATCTTCGTCATCGTGTCGCGGTCTGGGAACTTGATGTAGTGGAAGAAGCAGCGGCGCAGGAAAGCGTCTGGCAGTTCTTTTTCGTTGTTCGAGGTGATCATCACGATCGGGCGTTGCTTCGCCTTGATCGTTTCACCGGTCTCATAGACGAAGAACTCCATGCGATCGAGTTCAAGCAGAAGGTCGTTCGGGAATTCGATGTCGGCCTTGTCGATTTCGTCGATCAAGAGCACTGGGCGTTGGTCGTTCGTGAACGCTTCCCAGAGTTTGCCTTTGGCGATGTAGTTCTTGATGTCCTTCACGCGCTCGTCGCCAAGTTGGCTGTCGCGCAGGCGGCTGACGGCGTCGTACTCGTAGAGGCCTTGTTGGGCTTTTGTCGTCGATTTGATGTGCCATTGGATGATCGGCACGCCGATCGCCTTTGCGACCTCAAACGCCAGGACGGTTTTGCCGGTGCCGGGTTCGCCTTTGATGAGGAGCGGGCGCTCAAGCGTGATCGCCGCGTTGACCGCAATACGCAGGTCGTCGGTCGCGACGTAGCTGCTGGTACCTTCGAACTTCTTCATGGGTGTCTCTAACGGTTGTGAATGGCTGTTGGGGTGAACCTAGGGGGTTGGTGAGCCGCTCGCAAGCGTGCACCCGTCCCCCCGCCCACGGGATAGCCCGGCTCGCGCTGCGTCTTCTTGGGGAGACCGGCAGCGGCGAGCGCGTGCGGCCCGGTGAGGTATGCCTTCAGATCTTTGACCTGCGGGCGTGTGCGCTTATCGATAGTGCTGCTAGAAGCGCCAGCGTACCGGCAGCGGGCGTCGCCAGCGCGTCCGGGGCCTGCATCGTCCACAGCGTCAGGCTCGTCATGATGCACCAGAGCGCGGGCACGATGATCAAAAGCCATGGTGGTCGGGCGTGCATCGCGAGAAGGGCGATGGTTGCGACAGCGGTCGGATCGGGGGCGAGGCCGAAGACTTCCGCTTGATGCCAGTCGCGGCCGAAGAACTGGCCGATCGCTGGTTGGAGAAGGATTGCGAAGAGCGCGACGGCGAAGGCGATGCGGAATGACGGTGCGCGTGCGCTATCGGGCGGCCGAACGACAGCGGCCCAAAGCAGTAGCGCGGCTTGAAACGCAAACGCGTAGGCGTAGTAGATCGCGGCCCAATTGATTGTCGTGAAGCGCTCGGCGTGGAAGGCCCATGCGATCCAGAGCCAAAGGGCGGCGAGGATCGCGAGAACGGCTCGCGTGCCGAGTGCGCCGCCGCGGCGGGCTAGTACGAGGCAGAGCGCGCCAAGCGCTGCGGTGGCGATGTGCGCGGGCCAGATGGCGTCGTTATAGAGCGCAAAAAGGCGATAGTAGGTGCGTGGCGAGAACAGCAGGAAGTCGGAGAGCGAATAGGTCCACCACTCCGACATTACAGACTGCCCACCGCGCTCAAAATGCGGGCTCGCATCGCGGCATCGGGCAGGAGGCCGCTTGCAGCGGTGACGTTCTCCTGTACGTGGTCAACACGCGTGGTTGCGGGGATCGGGCTTGGCGCTGCGGGGTGCGAGAGAATGAATTTGAGCAAGAGCTGCGCCCAACTCTTGGCGCCCAGCGCAGCGGCGAAGGCGGGCAGGGGGCGGCCCTTCAGCGCGTCGATCAAGTCGCCACCTTCGAACGGGCGGTTGACGATGACGGAGATGTTGCGCTCCCGTGCGAGGGGCAGTATGCGACTTTCAACGTCGCGGCTCGCGACATTGTAGGTGATCTGAATAAAGTCGATTGGCTGGCTCC
>CAZJOM010000002.1:70801-84315 GCA_964547645.1 uncultured Flavobacteriaceae bacterium
ACGTCGCGGCTCGCGACATTGTAGGTGATCTGAATAAAGTCGATTGGCTGGCTCCGCATGATGCGTTCGAGCTCTTCATGCCGGCGGCCGTGCGAAGTGGTGACGCCGACGTAGCCGAGTTTGCCCTGCGCTTTCATGGCGAAAAGCGTCGGTAGATGTTCTTCCCACGAGAGCAGGTTATGGACTTGCAGCAGGTCGAACTTCGACACGCTCCAGAGACGCCGGGATTCTTCGATCTGTGCCGGGCCGTTGGCGCCGCCCGAGATCCAGACCTTGGTGGCAGAGAATAGGGCTCTTGCATTGCCGGCGCGCTTAAGGCCGTAGCCAATGACTTCTTGCGAGGAGCCATACATCGGAGAGGAGTCGATCAGGCGCCCGCCGGCGGCAAAGAAAGCGCGAATGACGCTTGCGCAGGACTCTCGCGCCGCAGTGTCGTCGCCAACGTTGAATGTGATCCACGAGCCGAGGCCGACAGTTGCGCGCGCCAGCGGCGCGGCGATCGCTGCCGGCGCGAGTGCGGCCGCTGCGGCGAGCGTCAGTGCGCCACGTCTCGTCAAGCGTCCGTTCATGGTTGCGCCCTCTCGTTGGACGCGAGACTACCGGCTTTGACGCGCGCGTTCAGCGTGCGCGTTGCTCACTTCGGCGTGAAGTACTGGCTCAACGGCGCGCGTAAGCGTCAAGTTCCGAAGCGAGGCGCAGCATGAGCGCGGTCCAGTCACCGAATTTTTCGGGCGTTAGGACGCGCGTGTTGGCGTACCACGGGTAGTGATCGGTGCCGAGTTGCGGCCAGACGCGGCCGGCGGTCAGAAACCAGGTTTCGGTGCCGGTGGCGGCGGCGAGCGCTGCGGCGGCCGTCGGTGCGGATACGACGAGGTCGAGTGCGGCGCACAGCGCAGCGTTGTCGTCGAGGTTCATCTTCAGGTCTATATCGTCGAAGTCGTGGATCGCGATACCGTGCTGTTCGCGGGCGGCCGCGATCTCGGCCTTGCAGTCGCCGTATTGGAGATTGACGAATTTCACCGCGGTCTGTTCCAAGACCGGTTTCCAGACGTCGAGCGCGCTGAAGAACTTCTTGCGCTGTGTGGTTTGCAACATCGACTTCCAGCAGATGCCGACATACGGGCCAGGGCCGAGGCTATCGAGGCGGTTCAGCCAGTGGCGCACGCGGGCCGGGTCTGCCTTCACGAAGGCTTGGCGAGGAAAACTATCGACCGTCGGGCGCAGCGCCAGCAGCGGCGTGCCCATCGGGGTGTAGAAGTCTGCTTTGAGATTGCCTTTCGCCCACGGGATGACCCGAACGGGCTTGGCGTTGTGTTTGGTGTGCATCTCGATGCCGACATGGGCATCCGGGAACGAGCGTTGGAACAGCGGGACGAGGCGATGATCGCAAGCGACCATGACTTTGCCGGCCGGACCGACGCGTTTGATGAGATCGGGGATCAGGCTCGCCAGCATGATTTCGTCGCCGAGGCCTTGCTCGCCGGCGACGAGCAGTTTGCGGCCGGTCAGATCCTCTCCATCCCAACGGCGGGCATCGACGGCGAAGTAGGTTGTTTGGCTGAAGCTTGGGGTGTGGCGGGCTTCGTAATCCGGCCAGCCGTCTTTTAGGCGGCCCATCGACGCGTAACAGAGACCCCGGGCGTGGGTGATTTCGGCCTGATCGTGATCGTTTTCGCAGAGCTTTAGGGCACGATCGTAATTTTCGATCGCTTGTTCGAGCGGTCCGACATGGTTCAGCGCGTGCGCCATGTTGTGGAAGGCGCGCGCCATCGTGGGTTCGAGGCGCTGGGCCTCCCTATAGAAGGTGATGGCGTTGTCGAAATCCGACTGCTCGCCCATGATGGTGCCGAGCGTGTTCCACAGTTCCGCCGCCTCAGGCATGCGGTAGAGGGTGTTGCGGGTGAGTTCGATCGCTTCGTCGATGCGGCCCATGTCGCGCAGGCAGCCGGCAAGGTTGTTGTAACCTTTGGGGCTGTCGGGCTGCATTTCGATGAAGGCGCGGAATGCCTTTTCGGCGCCCTCGTAAAGGCGCAAGCTCCAGGCTGCGGTCCCGACGTTCAGATAGAGGTCCGGATCGTTTGGATTGAGGGCAAGTGCGCGTTCGTACATCTCGAACGCCTTGTGGCGCTGACCCAGATTGTCGAGGGCGAGCGCCAGCATGTGATAGGCGCTGGCGTATTTGGCGTCCGCGTCGGCCGCCTCGGCGGCGGCGATGGCGGCGGGGCCCCACTCGCCCTTTTTGTAGTGCGCGATGGCTTTGCGCATCGCAAGAAGCGCCTCGGCCCTGACGCCCGCACCCTCGGAGATGCTGTTGAGCGCCTTTGCGACCGCTTCGACCTTGCGGGATTTCTTCGCCGCCATGCAATGTTCCTTAGATGGATGATCTGTCTACGGAATATAAGGGTTAGCGCTTTAACATTGCGCTAAGCGTGGCAACGGCGAAGGCTTGCGATATCAACGAATTATTGAGGTTATTTTTCACGCGTTCGAAGCGCTTCTTTAACCGTGACGACCTATCGTCAAGCGTAGAACGACAGAAGAGGCCTCGAGCAAAATGCCGCTGAAACTCTCTCTTAAGCCGGGTGAAAAATTCGTGCTGAACGGCGCGGTGCTCACCAACGGCGATCGGCGCGCCAGCTTGGTGATCGAGAATAAAGCATCGATCCTGCGCGACCGCGACATTCTTCAAGAAGACGAGGCGAACACCCCCGTCAAACGCATCTACTTCCCGATCATGATGCTCTATCTCGATCCGGAGCAGGGTTCGCACTATTACGACGAGTTCGTGCTGCGTATGAGCGAGTTCATGAATGCGATCACCGACCGCGATGCGCTGGCAACTTGCGTCGCCATCTCGCGGGACGTCTTGCAGACACATTATTACAAGGCGCTGATCAAGTGCCGGCAGCTCTTCGACTTCGAACAAGCAAGGTTGGGTTATGTCGCTCCAAGCGTATCAGAAAACGCAGCGTAACACCGAGTCCCCGCGAGACACCGAGTATCGGCTGTTCGTGCAGGTGACCCAGGCGTTGATCGAGGCGAACAAGCTGGGCCGGAGCAACTTGCCGGTGCTGGTCGACGCGCTCGATTGGAACAGGCGGTTGTGGAGCACGCTCGCGTCGGATTGTGCGAGCGAAGCGAACATGTTGCCGCCGGCGCTGCGGGCGCAGTTCATATCGCTGTCGCTGTGGGTGTCGCGCTTTTCGAGCGATGTCGTCGCGACGGGCGGGTCGTTGGAACCGCTGATCGACGTCAACAAGTCGATCATGGCGGGTCTCGCGCAACGCGCGGCTTAGAAGAGTTTGAGGAAAGAAATGACCGGGTGTGCATCGAATACCCGGCAAAAAGTGCAACTGAAGTCGGCCCGCCGTTGTGCGGGCCGAATTTTTCCCAAGAGTTCCGCCACGTTTCGCATTGGCACGGCGGTTGCCAACATGACTAACGAGGTCGAGCGTTCGAAAAGCCGCTCGGTCAACGCAGTCCAGAATGGAAGGAGCCAAGAACAATGCTGAGCGTCAACACCAACTACGGCGCGATGGTCGCGCTGCAGAGCTTGAACCAGACCAACCAGGATCTGGAGAGCGTACAGAGCCGCATCAACACGGGCCTGAAGGTTGCCGGTCCCAAGGACAACGGCGCCGTTTGGGCGATCGCGCAGAATATGCGCATGGACGTCATGGCGCTGAATGCCGTGACCCAGAGTTTGAACCGCACGCTGAGCGTCGCCGATACGGCGGTCGCGGCCGGTACCTCCATTTCCGACCTGATGAAGGAAATGAAGGAAAAGGCGCTGGCGGCACGCGATCCCTCGATCGACCAGAACGCCCGTGAGGCGTACAACGCCGACTTTACGGCGCTGCGCGATCAGATCACCAAGACCATTCAGAACGCCTCGTTCGACGGGTCGAACCTCATCGACGGTTCGGTGGTCGACATTCAGGCGCTGGCCAACGCGGACGGCAATTCGTTCATCACGGTCCCGACACGCGACTTGTCGCTGGGCGGCTCGATTATCTCGATCGCCTCGACGGCGACGATCTCGAGCTCGTCGAATGCCAGCGCGATGATCACGACCATTCAGAACTCGCTCAACGCCCTGAACTTGGCGCTGTCGCAGCTTGGCACCGACTCGAAGAAGGTCGGGATGCACAAGAGCTTCATCGGCAAGCTCTCGGACGAGCTGCAGAACGGCATCGGCAACCTGGTCGACGCCGACCTTGCCAAGGAAAGTGCGAAGCTGCAGTCGTTGCAGACGAAGCAGCAGCTGGGCATCCAGGCGCTGTCGATCGCGAACTCCGCGCCGCAGGTCATCTTGAACCTGTTCCGGGGCTAAAGACTGAAAGGACGGCGGCGCTCAGGCTCCGGCGCCGCCGTTTCCTTGCCTTCCCTTCGAGCCGCAATTTGATCCGTTACGGGCAAGATTTGCCCAGCTCCGGCAAAATTTGCCGGGTCGTTCTTGCCGCTCAGCCGGCCAGACGCACGCTCCCAATGATGAGCGGCGGATTACCACGGCGCTTCGTTCGCCCAAGCCAGCCATCGCGATAGTTGAGAAGCACCTAACGGATTCGGTGCGATTTTTCGGCATGACCATTGCGATCTCCGTTCACGGGGCAAAACGCTCCATCGGCAAAACGCCAAGCTTTGAACCAGAACGGAGATACTTCCTATGCTTTCAGTCAACACCAACTACACGGCGATGGTCGCGCTTCAGAACCTGAACTCGACCAATAAAGACCTCGCCGACGTCCAGAACCGCATCAACACCGGTTTGAAGGTTTCCGGCCCGAAGGACAACGGCGCCATCTACGCGATCGCTCAGAAGATGCGCGCGGACGTTCAGTCGTTCAACGCCGTGAACAACTCGCTCGACCGTACGGTCAGCGTCGTTGACACCGGTCTCGCGGCCGGTCAGGCCGTGTCTGACCTGTTGAAGGACATGAAGGAAAAGGCGGTTGCGGCGAAGGACGCTTCGATCAGCCAGTCTTCGCGCGATGCTTACAACACCGAGTTCAAGGCGCTGCGCGACCAGATCACCAAGACGCTCGCGGCTGCGACGTTCGACGGTGCGAACCTGGTCGACGGCACGAACTCGAGCGTTGAAGCGCTCGCTTCGGCCGACGGTTCGTCGCTGATCACGTCGGTCGGTCAAGACCTGTCGCTCGGCGGTTCGATCGTGACGGTTGCTGCGACCGACGTCATCTCGACGGCGGCGCAGGCCTCGACGCTGGTGGCGACGATCGACGCTTCGATCACCGAACTGAACCTCGCTTTGGCGAAGTTGGGTACGGACTCGAAGAAGCTCGGCATCCACAAGTCGTTCGTGACCAAGCTGACCGACGAGTTGAAGAACGGCATCGGCAACTTGGTCGACGCCGACCTGGCCACCGAAAGTGCGCGCTTGCAGGCCTTGCAGACGAAGCAGCAGCTGGGCATCCAGACGCTGTCGATCGCGAACCAAGCGCCGACCGTGTTGCTGTCGCTCTTCCGCTAAGCGACCGTGACGTAAGTTGAGTGGCGGGGCCGGTGCGTAATTGCCGGCCCCGTTTTCTCAACAGAGTGGAGGGACTCCAAGAACGCCTGTTGAGATCGGGTTTGCGAAGGAGGATCGACCATGACAGATCAAATTCAAGTAGCTCCGCCGCCTGTCGTCGCCGTTCCGCGGGCCGCGCCGGTCGTTGCGCCCGAGGTGGTCGAGCCGGCGAAGAAATCGCAGACCGAAAATCGCAAGAGCGGCGATCAAAGCCGGGGCGAAGACCAGGGCCGGCCGTCGCGCCAACTCTCGATCACGCGCAACGAGGACTTGAACGCATTCGTTTATCGCTCGATCGAGATCGAGAGCGGCGATGTCGTGTGGCAATGGCCGTCAGAGGACGTGCTGCGCCGCGCCGAGAGCTACCGGCAGCGTGACGAAGCTGGAAACCACGCCGTGGACGAGAAGGCTTAGTCTACGAGGTCGGCGCGCAGCGTTTCGGTGGCGCGCCAGTTGCAATAAGCCGCCAGCAGTTGCGGGATCGCCATCGCAGCAAGACCATACTGCAGCGAATCTTGGCCAAAGCGGGGTGCAAACCCATCGCTGATCGCGCCGACGATCGCTGGGCCCAGACCCAATCCGATGAGTGTGCCGACGACGCCGGCCGTGGCGGCCGCTCGTGCGCGGGCGGTACTCGGCGCAAGACGTTGCAGGGTGGCGGCGGCGGGCGCCAATGTCATGGTTCGGAAGAACGCCTCGCCCGATGAGGCTGCGAAGAGTATGACAATCGTGGGTGCGAATGCCGCCAGGAGCGTGCACGGTGTTGCCAGCAGCAGCGCCATCGCAGGAAGCCACATCAGCCAACGGGCGTCGCGGGCGGCCAAATAGTCCGACAAACGTCCGCCGAGCCATGTGCCGCCAAGACCAACGATCGCACCGATAGTGCCGACGACGGCGCCCGCTTCCCCCGGCGTCCAGTGAAAGAAACGAACAACATAGACCGTTCCCCACGCGAGTCCGCCATAGATGGCGATCGAAGCGAAGGCGGTTGAGGCGATCAGATAGCGGAATGCGGGCTTGCGGGCGAGATCGCTATAGCCCGCCGGTGTTGGAGCCGCGGCTGCGTGAATGACAACCGGCATCATGCCGCGATTGCGCTTGGGCTCAGGCAGCACCACCGCTGCGACGAAGGCCATCAGAAGGCTCAGGCCGCCGAGTGCGTAAAATGCGATCCGCCAGTCGAACAGATCGGTCAGAGCACCGCCCAGCGTACCGGCTGCAATGATGCCGGCGGGGCCGCCCATCACATAAATCGCCATCGCGCGGCCGCGGCGCTTCGGGGGAACATAGTCGGCAATCAGCGATTGGGCGCAAGGGTTGCAACCCGCTTCACCGACCGCCAGTCCGATGCGTGCGATCGCGAGCTGCTGAAAGGCGACTGCGGCGCCCATCATCGCGGTGCACAAAGCCCAGAAGGTCGCGCAGACAGTGAGAATTCCGGTGCGGCTGATGCGGTCGGCGCCCCACGCAAGCGGAATGGATGCAAGCGAGAAAACAAGCGCAAAGATGGTGCCCGAGAGGAGGCCGAGTTCGGTGTCGCTCATCCCGAACTCTTTCTTCACGGGCTCCGCCACAACCGAAAGCAGCTGCCGGTCCATGAGCGATAGACCGATCAGGACCGCCAGAATGACGACATAGAGTGTGGCGCGCCGCGGCGGCAGCGTGTCGTCTTCGGCGTGCATAGGACCCCTCGTACCGGACCAGCAGTTAGGGGGATTGTGCGAGCGTTGGCAATTGCCGTGGATGGCGAGTGGCGCGCGCGGTGGTTCGCGCGCGAGGTGTGGACGCTACGGCGTCAGTGCCTGTTGCAGCGCGTCAACGACCCGTGCGGGATCGCCGTCGGACATCGAGGGGAAGAGCGGCAAGCTCAGCGTGCGGCGGTAGTATTCGTCGGCGCCGGCGAGCGTCAACTCGGGTTCCATCTCGCGGTAGAACGGCTGGCGATAGACCGGCAGGTAATGAACTTGTGTACCGATACCCTTGAGCTGCAATCGGCGCATGAGCGCTGCGCGGTCTACGCCAATCGTTTCAAAATCAATCAAGGCGACGTAGAGGTGCCAGGCGGGCGTGTTGTTCGGCGTGCGTGCGAGCGGCTTGATGTGTGGGGCCAGTCGCGTCAGCTCGTTATCGTAGATCGCGACCAGATCGCGGCGGCGGGCGGCAAACTTGTCCAGCTTTTTCAGTTGGCTGGTGCCGAGCGCGCAGAGGACGTCGGGTATGCGGTAGTTCAGGCCCGGCGCGTCCACCTCGTAGTACCACGGGTTCGCATTGCGCATGCGATCGTAGGCTTCCGCCGGCTGGACGAACTCCTCGGGATCGCGGCTCATGCCGTGGGTGCGGTCGCGGTAAAGAATGTCGGCGAGGCGCTGGTCGTTTGCGGTGATTGCGCCGCCTTCGCCCATCGCGATCGTTTTGACCGGATGAAAGGAGAAACAGGTCAGGTCGGCGAACTTGTTGTCGCCCACGCGATGCACGTTGCCGCCAACGGTGTAGGTTGTGCCGACGGCGTGGCAGGCGTCTTCGATGATGCGCAAGCCCGCTTCGCGCGCGGTCTTGTGAATGTTGACGAGATCGCCGACCTGGCCCGCGAGATGGACGTTGATGACGGCCTGGGCTTCGCAACGGGTCAGTGCTTCGGCGAGATCATCCGGGCGCATCAAGCCGGTGTCGGGGTCGACGTCGGCGAAGACGACCGAGCCGCCGTTCAGGTGGACGGCGTTTGCAGTCGCCAGAAACGTCACCGCTGGCACGATTGTCGTGGTGCCCGGGCCGAGGTTCAGGGCGCGGACGGCCAGGTGCAAAGCAGCGGTGCCGTTTGTGCAGGCAATGGCACGCTTGGCACCGGTTGCGTTCGCGAGCGCGCGTTCGAACTCGCCGACGCGCGGGCCGGTCGTCAGATGATCGCTGCGCAGCGCGTCGACGACGGCGGCAATGTCGTCGTCCTCGATCAGTTGGCGGCCGTAGGGCAGGAAGTTCATGCGAAGTTTTCGGCCAGCATGTTTTGCAGCGCGCGGGCGTCGAGACGTTCCGGGTTCGCGTCGCTGGTGTAAGCGAAGCCTTCGCGCACGGGTTTGGCGCCGTGTTCGATGTAGGACTCGCGTTGAATGTTGAAGAAGCTCGGCAGGATCACGTAACGGTCGGCGAGCTCCAGCGTTTGGCGCGCGTCGTCGGCGGGAATCATGATCTCATGCAGCTTTTCGCCGGGGCGGATGCCGATCAGCTTCAGCGGCAGATGCGGTGCCATCGAGCGCGCAAGTTCGGGCATGCTCATGGAGGGAATCTTCGGCACGAAGATCTCGCCGCCCTGCATCAGCTGCATTGAGGAGAGCACCAGGTTCACGCCTTGTGTCAGTGTGATCCAAAAGCGGGTCATGCGCTCGTCCGTGATGGGGAGCGCGTCGACTTTCTCGCTGATCAGTTTCTTGAAGAAGGGCATGACGCTGCCGCGGGAACCCACGACGTTGCCGTAGCGCACGACCGCGAAGCGGCAGCCGTCGGCGCCGGCGAGGTTGTTGGCGGCGACGAAGATCTTGTCGGCGGCGAGCTTGGAGGCGCCGTAGAGATTGATCGGGTTTGCGGCTTTGTCGGTCGATAGCGCGATCACGCGCTTCACGCCACGGCGGATCGCGGCTTGGACCACGTTTTCGGCGCCGATCACGTTCGTCGCGATGCATTCGAAGGGATTGTATTCGGCGATCGGCACTTGCTTCAGGGCCGCCGCGTGAATGACGTAGTCGACGTCGCGCATCGCCATTTCAAGGCGGTCGGCGGAACGTACGTCGCCGATGAAGTAGCGCATGAATGGGTAGCGGTCCTGCGGGAACGCTTGCGCCATTTCGTATTGCTTGAGTTCGTCGCGCGAGAAGATGATCAGCTTCTTCGGCTTGTAGCGTTCGATGACGAGGCGCACGAAGTGTTTGCCGAACGAGCCGGTGCCGCCGGTGACCAACACGGTCTTATCGTTGAGGTCGATCGCGGGCGCCAAGAAGTCACGTTGGCTTTGAAAGGTGCCGTAAGCGCCTGGCAGCGCTTCGTCGTCGTCGGTCGCGTAGGCGAGTTTAGGCGGGGTCATGATGAAGTCCCATTTACCGGACATCATCCTTACCTAGTATGCTGAACAAAGGGTTAGGCGGCGAGGTTCAGGGCGAAGCGGAAGTGGCGGGGATGCGCCGTCCCCTCAGGTTTTCTTGTGTCATCGAGCTCGAGCGCGGAGAGCATCAGGCGGGTAAACAACGTGTCCCCGTGACGTTCATGGTTCATTAACCCGATCAGCGGGGCGACCGCGCGGTCGACTTCGACGCGGAAGGCGCGGCTGTCGTCGCCGATGTCGATCGTGCCCTCGGTGAGGCCCAGACCGGTCGCGGCGGAGACGAGGAACGAGATTGGGCGGCCGTGGTCGAAGTTCTCTTTCAACGAGAACGTCTCGGCGCGCTGGCCGCCGTTGTGGGTGGCGTAGGCTAGGCGGTCGTGGTCGAAGGCTTGCGGGTTCAAGAGGAAGTGTCCCAGGCGCAGCGAGCCGCGGCCCCATTCCGACCAGGAAAACACCAGATCGAATTCGACACGCGGCGTCCGCGCGCCGAAGCGCAGGCGCTTGAAGATGGGTCCGAGCGGGGTTTGGATTTCGGCCTCGACGATGGCGTCGCCGGTCTCTTCATCGCCGTACACGTTCGGTTCGACCCATTCGAGATCGGTGATCTTCGGCAAACCAGGCGCCTCGAAGACGCAGTTGCCGGTGTACCAGTCGGCTTGCAGGCTAATGACGTCGAAGTGGCCGTGCAGCAACGAGACCAGCATGGGCGGGCGGTTGTCGTCGCGCACGCGGATTTCTTGAATCGCAAGGCCGCGGCGGCGGTTGAGGATGGCCGAGAGCGCGGGCGTCTCGATCTCGATCCACTTGTTTTCGACCTTCGCGGCAGGTGCCGGCGCGGGGGCTGGGATTGCGGGTTCGGGTAGTGCCAGTACTTGTTCGGCTGCAGCGAGGCGGGCGCGGAAACGTTGCCAGCGCGCGTCGGTGATGTGGGTACGGAAGTCGCTGGACCAGAGATAGCAGAGTTCCTGCCAGGCGCCGGGATCGGTGACGTTGCGCGCGGTCAGACCTTCGTAGATGCGCTGACAGCCGGCGTTTATCGCGAGATCGTCGCGGCCGGACACAGCCCAGCGGGTGACATTGTACTTCGTCTGCTTCTTCACCGGCACCGGGTAGGCGGCGGTTTGCAAGTCGAGCAATTGGTTCGATGCCGCGTTGTCGGTGAAGGCAAGTGCGTCGGACGGCTTGACGAACTCGACGCGGCGCGACGCAGCAAGGCGGCTCCAGGCATCGGCGATGATTTGCCACTCGCCCGTTTTCATCGCCTCTTCGGTGTGGAAGCGTTTCGGGCGGAAGTCGAAGACTTCGGCGTCGTTGCTGTAAAGCGGAAGCAGGCGCGGGGCGCGGCTGCGTTGCGCTTCGACGAAGCTCATGTATTCGCGCTGTTCGATGTCGCCGTGGGCAAGGCGCTGAAGCTTCTGGAACGCCATCGTGTGGGTCCAGAGCAGTACGATCTCCGATCCGTCCGGGCCCTTGGCGCGTTGCGGGTGGTATTTGTACTCGTTGGGCCAGTCGGGGTGATGCGCAGCGACATTGTCCCAGTCGGTCAGGATCGCGCGATAGCCGGCGGCGAGATAAAGCGGCACGAGGCCGGACGCATAGGCCTGCTCGTTGACGAGGGCGACTTGCGGCTTCATCCCCAGGAAGTGTTCGTAGGCGGCATTGCCGAGGTTCAGGTTCGCTTCATTGACGCGCGCGGGGACGAGCGGGCCGATGAGCTGTGCGTAGCCGGAGCCGACGAAATCGACGAGGCCCAAACCAATCAGACGGCGCAGTTCGCCGATCCAGTTCGGGTCGATGGCGGCGATCGCCTCCAGCGTGAGGCCGGTGGCTTCGATCGCAATCGGTTTGTTGATCGCTTGCGCGAGGTTCAGTAGCGGCCAGTAGCAGTGCTCGATAACCTCAGGCCGTTGCTCTTCCTCGATCGAGGAGAACATCAGGTTCAGGTGAAAGAGCGCGAAGACGTTGAGTTTCATGCGCGTGCGGTTTCGATCTTGAGCGCGTGGATCGCGGCGGCGGCACTGGCCTTGGCGGCCGCGACTGTCTTGCCGGTCGCCAGCACCATCGCGGCGGTGCAGCCGGAGTGCGTCGGCGGCTGGATCTCGTCGCCCGGTGTGACCGTTACAACGACCTCTTCGATGCCGGGGACGCGGCGCGCGTCGTCGAGGCCGGCGATTGCTTTCACGCGGCCAGGTTCAGGGAAGGCGTACCGTTGGACGATCGGCGTCTGATACTTCGGCGTCAATTCTTCCGGCGAGACATGATCGCCGACGGCGAGCTTGATCATTGCGCCGATGAAGTCGACGCCGGTGTTGAGTGGGATCTCGCGCGTGCAGAAGTAGCCGCCCGAGGCGCGGGCGGCGAGTTCGATGACGTAGGGCTTACCGGCAACGACGACGAGGTCGCCTTTGATGTTGCCGGTGGAGATTCCGAGCGCGCGGCCGGCGGCTTCCGCTGTGCGTTTGACTGCTTCTTGGGTCGCTTCGTCGAGGTGGCTGGGCAGGTCGCCGCCGTTCTCGATGAAGTAGGGGGCGTAACGGTCGAGGTATTCGTAGTTCCGGTCGGAGAATCCGGGGGTGTAGCCTTCGCCGTCGATTAGGATCGACTCGGTGGAGATTTGCGGACCGGGTAAGAACGCTTCGACCATCACGCGGCGCGTTGGCGACTGTGTGGCGGCGCGTTCCCAGACGGCGTTGAGGTCGTCGCCGGCTTTCAGGCGTTGCACGCCGCGGCTGCCGCGGGAGTCGACGGGCTTGACCACGAGGTCATAGCCGTTGCGCTTCACGGCGCGCGTGAGCGCTTCGGCATCGGGCAGCGGCGCGAACCACGGCACGGGCACGCCCGCTTCGGCGAAGCGGCGCTTCATGGCGAGTTTGTCTTGTGCGAGTTCGGCGGCCTCGATCGGGATGCCCGGAAGGCCTAAGCGATCGGCGACAGTTGCGACCGTCAACGGAACGTCGCAACCGATCGTGATCACGCCGTCGATGCGGCGGATCGTGTTGTGGTAGCGCTCGGCTTCGCGGAGCGTTTCTTGCGGGTCATAGGTTGAGGCGATCAGATGATCGTCGGCAATGGCGAAGCCGGGTGCCGTCGGATTGCGATCGCTGACGACGACGTGGAAGCCCAATTCCTTCGCGCGCTTGATGCCATGCGTCGCTTGCACGCCGCCGGAGACGATGAGCAGAGTCTTGCGCATTAGAAGTAAAGTCCGCCGTTGACGTTCAGCGTTTGCGCAGTGACGTAGCGCGACGAGTCCGACGCAAGGTAGACGACGGCGTCGGCGACTTCATCGGCTGTGCCGAGGCGGCCGAGGACGATGTTCTCTGCCGCCTTCGCGACCGATGCCGCAGCCATGCCTGCGGCGGCCATTTCGGATTGGATGAGGCCGGCGGCGACGACGTTCGAACGGATGTTCGACTTCGCGCCGAAGCGGGCGATGACTTGGCTGAGCGAGATGAGGCCGGCTTTCGAGGCCGCGTAGTGCGCCGTACGCGGACCGCCGTATTGGCCGCTGACGGAGCCGATGTGGACGATGGAGCCGCCGCCGGCACGTTTCAAATGTTCAAGCGCGACTTGGGCGCAGATGAACGGGCCTTTGAGGTTGACGGCCAGAATGTTGTCCCAGTCGGCGTCAGTGACTTGGTCAAAGTCGGTCGGCTTGTTTATGCCGGCGTTGTTGACGAGGATCGAAAATGGGCCGAGGCGTTCGCTCGCCGCCGTCATCGCGCGTGTGATGCTGGCGCGGTCGGTCACTTCCATTTGGAAGGCGAGGGCGCGGCTATCGAGTTCTCGTTGGAGGGCGAGTGCTTCGTCTTGCTTCGACTGATAGGTGAAGGCGACCTTCGCGCCGGCTTGGACCAGGCCGCGCACGATCGCCTTGCCGATGCCGCGGCTGCC
>CAZJOM010000002.1:84415-103186 GCA_964547645.1 uncultured Flavobacteriaceae bacterium
TCGCGCCGGCTTGGACCAGGCCGCGCACGATCGCCTTGCCGATGCCGCGGCTGCCACCGGTGACGAATGCGGTGCGGCCGGCGAGTGTGGTCATTTGCGAGCCATGGCTCGGCGCGCGGCTTCGGCAATGTACGGCCCGGTCAGGCGGTAGTGCTCGGCCAGCTCTTGCGGTTCGCCGGATTGGCCGAACTCGTCGCGGACGCCGACGAATTCGATTGGGCAGGGCGCGGTTTGTGCGATGGCTTCGGCGACGGCACTGCCGAGGCCACCGAGGACATTGTGATCTTCCGCGGTGACGATGCAGCCGGTCTCGCGCGAAGCCTTGGACAGCAGGGCGGTGTCGATCGGTTTGATCGTCGCCATGTTGATGACGCGGGCTTTGATGCCTTCCTTGGCGAGGATGTCGGCGGCGTCGAGCGCGCGGGCGACTTCGACGCCACAGGCGACGATGGTGACGTCTTCGCCGTCGCGAAGGACTTGGCCTTTGCCGATTTCGAAGCGGTGGTCGTCGCCGAAGATGCGGGTCGACGGGCTGCGGCCGGTGCGCATGTAGACTGGGCCGTCGAAGTCCAGCACAGCGCGCGTGGCTTGGCGCATCTCTTCCGCGTCGGCCGGCGAGATGACGGTCATGCCAGGAATGGCGCGGAAGGCGGCGAGGTCTTCCAGCGATTGGGCGGAGCCGCCGTCGGGACCCACGTCGAGGCCGGGATGGCTGGCCACGATCTTCACGTTGCGCTTCGTGTAGGCAATGGAGAGGCGCGCTTGTTCGACCGCGCGCAGGCAGAAGACGGCGAAGGTGGTGACGATCGGGATCAAGCCGGTTGCGGCCATGCCGCCAGCGGCCGCCATCATGTTCTGTTCGGCGATACCGAATTGGAAGAAGCGGTCGGGGTGGCTTTTGCGGAAGTGGTGCACGCCGGTGCCGCCCGCGATGTCGGCGTCGAGGACGACGACGTTCGGGTAGTCGTCGGCGCAGGCGCTGAGTGCTTTGCCGAATGCTTCGCGGAGCGAGTCGCCGGACGAGGCGATCAGTTGCGGGCTAGCGGCTGCCATCGAGCAGCTCCTTCATTTGCTGAGGGGCGAGGCCGAGCGAGGTGAGCGCGGTTTCGACTTGTTCGCGCGTGAGCTTCACGCTGCCGTGCCAGAGCGGCTGGGCCTCCATGTAGCCGACGCCTTTGCCCTTGATCGTGTGGGCAATGATGACGGTCGGGCCGGTCGGCGTAGCGCGGGCTTGGTCGAAGGCGGCGAGGATGGCCGCGATATCGTGGCCCTGAATCTCGATCGCGTTCCAACCGAAGGCGCGCCATTTCTGCGCCAGCGGCTCCAACCCCATGATCGCTTCGTTACGATCGTCGGATTGCATCTTGTTGTAGTCGATGATGGCGCAGAGGTTGGACAGGCGGTGGTGGGCGGCGCACATCGCGCCTTCCCAAACTTCGCCTTCCTGCAACTCGCCGTCGCCCAGCATCGTGTAGACGCGTGCTTCGATCTTTTGGTGGCGCAGGCCCAGCGCCATGCCGATCGCAACCGAGAAGCCTTGGCCGAGGGAGCCGGTGCTGGTTTCAGCAAGCGGCAGGTCCAGGACGTGTGGGTGGCCTTGGGCCTTGGCGCCGAGTTTGCGCAGGCGAAGCGCCTCGGTGGTGTCGAGGAGGCCGAACGTCGCCCAGGTGGCATATAGCGCGGGGGCGGCGTGGCCCTTCGAGAGCACAAAGCGGTTGCGGTCCGGTGCGAGCGGGTTTGCCGGATCGATGCTCAGTTCGACGCCGTAAAGTACGGCGAGCAGGTCGGCGCAGGAGAGCGAGCCGCCTGGGTGGCCTGAGCTTGCGTGATAGATCGCTGCGGTGGCGATGCAGCGGATGTGACGCGCTTTCGCGGCAAGGCTTTCGACGCGCACGTCGTCGGCGGCGAAAGTCGCGTTCAATTGGGATATCTGCAGGTTTGCGTTCATCAGGCGGCTGCTTGTTTGGCGCGTTCGAGAAGGTCGGCGTAGGCGATGACTTCGCAGCCGGGTGCGCGGGCTTGCG
This sequence comes from uncultured Flavobacteriaceae bacterium, assembly GCA_964547645.1. Lineage (GTDB taxonomy): Bacteria > Pseudomonadota > Alphaproteobacteria > Micropepsales > Micropepsaceae > SZUA-430. The sequence goes on from CAZJOM010000002.1 coordinate 86,440, forward strand.
CTTCCTCGCGGATCTCGTTCGCGAACGAGCGCGACATGACCACGACAACGTCCGGGCGCACGCGGCCCAGGTCTTCCGGCGGCGTCAGGCGGATGCCGTGCGCTTCATGAGCGTAGCGGATCAGATGCTTGTCGACGACGGCGGCGAGTGCTTGCGGCTTCAAACCACCGTTCATGATCAGGCTGTTCAGCAAGCGGCCGGCACCCCAGACGGCGACCTTGCGCGGCGCCATGTTGTCGATGAGGCGGGCTACTTGGGTGAGAGCGCTCAAGTTCTGCATGCGCATGGCGTGGTAGGTCGAGATCAGCGCGGCGGCGGCTTCGACTTCTTGCGGGTCGGCGGGAACGGCGAGCGAGACGTCATCGGCCTTCACAGCGACGACAGTGATGTTGACCATGTCGCGCGCGTCGGCGATTGCCACGGCGCGGAAGCCGCAGACAGAGAGCAACCTTGCTAGCGTGCGCGGGGAGAAGTGATAGAGGTGCTTGTCGATGAAGAACTCTTCGACGATGTCGTTCGAGCCGAGCAATGCGACATTCGGCACTTCCAGCATCAGGTAGCCATTTGGCGCGAGCTGCGCGCGGTGAGTCATCAACGCTTGGCGCGGGTTGGCCAGATGCTCCAGCGTGTGGCACGAATAGATGAGGTCAAAGCCTTCGTCCTCTAAGCGCGTGTCTTCAAGGCGCGCGTGCAGCCAGGTGAAGCCGGGCTTGCCGGCCCAGGCGCCGACGACACGCTCGTCGGGCTCGATGCCCAGGATTTTGGCCTTCGGATAGGCGGTTTTGAGTTCAAGCGCGAAGGCGCCACGGCTGGCGCCGACGTCGAGAACCGTCATCGGCTTTGTCTTGTTCAAGAACGGGCGCAGCGTTGCGAGGTTGGCCTCGGCGCGGAAGCCTTTGCCGTAACGCAGGTTGCCCCAATCGGCGCCGGCCGAGACGGTGGCCGCGCGGCGCTCGGCGCGATCGATGCGGGGCAAGCTTTGCAACAGGCCGCAATGGGCGCAGAGCCAAACGGTCAAGCGGCGGGCGGAATTTTGCGGCGCGTAGACTTGAGTGAGTGCGGTGTTGCCGCACAGATCGCACGAGAAGGACGACATCGAGCTGGTCCTATTGGTTCAGGCTCGAGCGTGCGGTTTTCGTAGTTAAGTTCGGGTTTAAGATGTGTGGTCGTGGTGCAACTCTTTTCGGCGTTGGTGAGGTGTCGAGTCGGCCTCACACGAAGCCACGAAGGGCGCAAAGAACGCACGAAGAAGAAATATCGAACCGCCAAGGCGCCAAGAAGCTCAGCTCAACGTTTAATCATCCGCGTGCGTTAGCGCGCAACAATGGCGCTTCGCGCCGAACCAAGGCTCGGCCAGTTACCTGAGTATCTTGGCGCCTTGGCGGTTCAATCTCTTTCTTCTTTGTGAACCTTCGCGCCCTTCGTGGCTTTGTGTGAGGCTGACTCAACACGCCACCGGCGTATCCGATTGGACGCTGCGGGTGCGAAGCCTAGTACGCTACGCGGTATTCGGGGCGGCGGTGGTAGCCGAAGGTTTGCATGACGTCGCCGGCGATCATGTTGAACTGCTCGGTCTGTTCGCGGGTCAGCGGGTAGTCTTCGGGGCGGTTGACGTTATGGGGACGGTTTAGGAGCCCCATGATGCGGTCGTCCCAAGGCAGGCCCAAGAAGTTAAGCAATCCTTGACGCGCATCAGCGCGGTTCGTCAGGTCTTCGAGGCGGACGGTGTGGCGGCGCTCGCTCGGGATCATGTCCAGGTCGTGGATGATCGTGCGATTGATTTCCGCCCAATGGAAGGCGATGCGTTGGAATTGGTTGTAGGTCAGGAACTCCAGCTCTTGTATGTGGCCGCGCGGCGGCAGGGGCCACCAATACTTTTTTTCCGGCGGCGGCGCGGGGAGTTCGCCGCGGGCATCGTAGTAGCGCTGCAACACTGCCGTGGAGTGATCGTCGTAGCATTCATTGCCGAGCTTGTGCAGGAAGGAGCTCGCGACTTTGCGGCCATCGCGCACGAGATGGATGAAGTGCGCGTTCGGGAACAGATGGTTGAGCGCCGGGATCAGCCAGGAGAGCTTGTTCGACGAGTCGCCCCAAAGCAGCGCGTCGGAATAGTGGATCGCTGCGGCGTGCGTCGCGCGTAGCGTGTGCAGGGCTTCGCCCAACAATGCGAGGCCCATGTGGAACTTCACGGCGACCGGCTGCACGTGATGCACCATGTACTCGTGGTGCATTTCGACCTGCGGGAAGCAGGTGAACAGACGTTCCATCATCGCCGTGCCGGAGCGGCCGGAGGAGACGACGAAGAAGGGCTTCGTTTCCGCGCTCATCCGAGCCGCTTTCTGGCGACGATGATCGCTTCGCGGCCGATGCCAGCTTTCGCCAGTGCACCGTAAAGTCTGCGGCGAACGGCGCCGAGGCCAGCGTTTTCCAATGCCAGGTCGAAATGTTTGCGGCGGCTGTGGCAGTCGCGGCCGAGCGCGTCGTTGCCGACGTAGTTCTCGCCCATGAGCAGGAAGAGCTCCATCGGGAAGCTCGTCAGCGTTTCGACGATGTCGAGGCCGAGCCGTTTGAGAAGCGCTTCGAGGCTTGCGAAGTCGAAATAGTTCAGATGATGCGGCGGGGCGAGCCACCACGGAGCGGTGCCGCCGGCGCGGGCGGCCTCTTGCAGTGCGTTGTAGTCGTTGGGCACGCCGACGCAGACCAGGCCACCGGGCCAGGCGCGACCGATCGCGAGTTTGAGCAGGCCGATCGGGTCGGCCACGTGTTCAAGCATGTTGTTCAGGTGCACAACGTCAGCGCAGTCAAGTGTGGGCGCGCTTTTCTCGTCGAACATCGCGTTGACGACTTTGGGTCCGAGTGTCCGGGCGTGTTCGCTCGCTTGGCGCGAAGGCTCAATGCCTTGCGTTTTCCAGCCGCGGTCTTGCGCCGCCTTCAAGAACCAACCGGGGCCGCAGCCGATGTCGAGTACACTGAACGGACGCGCGCCGTCTTTGCCGAGCAGATCTTCGAAGAGCGACAGGCGATCGTCCCAGGCGAGGCGCGACCATTCGGCGTCTTCGCGCGAGCGCGCGACGTAGGTCGGCTTCTCGTCGCGATAATAGGCTTCGTCGTAGGCGGCGCGGAGTTGTTCGCGTGTGGGCAACGGCAGCACGTGACGAAAGCCGCAGGCTTCGCAGGCAATGATGTCATGCGCGTTGACGCGATCGATAACGGCGCCGCGATGCGCGCCGTCGTCGGTAATGCGTGCTTTGGCAAGCGCTGGCGTCACGCGAATGATGATCCTGACCCTGGGCGTTATGAACTTAGTAACCGTTGCAGATTTAGAAGAGGTTAACGTGTCTTTACGTTTCGTTGGGGCGCATGACCTGTCTTTTCATCGCCGAAGTTTCGAGCAATCACGATCGCGATTTGACGCGCGCGTTCGCGTTCATCGATCGTGCGGCGGAGATCGGGTGCGGGGCGGTCAAGTTTCAGCTCTTCAAGATCGATCAGATGTTCGCGCCGGAAATTTTGGCGCAGAGCGCGAAGCACCGCGCGCGACGGGAATGGGAGCTTCCCGTCTCGTTTCTGGCGCCGATCGCGGAGCGCTGCGCGGCGAAGAATGTGCAGTTCATTTGCACGCCATTTTATCTGCAGGCAGTGGACGAACTTCTGCCGCATGTCGCGGCCTACAAGATCGCGTCTTACGAGTTGATGTGGGATGCGCTGCTCGCGGCGTGCGCGGAGACGGGCAAGCCGGTGATCTTGTCGACGGGTATGGCGACGATGCCCGAGATCAAGCACGCGGCCGAAGTTTTGCGGCGGCATGGCGCGCGCGATGTGACGTTGCTGCATACGGTGTCCGCCTATCCGACGCCACCGGATGAGGCGAACCTGGCGGCGATGAAGACGATCGCGGATGCGACGGGCTTTCGCTGCGGTTGGTCGGACCACACGGTGTCCCCAGGCGTGGTCTTGCGGGCGGTATCGAAGTGGAACGCACCAATGGTCGAGTTTCACCTCGATCTCGACAAGAGCGGGGCGGAGTATGCGGCAGGGCATTGCTGGCTGCCGGAGGAGATGGCGCCGGTGATCGCGATGGTGCGCGCGGGCGAGCGCGCCGACGGTGCAGGCCTTAAGGAACCGCTGCCGTCGGAGCTTTCGGATCGCGACTGGCGCGCGGACCCGTCGGACGGGATGCGTCCCTTGAAACACATTCGGCGCAGCTGGCGCCCGGAGGCTGCGTGACAGTCATGATGAAGAAGCCTCACATTGCGGCCGTCGTTCAGGCACGGATGCGCTCGACGCGTTTGCCCGGCAAGGTGTTGAAGCCGATCGTGGGCGAGCCGTTGCTCTGGCATATTTTGCATCGCCTGCGGAAGTCGGAGCTGATCTCGACGATTTGCGTGGCGACGACGCGCGACAACGCCGATGACGAGCTCGCCGCCTATGCGCAGGCGCAAGGCGCGCTCGTCGTGCGCGGGCCGGAAGACGATGTGCTGGGGCGCTTTGCGCTGGCGGCGCATACGATCGATCCTGATGTGATCGTGCGGGTGAATGCGGATGCGCCGCTCGTCGATGCCGGGTTCATCGACTACTTGATCAGCGAAATGATGCGGCATCAGGCCGACTTCGTGATGCTGAAGCCGGGGCTGTCGGCGATTCACGATGGCGCCGATCCGATGACACGGTGGGCGCTGGACAAGCTGATGGTCAAGGCGCACGACGACCCGGTCGCGCGCGAACACGTGAGCGCCTATTTCAAATTGCATCCGGATTTCGTGAAGGTGGCGCAGATCGATCTGCCGGAGAAATGGCGCTTCACGGGTGCGCGGCTCTCGGTCGATACGCCGGCGGATGTGACATTTATTGAGGCGGTGTACGACCGGCTGCATGCGCAGGCGGGTGAGGCGACACTGACGGACCTCGTTGCGTTGCTGAATCGCGAACCGGCGTTGCTGGGCCTCAACGCGCATGTGCAGCAAAAGGCGGCGAGTGCAGCAAGCGGTACGGTGCTGATGCGTTGCGACGGCGGTAGCGCGGTCGGGCTTGGGCACGTTCGGCGCTGCCTGAGCATTGCGCGGGCGTTGCGCGATCGTGAAGGTTTCGGCGTACGCTTTGCGATGAACGACGACGCGATGGCGATGGCACCGGTGCGCGAACAAGGATTTGCGATTGATGCGCGGCCTGCTGGCGCATCGGAGATCGACTGGTTGCTTGGGTTGGCGGCGGCGCATCAGCCGGTTGCTACGGTGCTGGATGTACGGACGGAGCTTTCGGCAACGTCGGTGATGCGCTTGAAGGGCGCGGACATGATCGTGGCGACGGTCGACGATGCCAGTCCGCGCCGGTTGGCGGTGGATGCGTCTTTCTATCCGCCGGTGCCGCAGGTGTTTTCGCTGAATTGGGACGGCGCGGAAGCGGAACCCAACGTCGGCTGGGAGTGGGTCGTGCTCGGTCAAGACACGTTGCCGCCGTTCGCGGTGCGCAGCGGGCGGCCGCGCGTCATCGTTTCGATGGGCGGGTCCGATCCGCTGGGACTCACACTGCCGGCGGTGCGTGCGCTGGTGTCGCTGAACGGCGACTTCGATGCGACGGTGGTGATCGGCCCCGGCGCCGATCCGTTACTTGAGGGTCGCGTGCAGCGTTTGGCGCCGCACTTTACGATCGTGCGGAGTCCCAACGATCTGCCGAAGCTGATGAGCGAGGCGGATCTTGGGTTGATCAGTTTCGGCGTCACCGCATACGAACTAGCGGCGCTAGGCGTGCCGGCGGTTTATCTGTGCATCAGCGACGACCACGCGATCTCGGCTTCGGCGTTCGAGCTGGCGGGTATGGGTCTGTCGCTTGGCGTAGCGTCGCGGTTGAGCGATGCGATGGTTGCGGCGGTCGTGAACGACCTCCTGGGTGATCCAGTCTATCGCCGCTCGATGGCGACCGCCGGACGCTTGAGCATCGACGGGCGTGGCGCGCAGCGCATTGCGCAGCACCTGAAGCGCCTGGTTGAAGAGCGGCGCGAGGCGTTGGCGGTAACGGATGCGGCCGTGGTGGTGCGCGCGAAGACGGCGTAGTCGTAGGAATTAGCTTCCCCCGCAAGGGGGGAAGGCAATTTATTGAGTGCTACCCGGCGCCGTAGCTTTGCACGAGGCTGCCTGCCACAAGCGCCCAGCCGTCCACGAGCACGAAGAAGATTAGCTTGAACGGCAGCGAGATCGTCACCGGGGGGAGCATCATCATACCCATCGCCATCAGGAGCGAGGCGACGACGAGGTCGATGATCAGGAATGGGATGAACAAGAGGAAACCGATTTCGAAGGCGCGCCTCAGTTCGCTGATCAGGAACGCCGGGATCAGGATGCGGAGCGGGGTTTCGGCAGCGGTTGCCGGCGGCTTTTGCTTGGCCAGATTGAAGAAGAGCGCCAGGTCGTTCTCGCGCACGTGTTTCAACATGAAGGCGGCGAGCGGGGCCGAGGTTTTGGCGAAGGCTTCGGCCGGTTCGATCTTTTCGGCCATCAAGGGGGCGATGCCGGTGTTGTAGGCGCTCTCGAAGGTCGGGGCCATGATGAAGGCGGTCAGGAACAGCGCGAGAGAGATGATGACGCTGTTCGGCGGGCTCTGTTGGATACCGATCGCGGTGCGCAGCAATGAGAGCACGACGACGATACGCACGAAGCTCGTCACCATGATCAGGATCGAGGGCGCGACGCTCAAGACCGTGATGAGGGCAACGATCTGAATCAGGCGCTCGGTCATGCCGCCGCCGGCGTCTTTGCCGAGGTCGAGCGTGAGTTGCTGGGCCGCGGCGGGCTCAATCGTCAGCAGAACGGCCGCAATGGCCGTGAGCGCTAGTGTTGTGAGTTTCACAGGCGCGGTTCCGTCTTGATCGTGACGAAGGTCGAACTGGAGACCGGCGTGTCGGGCAAGTCCTTCACCGGGATGCGGTCGTCGAGGACGACTTCGCCGTGCGGCGAGAGAAGCACAAGGTACTCCTGATCGTCGCGGCGGACGAGGATGATGCGGCGGCGCGCGTCGACAAGCAGGCTCTCAACAATGCTAAGCCGGCGGTCGCCCGGACGGCGCTGCACGTTCGAAAGAAAGCCCAGAGCGCGCGCGGCGAAAGCGAGCGCGCCCAAAAGCGCCAGCACAAAGACGAGTGCTGCGCCGAAGCGAAGAATTTGGGTCGGATCGTCCATGCTTTGGTCCCACCAATTGAAATGGACAATGAGCGCGTAACCTTAAGTCCGGCTAAACGCGCGGCAAAAATTTCCGGGTTACCGGCGGGTAAATTTTTGAGCCGGTTCCGACACTTGCGCGCGTTTGCTGGGTTCGAATGGCGAATATTTTCTTCCACCTTAAGCCGCTTTTAAGCGTCACGGGCAAAAACTGCCGCCAGGCCTCCGGACTTCGATAGTGGAACGACGCCAGATGAGTTTCTCCGATATTCCGCTGCTGGGCATGCTGCAGCAGAAGATGAGTTTCTTGAACGACCGGCAAGCCGTGCTCGCGCGCAACATCGCGAACTCGTCGACCCCTGGTTACGTACCGCAGGACCTGCGTGCGAACGATTTCGCGGTCGCGTTGTCGAAGACGGCGAATGCAGGCGGGCTCAACGTCACGAATGGGATGCACATGCAGGCCCGCGGTGCGAGCGGCATGTCCTATCGCTCGATCGCGGCACCGGACTCGACGTCGTCGCCGGATGGCAATGCGGTCGTGGTCGAGCAGCAGATGATGAAAGTGTCCGAGACGCAGATGCAGTACGCGGAAGCGTCCGGTCTCTACAAGAAAATGACGGCGATGTGGCGCACCGCGCTGCAAGCGCCGCGCGGTTAGAAAGCAACGAAGGGTAGGGCATTCTCATGGAAACGATGAAGTCGATGCTGATTGCGGCATCCGGTATGCGGGCGCAGGCCGAACGCATGCGAGTGATCGCCGAGAACTTGGCGAACGCGACCTCGACTGCGGCGAAACCGGGCGAAGATCCCTATCGCCGGCAGATTCCGGTGTTCAAGGCCGAACTCGACCGCGCGACCGGCGCCCAAGTCGTGGACGTCAAAGGCGTAGTGCACGATCAGTCGGATTTTCGCGAGCAGTACATGCCGGGTCACCCGGCGGCGGACGAACGCGGCTATGTGAAGATGCCGAATGTGAACTCGCTGGTCGAAATGATGGACATGCGCGAAGCGCAGCGCGCCTACGAAGCGAATTTGAACGTCATCGACAACACGCGCACGATGATGGCGCGTACCGTCGATCTCTTGAAGCACGGTTGAGCTAAGCCATGGCACTTTCAGTCAATCCGGCGGCGATCAATGCCTATGCGCAAGCCGCCAAGATGGCGATCACGGGCGGCGAGGGCGCGGCTGCGGCCGGTGCGGTTCCGGGCGGCTCGTTCGGCGACATTCTGTCGGGTGTCGTCAACGATGCGGTGAGTTCCAGCCGTGCGGCAGAAGCAAAAGCGTCGTCGCTGGTGCAGGGCAAGGGCGATCTGGTCGACGTCGTGACGGCCGTGAACGCGGCCGAGATGTCGTTGGAGACAGTGGTTGCAATCCGCGACCGCGTGATCAGCGCCTATCAAGAAATTATGCGGATGCCGATTTGACGGCTTCCGGTAACGTTACGAAGGGTTCAACTGATGAGCGGCGGTGAGGCACTCGATCTCGCACGTGAAGCGACGTGGGTGCTGGTCGTCATGGCGGGTCCGGTCATGATCGTCGGGCTGATCGTCGGTGTTGCGATCGGCATTCTGCAGGCACTGACGCAAATCCAGGAAGCGACACTTGTCTTCGTGCCGAAGATCCTTTCGATCTTCGCCGCGGTTATTTTGCTGTTGCCGATGATGGCCGCTTCGATGTCCGGCCTCATGACGATGATCGTTCAACGCATCATCTCACCCTAAGGCGAGGGCGCAAGCCAATGCTGGCGTCCGTGCTACAGATGTTGCCCGCCGACGTGTCGACGATGACGCTGGTTTTCGCGCGCGTTGGGGCGATGGTGATGACGCTGCCAGCGCTTGGCGAGGCAACGGTGCCGGCGCAAGCGCGGCTGATGCTGGCCTTGAGCCTTACGATCGTCATGGCGCCGCTCGTCGGCCACCTGTATCCGGAAGTTCTGACGCAGACGGTGCTTCAGCTTGCCGGAATCGTGATTTCGGAAGTGATCACGGGGCTAGCGATAGGGTTGATGATCCGCATGGTGCTCGCCTCCGTTCACGTTGCAGGACATTTGATTGCGACGCAGACGGGTCTTGCGTTCTCGCAGACGTTCGATGCAAGCCAAGGGTCGCAGAGCGCGCTGCTGTCGATGTTCTTGTCGATGCTGGCGGTCGTGCTGATCTTTGCCAGCGAGCTGCATCATCAGCTGATTATCGGGATCGAACATTCGTTCGAGATGTTTCCGCCGGGCAAGCTGCCGCCGACGGCCGATTTCGTAAAGCTGTCGATCGAGATCGTGTCGGGGCTGTTCGTGACCGGCATGCAGATGGCGGCGCCGTTTCTGGTTTTCGGTCTTATCCTTTATGGCGCGTCCGGCGTCGTGTCGCGGATGATGCCGCAGTTGCAGATATTCTTCATCTCGATGCCGATCAGCATTCTGGGCGGTTTCGTCATTCTGGGCCTGTCTTTGTCGACGATGATGCTTTGGTTCCTGGACGCATTCGGGGCCAAGGTTCAGCTGTTCGTGCCGCACTGAGGCACGCATGGCGGACGATCGCGACGACAGCCAGAAAACCGAATTACCGAGTCAAAAGAGACTCCAGGAAGCCGAAGAGAAAGGCGACGTAACCCAATCGCCTGAAATCGCTTCCTGGATGGTGCTGGCCGCGGCCACCGGGTTCATCATGCTGTGGGGCGGGTCGACTGCGTCCAGCCTACGGCAGATGATGACGAACTTTCTGGCGCAGCCGCATACGCTGTCGATCGACAACAATACGATGGGCAGTCTGCTGTCGGGGCTTGGGTTCAAGCTGCTCGGCATTTTGGCGATCCCGTTCGGGATGCTGATGGTGGTCGGTGTCGGAGCACATTTGATCCAGCATCCGCCCGTGTTCTCGATGGAGAAGCTGAAGCCGGACTTTTCGCGGCTGAGTCCGCTCAAGGGGCTCGGCCGGTTGTTCGGGCGCGCGGCCTTGGTCAATTTCGGCAAGGGTCTGCTCAAGACAACCTTGGCGACTGCCGTCACCGGCATGGTGCTCTGGCCGATGCGGGAACATCTGATCCCGCTGATCATGATGCCGGTCGGGCAGTTGCTGCCTACCACACAGAGCTTGATGACCCAGGTCCTGGTCGCGGCGCTCGCGTTGCTCGCGATCGTCGCGATCGCCGACTATGGCTGGCAATATTTTGAGCGGATGCGTCGCCTGAAAATGACACGTCAAGAGGTCCGCGAAGAATACAAACAAAGTGAGGGCGATCCGGCAGTTAAGGGCCGACTCAAACAAATTCGTTCAGAACGTTCCCGTAAGCGTATGATGGCGGCTGTCCCCAAGGCGTCCGTCATTATCACCAACCCGACACACTATGCGGTCGCATTGGCCTACGAATCAGGCAAGATGGGCGCTCCAATCTGCGTCGCTAAAGGCGTCGACCACGTCGCGCTGAAAATTCGGGAAATTGGGCGGGATAATAATGTGCCAATCGTGGAAAATCCGCCTCTTGCGCGGGCCCTCTACGCCTCTGTCGATGTGGATGAGAGCATCAAGCCGGAGCATTACAAGGCGGTGGCGCAAGTCATCGGCTTCGTCATGCGCTTGAAAGGCAAAGTCTCGTCCCCGCGTACAGAACGGCGTCCATGAAGCCAGCGATTGAGCCACCCAAAGAAATAGCATCGGAAGGCGGATCTGCGCAGGCGTTGCGGTGGAGTTTGCCGTCGCTCGGATCGATTCGTCTGCGCCGGCTGTCGCCAGGTCAGTGGGCGCTGGGGCTGTTCGGCATTGCGTGTCTGATCGGCATTGCGGTGATCTTGTGGCCGGAGGCGGCGGGGCTTGGCGGTCTTGCGTTCTTGGTAGGGCTCACACTTTGCGGCGCAGCTTTGATGTTCACGATGACGGCCGGGCGGCTGGTGCCGCCGGAAGCGCCGGCTCGGCTATTCGGCGCGGCGTTGGATACCGATCAGCGCGCCTGCTGCATCACGGCGCCGGACGGGTCGGTCGCCTATGCGAACGCGGCTTGGCGCAAGACGTTCGGGCAGAGCGCGTCGGGTGGTGACGTGCTGCCGGTCGCGGGGTTTTCCGCCGATCCGGAAACGGCGCAGCGGCTCTATAAGCTTGTCCGCGCGGCGAGCCTGAAGGAAGCGCATGAAGAGGAGCTGAAGCTCAAAAATCTCGCCGGTAAGTGGGTGCACGTCGCGGTCGCTTCGATCAGCAGCCTTGGGCACACCGTATGGCGGATCACGGAAGTGTCGTCGCGTCGGCCCGTGCTGCAGACGGTCGACGCCGCCAAGCAGTCGGTTGTCGTGCAACTGCGGCCGTTCGAAGGGGCGCTGCTGCCCGGTGTTAGCGACGGGATTCGCATTCCGCGCTTCATTCAGGATGCACCGGTCGGCATTGCGTTGATCGACGGCGACGGCGTGATCAGCGAGGCGAACACTGCTTTCGCGGCGCTCATCGGCGCCGATCTGCAGAGGCTGAAGGGTAAGCCTGCGTTCGACATGATGCGCGATCTGACCGTGCAAGAGGCGAAGGCGCGGCTGTCGTCGCTCAGCGTCGGCGAGGTGAGCCGCGCGCCGGTCGATGTGCGTTTCAAGTCGGGCAACGAACGGACGGCGCAGCTTTTTGCCAGCCGGTTTGATCCGGCGGATACGGGCGGCACGGCCTATGCGATCTTCCTGATCGATACGACGGGGCACACGGCGCTGGAGACGCAGTTCGCGCAGTCGCAGAAGATGCAGGCGGTGGGCCAACTCGCCGGCGGCATCGCGCACGACTTCAACAATCTGATCACCGTCATCAACGGTTATGCCGAGTTGCTGCTGCAACGGCATCAGCCGGGCGATCCGTCGTTTGCGGACTTGAACGATATCCGCAACACCGGCCTGCGCGCTGCGTCGCTGGTGCGGCAGCTCGTGGCGTTTTCGCGGCAGCAGACGCTTGAGCCGCAGATGCTGACCCTGACCGATCTGGTCGCGGATTGGTCGGTGACGTTGCGGCGGCTGATCGGCGACCGGGTGAAGTTGAAGGTCGATCACGGGCGCGATCTGTGGCCGGTGATGGCGGACCCCAACCAACTCGGCAACGCGCTGATCAACCTTGCGGTCAATGCGCGTGACGCGATGCCGAACGGTGGCGCCTTGACCATCCGCACCTCGAACGTCAGCGTCGAGGAGACGAAGTCGCTCGGCCATGTGTTGATGCCGTCGGGCGAGTTCGTGACGATCGAGGTGGAAGACACCGGCATAGGCATTCCGAAGGAGAACCTCGGCAAGATCTTCGAGCCGTTCTTTACGACGAAGGAAAAGGGACACGGCACGGGGCTTGGGCTTGCGTCGGTGTACGGCATCGTCAAGCAGACGGGCGGCTACATCTTCCCCGAATCCGAGGTGGGCAAGGGGACGACGTTCCGGATCTATCTGCCGCGCTACATTCCGCCGCCGGTCACGGAAACGGTCGAGCCAGAGAAAGTGCATGTCCCGCGCGATCTCACCGGCTCGGGCACGATCCTTCTGGTCGAAGACGAGGACGCGGTGCGCGACTTTGCGGTGCGTGCGCTGACGATGCGCGGCTACAAGGTGCTTGACGCCTGTGGCGGCGAAGAGGCGCTCGACATCGTGCGCGAGCATGACGGGACGATCGACTTGCTGATTTCCGACGTCGTGATGCCGGGCATGGAAGGCCCTGCGCTGGTGAAAGCCGTGCGAGAAATCATGCCGGGCCTGCGCGTGATCTTCATCTCGGGCTACGCCGAGGAAGCCTTCCGTAACTCACCCGATAGGCCGGAAGACTTCCTGTTCCTGCCCAAGCCGTTCAGCCTGAAACAGCTGACGAGCAAGGTGAAAGAGGTGTTGGAGGAGGGGTAGGAGGGTGTCGTCCCGACGTTGGCTCGACAGCGTCAGGCGTAAATGACATATTTGGTGGCAATGAGCGTCAAACGAACCATCGAACTGAGCGCCGATGTCGTTGCCGCGCTAGCGCAAGTCGCGGAAGCGGGTGCGCAAACGCCTTCGCAAGTGATTGAACATGCGCTTGTTAGTTTTCTGCAGGACGCTGCTGAAACCGCAGATGACGCGGTGCGTTGGGAGCGGTATCTGCAAACCCGCAAGGGCGTGCCTATCGAGGCGGTCCGGCGATGGGTCGAGAGTTGGAATTCGGATAACGAATTGGCTACTCCAGTTCCGTGAAGGTCATCTTTTCCGAAGATGCGCTGAGTGACATCCTTACGTCTACGAGAATTCCTGAATCCGGTTGCGCCACTCGCAGCGCAAAAGGCTGTCGCCGAGATCGTCAGCGGATGTGAGTCGCTAGCGACGTTCCCGGCGCGCGGGCGTGTTCGGCACGACGGCGCGCGGCAGATAGTGGTCCGGTTCGGTGCTAGCGGTTACATCGCCCGATACCGGATCGATACAATCCTCGAAGAAGTTGTTATTCTTCGCGTTCGGCATGCGCGCGAGTTGGAGCGCTAGAGGTGACCGCCCTCGATCCCGAAGCCGTGCTCTACCGTGTGTTCTCGCAACGGTTTCCGACGGAGGATGCTTGTCTCGATCATCTTCTGAAGCTTCGGTTCGGCAATCCGGGCATCTGTCCGTCGTGCGGGCGGGCGGGGAAGTTTCATCGGTTGCGGCGAGCGCAGGCTTATGTGTGCCAGTGGTGCGCTTATCATATTCATCCGAAAGCGGGGACGCCGTTCGCGCGGACGCGTACGCCGCTGCAGGATTGGTACTACGTGATGTTTCTCTATTGCGCCGGGCACAAGCGCATGACGGCGCGCGAGGTGCAGCGGCAGTTGGCGGTGACCTATAAGACCGCGTGGCGGATCGCGAACGAGATCAAGGCGCATATGGCGATGTGACTTCCTTGCACTTGCCGGATGGTCGGCTTCGGGGTCATAGTGTCGTTCTGAGCCAAGAGGGATTCCCTCCACATGTGTAGCGTTATTCGCATCCGATAGCTGAGTTTCGGCTTCGCGCTTTTGTCGAGCCCGCGTGGGCGGCGGCGCGTTCACATGTCCTCTTCTCCATTCAGTTCGGTACCTTCATGGCTTACTTGGCGAACAGCGCGATCAATCGCGTCAATGTTCACTATGCGATTCAGGCGTTTGCATCGGCAGCGGCGGGGACATTCCTGCTCGTCTACTTCGTGCGCGCGGGGCTCTCGCTGCCGGGGGCGTTGTTGGCGCTGGCTGCGACCGTCTTGGGACGGTTCGTGTCGCGGCCGTTCGTTCTACCGGTGGCGAAGCGGTTCGGGTTGAAGGCGGCGCTGATCGTCGGGACGTTGTTGCTGGCCTGTCAGTATCCGGCGGCGGCCTATATCGACGGCGTGTCAATCGGACTGGTGCTGCGGTGTCTGTTTTCGGCGCTCGGCGATGCTTTCTATTGGACGAGCTATCACGCCTACTTTGCCTCGCTCGGCGACAGCGAGTATCGCGGGCATCAGATCAGCGCGCGGGAGGCGATCGTGGCGGTGATCGGCATCGTCGCGCCGATCGCGGGTACCTGGAGCATGGTCGCGCTTGGGGTTGGGGTGACATTCGTGGCGGCCGGGTTGGTGCAAGCGCTGGCCGTTCTGCCCTTGCTTGCGCTGCCGGCGCTGCGTGTGCGGGCGGAGGCGCCGGGGGCTTTCGTTCAGGCGCTGCCGGCCGCGCAAATCTTCGCGGCGCATGGGTGGTTCACCGGCGCGTTCATCCTGGTGTGGTGGATCGCGCTCTTCGTGGCGCTCGACAAAAGTTATGCGTCGTTCGGCGGGGCGATGACGCTGGCCGCACTTGCGGGGGCGGCTGGAGGGTTGCTGCTCGGCAAGGGCATCGACGCGGGGCACGGTGCGCGCGCGGTCGTCTTTGTGTTTACGTTGATGGTTTTGGCGATCGTGTTGCGGGGTGCGAGCTTGGGGACACCTTGGTTGGCGGTCGTCGCCAACGTGCTCGGCGTGTTTGCGATGTGCTTCTACGTACCGACGCTGATGACCGCGCTCTACAATCTGGCCAAGGCCTCGCCGTGTCCGTTGCGTTTTCATATGGCGACGGAGGGCGGGTGGGATATCGGTTGTTTCGTGGTGCTGCTGCTGTCGGCGGCGCTCATCTCCGGCGGCGTGGCGACGGGGATGACCGTACTGCTCGCGCTGCCGGCTGTCGTGGCGATCGGGGTGATGTTGCGGCGGCACTATGTGTCGGCGCCGTAAGGAAGAAAGAAGGTTTCACCACCAAGGGCACCGAGAGCACCAAGATGCTATGCGTGAGCTGGGACGGTGGTGCGGTTCATCGGTCGAGGTGTCTCACGCGAAGGCGCGAAGTACGCGAAGTGGAAGACGCGAAACGGCTTCGGCGCGGAGCGCCATTTGAAGTTGGAAAGTGCGCCTGCGGCGCGTGAAGGATTGCGTTCGCGTCTTTTTTCTTCGCGTACTTCGCGCCTTCGCGTGAGGTGTTTTCGGCTTTGCCTCGCGCATGGCGCGATCGAGTGTGCCGAGTGTCTTGGTGATCTTGGTGGTTCAACTCTTTTTCTTTGCGGGTTGGGGCTTTGCGGGTTTGCGAATCTCGGGCGCGCCTGCTTTGGGCGCCATCGTTGCCAAGAGGCGGTCGAAGCGGGCCATGGCTTCTTGGGGGCGGCGTTGGGGTGGGGGTGGTTTTTTCTTCATCGGGAGTGAGTCGCACGTGTCTTCGGGGGATAATTGCGCGGAAATGGGCGCGATGTTCGGGCTCTCCACAAGCGACGCTGTCGCGGACGCAGTGTGCATTAAAAGTTCTACGTTCTTAAGGGGGATATTTTTGTGGGGTCGTTTTTGGAACTAAGATTGAACTTGAGTCTAAAAACATAACAATTTCAATATTTTAACCATCAGTTGCGAAATCGGAACGAAGTGCGTACATCTCATTGCGTTGCAGCCGCCCACCCCTGATGAAATAAGGAACAACGAACATGAGTTCGGCACTTCGCGTCGTAGAACAGCAGGACCAAATGGACCGCAAAAAAGCCCTTGAAGCCGCTTTGAGCCAGATCGACCGGCAATTCGGCAAGGGCTCCGTGATGAAGCTCGGCGCCGGGGTGAAGGCGCAGGAAATTGAGTACGTTCCGACCGGCTCCTTGGGCCTCGATATCGCGCTTGGGATCGGCGGTCTGCCGCGTGGGCGTGTTATCGAAATCTACGGACCGGAATCGTCGGGTAAGACGACCTTGACGCTGCACGTCGTGGCCGAGGTGCAGAAGCTGGGCGGGGTTGCGGCCTTCGTCGACGCGGAGCACGCGCTCGACGTCGGTTATGCGAAGAAGCTCGGCGTCGATATCGCGGAACTCTTGGTATCGCAGCCGGATACCGGCGAGCAGGCGCTTGAGATTACCGACACGCTGGTGCGCTCCGGCGCGGTGGACATCGTGGTCGTCGACTCGGTCGCGGCGCTGACGCCGAAGGCCGAAATCGAAGGCGAGATGGGCGACTCGCTGCCGGGCCTGCAGGCGCGGTTGATGAGCCAGGCGCTGCGCAAGCTCACGGCTTCGATCTCGCGCTCGAACACGATGGTGATCTTCATCAACCAGATCCGCATGAAGATCGGCGTGATGTTCGGCAATCCGGAAACGACGACGGGCGGAAACGCGCTGAAATTCTACTCGTCCGTGCGGTTGGATATTC
>CAZJOM010000003.1:0-95510 GCA_964547645.1 uncultured Flavobacteriaceae bacterium
TCGCCAGCACATGTTCGACTTCGCTGGTGCCGATGCCGAAGGCGAGCGCGCCGAAGGCGCCGTGGGTCGCGGTGTGGCTGTCGCCGCAGACGATCGTTTGGCCGGGGAGCGTCAGCCCCTGCTCCGGCCCGACGATGTGCACGACCCCTTGGCGGATGTCGTCCATCGCGAAATAGGTGACGCCGAAGTCCTTGGCGTTCTTTTCCAATGTCGCCACTTGCAGCGCCGATTCCGGGTCGGCGATGCCGTGGGAGCGGTCGGTCGTGGGCACGTTGTGGTCGGCGACCGCGAGCGTGAGCTCCGGCCGGCGGACCTTGCGCTTCGCCATGCGCAAGCCTTCGAACGCCTGCGGGCTCGTCACCTCGTGCACGAGATGGCGGTCGATATAGATGACGGCCGCCTCGCCCGGCTCAGCGTGGACGAGGTGGGCGTCCCAGATTTTGTCGTAGAGGGTGGTGGTCATGGTGATTTACATAGCGCCTTGCGAAGCGGCGCGAAACGCGCATCTTTGGCTGTGAAATGACGCACCCTTTCCACCGTACCGAACGCCTGATCCTGCGCCGCTGGCGCGAGGAGGACTTGGCACCGTTTGCGGCGATGAATGCGGATCCGTTGACGATGCGCTTCATGCCGGGGGTGATGACAGCGGACGAGACGCGCGGGCAGCTGGCGCGGTTCGAGGAGCATCATCGCACCCATGGGTTTGGGGTGTGGGCGGTGGAGGCGCCGGGGGTGGCGCCGCTGGTCGGGTATACGGGTTTGATGCGCGTGCCGTTCGAAGCGCCGTTCACGCCGGCGGTCGAGATCGGGTGGCGGTTCGCACCGGCCAATTGGGGCAATGGCTATGCAACGGAGGCGGCGCGGGCGGCGCTTCGAATCGGGTTTGAAGATTTGAATCTCGACCAAATCGTGTCGTTCACGGTGCCGGCGAACAAGCCGTCATGGTCGGTGATGCAGCGGCTCGGCATGACGCGCGATCCGGGCGAGGATTTCGATCATCCGCGGCTGCCGGTGGGGCATGCGCTGCGACGGCATATTCTGTACCGGATGATGCGAGCGACCTGGCGTGGTCTCGGCAAGTCGTAGCTAAGCACGAGGCGCGACTTCAGCGCGGACCTCAGCGAGTGCAGCTTGCCATGCAGCATTGGCGTCTATGTCGGGGGCGAGAGGCTGCCCGGCTATGACTTCGCGCTCGAAGACTTCCGCTTGGGCCGGCAAGATCACCAGCTTTTGCATGCGCCAAGCCGCGCGCATTGCAGGTACCGCCATGATACGCCGGGCGGCCGCGCGCGTGCGCTCAACGGATTCCGCGTCGAGCAGACCTTGCTTGCGCTGCCACAGTTGATCCTCGAGATTGAGGATCGTCATCATGATAACGCTTCGCAGTTGCCAGGTTTCTTCGCCGGTCAGCGTCTCCGGCGCGCGTGACACCTTTGCCATCAGCGGGGCCAAATCGGATAGGCGCGTATAGAAGGCGATGACCCGTTCGGCGCGCGCCTGATGCATGGCTGCGCGCTGCGTCCTGTCGCCCTGACGCAATTGGATGGCGACGAAGAGCAACGAGGCCACGATCGCGACCGCGGCGACGATCTGGCTGACGAAGTAAGCGTCTTCGAGCGACATGCGAGCGGCCCCTTATACGGGTTATTTGAGAGCCTTTGTCAGAACGACAAAGTGAAAGTCTTTTCGCTTCGCGCCGGGCTCGGACTCGAAGGGGAACGGTTTGGTCGATGTGCGCTTGTAGCCGCGGCGTTCGTAGTAGGCGATTAGGTCTTCGCGGACGGAGATGACCGTCATGGTGACGGTGGGGCAGTGCCAGAGGTCGCGGATGGATTGTTCGGCGTGAGCCAAGATTTTCTTGCCGTGGCCGCCGCCTTGGAGGGTGGGGCTGACGGCGAACATGCCGAAGTAGCCGGTGCCGTTGTCGTTCTTGATCATGGCGCAGCCGATGAGCTTGGCTGCTTCGAACGCCATGATGAAGCGCTTGTTCGGGGCGGCGATGTTATCCGCGATCTCGGCAACGCTGGTGCGGTTGCCTTCGATCAGGTGCGCCTCGGTGGTCCAGCCGCGACGGCTTTCTTCGCCGCGGTAGGCGCTTTCGATCAGGGCGGTAATTGCCGGCGCGTCGGCCGCGCCGGCAAAGCGGAATGTGAGTTCGCTCACTCGGCGGCGTCGGCCTCGGCAGCGCCTTTGTCTTGACGCTCGGTGATGCGCGCCTTCTTACCGGTCAGGCCCTTGAGGTAGTAGAGCTTTGCGCGGCGGACGCGGCCGCGGCGGAGCACTTCGACGCTGTCGACGAGCGGGCTGAAGACCGGGAAAATACGCTCCACGCCTTCGCCGTACGAGATTTTGCGGACGGTGAAGTTCTCGTTCAGGCCTTGGCCCTGGCGGCCGATGACGACGCCTTCGAAAGCCTGAAGGCGTTCGCGGCGCTTCGTCTGCTTCGTCTTTTCGTCGAAGGATTCTTCGACGACCTTGACGTTCACCTTCACGGTGTCGCCGGGCTGGAACTCGGTCTTCTTCTTTTTCGCGAGAGCCTTCGTTTGTTCGGCTTCGAGAGTTTGCAGGAGGTTCATAGGTCTGGTCCTTTCTGTCTCAATGTTTCGTTGCTGCCGTCCGCGCCATGTGGGCTTGCCACAAGTCGGGGCGGCGGGTTTTCGTGAGTTCGAGCGACTGCGCGTGGCGCCACTCGCGAACTTTTTGGTGGTGGCCGGAGGTCAGCACCGCGGGGATATCGCGGCCTTCCCAGGTTTGCGGCCGGGTGTAATGCGGGTATTCGAGCAGGCCTTGCTCGAAGCTTTCTTCGTCGAGCGAGGCGTCGGCACCGATGACGCCGGGGAGCAAGCGAACGACTGCGTCGATCAACGTCATCGCCGCAAGTTCGCCGCCCGAGAGCACGTAATCGCCGATCGAGATTTCCTCGAGGGCGCGGGCCTCGATGACGCGCTGATCCACGCCTTCAAAGCGGCCGCAGATCAGGATCGCGCCGGGACCCTTGGCCAGTTCGTGCGCGCGGGCTTGGCTGAGCGGCTTGCCGCGCGGCGAGAGCAAGATCAGCGGACGATCGTCGCGCGCTACCGTGTCGATCGCAGCTGCCAGGATGTCGGCGCGCATTACCATGCCCGGGCCACCGCCCGCCGGCGTATCGTCAACCGAGCCGTAACGCGTGGTCGCGAACTTGCGGATGTCGACCGTCTGCAGCGACCACCGGTTCTCGGCGAGCGCCTTGCCGCAGAGCGAGAAGCCGAGCGGGCCCGGGAACATGTCGGGCTGGATGGTGAGAATGGTGGCGGACCAGCTCATCGTGTGCCCGCCTTCTTCTCGACGGGGGCCCGTTCGACCGTGTCGTCGGCGGTCAGCACGGCGAAACCTGTCTCGGAGAGCACGATGCGTCCGCCTTCAATATCGATCGTCGGCACCATGCTGGCTGCGAAAGGTACGAAGGCCGTGCCGCCATTGCCGGCGCGCTTGATCTCCAGCAACTCGCCGGCGCCGAAGTTCTGGAAGCCCAACGCTTCGCCGACTTGGTCGCCGCCTTCGTCGAAAACGCCGAGGCCGACCAGGTCAGCTTCGTAGAATTCGCCGTCATCGGTCTCCGGCATCTCGTCGCGATCGATGTTCAACTCGATGCCCTTCAGGCTTTCGGCGAGCGTGCGGTCGGTAACGCCTTTGATGGCGGCAATCACGATGTCGCCCTGCATCCGCGCGTTCGTCAGCGTGAAGCGACGCCCATCGGGGGTCAGCACCGGTCCATAGGACGCGACGTCAAGCGGGTCCGTGGTGAAGCTTTTGATCTTCACCTCGCCCTTCAATCCGTGCGGGCCGAGAATGCGGCCCAGGAGGATTTGCTTGTCGTTTGTCATGGTCGGTGCTGCTGCGGTGTCTCAAGAGCGGGCGGGACGCCCGCGCTCCCAGACTAAGCCGCGGCTTCTTCGCCCTTCTTCTCGGCGGCCAAACGTTCCTGCGCCTTCTTGCGGGGCGCGGACTTGTTCGGGTCGTTGAACTTCGTCTTCTTCGCCGCAAGGCCGACTTCGGCGAGGAAGCGTTCGACGCGGTCCGACGGCTGCGCGCCTTGGCCGAGCCAGTACTTCGCGCGGTCGAGGTCGAGCTTCACGCGGTCGGCGTTGTCCTTCGTGAGCAGCGGGTTGTAGTGGCCGATGCGCTCGATGAAGCGGCCGTCACGAGGGCTGCGCGCGTCGGCGATGACGATCTTGTAGAACGGGCGCTTCTTCGTGCCGCCGCGGGACATTCTGATTTTCAGCATTCGATCTTCCTTCCTTGAAATCCAAAACTCATCAACGCTTTCCGCCGAAGCCCGGCGGTAATTTCATACCTGGCGGCAATTGCATGCCGGCGCCGCCCATGCCGCCGCCGCCCAGACCCGGCAGGCCACCGCCTGGCGGCATCTGCGGGGCGCGGCCGCCGAACAGCGCGCTCATCAAGCCTTTGCCTTTGCCCATCTTCTTCATCACGTCCGCCATCTGGCGGTGCATCTTCATCAGCTTGTTGACCTCGGAGACGTCGACGCCGGAGCCTTTGGCGATGCGCTTCCGGCGCGAGCCGTTCAGCACGTCGGGCTTGGCGCGCTCTTCCTTGGTCATCGAGAGGATGATCGCCTCTTGGCGCTTCAGCATGGAGTCGTCCATGCCGGCGGCGGCGAGTTGGTCTTTCGCTTTCGCGACTCCCGGGAGCATGCCGAGGATGCCTTGCATGCCGCCCATACGGCGCATTTGGCGCAGCTGTTCGGCGAGATCGTCCAGGTCGAACTGACCCTTCTGCATCTTGCGCGCCATCGCCTCGGCCTTTTCGGCGTCGACGGTTTCGGCCGCCTTTTCGACCAGGCTGACGACGTCGCCTTGGCCCAAGATGCGGCCGGCGATGCGGCGGGGATGGAAATCTTCGAGCGCGTCGATTTTTTCGCCGGTGCCGAGCAACTTGATCGGGGCGCCGGTGATCGCACGCATGGAGAGCGCGGCGCCGCCGCGGCCATCGCCATCGATGCGGGTGAGCACGATGCCGGAGATGCCGATGCGTTCTTTGAACGTGCGGGCAACGTTGATCGCGTCTTGGCCGGAGAGGCTGTCAGCGACGAGCAGGGTTTCGGCTGGCGAAGAGAGATCGCGGATCTGAGCGATCTCGGCCATCAGCGCTTCATCAATGTGCAGACGGCCCGCGGTGTCGAGCATCAGCACGTCGTAGCCGGAGAGCTTTGCGGCCTGCAGCGCGCGGCGCGCGATGTCGGCTGGCGATTGGCCGGCGATGATCGGAAGCGTGGCGACGCCGGTCTGTTCGCCGAGGACCTTCAACTGCTCTTGCGCGGCGGGCCTGCGCGTATCGAGCGAGGCCATCAGCACTTTTTTCTTGTCGCGGTTCGTGAGGCGGAGCGCGATCTTGGCGGTCGAGGTGGTTTTACCCGAACCTTGCAAACCCACCATCATCACGACCGCGGGCGGCACGACTTCGAGCGAGAGGCCTTGCGCTTCTTCGCCCAGCGTTTCGACCAGGATGTCGTGAACGATCTTGACGATCTGCTGACCGGGCGTGACCGAGCGCAGCACGTCGGCGCCGATCGCCTTCTCGCGCACTTTGGCGAGGAAGTCTTTTATCACCGGCAGCGAGACGTCGGCTTCGATGAGCGCCAGACGCACTTCGCGCAGCGCGACGTCGACATCGGCCTCGGTCAGCGCACCGCGCCCCCGAAGGCCGTCGAACACCGACGACAAGCGATTGGTCAGAGCTTCAAACATTCACGTCCCTTACGCGCAGTCGCGTTCAGCCAAATGCCTATCGCGCCCGCGGGCGCAACGCGCTGGCGGACGTTGACCAAGGGGAGCGGCCCCAAGGCGGATCGGCATTCAGTCGACCCTGGAAAAGAGGGCGGAAACTAGGGATTTGCACAGGGAGAGTCAATGCAAGCGGATGCGTCCTTCTGTTTCACGCCAAGACGCCAAGACACTAAGAAATCCGCCGAAACGGAAGCGCCGCCCTCAACATCTAAGAAACCACCCGGAGGCGCGGATAAGCGGAGCACGGCGGCCGGATAGGACCGACTCCGCCACTCCGCGCCTCCGCGTGCCCCATTTGTTACTCCATCAACTGCTCGCGAAAATACGTGTAGGTCAGCGCTAGTTGTTCGGCGCGTTGGCGGGTGGTGGTGGCGGCGTCTTGGGGGGCGTCGGGGGTTTCGAAGTAGAGATAGGGTTGGCCGAGGGCGTGCATCTTTGCCGCCATCTTACGGGCGTGGCCGGGGTGGACGCGTTCGTCCTTCGTCGAGGTCATGAAGAAGACACGCGGGTACTTCACGCCGGCGCGCAGGTTTTGATAGGGCGACCATTGCGAGATGACGGCACGCATGCGCGGGTCGGCCGGGTCGCCGTACTCCGCAATCCAGCTGGCACCGGCCGAGAGGCGCGTGTAGCGCAGCATGTCGGTGAGCGGCACTTGCGCGGAGACGGCGTTGAAGAGATCGGGGTTCTCAACGAATGCGCCTGCCGCGAGCAGACCGCCTTGCGAGGCACCCATCACGCCAAGGCGGCGTTGCGAGGTGATACCGCGGGCGATCATATCGCGCGCCACGGCGGCCAAGTCTTCGAAGTTGCGCTGCCGGCGTTCGCCGACCGCGGCCTCATGCCAGCGCGGGCCGAACTCGCCGCCGCCGCGCACGTTGGCGACCGCATAGGCGCCGCCCTTCTCCAGCCAGAGCTTGCCAGCGACCGACCAGTACCAAGGCGTCGTCGAGACTTGGAAGCCGCCATAGGCGTAAAGCACGGTCGGCGTTTGGCCGTCGTTTTCGGTGTCTTCCTTACGAACAAGGAAGTAGGGAATCTTCGTGCCGTCGGCGGAGACGGCCTCGTATTGCTTGACGATCAGGCCGTAGGTGTCGAAGCGGTCGGGGAGTTCTTTGACGATCTCGGGCTCGCCACCTTTCGCCAAGCGATAGACGCGGTCGGGGATCAGAAAGCTTGAGTATTTGATCAGCACGTCGCTGTCGAAGCTGCTGGCGGCGGCGATGTCGACACTGCCGTTATCGGGCAACGCCACGCGCCGCCACATCCAGCGAGTGCCGTCGAACGTCACTTCGTGCAGGCGGCCCTTCACGTTTTCGAGCACAGCGACGAGAACCGCATCGCGGCTTGCGGCGACAGAGGCGATTGCCGAGGTCCGGTCCGGCGTAAAGAGCGATTGCACGGATAGTGCGACGCCGCCGTCGGTCACATAGCTTTCAAGCGAGAACGCGACGAGCGAGCCTTGCGGATAGGTGCGGCCCGAGGTCTGCCAATCGCGCATCAGCTGCAGCAGCACTTGGCCGCGATGCACCCCTTTGAACTGCGCGAAGGACGGGATCGGGAGTTTGATCGTGCGCCAGGATTGATCGACGTAGAAGACGTCGTTGTTGAACGTGTTGAAGCCACGGACGACGAAACGTTCCACGCGCCGATCGGGTGCGGCGTACACAACAGGCGTCACGCTGACATCGCTGCCGTCGCCTTCGTAGACCGTGCGCGCCTCGCGCAGCGACTGACCGCGCGTCCAGACTTTCACCTTGCGCGGGTAGCCCGCTCGCGTCAGCGAGCCTTGGCCCCAATTGGTCGCGATTAGCACGGTGTTGTAATCCACCCAGCGAATTTCGGTCTTGGCTTCCGGAACATCGAAGCCGCCGACCACAAACGATTTCGATGGGAGGTCGAATTCGCGTACAACGATCGCGTCGCCGCCGCTGCGCGAGAGGCGCACCAGGCAGCGGGTGAACTCGGGCGGCAAACACTCTGCGCCCTTCCAGACCCAGCTTTCGTTTTGAACGGCGCTGAGAACGTCGAGATCGAGGAGCAATGTCCAGTCGGGGCTGGAGTCGCGAAAGCGCTTCAGTTTCGCGCGCCGCCAGACGCCACGCGGATGCGCATCGTCCTGCCAAAAATTGTAGATCTGACCACCGGCGAGCGTGCCGTAGGGAATGCGATCGCGGGCACCGATGATGGCGGCGGCTTCGGCAAACGTTTCGTTGTAGTCGGCGTCTTTGGTTAGCGTCTTGAGCGTGTAGGTGTTTTCGCCGCGGACCCATTCGAGGGCGCGGGGGCTTCTGATTTCCTCGAGCCAGGCGAAGGGATCGTCGGTACTAGCGAGTGCAGCGAGCGCCGTCAGAAGCGAGAGAAATGCCCCCACTGATGCGGCTAACCAACGCATTTTGATCACCTTGAACCTGCCCATAGCGCGGCGAGCCCCAAGCCCGCGCGCGTTTCCGATAACACGCGGGTTGGCGATGTAAACGTGAACGAAGGACGGACTGGCAAAGAGGTTGTGCGAAAGCCTATATACGCGCGCATGGGCGTAGCATTTCTCAAAATGAACGGGCTCGGCAACGACTTCGTCGTTGTGGATGCACGCACGCGCGCGCTGCGGTTGGGCGCAAGCGCTGCGCGGAAAATCGGCGACCGGCATCGCGGCGTCGGCTTCGATCAGTTGCTGGTGATCGAGCCTGCACGCGGCACTGGCGACTTCGTCATGCGGATTTGGAACCCGGACGGCAGCGAGTCCGGCGCCTGTGGAAATGGGGCACGCTGCGTCGGCGACTTGCTGTTGAAAGAGACGAAGCGGTCAACCGTGGCGCTTTCAACGCGCGGTGGATTAATTTCCTGCACGCGCGCGGAAGATGGGCGCGTCACGGTTGATATGGGCGAGCCCAAACTCGACTGGCAGGACATACCGCTGGCCGAACGCATGGATACGCGAACGCTCGACATTAAAGTGGGGCCGATCGATGCGCCGGTCCTGTTCGGGCCGTCAGCCGTGAACATGGGCAATCCGCATTGCATCTTCTTCGTGGAGAATGCCGAGGCGCACGACCTTTCGAAGATAGGGCCGATGCTCGAGTACCATCCGCTGTTTCCGGAGCGCGCGAATATCAGCCTGGCACAGATCAAGTCGAAGGGTGAAATTCGCGTGCGCGTGTGGGAGCGCGGGGTCGGACAAACCCTCGCTTGCGGCACGGCGGCTTGCGCCACCGCGGTTGCGGCGGCGCGGCGGAAGATGGCGGATCGCAAGGTTCGGATCGTGCTCGACGGTGGACCGCTCGATATCGAGTGGCGCGCGGACAACCACGTCTTCATGACGGGGCCTACGGAATTGAACTATTCGGGTGAGCTGCCGGACAGCTATTTCGCGGACGAGGCGTCATGAGCGTTGAGGTTCTGACGCTCGGCTGTCGGCTTAACGCCTACGAGTCGGAGGTCATTCGTGACAAGGCGCGGGCGGCGGGGCTTGAGCACGCGGTGATCGTCAACACCTGCGCAGTGACGGCGGAAGCGGTTCGTCAGGCGCGGCAGGAAATTCGCAAGGCGCGCAAGGCGAACCCGGGCGCGCGCGTGATCGTCACCGGTTGCGCGGCGCAGACGGAGCCTCAGACGTTTGCGGCGATGCCCGAGGTCGATCAGGTTCTGGGCAACGCGGATAAGCTTGAAGCGCATGCCTACGCGTTTGACGCCGTGCGCGAACGCGTGCAGGTGAACGACATTATGGCGGTGCGCGAGACGGCTTCGCACTTGATCGCGGGCTTTGACGGACGGGCGCGGGCGTTCGTGCAGGTGCAGAACGGCTGCGATCATCGCTGCACGTTTTGCATTATTCCATATGGCCGTGGGCCATCGCGCAGCGTCGGTGCCGGCGAAGTGGTGCAGCAAGTCCGCCTGCTGGTCGAGCAGGGCATCAATGAAGTGGTGCTTACCGGTGTCGATATCACGGCCTATGGCGCCGATCTGCCGGGGACGCCGACGTTGGGCTCATTGGTCGAGAAGGTTTTGGCGCTGGTGCCGGGTTTGGCGCGGCTGCGGTTGTCGTCGCTTGACGTTGCCGAGTGCGACGAGCGGTTGATGGAGCTCTTCGTCAGCGAGCCGCGGTTGATGCCGCACCTGCATCTGTCGCTGCAGGCCGGGCATGACATGATTTTGAAGCGGATGAAGCGGCGGCACACGACGGCGCAGGCTGTGGCGTTTTGCGATGCGATACGCGCACGGCGGCGTGACGTTGTGTTCGGGGCGGACTTCATCGCAGGGTTCCCGACAGAAACAGAAGAGATGTTCGAAGCAACGCTTGAGCATGCGCGCGCGTGCGGGCTGACCTACTTGCATGTGTTTCCGTTCTCGGCGCGCGAGCGCACGCCGGCGGCACGCATGCCACAGTTGCCCGGCAATGTCGTAAAGGCGCGCGCGGCGCGCTTGCGGGCTTTGGGCGCCGAGGCTGTTTCGAACCACCTTGCGTCGCTGGCGGGCCTCGATATGGAAGTGTTGGTGGAGAAGGACGATCTGGGGCGCAGCCCAACGTTTGCGCCGGTCAAGCTGCAGCGCGGCTATGCGGGCGGTAGTTTGGTGAGAGCCAGGGTCGTGCGCGCGGACGCTCGCTTCGCCTACGCCGAGGCGGCGTGATGTCGGAGACTGAGGGCAAGAAACCGGGGCTGTTTGCGCGGCTCAAAGCGGGGCTTACGCGCTCAGCGCAGTCGCTGACGCAAGGAATCACGCGGGTCTTTACGCGCAAGCGGCTTGATCAGGCGGCGCTGGACGAGCTTGAAGAGTTGCTGATCGGCGCGGATATGGGCGCGAAAGTTGCCGCCGATGTGGTCGCCGAGATCAAGCGCACGCGGTTCAACGCCGACGTCGCCGAAGACGAAGTGCGCACTGTCTTGGCTGAAGAGGTGTCGAAGATTTTGCGCCGGGTCGCGAAGCCGCTCACGGTTCGGGCTGAGTTGAAGCCGCATGTGATCTTGGTCGCGGGCGTGAATGGATCCGGCAAGACGACGACGATCGGGAAGCTGGCCCAGAAGTATCGAGCCGACGGGCTGAAGGTGATGCTGGCGGCAGGGGACACGTTCCGCGCGGCGGCGGTCGAGCAGCTGAAGATTTGGGGCGAGCGCACCGGCGCGCCGGTGATCGCCAAAGAGATCGGCGCGGACGCGGCGGGGCTAGCGTTCGAGGCGTTCGAGCGCGCGAAGGCCGAAGGCTACGACGTGCTGCTGATCGATACGGCTGGGCGCCTGCAAAACAAGGCCGGGTTGATGGCCGAGCTTGAGAAGGTGGTGCGGGTGCTCAAGAAGCTAGACCCCGACGCGCCGCACAGCGCGATCTTGGTGCTGGATGCAACCACGGGTCAGAACGCGGTGGCGCAGGCGGAAGTGTTCCGCGACACGGCACGAATCACGGGCCTTGTGATGACCAAGCTCGACGGCACGGCGCGCGGTGGAATCCTGGTTTCAATTGCCGAGAAATTCGACCTTCCCGTGCACTACATCGGCGTCGGCGAGGGCGCGGACGACCTGCAGCCGTTTGACGCGGAAAACTTCGCGCGGGCGCTGGTCGGGGTGGCGGCTTAGGACCTTAGCTCGCGTATTCGCCAGGTGTTAGGGATGATTTCCTCCGCGCGGCGCCGTGATTCAATCGCATCAGGCTCGCAAAAACGTGACGGGTGGACAGAACGCCTTGTGGCGGCGTTCAAGCGAACGGGATTATGTTTCAGCTCATGAACCCGCTTTTTAAACTCGCTCTCGACCTCGGACCGCTCGCGGTATTCTTCGCGGGCAACGCATATTTCGGAATCATGCCGGCGACCGGCATGTTCATGGTTGCGACGATCCTCTCGCTCGGCGTCAGCTATTCGATCGAAAAGAAGCTATCGCCTATGCCGATCGTGACCGGTGTCGTCGTGATGGTATTCGGTGGATTGACGCTCTGGTTGAACAACGACCTATTCATCAAGCTGAAGCCGACGATCGTGAATTCGATTTTCGCATCGCTGTTGATCGGCGGACTGCTGAGCGGGCGGCTATTTCTCAAGTTCTTGCTCGATAGCGCGTTTCAGATGTCGGACGACGCGTGGCGCAAGTTCACCTATCGCTGGATCGGGTTCTTTATCTTCTTGGCGCTACTGAACGAGTTCATCTGGCGCAACTACTCCACCGACTTCTGGGTCGGATTCAAGCTTTGGGGCGTGTTTCCGATATCGTTGCTGTTCGCCCTAGCGCAGACGCCTTTCTTGATGAAGCATCAGATCAAGACCTCCGACGACGAGACGCCGAAGGCCGCTTAAGGCGCGTTGGCCGGTTGGGCGATTTCCGCCAGATCGAGCTTTACCAAGACGGTCGCGCCGTCGCCGAAGTGGACTGGGGCCGCGTTGCTGGGGCGGGACACGACGAGCGCCTTTGCCTCCGGCGCGTCGGGTAGCGCGGAGCGCTCAATCAACGTTAGCGTCGGGCGCTTCGTCGGATCGAACGTGATTTCGATCGGTACGTCGCGCGCGCCGAAACCGGTCAGGCGCGCAAGAAGAGGCCGGTCTTCGTTGAGCCGTGGGCCGCTTACCATCGGCTGGCCGGCGACGCTGATCGCCTGAACGCCGGATTTCGCGGGAAGGGCGAGTGCCAGCTGCAAGCCGCCGCGACCGCCCTTGATTGAGCCGCGCAGGGTGAGCAGCGGGCCTTGCGGATTGTCGTTCACGAGCCGTTGCTCCAGCGCGAAGATGGGCGCGGCGAGTTTCAGGTCGGTGGCGGGCTTCAGGCGGCCTTTCGCGGGGAACACGCCCGCTTGCAGAAAGTCCTCGTCCTTAGCTGGAAAGCCGTTCGCCTTGAGGTACGCCTCATCCGGTGCGCCGACAAAACCCACGAGCCAGCGCGGCGCGGCCGTGCGGTCGTCGTAGTAGGCGATGTTGTGGCCGCGCGGATGGTCGGGCGTGTAGGCGGGGGTGCCATATGCGCTCCAGGCTGCGGCGGCGATCAGGAGCAAAAGGGCCGCAAAGGCAACGCGCGCTTCCAGCGTTGAATAGACTGCGATCAGAACGGGCGTGAGTGCGAGAGCGACGGGCAACAGAACCAGCATCTTGTACTGGCTGAGGTCGAAGCCGACGACGAGTTCGAGGAACAACAAGAACGTGAGCCAGAAGAAGGCGGCCACGACGAAACCGACGATGGCGGTGACCGCAAGCGTGCCCGGGCGTCTGACAAGCGTTTCGATCCAGCCGGCGAGCGCTACAATGGCGACGGGCCACATGAAGGGGTAGGCCGCGCCCGTGATGGTTGCGGCGACACCCATGGCCAGGAGCGCGAGCACCAACCAGCTGACGAGGATCAGCACGCGCGTTTCGATGCGGTAGGCGAAGAACAACGACAGCAGCAAAGGCACGGCAATGCCGGTTGCCGCGAGTGCGATGCGCGCGGAGCTAGGTGCCGGATGATCGATGGGGTGGACGCCTGGCCAGATGCCCAGCGGGTAGGAAAGAAGCGAGCCGGCGCCAAAGAGCAGAAGGCCTGTCGCGACCACGGCGAGCAGCGACCAACCGATCGCGCCAAGCGCAAATGCTTCGCGGTGGACGTAGATCAAGCCGACGATCGCAAGTAGCGACAGCAACGCGATCGGCACATTGAGCCAGGCCGGCCAGACGATCAGCGTGCGGGCGTAAACGTCGAAGTAGCTGGCATCCGACGTCGACTTCAGCGCTTCCAGGTCGGCATCGGCGAGGGCGCCGACGATCGCAAAAGCGTTGTCGCCGTGATGCTGGAGCGTGTTGCGGTTCAGGTTTTCCAGATTGTCGTTTTCGGAGTGATAGAGCGAGGCCGAGTTCGAGAACGCGAAGTTGAAGCCGGAGAGGTTCGCCTTTTTGCGATATATGCTGAAATCAGTGTCGTTCGGCAGAAGTTTGTAGACTTCGTAGGTCAGCGAGTTTGCCGCGGGTCTTGGGATCGCTTTTGCGAAGACGCTCATCAGGCGGGCGCTGCCTTCGCCGGTTTCGAACATCATGCTTGGGCCGGAGGCGCCGCGCGCTTCGACATTCACGACGATCCCAACTTGCTTGAAGAGCGGGTGACGCTCGGCGAAGGCGATCGCGCCGCGCAAGCCGGTTTCTTCGCCGTCGGTGATGAGGAAGATGATGTCGTTCTTGGTCTCGCGTGCAGCCATGGCGCCTGCGAGTTCGAGCATGACGGCCGTGCCCGCAAGGTCGTCGCCGACGCCGGGGCCGGCGGGCACACTGTCATAGTGCGCGGTCGCGAGGATCGCCTTGCCGCCACCGGTGCCTTTGTGGACCGCAATGATGTTCTCGACGAACGTGCAACCCGTACCGCTTTCCGGCGGCGAGCATTGGATCGCCGATTGAATCTCCGGCCGGTAGCCCGCGGCCATAAAGGCGGTGACGACGCGGTTGCGGACTTCGGCGTTGGCGGGAGAGCCTGCCGTGTGCGGCGTTTCATCTTTCAGGAGGCCGGAAAGGGTGGCGAAGGCTTGTTCCTGCTCGAAGCCGGTGCCGCCGGGGTCTTTCGGCGCTTTCATCTGTGCGGCCGAGAACGTGAGGAAGATCGCCGTCACCGCGACCACGAAGAGCAAGGTTGCTAGAAATCGAATGCGCGCGGTCATCAAGTTGCCCACCCCAGGGCGCGGACCTTAGCGCAGGTCGTCTGGCTTTGTCTTAGGCTTGTAGGGACATAGATCGCTGACGGGGCAGACAGGGCATCGGGGCTTGCGGGCAACGCAGACATAGCGGCCGTGCAGGATCAGCCAGTGGTGGGCGTGCTGCATGAAACGGGGGGGCACGACCTTCAGGAGCTGATCCTCGATTTCGCGCGGGGTCTTGCCCTTGGCCAGGCCCATCCGTTGTGCAACGCGAAAGACGTGGGTGTCGACCGCCATGGTCGGCTCGCCGAAGGCCATGTTCAGGACAACATTTGCGGTCTTGCGGCCGACGCCGGGCAGCGCCTCCAACGCTTCGCGGTCCTTGGGGACCTCGCCGTCATGGTTATCAATCAGGGCCTGCGACAGGGCGATGACGTTTTTCGCTTTGGCGCGGAAGAGGCCGATCGTTTTGATGTGGTCGATGAGTTTCGCCTCGCCGAGCTTCAGCATTTGGGCGGGCGTTTTGACGACTTTGAAGAGCGGGCCGGTTGCCTTGTTCACACCCTTATCGGTCGCCTGGGCCGAAAGCACGACGGCGACCAGCAACGTGTAGGGGTTGACGTGCTCAAGCTCGCCTTTGGGTTCGGGTGTGTCCGCGGCCAGGCGTTCGAAGATGGCTTCAGCTTTCTTGGTTTTGCTGGTAGCGACGTTTCTCATGAGGCGGCTGTCTGGCGGATTTCGCGGTGGTTTGCTAGAGTTCGCTTATGGCTTGCAAAGAACAGCTGCTCATTCTCTGCGCACGGATCGGGTTCAATCCGCCGGCGGCCTAATGGCCCGCTTCCGATCCCTTCCGCTTCCCACAAGCCCATCCGAGAGCATTGTCCCATGTTCAGCAAATCCAGCACGCACAATCAGACCAAGCATTGGCAGGAGCTCGATGCCCTGCACCACATCCACCCGTTCACCGAAACGCAGGCGCTGAACAAGAAAGGCGTGCGCGTCATTACGAAGGCGGACGGGATCTATCTTTGGGACTCGGAGGGGAACCGGCTGATCGACGGGATGTCGGGGCTTTGGTGCGTGAACGTCGGCTATGGGCGCAAGGAGCTTGCCGAGACCGCCGCCGAGGCGATGAAGCAGCTGCCCTATTACAACTCTTTTTTTCAGACGACGAACCCATTTGCGACCGAGCTTGCCGCCAAGTTGGCAAGTCTATTGCCGGCGGGTCTCAGCCGGATCTTGTTCGCCAATTCGGGGTCGGAGGCGAACGACACGGCGCTGAAGCTGATCCGGTACTACTGGAATTTGCAGGGTAAGCCGCAGAAGAAGATCCATATTTCCCGCGAGTACGCCTATCACGGCGTGACGATGGCGGCGGCGTCGCTGTCGGGACTGACCCCCATGCATCCGCAGTTCGACCTGCCGCTGCCCGGGTTCGAGAAGGTGCCGACCGCCTATTGGTACATGTTCGGCGAAGGCAAAGACCCGAACGAGTACGGCCTTCAGGTGGCGCGAAAACTGGAGGAGAAAATTCTGGAGCTTGGCGCGGACCGGGTGGCGTCGTTCTCGGCCGAGCCGATCCATGGCGCGGGGGGGTTGCTGTTCCCGCCGGACAGCTATTGGCCAGAGATTCAACGCATCTGCAAAAAGTACGATGTGCTGCTGCACCTGGATGAAGTGATTACGGGGTTTGGGCGCACCGGTCAGTGGTTCGGCGCGCAGACCTATGGCATCGCGCCCGACATTATGACGATGGCAAAGGGTATTTCGTCGGGGTATCAGCCAATTTCGGCGATCGCTTTGGGTCCGCGCGTCGGCGAGGCCATCGCAACTGCGAACGAGGAGTTGGTGCACGGCTATACTTGGTCCGGCCACCCAGTCGCCTGTGCGGTGTCTTTGAAGAATTTAGAGATCATCGAAAGGGAAAAACTCGTCGAACGCGTGCACGACGACATAGGACCCTACTTCCAGGCGAAGGTGCGCGAGCTGCTTTCACATCCGTTGGTGGGAGAAGTGCGCGGGAAGGGACTGTTGGCCGCGATCGAGCTGGTGAAGGACAAGGCGAATCGGACGTTCTTTCCGAAGGACCTGGACGTGGGGACGCAATGCCGGAACCACTGCTTCGCAAACGGACTCGTCATGCGAGCGATTCGGGACACGATGGTTCTGTCGCCTTCATTGCCTATCAAACGAGACGAAGTTGATGAAATTGTTCGCCTTGCGAGACGCTGTTTCGACCTGACGGCGAAGGACCCCGGCTTACCCACAGGCTAGTTGCATCGGCTCGTTGCATGTTCCCCACGACTCCCAGATTCGATGTGGCGGTCAAGCCATAGTCATTAACATTGTGTAAGAGCCAAAAAAAAAGTTGCCGCCTGTTGCTTCGGCGCATATAGTGACTCGCAGATGGTTGGTGACACGCCGGTTCTGCGTTGCCCCCCCCGCTAGCGGGATCGGTAATCAGCCATCTAAGCGTCAGAATATCCCCTCCTGACGCGTGGCGCGTTAAAGCGCGTTTTGACCCCTCGGCTGGACGCACAGCCGGGGGGTCTTTTCATTTCTGGTTGCACCTTCCCGCCCTCCACACGTTCTCCGCTGGTCATGGCCGTCCTTAAGCTCGCCTCCTGGAACATCAACTCGGTCCGGCTGCGAATCGGTCTGGTCGGGCGGTTGATGCGCGAGCAGAAGCTCGACGTGCTGTGTTTGCAGGAGACGAAGGTGGCGGACGCTTCGTTTCCGCATAAGGCGATTCGAAAGCTGGGCTTCGAGCACGTCGCGATCAACGGGCAGAAGGGCTATCACGGCGTCGCCATTCTCTCTCGTATGCCGTTTGCGAAAGTCGAGGCGCGCGAATTTTGCGGCAAGGGCGATGCACGGCATCTGCGCGTCGAACTCGCGAACGGGACCGAGGTGCACAATTTCTATGTGCCCGCCGGCGGCGATATTCCCGACCCGAAAGCGAACGAGAAGTTCGCGCATAAGCTCCAGTTTCTGGACGAGATGGAGCAGTATTTTTCGAAGCTGAAGAACCGGCGCACGAGCCCGCGCGTGATCGTCGGCGATTTGAATGTGGCGCCCTACGAGCACGATGTGTGGAGCCACAAGCAGTTACTCGGCATCGTCAGCCACACACCGGTCGAGACCGAGCGGCTGGCGCGCGTCTATGCGGCGCACGAATGGAGCGACGTCACGCGCTCGTTCGTTCCGATGGACGAGAAGATCTTCAGCTGGTGGAGCTATCGCAATCAGGATTGGAAGAAGTCCGATCGCGGCCGGCGCCTCGACCATATCTGGGTGAACCCGGCGCTGAAGGGTGCGGTGAAGCGGCACGAGATCCTGCGCGAGGCGCGCGCCTGGAAGCGCCCGTCGGATCACGTGCCGGTGGTGGCGGAGATCGAGGTTTAAGTAAGATTGCCTCACGCGAAGTCGCGAAGTTCGCGAAGAGAAGACGCGAACTGAGAGTCGGCGCTGGGCGCCTAGAGTTGGTTTTGATGGACGCGCAGGCGCGACGATGTTGTTTCGGTGTGGTTGTTGACGACACGGCGAACGCCTAACTTCGCGGCTTCGCGTGAGACCGCCTTACTTCTTCATTTGCGCGATCATCACCGTTGATGAGGCTGTCGCCAGGAGTTTGCCGGTTTCGTCTTTCAGGTCGGCTTCGAGGAAGATGACGGTGCCGCCGCGGCGGATGGTTCTCGCTTCGGCTTGGATGCGAGTGCCGGGTTTCGCTTGGGCGATGTAGCTGACCTTCATCTCCAGCGTCGGCGTGATTTGGCCCCATTCGATCGTGAGGCCGGCGGCGAGCGAGATCACATCGTCGAGCATCGCTGCCGTCATGCCACCGTGGATCGCGCCGAAGCGGTTCGCGAGTGTTTCGGTGGCGTTGTAGGCGACGCGGACGGTGCCCACCTCTTTGTCGACGTCGACCAGTTCTTGGCCGAGCACGACGGCGGCGGCTGCCGGGCGTTTCAGGATGGCCTGGATGTTTGGCGGGTATTTGTCGGGGTTGTCACGATCGATCGGCATTATTCCAATCCTGCGGCGCGCAGCTTTGCATGCGCGGCCGAGAGTTCCTTGTTGACGTTGTTGAGGCGCACCGCGAGCTCGCGCATGATTTCGAGCGTCATTTGCGGCAGATCGCGCAGCAGCTGGAAGAACTGATCCTTCTTGATCTTGAGCGTGTCGAGCGGTTCGGCGGCGATGATCGTGGCGGTGCGCGGCATTTCGCAGAGCAGCGCCATTTCGCCCACAATGTTGTTCGCGCCGATGTGGGCCACGACGACGTCGCCTTTGGGTGAGCCGACCGCCACGTCGACCTTGCCGCTCAAGATCAGATAGGCGCTGTCGCCGCGGTCACCTTCGCGAAAGAGCACCGCGCCGGGGTCGAACGACAGGCGCTCGCTGGTGAAGGCCAGCAGCTTCAGGCGCGACGTGTCGATGTTGGCGAACAGAGGAATGCGCCGCAGGAGTTCGACTTCGGTTTGGATGCTCATCGCCCTTCCCCACTCATTGCGCGGCCTCGCGCACGGCTTGCTGCACTTTGTCGTCGACAAGGCGCCCGTGATCGAACGCGAGGACGCGGTCGAAGCAGCGGGCGAGGTCGTCCTTGGTCAAAACCCATAACGTGGCACGGCCCTTGCGGTGTTTGAGCACGCGCTCCACGATGTCGGTCTTTTGTTGGTCGTCGAGGTTGGCGAGCGCGCCGTTGACGACGAGAACGTCGGGCTCCTTGATCAATGCACGGGCGAGGGCAAGCTTTTGGCGCTGCGCCGTCGTCAAGCGCTTGCCCGCGGCGCCGGCGTTGAAGGCGAGGCCCGCTTCGATGATCAAGTCGCGGACATCGAGCTGGTCCAAAACCTCACGGAGCAACGCATTGACGCGCTCTTGTGCTTGGGCGACGCCGTAAGAGACACGGCCGAGCAGGATGTTGTCCTGCAGATTGGCGGCGGCGTTGTAGGCAGCTTCGTCGTAGAAAGCGATGCGCGAGCGCAAATCCTGCGGCAGAGTTTCGGCGAACGTCCGGCGGGCGGCGATCAGGCGCTCGCGAATCTCCGGCGTGATCAGGCCCAAGCGATGGCGGGCTTCGACGTAGCGCAGCGGCAGAACGCTCAACGACGCGCGGTCGGTGTAGGTGAGGCCTGCGGTCTTCGCGCGCTTCATGATCTGTTCGTAGAGCGGCAATTCGTTCGATGGGATAAACGAGAATTCGTCGAAGAACGGATGGTCGGCAGGGAAGTCGCGGAAGAGTTCGAGCATGGTCTCAGCGATTGAGAGGCCCATGGCGACGAGGTGTTGCTCCAAGCCTTCTTCCGCCACCACGCGTTGGAAGTGCGGCAGCTTCGGTAGGTTTTGCGGTTGAAGCAGAGGATCGGTGGAAGCGCCGAACAGGATGTTTTCGGCGATCGACGCGTTTTTGTTGTAGGCCGTGGGGTCGAAGCGTTCAACGAGGCTTGCAAGTTCGGGCGAGGTCAATCGTTCGTGCAATGCGTGGCGCGCATCGACGATGCGCTCCGTCGCTTCAGGATTTGCCTTTGGGTCGAACCGCGATTGCAGACCGAAGTTGTAGATGTCGGATTCGAGACCGACCATGCTCAACACATCGACGATCCGGTCCAGGATCGCTTTCGGGTCCTTCGACCCCAAGGCGTCGTAGTCAAGCCAATCGGCCTCGGCATCGAAGCCGGGGTTGCCTGCGCGGAGCGCTTCGCGCAGGCGCGGATGATCCGTCGCGCTATCGCGTGGGGCGACCTTGAGGCCGTAGAGCAGGTTGTCTTTCAGGTCGACGGGGAAGAAGTACGCGTCGGTGCCGGCATAGGCGAAGCTGCGGCCGGCGACACTTTCGGGTAGAGCAAGAACGTCGTCGTCACCGGTCTTGATCGTGCCGTTCTTGATGGTCACTTGGCGAGCGAAGAGCAGACCCAACGCTTCCTTGCCGCTGCCGCCGGGGCCGACGACGGCGGTCGCTTGATCGGGCGCGAGCGTCAGGTCCACATCATCGAGCAGCGTGAAGCCGGCGTCGTCGAGCGCGGTTACGTTTTTCAGCTCGATCGGATCGGGGAGCTTGCGGCGCTCAGCGGGCTTTTGCGTTTCTGGCGCGACCATGCCGTCCGGTTGGAACTGGTCCATGACCTGATCGAACTTGATCTGCACGTCCTGGCGCTGCAGATCCCAGTCGATCAGTTCCTTGATCGGACCGGGAAGGTCCTTGTACGCGACGATGACCGCGAGAAGCTGACCGACGTCGAGGACCCCCGTGATGACGAAATAGCCGCCGACGAGATAAAAAATGAACGGCGTTATCTGCGCCATGAAGTTGTTCAACGACTTCACGAAGTATTTGCGCTGGTAGAGTTCGAAGCGGATGTCGAAGATCTTACCGAGGCGGCGAACAATGTCCGCGCGTTCCCAGTTCGAGGTGCCGTGCACGCGGATGTCGGAGCCGCCATCGACAATTTCGCCTACGCGGCCGGCGAGTTCGCGCGCCTGCAACTGACGCATCTTGCCAAGTTGCAAGATCGGGCGGCGCAGCCGCGGGATCACCATAGCCTGGCCGAGCACAACGATTCCCGACACGAGGCCCAGCCAGAAATTCTGTACGACGATGAAGATCAACGCCGTCAGCGCTTGACCCGCGAGAAAGACCGGCCAGACGACCGCGTCGCCGGAGAAGCCGCCCAAGGGTTCGACCTCGTCCTTCACCATCGAGGCGATTTCGGCCTGCTTGGACTTGCGGAGATGCGACGGCGGGAAGCGCAATACGCGATCGACGAGGTCGTAACGCAGGCGGCGCAGCAGGCGCTCGCCCAGGCGGCCCTTCATCGTGTTGATGAGAAACTTCAAGAAGCCGTTGAAGCCGACGAGAACGAGGAAGGCGATGCTCAGCGCAACAAGATAGGGAATGCGTTCCAGCGCAATGCCTTCGAAAAGGGTCCAGCTGCTACCGTCGAGCCAGGGGATGGTCAGGTGGAAGAGATGTTGCGTCGCGTCCGCGGTCTCGAAGCCTTTGCCCTGGATCGGGCCGTTCACAATCAATTTGGGGAGCGTCAGCGTCAGAAAATAGAACGGCTGCGCCAGCACCGCGATCACCAGGATGACCAGCTGGTCACGGCGGGAATGCTGCCAAATGTAGTTGTAGAGCGATTGGTGAGTCGCCATGCCTTGCCGTCGGATTCGAGCGGTTGAAGCTAATGAGAAAGCCTTAACAACGCCACGCCCTTTCGCCGGGCATGATGCTCAGGCACACTCACGCCGTCACATGCGTTGAGGTTTTACCATTACCGGGCGGGTCCTCATCTACAGCCACGACAGCTTTGGGTTGGGGCATATCCGCCGCTGCCGGACGATTGCGCACGCGCTGGCGGAGGCGTTTCCGAAGCTGAAGGTCCTGATCGTGTCGGGCTCGCCGATCATTGGCAGCTTCGATTTCAAGACGCGCGTCGATTTCGTGCGGGTGCCGGGCATCATCAAGCTCAGGAACGGCGACTACGTGCCGCTTGGCGAGTTCGGTTCGATCCAGGAGACGACGTCGCTGCGGTCTTCGTTGATTACGGAGACTGCGGTTCAGTTTGCGCCGGACGTGTTCATCGTCGACAAGGAGCCGCTCGGGTTGCGCGGCGAGCTTGAGGGAACACTGGAGGCGTTGAAGGGGCGGGGGACGCGGCTTGTGCTGGGGCTGCGCGATGTGCTCGACGAGCCTGCCATTCTGGCTCAGGAGTGGGCGCGCAAGAGAGCGCTTCCGGCGATCGAGCAGCTCTACGACGATCTTTGGGTTTATGGGCTGCGGGAAATTTACGATCCACTGCAGGGGCTTGGGCTCTCGGCCGAGGTCGCGCGTAAGACGACGTTCACTGGGTATTTGAAGCGCACTCGGCCGGCGGCGGCCCCGTCCGTGCAGATCGACGATGTGAGCCAGCGGCTGCTGGTTACGACCGGTGGTGGCGGTGACGGAGAGCTGCTGATCGATTGGGCGCTAAGCGCATATGAGGCGGATGCGAGCGCGCTGCCGCCGGCGCTGTTCGTGGTGGGGCCGTTCATGCGCGCCGATCTGCGCGCTGGATTCGAGCGGCGAGCTGCGGTGTTGCCCAGCGTCAAGATGCTGACGTTCGAGCCGCGGATGGAACACTTGATGGCGGAGTGCCTCGCGGTCGCGTCGATGGGCGGCTACAACACGTTTTGCGAAGTGCTCTCGTTCGACAAGCGCGGCTTGATCGTGCCGCGGCACGTGCCGCGACTTGAGCAAACGATCCGCGCTGAGGCGGCTGAGCGTTTGGGGCTTGTGCGCATGCTGCGCGAACCGGAAGAGGGCGTCAGCGGCGAACCCGCGGTGATGCGCGACGCGCTGCGGGTGCTGCCGGGACAGGCGTTGCCGTCGCGGAGCGCGGCGCCGGGCTTGCTGGGCGGCATCGAGAAGATCGTTTCGATGTGCGGCGCTTGGTTTGGGCGCTGATGCAGGGGGCGCGTCTTGCCATCGTTGTGAAAGGTTTCCCGCGGCTATCGGAAACGTTTGTGGCGCGGGAACTTGAGGCGCTGGAGGCGCGCGGGATTGCATTCTCGCTACATGCGCTGCGGCGCCCCGGCGGAGATGCGAAGTTGGTCGAAAACAAGGTGCGCGCCGCGCCGCTGTATTTGCCAGAGTATCTGCATGATGCGCCGGCGGAGGTTGCAGGGGCGTTGCTTGCAGCGCGGCGGCTGCCGGGGTTTGCGGCTGCGTGGGCCGCTTTCCGCGTCGATATGGGCTCGGAGTTCTCGCGCGCCCGGGCGCGGCGATTCGGGCAAGCCTGCGTGCTTGCGACGCAGATGCCATCGAGCGTGCAGCATGTGCACGCGCACTTCGCGCATAGTCCGAGTTCGGTGGCGCGGTATGCGGCGAAGCTTCGTGGTGTGAGTTTCAGCATGTCGGCGCATGCGAAGGATATTTGGACGGCGCCTGAGTGGGACTTGCGCCGCAAGCTTACCGACACGGCGTTCGTGACGGTGTGCAACAAGGCAGGGTTCGAGCGGCTGGCGTCGCTGGGCGAGCGGCGGAAATTACATTTGATCTATCACGGGTTGGCACCGGCGTTGATCGCCGCGCGGGCGCCGGCGCAGACGCGCGATGGTTCTGACGCGCGCGACCCGATGCGGATCATTTCGGTTGCGCGGGCAGTCGAGAAGAAGGGGCTACGCCGGTTGGTCGATGCGTTGGCGCAATTGCCGCGCGGCGTTGCGTTTCGGTTGGATCATTTTGGCGGCGGTGATTTGTTGCCTGAGGTGAAGGAACGCGCGCGCGCGGCTGGGCTTGAGGATCGGATTGCTTGGCATGGGCCGCGGCCGCATGCGGAGGTGATCGCGGCGCTGGACCGGTCCGACTTGTTCGTGCTGTCGGCGGTGATCGGGAGCGATGGCGATCGAGACGGCATTCCGAATGCGGTGCAGGAAGCGCAGGCGCGCGGGGTTGCTGTGCTCGCTTCGCGTGTGGGCGGGATCGAGGAGGTGGTGAGCGATGGCGTGTCGGGCCAACTCGTCGCGCCGGGCGATATTGCAGCTCTAGCTGCGGGGCTTGAAACGTTGGTGCGCGATCCGGCGCGCCGGGCGTTGCTCGGCGAAGGCGGGTTGGCGCGCGCAAGGCGTGAGGGCGATGCCGAGGCGGGGTATGATCAGATCGCCGCCTTGCTGCGCGAACGGATGGCCTGATGCGCGTCGCGTTCTATTCGCCCATCGCCGAGCCGGACGGTGTCGCCGCTTCCGGCGTGCAGCGCATGGGGGCGTTGTTACAGAGCGCGCTTAGGGCAGCGGGGTGTGAGGTTTGGGTGCCTCGTTTGACTCGCACCTACGAAGGGCGCGGCGATGCTGTGCGACAGGCAGCGCTTAAGGCAGAGAGCGAGGCGGCGGCGGATGCGTTGTTGCGAACGGCGCCCGCAATCGATGCTTGGTTCAGCTACCACGTTTATTACAAGTCGCCGGATTGGGTCGGGCCGCTTGTCGCGCGGGCGTTGCACATTCCCTATCTGATTGCCGAGGGATCGCATGCCCCGAAGCGGGCGGGTGGGCCTTGGGCGATTGGGCACGAGGGAACGACGGTGGCGTTGACGGCGGCGGATCGGTTGCTGGCGATGACGGCGTTTGATCGTTTTTGTCTCGATCAAATCGCGCCAGGGCGGGTTCGGGATTTGAAGCCCTTTGTCGAGGTTCGTGATTTCCCCTCATCCGTCTCGCCGCTGGCGGCGAGACGACTTCCCCCTCAAGGAGGGAAGTTGGTGACGGTCGCGACGATGCGGGATGAGCGGAAGCGGGCGAGTTACGCGCTTCTGGCTGCAGCAATGCGGGGGCTCACTGATTTACCGATCACGCTTCGAATCGCCGGCGATGGGCCGATGCGGGCGGAGATCGAGGCGATGTTTGCGGGGCTCGATGGGGTTCGGTTTGAAGGCATGGTGAGGGCCGCCGATATTCCTGCATTCTTGTCCGGCGGGGATGTGTTTGCTTGGCCGGGGCTTGGAGAGGCGTACGGGCTCGTGTTCTTGGAGGCGCAGGCCGCCGGTTTGCCGATCGCTGCTTGCCGGGATCATGGCGTGCCGGACACCGTGCGCGAGGGCGAGACGGCATTGCTGAGTGCGCCTGGCGATGTTTCGGCTTATGCGGCGAACTTGCGCCGCTTGGTCGAGGACGCGGCGTTGCGGCGAGCAATGGGTACGGCGGCGCGTTCGTTTGTGACGGCGGAGCGCAGTGTCGAGGCGGCGGGCGCTACGCTGGCCCACGTGTTGGCGGAGCTTCGCCATTGAGCGCACAGGTTTTCATCTGGGTTCAGCATCTTCTGGGGTTCGGACATTTTGCGCGCGCGCGTGTTGTCGCTGAGGCGTTGCGCGATGCGGGGTTCGGCGTGACGCTGGTCAGTGGCGGCGCGACGCCCCCCGAGGCCGTACCGCAGGGTCTGACGTTTGTGCAGTTGCCGGTGGCGCGGGCGAAGGACGAACTGTTCGACGAGCTCGTCGATGCGGATGGGAACGCCGTCGATCAGCGCTGGCATGAGGGTCGGCGCGATGCGTTGGTCGCGGCGTATCGAGCGGCGAAGCCTGATGTTCTGATCACCGAGACGTTTCCGTTTGGGCGGCGGTTGCTCGAGTTCGAGTTGCTGGCGCTGCTGGACGAGGCGAAGCGCGCGGCCCCGCGGCCGGTGATTGTGGCTTCCGTGCGCGATGTGCTGCAGCGGCCGCGCAAGGAGGCGCGCGCTGCCGCGATGGTTGCGCGCGCCGAGGAGAGCTACGACGCGGTGATGGTGCACGGCGATCCCGGTATCATCCGCTTGGAAGAGAGCTTTGCCGAAACCGCGGCGATTGCGTCGCGCTGTCATTATGCGGGCTATATCTGCGCTGATGTGCGGCCGTTCGAGGGTGGGCGGCGGGAGGTGTTGGTGTCGGCGGGCGGCGGTGCGGCCGGTGGCGGATTGATCGCGACGGCGCTTGAAGCGCGCGTGCATTCGCGCTTGAAGCACATGCCGTGGACGTTCGTGACCGGGCCGCTGGGCCAGGCTTTGCCGGCGCAAGAGGGCGTCACCATCGTTCGCAGTCTGCCGGATTTCCGGGCGCGGCTGGCAGCGGCCGCGGTGTCGGTTTCGCAGGCCGGTTATAATACCGTGATCGAAACCGTGAAGGCGCGGACAGCCGCGGTCGTCGTGCCGTTCGAGACGGAGCGCGAGAAGGAACAACTGATGCGGGCGGAGGTGTTCGCCAAGCGCGGATTGGTACGCCTCGTCAGGGCAGAGGGGCTTGAGCCCGTTGCGCTGGCTCGTGCGATCGACGAGACGGCGGGGCGCGTGCCACCGGTGGCGATGATCGATGTCGATGGGCGCGGCGGTGTCGTTCGTGTGATCAAATGGTTGCTGGCGCAATGAGCGGCGGCTGGGATCGCGTCGGCCAAGAACTCGACCTGTGGGCGCGCGAGCGGCGCGTGGCGCAGTTCTGGTGGCGCGACGACGATGCGCAGGACACGTCGCGCGAGCTCGATGCAATGCTGACGGTGGCGCGACAGTTCGATGTCGTGATCGGACTTTCGGTGATTCCCGCGAAGTTGAAGCCGCGCTTGGCCAAGCATCTCGCACGAGAGGCGCACGCGCAGGTGTTGGTGCATGGCTTTGTACATGAAAACCGGGCGCGCGAGGGCCACGCGAAGCGGGAGTTCAGCGCTGCGCGGCCGCTTCGTGAGATGACTGACGATCTGGCGCGGGGGATGGCGATCTTGCGCGAGGCGTTCGGGAAGAAGCTTTTGCCGGTGTTGGTGCCGCCGTGGAACCGGATTGCGCCCGCCGTCGTGGCCGAGCTGCCGCGTTTAGGTTATCGCGGACTTTCGACATGGAAACCGCGGCTGCGCGCCAATCCCGTCCCTGGACTTACCCAGGTGAATACGCATCTTGATGTGATCGATTGGCGGCGCGGACGGGTCATCAAAGATGAAAGCTTGATCGCGGGGCTGCTGTTGCGAAAACTGCGGTGGCGGCGCGAACACCGCGCGCGTGCCAGCGAGCCTTTGGGGTTGCTCACGCATCATGCTCATTGGTCGACGGAGAAGGAGCGGATCATCGTGCGGTTGCTGGAGACGACGCGGGAACATCCGGCGGCTGAATGGCTTACGCCACAAGCGGCGTTCGCGCGTTGAGCACGATCGGCATCCATCGCTGGCCGCCAGGCGCCTTGATGGGCGATCTCATCCGCGGTGGCGTCGCAACCGGGGTGTCGCTGTTGCTTCTGCTGATTTCGCCGATCGGATCGCTGGCGTTTTTTGCGGTGCTTGTTCTTGTGGTTCTGTTCGGGCTTTATCTGGCGAGCACGGTGTCGCGGTGGACCAGCATCATTGAGATCGACGATGAGGGTCTGCGGCTGACCGGCGGGTTGTTCGGCGCGCGGACGATCCGATGGAGCGAGCTACGGCGCTTCGAGTTGCGGCACTTTCCTTTGAGCCGCGACCGCAAACAGGGGTGGATGGACTTGAAGCTTGCAGGGCCCGTGGCGACGGTTTCGATCGACGACAAGCTTGATCGTTTCAACGAGGTGCTGGCCCGCGCCTGGGAAGCGGCGCGCACGGCGGAGCTTGGGATTTCAGACGCGACGCATACGAATTTGATTGCGGCGGGCATTCTGCCGAAGTCGAGGGTCTAGCGGGATGGCCGATGTGCTGACGCTCGACAAGCTTTCGGTCGGCTATCGCGACGGCAGCGGTCGCGTGACCCCGATCTTGCGCGAGGTCAGCCTGACAGTGCCACAGGGTAAGACTGTGGCTCTGGTCGGTGAAAGCGGCTCAGGCAAGTCGACGATCGCGTCGGCGATCCTGGGGCTTTTGCCGAAGCATCGGGCGGTGCAGACGGGGCGCGTGTTGTTCCGCGATCCGCGCGGCGATTTCGATGC
Organism: uncultured Flavobacteriaceae bacterium; assembly: GCA_964547645.1. GTDB lineage: Bacteria > Pseudomonadota > Alphaproteobacteria > Micropepsales > Micropepsaceae > SZUA-430. The sequence continues at coordinate 27,734 of CAZJOM010000003.1, forward strand.
CGAGCTTTCGAGGATGCCGCCAAACGCGTTTCAAAAGCTGCGCGGCAGCCGCATTGCGATGGCGTTTCAAGAACCGTCGGCGGCGCTGTCGCCCGTGGTCAGCGTCGGGGCGATGCTGACTGAGACGCTGAACATGCACGAGCGGTTGTCGGCCAGCGAAGCACGGCGTCGTGTCGTGCAGGTGCTGGATCAAGTCGGGTTTCCCGATCCGGAGGCGGCGTTCAAGCGCTATCCGTTCGAGCTCTCGGGCGGGCTTCGGCAACGGGCGATGCTGGCGTCGGCGTTGGTGTGCCGCCCAGCGCTTGTGATCGCGGACGAGCCGACGTCGGCGCTGGACGTCACGGTGCAGGCATTGGCGCTAAAACTGCTTGGCGATTTGCAAGATCAGCTGGGCTTGAGTTTGCTCTTCATCACACACGACTTCGGCGTGGTCGCGAATATCGCCGATCAGGTGATCGTGCTGCGCGAAGGGTCGATCGTCGAGCAGGGGCCGGTCCACGATATCTTGAAACAGCCGAAGACCGACTACACGCGGGCGCTGCTTGCGGCTGTGCCGCGGCTTGAGGGCGAGCCGTTCGTGCTGAATCCGCCGCACGCGAGCAGCAACGCGATCCAAACGCTGGCGCCGGTGTGGAGTTCGCGGATCGGGCCGTCGGCCGGAACGCCGCTCATCGAGATCAAGGACGTGAGCAAGCGCTTTACGGCGCGCAAGCGCGGCTTTGTCGCCGCCGACGGCGACACCGTCGATGCGGTGTTGGGGGTCGATCTCGCGATCAATGCGGGCGAGTGCGTTGGTCTTGTCGGCGAAAGCGGGTGCGGAAAGTCGACGTTGTCGAAGTTGCTGTTGCGCGTCATGACGCCCGATAGCGGCACGATTCAAGTCAATGATGGCAAGGCGATGACGTCCATCGCATCGCTCGCGGGCGCCGCGCTCACGAAGTACCGCGCGCGAGTGCAGTACGTGTTCCAAGATCCGTTCGCATCGCTGAACCCACGGCTGACGGCGGAAGAGATCGTCACCGAGCCCTTCATCATTCACGGGCTGGGCGACAGCAGTCAGCGGTTGCGTTGGGCGGCGGCTCTGTTCGAACTTGTCGGGCTCGATGGGCGGATGTTGATGCGGCATCCGAATGCGTTCTCGGGCGGGCAGCGACAGCGGATCGGGATTGCACGGGCTTTGGCGCTTGGACCCGACTTGTTGGTCTGCGACGAGCCGGTGTCGGCATTGGACGTGTCGGTTCAGGCACAGATTTTGGGGCTGCTGGACGGGCTCAGGCAGGACCTGGGGATCGCGAGCCTGTTCGTGAGCCATAATCTGGCGGTGGTGCGAGCAATTGCGGCACGCGTGTTCGTCATGTGCCGGGGGCGAATCGTCGAGGCCGCCCCTACTTCTGAGCTCTTCGCCAATGCGCGCCACCCCTATACAAAGGCACTTCTGGCCGCGAATCCGGAGCCCGATCCCGAGCGCAAGCTCGACCTTGGGCTCTTGATGCAAGGCCGGGCGTCAGACCCGGAAGCCTGGGACGCGCCCTATAGCCTGAAGCGGGGCGCCAAGCCGCGCTATGAGACCGTTGGCGAAGGCCATATCGTGGCGGTCGCCTGAAACTTTTGAGGGACGCATGATGCGTTTGATCAGCGGCGCCGTTGCCTTTGCCTTCATCGCGAGCGTTGCTTGGGCTGCGCCCACCTACAAAGAAACGCCGTCGCTGCAAGCGCAGGTTCAGGCGAAGTCACTACCGGGCGTCGGCGAGCGCTTGCCGGCGGAACCGTTGGTCGTCGATTTGAAGGCGGCGGGCCGCGAGCCCGGCAAGCCCGGCGGCAGTTTGCGCATTTTGATGAGTAAGGAGAAAGACGTTCGCTTGCTCAACGCGTGGGGCTATGCGCGGCTGGTCGCGTGGACGCCGACGTTGGAGTTGAAGCCCGATCTACTGAAGTCGATCGACGTGAAGGACGGGCGCGTGTTCACGATGAAGTTGCGCGCCGGACATAAGTGGTCGGACGGGCAACCGTTTACGTCGGAGGACTTTCGCTACTTCTGGGAAGATGTGGCGACGAACAAGGAGCTTTCACCGAAGGGGCCTCCGGTCGAGCTCTTGAACGGGGGCGAGGCGCCAAAAGTCGAGATCGTCGACGCACTGACCGTGCGTTACAGCTGGACGAAGCCGAATCCCGGCTTCCTGGCTGCGCTGGCGCAGGCGCGCGAGCCCTACATCTACCGGCCGGCGCATTATCTTAAACAGTTCCACACGAAGTACGCCGATGCGAAGGCGTTGGCCGCGAAGGTCGCGGCTGCGAAGGAGCGCAACTGGGCGCCTTTGCACAATCGACTGGACAGCATGGACAACAACGACAATCCGGCCTTGCCGACGTTGCAGCCGTGGATGGCGACGACGGCGATGCCGGCGAACCGCTTTGTGTTCAAGCGCAATCCGTTCTTTCACCGGGTCGACGCTGCTGGGCAGCAGTTGCCCTATCTCGACGGCGTGGAAGTTGCGATCACGGACGGTGGCTTGATTGCGGCGAAGTCGGCGGCCGGCGATGCGGACTTGCAGGCGCGCGGGCTTTCGTTCGCGGACATCACGGTGCTCAAGGCCAACATGGCTAAGGGCAAGTACAAGGTTTTGACCTGGCCCGTCGCGAAGGGTTCGCAGGTCGCGCTCTATCCGAATTTAAATGTCAACGATCCGGCGTGGCGCAAGTTGCTGCGCGAGCAGAGCTTCCGGCGTGCGCTGTCGCTCGGCATCGATCGAGGCGATATCAATCGGGCGTTGTTCTTCGGGCTTGCGGCCGAAGGCAACAACACGGTGCTGAAGGGTTCGCCGCTGTTCAACGCAGCGAACTTGACGGCGAATGCGGGGCACGATGCGAAGGCGGCCAATGCTTTGCTCGACGGGCTTGGGCTGACGAAGCGCGGAGCGGACGGCACGCGGTTGATGGCCGATGGGCGACCGCTTGAGTTGATCGTCGAAACGGCCGGCGAGGCGAAGGAAGAAACCGACGTGCTGCAGCTGATTGCGCAACATTACAAAGCAATCGGAATCACGTTGGTGGTGAAGCCTTCGGATCGGACCGTGATGCGCAATCGCGCCTATGCGGGCGAGGCGGTGATGACGGCGTGGTCGGGCTGGGACACCGGTCTTGCGACGGCCGAAATGAGCCCCGACGAACTCGCGCCGACGCGGCAGGATACGTTGAGTTGGCCAAAGTGGGGGCAGTTCTTCGAGGCGAACGGAAAGGCCGGCGAAGCGCCGGATTTGCCGGCCGCGAAGGAGCTTTTGAAGCTTAATGCGGCGTGGGCTTCGGCGAAGACGCCGGCCGAGCGCAAGGCCGCGTGGGACAAGATGCTGGCCATTCACGCCGAGCAGCAGTTCATTATCGGCACCGTTTCCGGCGTCATGCAGCCGATTGTCGTCAACATGTCCCTGCACAATGTGCCGGAACGCGGTGTATTCTCTTGGGACCCGGGCGCGCAGTTCGGGATGTACCGCATGGACGAGTTTTGGCTTTCGAAATGAATGCACAGCTGACGCCCCCCAATCAGTCGCGCCTCCAGCGCGCCAGCTTCCCCCTGAAGGGGGGAAGCGCTTCTCGAGCAGACTGATGCTGCGTTACACGGCCGAGCGCTTGATTTTGATGGTGCCCGCGCTCGTTGCTGTCGCAGCTCTGATCTTTCTCGTGATCCAGCTGCCGCCGGGCGATTACCTGTCGAACCAGGTGCAGGAACTGAAAGCGCAGGGCGACACGAACGGCGCGGCAAAGGCCGAGTATTTGCGTTCGCAGTATGCGCTGGACCGGCCGGTGATCGAGCAGTTCGGGATTTGGCTGGGCGTGTGGGAAGGGCCACGGGGCTATTCGGGATTACTGCAGGGCGATTGGGGCACGTCGTTCGAGTTCGATAAGCCGGTTGCCGATGTGGTGGGTTATGCGTTGGGGCCGACGATTGCGGTCAACGTGCTGGCGGTGTTTGCGATCTATTTGATCGCATTGCCGCTTGGGGTTATTGCGGCGACGAAGCAGTATTCGCTTCGTGATTATGCGATCGCCGGGTTCGCGTATCTTGCGATGGCGACGCCAGGCTTTCTGCTGGCGCTGGTCGTGCTTGTCTATGCGAATTCATGGTTTGGGGTTTCGATCGGCGGACTGGTCGATCCGCAATATGCGGATCAAGCGTGGACGCCGGCGAAGCTTTTGTCGCTGGCCGCGCATGTGACGATTGCAGTCGTGATCATTGCGTTTTCGGGTGTCGGGGCGATGATCCGGCGCTTGCGCGCAAATTTGTTGGACGAGTTGCGCAAGCCCTATGTCGTTGCGGCGCGGGCGCGGGGGGTGAGCGAAACGCGGCTGTTGTTGCGGTATCCGGTTAGGCTGGCGCTGATACCGTTCATTGCAGATATCGGCAATCTGTTGCCGTCGCTGGTGTCGGGGTCGGTGATCGTTTCGGTTGTGTTGAGCTTGCCGACTGTTGGTCCGATTCTGGTGCGTGCGTTGCAGGCGCAGGATCAGTTTCTGGCGGGTTTCATCTTGTTGTTCGCTGCAGTGCTGACGTTGATCGGCACGGTCGTTTCCGACTTGCTGCTGGGGTTGATCGATCCGCGCGTGCGGCTCGGCCAGGGGCTTGAGCGATGACGGCGATCGACGACGCGACCCTGGCAAAGCTTGAACGGCCGACGTTTCTGGACCGGCTGTGGCGGCACAAGGGTGCGTACTTCTCGTTCGTGTTTCTGGCCGCGCTCTACGCGGTGCTGCCGTTCGTCGAGGTGATCGCACCTTATGCGCCGGAGACGCGCAGCAACGACGCCTTGTTCGCGCCTCCGGCCGACGTGAATTGGTTGCACGAGGGCGCGTTTATTGGGCCCTTCGTCTACGGAATGAAGGCGGAGGTCGACCTCAACACCTATTCGCGCACCTACAGGCTCGATACGACAAAGGTCGAGAAGCTGCGCTTTCTGTGCGATGGCGATCCGTACCGGTTCTGGGACTTGTTCGAGACGCGGTTTCACATCGTTTGTCCGGCCGAGGGCGGGAGCGGGCTTTACATCTTCGGCACCGACCGGCTGGGGCGCGACATCTTCAGCCGGGTGATGTACGGGGCGCGTATCTCGCTCACGATCGGGCTCTTGGGCGTGGCTTTGAGCTTTGTGCTCGGATGTCTGCTTGGGGGCATGGCCGGGTATCTGGGCGGATGGGTCGATGCGGGCGTGCTGCGCTTGATCGAACTGCTGCGCGCATTGCCGGAGTTGCCGCTTTGGATGGCGTTGGCGGCGGCGTTGCCGGCGAACTGGTCGCCGATCTGGGTCTATTTCGGGATCACGTTGATTTTGGGGCTACTCGATTGGCCGGGGCTCGCGCGCGCGGTCCGGGCGAAGGTGCTGTCCTTGCGCGAAGAGGACTACGTGGTCGCTGCTGAACTTTTGGGCGCGAGCCGCATGCGGGTGTTGTTCCGGCACATGCTGCCCAATTTCTCGGGTCACTTAATCGCGAGCGTGACGCTCGCCATACCAGGCATGATCCTGGGTGAGACGGCCTTGTCATTCTTGGGGCTTGGTCTGCGCCCCCCCATCGTGAGTTGGGGCGTGCTGCTCAGCGAGGCGCAAACGATCAGCGCCGTTGAGCTTTATCCTTGGCTTTTAGCGCCTTTGGCGCCGGTCGTGCTGGTTGTGCTGGCCTTCAACGTGTTGGGCGACGGGTTGCGCGACGCGGTGGATCCCTACTCGCATTAACCACCAGCAACAAAAAGCAATGTGCGCGACACAATTCAAACATGCGTTTGAAGTAGCATCCGTGCTTCCCTATATAGGCAACAGTTCCTAGGCACGTTTGCTGGTCAGCGGTTCATGAGCGATACGAGTAGCCAGCGGGCGGCGACCGCAAGTTCTTCCGACATCGAACGCACCCTCGGTGTGGGCCGCGCGGCGAGACCGTGGTGGCGGCGCTGGTGGGTCGGCGTGCTTGGCTTTCTGGCGCTCGTGGTCGCGGCGTGGTGGGTGCTGACGCCGGCCAAGAAGACGGAATACGTCAAGGGCAAGGCGGAGGTCGCGACGATCCGATCGATCGTGACGGCGACAGGCACGTTGCAGCCGATCGACAAGGTGACGGTCGGCGCCGAAGTGTCGGGGCGGCTGGAAGAGATTCTGATCGACTTCAATAGCCCGGTGAAGAAGGGCGAGATTATCGCCCGCATCAACACGGACGAATTGAAGGCGCGCGCGGTGCAGGCCCGGGCCAGCGTTGCACAGGCGGAAGCAAACCTCGCAAAGGCCGAGAACGATTTGCGGCGCGCGGAAGCGTTGAAAGACAAGGGTTTCGCGTCCGGGTCCGTCTATGATGCGGCCTTGGCGGCACGCAATGCTTTGCGAGCGTCGCTGAAAACGGTCAGTGCTCAGGCCGATCAGGCGGAAGCAAATTTGGCGAAGGCGGCGATCCGCTCGCCGATCGACGGTGTGGTGCTGGATCGCAAGGTCGAGCGCGGGCAGACGGTGACCGCCGGGTTTCAGACGCCGGAGCTGTTCGTGATTGCGTCCGACCTCAAGAAGCTCGAACTCACGATCGACATCGACGAGGCCGATATCGGCGAAGTTGCGCTTGACCAAGACGCGACGTTTACGGTCGATGCCTATCCGGCACAGACGTTTTCAGCAAAGGTCGTGGAACTGCGTAACGCGGCGCGGACGATCCAGAACGTCGTGACCTATCAGGGCGTTTTAACCGTCGACAACGACAAGGGGTTGTTGAAACCCGGCATGACCGCGACCGCGGACATCACGGTCAAAGTCGCCGAGAAAGTGATGAGCGTGCCCAACGGTGCACTGCGCTTTACCCCGGATGCCCAAACGCAGGGTATGATTCCGGTGGCGACCACGGCGCCGGTTGATCCGATCGCGGCCGGCAAGGGCGAACTTTGGGCGCTGGGGAAGGACGGCAAACCCGCGTCGCGCAAGGTAACGCTTGGCATTACCGACGGCCGGCGGACGCAGATCACCAGCACGAATGTCAAGGCGGGCGAGGAATTCGTTCTCGACATCGCCCGCACCAACGGAAAGTAGTCCGGCGATGGAGAGCGCGCCGCTCATCCGGTTCGATCGCGTCTCGAAGATCTACGGCCGCGGCGAGACGGAAGTGCGCGCGCTCGATGCGGTCAGCCTGTCGATCAACGATGGCGAGTTCGTGGCGATCATGGGGCCATCGGGTTCCGGCAAGTCGACCGCGATGAATATTCTGGGTTGTCTCGATACGCCGACAAGCGGCCGATATTTCTTCCGCGGGATCGACGTCGGCTCTCTTACGCGGTCGCAGCGAGCGCTGCTACGGCGCAACTATATCGGTTTCGTATTTCAGGGGTTCAATCTGCTCAAGCGCACGACGGCGCGGGAGAATTTGGAACTGCCGCTCATCTATCGCGGCGAGTCCGCGAGCGCGCGGCGGGCGCAGGCATTGAAGGCGCTTCGTCTCGTCGGGCTGAGTGACCGGGCGAACCATACGTCGTCGGAGATGTCCGGCGGACAGCAGCAGCGGGTCGCGATCGCGCGGGCGTTGGTGACGGAGCCGGCGGTCATCTTCGCCGACGAACCGACAGGCAATCTCGACTCCGCGCGCAGTCATGAGATTATGAAGCTGCTCGCCGACCTCAACAGCAATCGGCGGATCACGATCGTGCTGGTCACGCACGAGGAAGACATCGCAGCCTACGCCAAGCGGCAGATCCGCTTCCGCGACGGCAAGATCGCCTCGGACGTTTTGACCGAGAAGGGGGCCGCATGATTTGGACGACGCTGCAGCTGGCGTGGCGCGAACTGCGGGCTAACCTGCTGCGCTCGCTGCTGACGACGCTTGGCATCATCGTGGGCGTGGCGGCGGTCGTGATCGTGGTGACATTGGGCCAAGGGCTTACGGTCAAGGTGACGTCCGACATCGCCTCGATGGGGCGCAACTTGCTGTTCGTGCTGCCGTTTACGCCGCAGCGCGCCGGGCCCGCGACCCCGCAGACGCCGTTCAAGATCGACGATGCTCACGCGATCGAGCGCGAGGTTCAGGGCGTGGCCGCGGTCGCGCCCGCGGCCGTGAAGCAGACGCAGGCGGTCTACGGATCGAACAATTGGACGATCGGGATTACGGGGACGACCAACGCGTACCTCACCGTGCGCGAGTGGGCTTTGGCGCAGGGACGGATCTTCTCCGAGACCGAGGAGCGCGGCGGACGGGCCGTGTGCATCATCGGGTTGACGCCGCGCAAGGAACTCTTCGGGCAGCAGAACCCCATGGGGGCCTTGCTTCGCCTGGGGACGACGACGACGTGCGAGGTCATCGGTGTCTTGGCCGAGAAAGGCCAGTCCACAATGGGACAAGACCAAGACGACGTGATCTTGATGCCAATCACCGCCGTGCAGCGGCGTCTGACCGGCACCGACGACGTGCAGCAGATTCTCGTTTCGATCAGCTCCGCCGACCAGGTGAAGTCAGCTCAAGACGCGATCATGGCGCTGTTGCGCCAACGCCGCCATGTCCGCGCCGGCGAGCAGGACGATTTCTTGATCCGCGACCTGCAGTCGATCGCCAGCCTGGTGCAATCGACGACGCAGCTGCTGACGCTGGGGCTTTCGGCGGTGGCGGCGATCAGTCTTTTGGTCGGCGGCATCGGGATTATGAATATCATGCTCGTTTCCGTGACCGAGCGGACGCGCGAGATCGGTATTCGGCTCGCGATCGGGGCGCTGGAGAGGGACGTGTTGCTGCAGTTCTTGATCGAGGCGGTGCTGCTGTCGTGTGTCGGCGGGTTGATCGGCGCAGCGATTGGGCTTGGCGGGTCGGCGGCGATCGCCTATGCGATCGGCGTGCCGTTCGTGCTCAGCCCCTGGGTCGTGGTCGTGGCCTTCGTGTTCTCAGCGGCGGTGGGGATCGTGTTCGGCTTCTTCCCCGCCCGGCGCGCTGCAGGTCTCGATCCGATTGAGGCGCTCAGGTACGAGTAGCGCTCAGCCGAAAACGCTGTGCGCCACGGCGCTTTCAAGCCCAAAGTAGGTGAGCCAAACGGCGGTCACGTCGAATGCGGCGTGGGTGGCGACGAGGTACCAGAGCTTTTGCCCGTTCAGGAAGTAGATCACACTGAAGGCGAAGCCCAAGATCGTCGCGTGGATCGCGCCGAAGTAGCCTTGGCCGAAATAGTGAAGCCCGCCGAAGAAACAGCTCGCTCCGACGATCATAAGCGTGCGGGCAAAGAGTCCCTCCCCGAACGCGGCCTGCAAGCGGTTGAACATGAAACCGCGAAACACAATCTCTTCCGCCAATCCCGCGAGAATTATCATCTCGACCGTGGCTACCAGTGTCGCTTCAAGATTGCCGACATAATCGGCCAGGATCGGATTTGTCGCCGGCGCGCCGAGGTAGGGCATCACGACGGCCTTCATCAGAAGTTTGGCCGCAACGCCGGTCGCAACGCCTAGAACGAGGGTTGCGAGCCAATTTTCCGGCCGCCCGAGTCCGACCTCACGAAACGGTGTCCGGCTCAACCACAGCCAAACCAGAACGAGAAGCGCGCTTAGCGGCGGCGCGAGGAGCGTCGCGGCAATGATCAGGACAGCCACAATCGCGCCGAACGGGCGCATTGCGCGCAGGGCGGCAGCGGTTCGCAAGTCGAAACTAGCGGGGGATTCGTTCCCGTTCGCTACCATGGCTCAGGCGTGTACCAGCCTTTGTTCCGTTCGGATCAGAATTTGCCCGGCGGTTTCGGCGGGGCCGGGGGTGTTGGCGCTGCCGGGCCGGCTGCCACCGGCGGGACAGACTGATTCAACGACTTGAAGCTGCCCGAACCCGCAATGTCTTGGTCGAGGTTGCCGGAGTAAGAGCCGACCGTCACGTCGCCGGAACCCATGATGTCAACCTTTGGGTTGACTGCATGTCCCTTGAACACGACGTCGCCCGAGCCCGCAATTTCGACAGAGAAGGGATTTGCTTGACCGGCTTCGATCTGAATCCCCCCAGATCCCATGATTTCGATGTCGACCGCGCCGTTCACTTGCGCAACCTTGATATCGCCGGCGCCCGCGACTTCCGCGTCGAACGAACCCGCGACCGGGCCCAAGACCACGTCGCCGCCACCGGCGATTTGGACTTGTGCCGTTGCCATTGACGCGGCTGAGAAATCGCCCGAGCCCGCCACTTCAAGGTCGAGTGCTTCCTTGATCGCGCCGACGTTGATGCGTCCGGCGCCTTCGATCGAAATCTTCGCGCTCTGAACGCGACCGAAACGCGCATCGACGGCGTGCGCTTCGAGTCTGAGCGGCGCGTCTAGATCGCCGCCGACGATCGAGCCGATCATTCCTTCAATCTCGTACGGCGTGCCGACTGGGGCGGTGATGCGAAGGCGCAAGTCCTGCGCTTTGCGATCCTTCCCCCACATGTTGAAAAGGTTCCAGGGGAACCAAGCTTCGTCCTCATCGGTGTCGAGGCGGATGACGAGTTCGTCACCGACACTGCGAATGTGGAACTCTTTCATCGTCTCGGGTTTGCCGGTCGCTTGCACGCGAATGGGACCCGGCTGCGGGACGGTAATGAGGTCAACCTGCGCCACCATTTTGTCGATGTGGACGCGACGGACGTTAAATGACTGATCGACAGGGCCCCCGGTTCCGGCTGCAGACGCACCGATTCCAATGAGTCCCGTGAAACCAGCGAGCGCCGGCATTTCGATGGGGCTACGGATATCGGTCAGTTGGCCGAGTGTGACGAAGCCTGCTGCGCCAGCGCCAATGCCGACGAGGCCGAGTTTGAGAAAGAGGCTCATTAGTTGGGTCCTGTGAACGTGACCGGGTGGCCGGCGCCGCTGATGCGCTCTTGCGCGATCGCGGTTGGGTCCGGCGTCTGGAGGTCAGCGAAGATGATCAGGCCCGAAAGGCCCACGAGTCCGATTACAGACGCCACGGTCAGGATGGCTGCCAACGCAACTTTCGCGACAAGGCTGGTCATAGGTCCTCCCCATGAGTAATCAGACTATAGTATGAACTGTATAGTAGTCCTTTGGCGAGGTTTCAAGAGGCCGTTTTGGTGAAGCCCGCTGCTGTAGCGTTTTGGCCGCGCGTGAGGTCCGTCAGCCGGGTCGCCTGGGCGGAATCCAAGTACTCCTCCAGGCGCGTGATCCGACCGCCGTTAACCTCGACGATAATGCAGGCCGGCATTTCGAAGGGGCCGCCGGCGGTTTCGGCCATGAGGATGTGCTGCTGCAGGAAGCCACCGGGAATCGCGACACGGCGTTGCACCCGGTAGCGCTTGTTCGTGAGGTTCTTACTCATCCACGAGAGGATGCGCAGATTCTCCTCGACCGTTTGGTCCTTGCGGTCATGGTTGTGCCAGATGCGTGCGTCGGGGGCGTAGATCGCACGGACGGCTTCGATATCGCCTTTTTCGATGGCGCTGAAAAATCGTTCCGCGACTGCAAGTGCATCCGTCATGGCACGAGGCGGTAGCCGCCGCTTTCCGTGACAAGGAGTTTTGCGTGCGTGGGATCGGATTCGATCTTTTGGCGCAAGCGATAGATGTGCGTTTCGAGCGTGTGCGTGGTGACGGCAGGATTGTAGCCCCAGACCTCATGCAGCAGCACTTCGCGGCCGACGACTTTATCGCCTGCACGGTAGAGGAATTTCAGGATCGAGGTTTCCTTTTCGGTCAGGCGAACCTTGCTGTTGTTGGCCCCCGTCAACAGTTTGGCGGAGGGGCGAAACGTGTAGGGGCCGATCTTGAAGACGGCATCTTCGCTTTGCGCGTGGCTGCGTAAATGCGCGCGGATGCGAGCCAGGAGCACGCTGAACTTGAAGGGCTTGGTGATGTAGTCGTTGGCGCCGGCGTCGAGACCCAAAATTTGATCGGCCTCGCCGTCGTGGCCGGTAAGCATAACGATCGGGCAGCGGATGCCGGCTTTGCGCATCAGGCGGCAAACTTCACGGCCATCTAAATCGGGCAGCCCAACGTCCAAGATGATTAAGTCCGGAAGCTCGGTTTTGGCTCGTTCCAATGCCGATGCACCGGTTGCAGCATCGACCACAATGAACTCCGGCTGCAAGGCGAGCTGTTCCTTGAGGGATTCGCGCAGCGCATTGTCGTCATCGACGAGGAGGACGCGTCGGGGCGTGGTCATCGTTATTGGGCCGTCCTTGGAGGGTTGGGGCTTGGGCCGTGATTTGCGTCAGTCTCTATGTACGCTATAGCAAATCAGAGTTGGAGTGCGGGAGAGGCATGAAATCGATAGCGCGCAAAGGCAAGGGCGTGCGCGCGAAAAAGGGCGCGAGGGTAAATGCACGCCCTGCCCTAGGCGCGCAAATGCAGGCTCCGGCCGTTGCGGTTGACCGGGCAGCAGCGGAGTTGCGGCGTGGACTGCCGGTGTTGGTGATGCCGTCGCGCGGCCGGGCATCACTGATCGCCGCGGCAGAGCTGGCGAGCGGCGAGGTCTTGGACGGGATGGCGAAGTGGGCCGGTTCTGCTACGCATGTTCTTCTGACCCACCAACGCGCGGCAACGTTGAAAATTCGGCTCTACACTGCGGACTTGGTGGCGGTGTCGCTGCCAAGCGAGGGCGCGGCGCGGGCGGCCCAAGTGCTCGCCGATCCGACGCGAGACATGCGCGATCCGATGCTGGGACCGTGGCAGGCATCGCGCGAGCCCCTGTCGTCCGGCGCGAACGCGGCTGTGCGCTTGGCGAAGATCGCGACTTTGCTGCCTGCGGTGGTTGAGGTCGAGGTTGATGCGAAGACTGCCGCGCGGCTTGCACAGCGCGATGGCGTCGTGGCGGTGCGTGCGGCCGATATCGACGCGCATGAGACCGCGGTCGCATTCAAGATCGCCGCGAGGGCGCGGTTGCCGTTGGCGGGAGCCGAGGACACGCGCGTTCTGGCGTTTCGCCCGACGAATGGTGGGCGCGAGCATCTGGCGTTGATCGTGGGAGCACCGGAGCCGCCCGGGCCTGTGTTGGTGCGGCTGCACTCGGAGTGTTTGACCGGCGATCTGTTGGGCTCGCTCAAATGCGATTGCGGTGATCAGCTGCGCGGGGCGATCGCCGCGATCGGGAAGGCCGGGAACGGCATCCTGCTTTATCTCGCACAAGAGGGACGCGGGATTGGGCTGATCAACAAGCTGAAGGCCTACGAGCTGCAGGATCAGGGGTTCGATACGATTGAGGCGAACCAGCGCTTGGGCTTCGAAGCGGATGAGCGCGAGTTCGCGGCGGCAGCGGAAATGTTGAAGTATCTGGGCTTCGCGTCCGTCCGGCTGATGACGAACAATCCGGACAAGGTGGCGGCGCTGTCGCGGCACGGGATCGAGGTCGTTGAACGCGTCGCACACAAGTTCCCGTCAAATCCGCACAACGAAGCCTATATCGCGACGAAGAAGGCGAAGGCCGGTCATTTGACCTGAGGCCGCGCGCCGAAGATCGCGGTGCCCACGCGGATGTGTGTGGCGCCGAGGCGGATTGCGGTTTCGTAGTCGCCACTCATGCCCATGCTGAGTTCTTTCAGCCCGGCTTCGCGCGCAAGTTTCAGCAGCAGAGCAAAGTGCGGGGCTGGCGGTTCCTCGGCTGGGGGGATGCACATGAGGCCTGTGATCGTGAGACCGTGGGTCGTGCGGCACTTGTCGATGAAGGCGTGTGCGTCTTGCGGAGCGACGCCCGCCTTTTGCGGTTCCTCACCTGTGTTCACCTGGATGAAGAGCTTTGGTGCGCGGCCTTCGCGTTTCATTTCGGCGGCAAGTGTTTCAGCGAGACTGTCACGGTCGAGCGTGTGAATGGCATCGAAGAGCGCGACGGCGTCGCGCGCCTTGTTCGATTGCAGCGGGCCGATGAGGTGAAGTTCGAGGTTCGGGTGCGCTGCTTTCAGAGCCGGGAACTTCGCTTTGGCTTCTTGGACGCGGTTTTCGCCAAAGACGGTTTGGCCAGCGGCAATGGCGGCTTCGATGGCGGCAGCGTCGTGGGTTTTGCTGACCGCGATGAGGCGCACGTCCGCAGCCGGCCGGTTCGCCGCGGCCGCCGCCTTGGCGATGCGCGCGTGAACGTCGCGGAGATTTGCGGCAATCATCTCGGCTAGAGTTTGAGCGGTCATGGACACAAGGTTGAACGAAGCGCGCTTGAAGCTCGCACGCAAGGCGCGGGCGCTCAACCTGCGCGCGGGCGGCGGTTTGCCGCCGCTGACCTTGATGACCGACGACACGCGCACCCTCGACTGGGTCGAAGCCGTGCGCGCGCTGGCACCCGGTAGCGCGGTGGTGGTGCGGCACCGCGATCCGCGCGCGCGCGAAGACTTAGCGCGGGCGCTTAGGCCCGTTTGCGCCCAGCGGCGGGTGAAGATGCTGATCGCGGCGGATGTTGGGTTGGCGCAGCGGGTGCGGGCGGATGGGGTGCATCTGCCGCAGGCTCAGGTTTCGCGGCTGGCTGGCGTACGGGCGCTGAACCGGCTCTGGATGGTCACCTGCGCGGCACATGATGCGGGTTCCGTTCACCGGGCGGTAGGACTGTGCGCGGATGCCGTCTTCGTCGCGCCGGTGTTTGCGACGGCGAGCCATCCTGGGGGGCGAACGCTTGGGATCGTACGCTTCGCGGCCTTGGCGGCGTCAGCGCGCGTGCCGGTGTTCGCTCTTGGCGGGATCGACGCGAATACGATCGACCGGCTCGGCGCGGCGCCGATCGCGGGCGTAGGTGTGATCGGCGCTTGGGTTAGAAGCTGAACGTTGTTTCGAGATAGCCGATGTTGCCGTCGAGCGAGTCGCATCCGAAGCCGCCGAAGTCCGTGACGCAAGCGTTGTTCGGCCCATCGAATTCGAAGTGCTGGAGACCGCCCGTGACGCGGAAGTTCTCTGTGAAGGTGTAACCTGCGGCGAACTGCAAACCAGTGCCGTTCTGGTCGTGGGAGAAGAAGATTTCCTCATTCGAGAGAATGTAGTTGGCGCCGAACATCCACGGACCGGTTTCGTACGTGAGACCGAAGCTCCAGATGTCCGTGTACTTTCCGTCAAAGACGTTTGCATCGAAGCCTGGAACGACGGGACCGCCACCTGCAACGTTTGTTCTGCGGAATGCTGTGCCGAACGTCCACTCGCGATAGCCGAGCTTGAGTCCGGCGCCCCATTCTTCGAGGTCGCCGTAGAAGCCTACGAAGGTGTTGTTCACATTCTCGCCGGTGACGTAGCCGACGCTGGCTGCAACATCGATCACGCCCAGCGTGCCGACGTAGTTGGCGCCAAAGTCCCAGATGTTCGCTTGCTCGTTGACTTCGTCGGCGCCGAATAGCTGGCCCGGGTCACGCGTGCCGTCGGGCGCGAAAGAGACGGCGAACCGAAGACCGTCGAACGACGGCGTGGTGTAGCTGATCTTCAGATAGTCGTCCGAGCCGTGGATGTCGGAACGCAACTGCATGCCGTTCGGGCTGAACAGCGAGCCAGGGGCCTGCGGGTCGGAGCTGCAGAAGAGGTTGCAGGGGTAGCCCAGAAGGAAGACTTCCGGGTTGTCGACACGGATCGACTTGGTGACGGAGGGCGGCGTCAGGCCGAGCACGTCGGCGGCGCCGTCCATGAGGCCAAGCTGGATGCGGCCGAGGCGGCCGTCCCAATAGATCCAAGCCTCCTCAAGCACGTTCGAGGAGCCGGCATCGTTGAGGAACGAGTCGAAGTTCGAGGCGTAGTCGAGGTCGAGGGCGACGCGGCCGCCGATTTCACCGCCACCTTCGAGGGGCAGGATGACAGAGCCGAAGAGACCAGTGTCGACGGCCAGCACGCCTTGGTCGAGGCCGTCCATATTCGATTGGTCGACATAGGCGCCGACGGCGCTCGCGTGGCCGTTGAGGCGCAAGATCACGCGGTCGAACGCGTCCGCATAAGCGAGGCCGCAGTTCATCGCCAAGGCGGCGAGACAGACGCCAGCTAACCGTACCATTGGTCCCTCACTCACTGCGGTGCGCCCGGTGGAATCGCACCCGAACGCCTGCGTTGCTAGCATACCTCACTACGGCTTAGGGCTGTAGACCTAACCCAGGGTAAATGGCCGTTCAGAACGACATCGACGTTTGGAAGAAGCCCAAATTCGCCTCCAGCGTGTCGCACGCGGCACCCACGCAAACGCCCGCCGGGCCGTCGAAATCGTAATGCTGATAGCCGACGGAGAACGACAAGTTCTCGTCGACTTCGTAGCCGACCGTTCCCGACCAGCCCTGTGCGTCCTGGGTCAGTTCGCGCCGTACACCGGGGCCGCCCAGCGACGTGTCGATGAAGGCGGGTAGCTCTTCCTCGAGGTTCACGTAGTTGGCGCCGAAACGCCACGGGCCGGTTTCATAGGTCACGCCCGCTCCCCAGATTGTCGTTTGCGAGTCGGGCAATACGCAGCCTGCAATCGTGCTGCAGCCCACCGATGGAGATCCAAGCGCCTGGTCGGCGAGACCCGCGCCGCCGGCGATGTTCGTCGAGCGGTAGGATCCGCCAACCTTGAATCCTTCATAGGCGACTTGAGCGCCTGCGCCCCATTCTTCCA
The DNA here is from genome assembly GCA_964547645.1 of uncultured Flavobacteriaceae bacterium. Taxonomy (GTDB): domain Bacteria; phylum Pseudomonadota; class Alphaproteobacteria; order Micropepsales; family Micropepsaceae; genus SZUA-430. Next base: position 44,226 of record CAZJOM010000003.1, read on the forward strand.
GATCGTCTGGCGTAAAGGCCGCCGACGTGAATGTGGTAGGGGCTCCGTCAGACAGGCGAGCAGCAACAACGCTTAGCGTCTTGCCGATCGTCTCGCGCTCGTTCGACCCGGCGACGTAGGCACCGTAAAAGCCGACGTCGAAGCTGGACAGCGAGCCTTGGTAGTTCACGCCGACTTCCCAGATGTCGGACTGTTCGTCGAATTCATCGTTGCTGTTGAACAGGTCGTTCAGGCCGCGCGATAGTTCCGGCATGTACGATGCCGAGAGTTGAACGCCGATGATGCGCGGCGAATAGTAGATGACCTTGAACGCATCGCCCGAACCGTTGAGGTCAGTGCGCATGTGAGCGCCGTTCGGCTCAAACGCAGTGAAGCTGCCGGCGCGGGGATCCTGCAGCACGTAGGCGCGGGGATCGTCGATGCGATTGATGTCGGAGACCGTCGGCGAATAGATCCCGGCACTGTCGCCCGCACCGTCTTCAAGGCCGACCGTCAGGCGGCCGAAGGCGGTGTTCACGTAGGCCCAAACTTCGTCGACGAAGTCGGGCGCGCCGTGGATCAAGTCGTTCGAGAATTCGTGCTCGCTGGATTGAAAGCGAAGTTGCGCGCGAATGCCGTACTCGATGCCGCTGTCGGTGACAGAGCTGGCGCGGCCCCAAATTTTGCCTTCGGCGGCAAAGCCGAAGTTGTTGACGTCGCCGCCGGGAACATCGTCTTGGTCGATGCCGAAGCCCGACAGATTGCCCTGCCCGCCGTAGGCAAACGTGAGCTCAGCTGCGGACGCGGGGAGTGCGGCCAAAGAAAACAGAGATGCCGCCGTCAGGGCACGCCACGACCGCTTCATGAAACAACCTCTCACGCCTGGTACAAATCGAAGTTCGATCCCCCGTGCCCCAAGTCATCCGGTTTTGAACTGGTGGGGTCAAGCGTTTGGCCTTGAGAATCCTAATTCGGGGGCCTTTCTGTTGCGCTTGGGGCGTCACGGTCACACAACCTGTCGTTTCAGCGAAGCCCCGGCCGAAAGACAAGCGCGTCACACCTTGACCATATGAAACGCACAAAAATGCGCTTCCGGAGGCGGTACGCCTCCCGCGCCGATTGCCGGGCGTCCATTCGTTCGCGTATAACGCGGCCTCTGTTCCACAGCCCTCCAAGTTGGTTTGCGTGATCCCCATGACGTCGAAGTTCCTGGCCATCGCTTGCGCCGCGTTGATTTTGTCCGGTTGCGGGTCCTCCGACGCCGAGAAGCCGAAACCCACGGTTGAGGCGCCGCCGGCGGCCAAGCAAGCGGAAAGCAACGATGGCGGTGTCTTCGACTGGTTCAAAGCCAGTGACGGAAAGGCCAGCACGGACAAGCGTGAGGGCGGGGTGGCCGTAAACGCTTATTTGTGGCGGGCAAGCCTCGACACACTTTCGTTCATGCCGATGGATCAGGCCGATCCGTTCGGCGGCACGATCAAGACAGGCTGGTACACGCCCGCGGCAACGCCGAACGAGCGGCTGCGGGTTGCCGTTTATATCCTGGACGCCCGACTTAGGGCCGACGCGCTGCGCGTGTCCGTGTTCAAAGAGGCCAAGAAGCCCACCGGCGAATGGATCGACGCGACAGTCGATCCGGAAACGGTGACGAAGCTTGAGAACCTCATCTTGAACAAGGCGCGGGCGCTGAAGATCCAGGCCGGCGACTAGGCGTCTCCAACATTGCTGGCATGGATCGGGCGCGGCTGGATGCCGCTCGCCCGGTTATTCTTTTGCGCTGGTAAGGTCTTCAAAACGGTCTCGGTCGAGACTTCGGTTTCCTTGAATTGACGGATGAATTCCATGTCGCGCTACAACGCACGCGAGGTTGAGCCCAAGTGGCAGAAGCAGTGGGAGGCGGCCGACGTCTTCCGCGCGAAAATCGATCGCTCGAAGCCGAAGTACTACGTGCTTGAGATGTTTCCCTACCCCTCGGGAAAGATCCATATCGGGCATGGGCGCAACTATGTGATGGGCGACGTCGTTGCGCGCTTTAAGCGGGCGATGGGCTTTAACGTGTTGCACCCGATGGGTTGGGACGCGTTCGGCCTGCCCGCCGAAAACGCCGCGATGGAACAAAAGGTTCATCCGGGCAAATGGACCTACGCCAATATCGCGACGATGAAGGCGCAGCTGAAGCTGCTGGGTTTGTCGATCGATTGGAGCCGCGAGTTCGCGACCTGCGACCCCAGCTACTACAAGCACCAACAGAAGATGTTCATCGACTTCTACCGCCTTGGCTTCGTGACGCGGAAGGAATCGAACGTCAATTGGGATCCGGTCGACAATACGGTGCTCGCCAACGAGCAGGTGATCGACGGGCGCGGCTGGCGCTCGGGCGCGGTGGTCGAGCAGCGTAAGCTGACGCAGTGGTTCTTCAAGATCGCCGACATGGCGGAAGAATTGCTGAGCGCGATCGACGGGTTGGAGCGGTGGCCGGACAAGGTCCGGCTGATGCAGCGCAACTGGATCGGGCGGTCCGAAGGCGCGCGCGTTGCGTTCGAGTTGACGGACGCCAAGCATACGAGGCTGGAGGTGTTCACGACCCGGCCGGATACGCTGTTCGGGGCGAGTTTCTGCGCGATCTCGGTCGATCATCCCATCGCGCAGGACCTGGCGAAAACGAACAAGGCGCTCGCCGATTTCGGGGCCGAGTGCAAGCGAATGGGCACGACGGAAGCTGCGATCGAAACCGCCGAGAAGATGGGTTTCGACACCGGCTTGCGCGCGAAGCATCCGTTCGTGGCAGGGCAGACGTTGCCTGTCTATGTCGCGAACTTCGTGCTGATGGAATATGGGCTGGGCGCGATTTTTGGGTGCCCGGCGCACGATCAGCGCGACTTGGATTTCGCTCGCAAATATAAGCTGCCGGTCGTTCCGGTGGTGCTGCCAGAGGGCCAGGACCCGAAGACGTTCAGCGTCGGCGATGAGGCCTATGTCGGTGACGGCCGCCTGTTCAACTCCGACTTCATGAACGGGATGAGCGTCCCGGATGCGAAGCGCACAGTGATCAAGAAGCTCGAGTCGCTGAAGGCTGGCACGGGCACGATCACCTATCGTCTGCGCGATTGGGGTGGCAGCCGACAGCGCTATTGGGGTTGCCCGATTCCGATGATCCATTGCGCGGCGTGCGGCGTTGTGCCGGTGCCGGACAAGGATTTGCCGGTGAAGCTGCCGGAGGATGCGACGTTCGATAGGCCGGGCAACCCGCTCGACCATCATCCGACATGGAAGAACGTGGCGTGTCCGTCGTGCGGGAAACCGGCGCGACGCGAGACCGATACGATGGACACGTTCGTGGACTCGTCTTGGTATTTCGCGCGATTCTGCGACAACACCGCCGAAGGTCCGACAAACAAGGAAGCTGTCGATTACTGGTTGCCGGTCGATCAGTATATCGGCGGGATCGAGCATGCGATCTTGCATTTGCTCTATTCGCGCTTCTTCACGCGGGCCATGAAGGCCGCTGGCTACGCCGGCGTGAGCGAGCCGTTTGCGGGGCTGTTCACGCAAGGCATGATCACCCACGAGACCTACAAGGATCCTGACGGCAAGTATCTGTTCCCGGAGGAGGTCGAGAAGCGCGACGGCGTTGCCGTGAAGCGCGGCACCAATCACGCGGTCACGATCGGCGCCATCGAGAAGATGTCGAAGTCGAAGAAGAACGTCGTGCCGCCCGAGGCCGTCGCCGACACCTACGGCGTGGACGCGGCGCGCTGGTTCATGATGTCGGACTCGCCGCCTGAGCGCGACTCGGAATGGAGCGAAGCGGGCATCGAGGGCGCGTGGCGCTACGTGCAGCGCGTGTGGCGGATCGTGACGGAGTCGGCGCCGCATCTGCCGGGCTTCGGCTCGGTTGCCCCTGACGGCTTTGGCCCGGAGGCTTTGGCCTTGCGGCAAGTGACCCATCGCACGGTCGCTTCGGTCACCGACGATCTCGACAAGTTCCGGTTCAACAAGGCGGTCGCGCGGCTCTACGAGTTCGTGAACGCGTTGAACGAGTTCAAAGGCGAGGGGCCTGACGCTCGCTGGGCGTTGCGCGAGGCGCTGGAGGCGCTGACCGTGCTTATCAACCCGATGGTGCCGCATTTGGCGGAGGAATGCTGGCAGGTCTTGGGCGGTACAACCATGGTCGTACATGCCCCCTGGCCGAAGGCTGACCCGGCGCTGACGCGGCAAGATACTGTTACAATTGCGATTCAGGTCGACGGTAAACGGCGCGACGAGATCGATTTGGCCAAGGATAGCGAGGCCAAAGCGGTCGAAGCGGCAGTCTTGGCGCGCGACCTGGTGGTGAAAGCCATTGACGGGCGGCGCGTCAAAAAGGTCATTATCGTGCCGAACCGGATCGCGAACGTGGTTGTGGAGCGCTGATGAGCAGCAGGTTTCTTGGCGTTGTGTTCGGGCTTTGCGCGGCGTTGTCGCTCGGGGCCTGCGGGTTCCGTCCGCTGTACGGAACAGGGACCACGCCCGAGGGCATGGAGACCTATTTCGGACAGGTGTTCGTCGAGAACATCCCGGGCCGTCAGGGCGTGCATCTGCGCAATCAGTTGATGGATGCGTTGACGCCCGCAGGCACGCCAGGGTCGGCGGCCTATCGGCTGACCATCAAGCTAGAGGACCTGAAAGAGGGTCTGGCCATTCAAGAGAACACGCAGATCACGCGGTACAACTACCTCCTGACCGCGAAGTACGAATTGCGCGACTCGGTGTCGGGCGAAGTGCTCGACAAGGGTACAGCGCGCGCGATCGCGGCCTACAACGTCGTCGACTCGCAGTTCGCGACGCAGTCGGCCGAACGCGATGCGCAAGAGCGCGCGGCACGCGAAGTGGGCGAAGATATTCGGCTGCGTCTTGGACTCTATTTCGAACAGCGGTTCGGGTCGAAGGGCTAGCCTTCTTCCCAAAGGAAGAAGATGCGGGTCTCCTCCAACGATTCAGACAAGCTTAGCGCTGCTCCGCCCAAGGGTTGGGTGGCGGCGCTGGTGTTTGGGTCGAATGGCGGGTTGGTGCGCGAGCGGGCGGACAAGCTTGCGAAGGCGATCGTACCCGATACGTCCGACGGCTTTCGGATTGCCGATCTGGGAGCCGACGTCTTGCGCAAGGATCCCGCGCGGCTGGGTGACGAGGTCGGGGCCATCTCGATGTTCGGGGGGCGGCGGGTCGTGCGGGTGCGCGACGCGACTGACGGGCTGAGTTCTCTCTTCGAAAGCTTCCTGGCCGATCCGGTCGGTGACGGTTTCGTGGTGGTGGAGGCGGGCGAGCTGACCAAGACGTCGTCGTTGCGCAAGCTGTTCGAAGGGGCCAAGGCCGCCGGCGCGATCGAGTGCTACGACGACCGGCCGGAGGATGCCGGGCGGCTCATCCGCGAAACGCTGACCGCCACGGGTTGGGAGATCGAGGGCGATGCGCTCGCTTATCTGGCGGAGGCGTTGAGCGCCGACCGGCGGCTGCTTCGGAGCGAACTCGACAAGTTGGTCTCCTACCTGGGCGCGCCCGAGAAGGGGACGAAGCTCACGCGGGCCGAGGCGGTCGGGCTGATCGGCGACAGCGGCGCGGTGGAGGCGGACGAGATCGCGGACGCGGTGATGGCGGGCGACCTCAAGGAGCTCGACCGGTTAATCGGCAAGGCGAACGAGTCCGGGGTTTCATGGACGGGCGTGGTGGGTGCCGCGCTACGGTTGTTCCAGCGGGTGATGGCGGCGGGCGAAGGCGGCGGCTCGGGCTGGGGCGGCAAGTCCAGCTACTACGAGCAGCGGCTGCAAGCGCAGCTCGTGGGGTGGGATCACGCGCGCCTGGTTAGGGCGATGCGGGTGCTGGCCGAGGCTGAGGCGCAGACGCGACTCACCGGCTTTCCGGACGCGGCGATCGGGCAGCAGGCGCTGGTCGAAGCAGCGGCGCTGAAGCAGCGCCGCTGAGCTTTAGGTCGACGTGCCGAGCTTGCGGCAGATGTCGTCGAGCTGTTCGAGCGTTTTGTAAGCGATCTTGAGCTCGCCGCCCTTTTCGCCCTTGTGGGCAATGTTGACGTTCAGGCCGAGTTGGGTGGCCAGCGATTGTTCAAGCGCGCGGGTGTCGGCGTCCTTGCCGATCGTGCGCTTCTTTTTGCCCTTCGCCTTGCGGCCGCGTTCTTCGGCTTCGCGGACATTGACGCGCCCCTCGATGAGCTCGCGCGCCATCTGCTCGGGGTCGGGTTGGCCGACAAGCGTGCGGGCGTGACCGGCGGAAAGTTTGCCGGAGTAGATGTAGTCCTGAACGGTCTGCGGCAGCTGCAGGAGACGCAGTGTGTTCGCGATGTGGCTGCGGCTGCGGCCGATCACTTGGCCCAAGGCTTCTTGGGTGTATTCGAACTTCTCGATCAGCTGGCGGTAGCCGCGCGCTTCTTCGATCGCGTTCAGGTCGGCGCGCTGGATGTTTTCGATGAGGGCGACTTCGAGCGCCTCGGCATCGGTGAAGGCCCGGATGACGACCGGCACTTCGTGCAGACGCGCCTTCTGCGCGGCACGCCAGCGGCGTTCGCCGGCGACGATTTGGTACTCGTCCGACTGACCGGGGACGGGGCGTACCACAATCGGCTGGATGATGCCCTTGTCGCGAATCGAGGCGGCGAGTTCCTCAAGGAGCTCGGGGTCGAAGTGGTCGCGGGGTTGGAACGGGTTCGGGCGCAGCAAGGCGATGGGCAACGTGCGCGGAGCGCGTTGCTCGGCCGGGGCACCGGGGGTCGATTGGGGCTTGAGCTCCGGGTTCGAGCTGGCTGCCAAAACCTCCGATTCGACCTCGCCCAAAAGAGCGGAGAGGCCACGACCCAATCCTGCGAATTTTTTTACTGGGGTGCTCATGCTGCCTTACGTGATTTTTCGCGTTGGATGAGTTCGCCTGCGAGCTTGATATAGGCCTGGCTGCCGGCGCTCTTGAGATCGTAGAGCAAGGCGGGCAGGCCGTGACTCGGAGCCTCCGAGATGCGTACGTTGCGAGGTATTATCGTTTGGTAAACTTTCTCACCAAGATGTTTACGAACGTCCTCGGCGACCTGCTCGGACAGGTTGTTGCGCTTGTCGAACATAGTGAGCACAACGCCCTGTATTTCCAAGCTGGGATTCAGACTGCCGCGTACCAGATCGATCGTGCGCAGAAGCTGACTTAACCCCTCGAGGGCGAAGAATTCGCACTGCAGCGGAACCAACATGCCGTTCGCCGCGGTCATCGCGTTGATCGTCAGCAGGTTCAACGAGGGCGGACAGTCGATAAGAATATAATCATAATGTGTGAATTTATTCACATCCGTCGAAACTACGGTCGAACTCGATTTTTCGACGGGTTCCGCAAATTTGTGCAGGTACGAATCGAGCGCGTCGCGCAGGCGGAACGAGCGGCGCGGGACGCCGACGAGTTCCATTTCGGCGCCGGCCAACTCGGAGGTCGCGGGGATCACATGGAGGCCCGGGATCTGAGTCGGCACGATCGATTCGTGAAGCTGGGCATGGCCAATCATCACTTCGTAGATCGATACGCTGCGCTGGTGTTTGGAGATGCCAAGGCCGGTCGAAGCATTGCCCTGCGGGTCGACATCGATGACGAGGACTTGCTTGCCTACAGCCGCGAGCGCCGTGCCCAGATTGATGGCGGTCGTGGTTTTGCCCACCCCACCCTTCTGGTTGGCGATGACGATGACTCGCGTCTTTTCCGTCCGGCCGCCGCGGCGCGGTTCTAGGACGGTTTCCGGGACCTGCGCCAAGGGGTCAATCCTGTTACTCGCAAGACGAAACCCGAGGGGTCGGACCGGCTCGGGATGGGGGTTGTATCAAGTCTCCAGGATTTGGCGGCGAGGGTCAATTCGTCGTTGAGCGATCTCCCCTTGAGAAAGAGGCCGATCGTGGCCGGCCCGAAGAAGGGGTGCGCCAGGGGGAAAAGCCGGGCCAAGGGGGCCACGGCGCGGGCCGTTACGACGTCCGCTTTGATGCCTTTTAGGTCCTCCGCCCGGGCCCAGTGGACTTTGACGGGGGCTCCGGTTGCCTCAGCAACGGCCTCAAGAAAGCGGCACTTTTTTTGGGTCGAGTCGATGAGGTGGACGGTGATGGGTGATCGGGATTCGGGAATCGGGTTTAGGGGTGCCGATCCCCGATGCCCTATCACCGAATCCCGCTCACCCATCAGAATGGCTATGACCATGCCGGGGAAGCCAGCCCCGCTGCCGAGGTCGACGATGGTTCTTGCGTGTGGGGGAATCAGGGGGAGGAGTTGGGCCGAGTCCCACATGTGTCGGCGCCAGACGTCGGCCAAGGTCGAGGGGGCTACCAGGTTGAGGCGCTCGTTCCACTCGAGGAGTAAATCCACATATTTTGAACAGCGACTCAGCGTTTCACGTGGGACTCCCGAGTCACGCGCAAAGTCAAGGGGGCCATACGCGGAAGTTGTGTCCGTCACGCAACCTGCCTGGCGCGGGTTTTGACCTTGAGCAGAAGGGCGGTCAGGGCGGCGGGGGTGACGCCCTCGATTCGGCTCGCCTGACCCAAAGTCGCGGGGCGGATGCGGGCAAGTTTCTGAGCGGCCTCGGTCGATAGGCCTGCGACCTCGGCGTAGTTCAGGTCGTTCGGAAGGGTCAGCGATTCGTCCCGGCGGAAGGCGGCGATGTCGGCGCTCTGGCGGTCGAGGTAACCGCTGTAAAGCGAATCAGCTTCGAGCTGGTCGAGGAGCGAGCCGGGGATACTGGCGAGGTCGGGCCACAGGCGTAGGACCTCCGCCCTGCCCGCCTGCGGATGCGACAGAAGGTCGAGAGCCGAACGGCGCTGGCCATCCTGGTTCAAGTTGATGCCCTCGCGGCGCGCGGCAGCCGGGGTGACGGTCAGCGCTGCGAGGCGCTGCCGGGCTTCGTCCAGGACGATCATCTTAGCCGTGAAGGCGTTGCCCCTGCTCTCGCCGATGCAGCCGAGGCTCAGGCCTATCGGGGTCAGGCGCTGGTCGGCGTTATCGGCACGCAACGTCAGCCGGTACTCGGCGCGCGAGGTGAACATGCGGTAGGGTTCGGTGACGCCGCGGGTCACCAGGTCGTCGATCATCACGCCCAGATAGCTTGAAGCTCGGTCAAAGATGGCGCCGTCACCGCCCCCTGCGATCAGGGCAGCGTTCAGGCCAGCGACGAGGCCCTGGGCGCCCGCCTCCTCGTAGCCGGTGGTGCCGTTGATCTGACCGGCGAGGAAAAGCCCGGGGAGCTTCTTGAGCTGGAGGGTTGGGGCGAGTTCGCGAGGGTCGACATAGTCGTACTCGATGGCATAGCCGGGGCGAACCATCGCGACACGCTCGAGCCCTGGGATCGTGGCGAGCAGGTCGCGCTGCACGTCCTCGGGCAGCGAAGTGGATATGCCGTTCGGGTAGATCGTGTCGTCGTCCAGGCCCTCCGGCTCCAGGAAGATCTGATGGTGCTCTCGGGCACCGAAGCGGACGACCTTGTCTTCGATCGACGGGCAGTATCGGGGCCCCGTGCCTTCGATCTGGCCGGAGTACATCGGGGCGCGGTGGAGGTTCGCCTTGATGAGCGCATGGGTCGCCGGGGTCGTGCGGGTGATGCCACAGCGGACCTGCGGGGTCGTGATGGCTTGCGTCAGGAACGAGAACGGTACCGGCGGATCGTCGCCCGGCTGCATCTCGAGGGCTGCCCAGTCGATCGTGCGGCCGTCCAGGCGGGGTGGCGTGCCGGTCTTCAGGCGGCCGAGTGTTAGGCCCGCTGCCTCGAGCGTGCGGGACAGGCCGAGCGCAGGCTCTTCGCCCACCCGGCCTGCTGGGATCTTGCGTTCGCCCATGTGGATCAGGCCGCGCAGGAAGGTGCCGGTGGTCAGAACCACAGCACCGGCGGCGTGGCGCTTGCCGTCCTTGGTCACGACACCGGCGGCATTGCCTCGGTCGATGATCAGGTCGTCGGCTTCGGCGGCGATCAGGGTCAGGTTCGGGTAGGCACCGAGTTCGGCCTGCATGTGTTGGCGGTAGAGCTTGCGGTCGGCCTGAGCACGGGGGCCGCGGACAGCGGGACCCTTGGAACGGTTCAGGAGGCGAAACTGGATGCCGGCTGCGTCGGCGATCCTGCCCATGACGCCGTCCATCGCATCGATCTCGCGAACCAGGTGGCCTTTGCCCAGACCGCCGAAGGCCGGGTTGCAGGACATCTCGCCGATCGTCTCGATGCGATGGGTGATGAGCGCGGTCTTGGCGCCCATGCGGGCAGCGGCCGTCGCGGCTTCGCAGCCGGCATGACCTCCACCAATGACGATGACATCGAACGTGCTCATGGGCGCCACGCGATACAGCACTTGTCCCACGTGAGTCAAAGCTCAGTACGCGGAGCAGTTTCATGTGAGTCTTAACGACTCGATGCGCTCTACTTACCGATACAGAACTCGCGAAAGATCACATCGAGGAGATCTTCGACGTCGACGCGGCCGGTGATGCGGCCGAGCGCTCTGGCTGCGATGCGGAGATCTTCGGCGGCGAGATCGAGCGCTTTGGCGTTGGCGAAACGATCGAGCGCAGCGTGCGCATCGAGCAGCGCTTCGCGATGGCGGGCGCGCGTCATCGGCATCGACTCTGCGCCGCCGGTACGCTGTACGACTTGCGCTTCGAGCCACGCCAGCAACGCTTCTATGCCGTCGCCAGTCTTCGCCGAGATGCGCATGGTGCGCAGCGGGAGCGCGACCGATTGCGATGCAGGTGCGCTCATCGCATCGCATTTGTTGATCAGCACGGCGTCGTGTTCAGAGAGTTCCAGCGACACACGTGAATCAAGAACGCTCGCACTGCCGTCGATGACGCCGAGACGAAGGTCCGCGTACTGAGCTTTTGCTCTGGCGCGCTTGATGCCTTCGCTTTCGATCTCGTCCGTTGTGTCCCTGAGTCCCGCGGTGTCGATCAGCGTCACGGCGTAGCCGCCGAGATCGAGATCGACTTCGATCGTATCGCGCGTCGTTCCGGGTACTGCGGAAACGATCGCGACGTCGCGCCGAGCGAGGGCATTCAGCAGGGAAGACTTGCCGACGTTCGGGGCGCCCAGGATCACGACGGTGAAACCGTCGCGCACAATCTCGCCCCGGCGGGCATCGGCCAAGTGGGCTGCGATCTCAGACTTCAGACGTGCGATGCGCGGGTGCACGTTCGTTGCAAGGTCGTCGGGAAGTTCTTCGTCGACGAAGTCGATCGCGGCTTCGATATGGGCGAGTGCCTGCACCAACTCCGTGCGCCAGCGTTCGTAGAGCTCCTTCAGGCCGCCTTGGAGTTGGCGGAGCGCGAGGCGGCGCTGTTGTTCGGTCTCGGCATTGATCAGATCGGCGAGGCCTTCGGCTTCGGTCAGGTCGAGCTTGCCCGCCATGAAGGCGCGGCGGGTGAACTCGCCCGGGTCGGCGGGGCGCAGGTCCGGGAGTTCAGCGAGGCGCCGGGTGAGCCCCGCGATGATCGCTGGGCCGCCGTGGAGGTGGAGCTCTGCCACGTCCTCGCCGCTGAAACTTGCGGGGCCCTTGAACCAGAGCAGCAGACCGCGATCCAGAACGGTGCCGTCGGCGAGGCGGATGTCACGCAGTACCGCATGGCGGGGTTCGGGTGGCGGCGCTCCCGTCAGAGCCGCGATCGCGCTGCGCGCTCCCGGCCCCGAGATTCGGAACACGCAGATGCCGGCGCGGCCCTTCGCCGAGGACAGGGCGAAGATCGTACTGCGGCGCTCCATCGGATCAGATTAGCTGCGCGCCTTGGGGCGGCTGGGCGGGGGCTCGTCGTCGTCCTTCGTGGAACTGCGGCTGCTGGTGGCGGCGCGCATGAAATTCTGGAACGTCTCGAGCCCCTGGGCACCCCAGGGGACCCAGTTCTTCAGAAGCTGCTGGGGGTCGGTCATGGCGAGCGCCTGCATGGCGCGGCGTTGGATCTCGCCCATGACCTCGGCCTGCAGCGGCTCGACGTCCGGCAGACCCATAAAGGCCCGCGCTTCGGCAGGTGTACAATCGACTTCAATTGTGATTTTCATCGCTCGAACGTTCGGCCTTCCGCTTGGTGTTGGTAGTCGCTTTCGCAATCGACCTTAGCGCGGGACGGGCCCGGACGCAGCACCGTCTTTGTCACCCTCTTTCGACGCGCCCCAGGGAGCGCCCTCGCCCATGAATCTGCTCGGCCAATCGACGAGCTCCTATTTGCTCCAGCACAAAGACAACCCCGTTCATTGGCGCCAGTGGGGGCCGGAGGCGCTCGAGGAAGCGCGGGCGGCGAATAAGCCGATCCTGCTGTCGATCGGGTATGCCGCTTGCCATTGGTGCCATGTAATGGCGCACGAGAGCTTCGAGAACGAGGCCACGGCCGCCGTCATGAACGAGCTCTTCGTCAACATCAAAGTCGACCGGGAGGAGCGCCCGGACATCGATTCAATCTACCAGACTGCGTTGAACATGATGGGCGAACAGGGCGGCTGGCCGCTGACGATGTTCCTGACGCCGAGCGGCGAGCCCTATTGGGGCGGCACCTACTTCCCGGCGGAGCCGAAGTTCGGCAAACCGGCGTTCACAGACTTGCTGCGCGAAGTGTCGAAACTTTACAGCGACAACGGGGAGCAGGTTTCCAAGAACACACAGACCTTGCGCGCCGGGCTCACGCAGGCCTTCGAATCGAACCGTCAGGGAGCGCAGCTCGACCCGTTCACGCTTGATGCCGCCATGAAGCGGCTATGTCAGCAGTTCGACGTGTTCCACGGCGGGCTCATGGGTGCACCCAAATTCCCCAACGCGCCCGTCATCGAGCTGATGTGGCGCGCGTATCTCAATACCTCGATGCCTCAGTTCAAGCATGCCGTCGAGATGACCCTTATCAGCATGAGCCAGGGCGGAATCTACGATCACTTGGGGGGCGGCTTTGCACGTTACTCGATCGACGACCGTTGGTTCGTGCCGCACTTCGAAAAAATGCTGTACGACAACGCGCAGATGATCGGCGTGCTGACGATGGTGTGGTCGGACACCAAGAGCATCACCTATCGCGCACGCATCGAGGAAACGGTCGGCTGGGTGTTGCGCGAGATGGGGATAGACGGCGGCGGGTTCGCTTCCTCCATCGATGCAGATTCCGAGGGTGAGGAAGGAAAGTTCTACGTCTGGAGCGAAGCCGAGATCGACGAGGCGCTCGGCAAGGAAGCGGTCCTCTTCAAGCAAGTCTATGACGTTCGCACGGGCGGCAATTGGGAGGGCAAGAACATTCTCCACCGGATGCGCACGCCGGTACCGCTGCCGGCCGTGCAAGAAGGCAAGCTGAACGCGTTGCGCGAAAAGCTGTTCTCGGCGCGAGAGAAGCGAGTGAAGCCAATCCGCGACGACAAGGTCCTCGCGGATTGGAACGGCTTGATGATCACTGCGCTCGCGGAAGCGTCGGATGCGATGAACCGGGTGGACTGGCAGGCGGCGGCGGTGAAAGCGTTTTGGTTCATCGCCGACACGCTGGGCTCCGGTAACGCGCTGAGCCACAGCTGGCGGCAGGGCAAGCACGGGGCGGGAGGTCTTGCGGACGATTATGCCAACATGGCGCGCGCGGCGCTCGCGCTCCATCAAGTTACCGGCCATCAGCCCTACCTGGAAAAGGCGATCGCCTGGACCCACACGCTAAACGAAAAGTTCTGGAGAGCAGACATCGGAGGGTATGCGCTCACGCCTTCGGACGGCGAGCCGCTTATCGTTCGGGTTCGAACGGTGATGGATGGTGCCACGCCTTCCGCGAACGGAACGATGATGCACGTGCTCGCACGGCTTCATATCTTGACGGGCGACGTTGCGTACTACGAACGATACAGCGTGCTGGCTCAAACATTCGCCGAGGACGCTCGCCGTCAGCTGATTCCAGCCGCAACCTACTTCAACGGCTTCGACCTAATGCTGCGCGCAATTGGTGTTGTGATCGTTGCCGCGCGCAACGATCCGGCCGTCGGTGCGTTCCGTGAAGTGTTCCGCCGGATGAGCCTGCCGAACAAAGTCATTTCAATCGTCGCCCCGGGTGAAGCGCTCTATGCCGGGCATCCGGCGAGCGGCAAAGGCCAGGTCAACGATCGGGCGACATTGTATCTCTGCAGTGGTCAAACGTGTTCGCCGCCGATCGTGGATCCGAACCAGCTGGAGTTGATGCTCAAGACGCGGGTGGTGTCGAATGGCGGGCAACCCGCAGCAAGCGCTTGAGCATTTTGTGATCGTTGCGGTTTGAAATGGTGTTCCATGACGCGTGCAATCCGATTTGAGAAGACCGGCGGTACCGAGGTGCTGTCGTTCCATGACATCGCGCTCAAGGCTCCGGCCGAGGGCGAGGTTCGGGTTCGGCACAAAGCTATCGGGGTCAACTTCATCGACATCTATCACCGCACGGGGCTCTACAAGGTACCCCTTCCCTCCGGTCTCGGGTTGGAGGCGGCGGGCGTGGTCGAGGCGGTGGGACCCGGCGTCACCCGGTTTAAGGAAGGCGATCGGATTGCCTACGCCTCGGGGCCCATCGGCAGCTACAGCGAAGCGCACAACGTCGTCGCCACTCGAGCAGTCAAGATCCCCGACGGCGTCAGCGACGAGATCGCAGCGGCGATCATGCTCAAGGGTCTGACCGCGCACTATCTGCTCCGGCGGACCTACAAAGTGAAGTCCGGGGACACCATCCTGCTGCATGCCGCGGCCGGCGGTGTCGGCATGATTGCGGTGCAGTGGGCGCGCTCGCTTGGCGCGACGATCATCGGCACCGTCGGAAACGACAAGAAGGTCGGGTTGGCCCAGCGGCTTGGGTGCCACCACGTGATCGTCTCGTCGCGCGAAAACATCGCCAACCGGGTGCGTGAGATCACCGGCGGGAAGGGCGTGCCGGTGGCCTATGACTCGGTCGGGCGCGATACGTTCATGGCCACGTTGGACTCGCTCAGCCCACTTGGATTGTTCGTCAGCTTCGGCAATGCGAGCGGTCCAGTGCCCCCGGTCGACGGATCGCTGTTGGCCCAGAAAGGATCGCTCTACTTCACGCGGCCGACGCTCGCGAACTATATCACGACGGCGGAAGAACTGGACGCCGGCGCCGGCGAACTCTTCGACCTCATCGCGCGCGGCGTGATCAAGCGCAATGAGCCGAAGCGTTTCCCGTTGGCGGAGGCTGCCGAGGCGCATCGAGCGCTCGAGAGCCGGCAGACGACGGGGTCTTTGGTGCTGATCCCGAGTTAGGGCGGCGGCATCGCCGTCAGCTTTACGTTCAGCTGTTCGAGCAGGCTGCGAAGTTTTTTTGCTTCGCCGCTTCCTATGAGCTTTGCGACATGCTGCTCGTAGACGTCGCCAAGCTCGCGCGCGGCGGCGAGCAGACGTTCGCCCTTCTTCGTTGGTATGACCAGCTTGGCGCGCCCGTCCGAGGGGTCGGATGCGACAGTGACATAGCCGAGTTGGACTAGGTCATCGACGATGTAGGCCATGCTTTGCTTCGTCATACCGGCACGCTCGGCCAAGTCCGAGACCCGCGCCCCTTCGGTCGAGATGCGGCGAAGCACGGTGCTGTGCGTGACGCGGATATCGGTGAACCCTTCCCGCTTGAGCCGGCCGTAAAGCCAGGTCAGGTAGGTCTGATAGGGCTCGCGAAACAGGGAGCCGAAAGTCGGGCGGACGGTCTCAACGGTGTGTCGGCCGTCACTTGTCATAGGCAGTCTCTCTGTCTATTTTCGTCATACAAACTGACTATATGAAAATGGCCGTTTCCGCAACGAGCGGTCTCGAAATCCAACGTGGAGAAGCATTATGACCCCCGCCATCATGGGTGTTACCCTCGCCGGTATGAGCCAGGTTTCACTCCGGCTCCGACCTTCGGTCGCCCATCACATCGCACGATTCTTGGGCATGATCGTGCTGGTCGCTTGGCTCGCAACCCACGTGAACGGACCTGGGAATGCCGTCGGATGACGGCCTTCTCGCGCCGCGGCCAAGAACGCTACGCGTGAGCGTCGCCTACTCGGCCGCTGCCTGTTTTTCCTTACGCAGATAGAGCGAGTTCTTCGGGCGGGTGAAGACGCGGCCGATCATCGGAACGAAGGCTTCGAGCGGCATCGACTTGAAGTTCGGGTCGAACGAGTTCTGGTCGTAGAGGTGACAGAACTGGGCACAAGCCTCGAAGTGGGGGTGGCCGCGGAACTGATCTCGAATGTTCCGATCGAGCCCCAAAAAGTGGAAGAAGTAGTAGCCCTGGAACATCGCATGTTTCTCGACGATCCAGTGGTGCTTCTCGGAGACGTATGGCTTGACGATCGCGGCAGCTATGTCGGCGTGGTTCGCCGGGCCCAAGGTGTCGCCGATATCGTGCAGCAACGCGCAAACGACATACTCTTCATTCTCGCCGGCTTGATGGGCGCGGGTCGCGGTTTGCAGCGAGTGCTCGAGGCGGTCGACCGGGTAGCCGCCGCAGTCGCCCTTCAACAAGTTCAAGTGGGTGACGATGCGGTTCGGAAGATCCTTCTGAAACGGTGCCGCGTGCTTGACAATGATCTGCCAATCCTCGGCGCTGGCATCGACCATGGCGTGGTACTTCGCGCGGTCGTTCGATTCTCCGTCCATGGCCGTGTCACTCCAAATTTTACGTTCTCAGGAGGGTGACCTGACTTTTGGCCAAGGTCAAATCGATCTCGTTGACGGCGGCCTCCAAAGGCGCGAACAGTCGGTAAAACACACGGAGGATTGAAATATGGCCGGGAAACTTCAGGGACGGGTCGCATTGGTGACTGGCGGGGCGCGCGGAATCGGCGCCGCGTCAGCTGCGGCCTTGGCTGCGGAGGGAGCGGCGGTCCTCATCACCGACGTACTCGATGCCGACGGCGAGGCGACGGCCGCTGCGATCGCCTCCAAGGGCGCGCGCGCGGGCTATGTGCGGCACGACGTTCGCGACGAGGCTGCGTGGGTGGCGGCGGTGGCGGAGGCGGAGCGGCGCTTCGGCGGGCTCGACATTCTGCTGAACAATGCCGGCATCTTTGCGCTGAAGCCGATGTCGATGACGACGATCGAAGAGTTCCGCCACATGCAGGCGATCAACATCGAAGGCGTGTTCCTGGGCATGAAAACGGCAAGCCCGGCGATCGGAAAGCGCGGCGGCCAGTGGGGCGGCGGCGGTTCGATCATCAATCTGTCGTCCGTGGCGGGGCTGACCGGCGCCGCGTTCGCGGTACCCTACAACGCTTCCAAAGGCGCCGTCCGTTTGATGACCAAGGGCGCCGCGTTAGAGTTCGCTCAACTGGGTCTCAAGATCCGCGTGAACTCGATCCACCCGGGCATCATCGACACCATGATGGGGCAAAAGGTGATGGACGAACTGGTCGCGACGGGCGCCGGCAGCGCGAACGAAGTTCGCTCGAACGCGATCAACCTGCATCCGCTGGGACGGCTCGGCGTCGCTGCGGACATCGCGAACGCGGTCGTGTTTCTGGCCTCCGACGACGCGGCGTTCATGACCGGGTCGGAGGTCGTCGTCGACGGCGGAATGACCGCGCGTTAGCTGCGCGACTGGAAACCCTTGCAGCGGATGTAATTGCGCTTCCATTCCGGGATCGTGATCGAGGTGTCGGGTTTCACCTCGATGTGGAGGGATTCGGGTTTCGCCTTTTCGTCGTCGTAGTCGCGCATGCGCAGGACATACTTCGCGCCTTCGGCGCGGGCGCTTTCGATGCGCCAATTGGCGACGGGGTCGAGCGGAAGCTTGACGGGTTTCTTTTCGGCCAGCTTGTCGGCGATGGCAAAACTATTCCAACGGCTCAGGCGGAACTCGGCCGGGCCGATCAGCACGAAGAACAGGTATTGCGTCTCCTGAACGGCACAGCGATTGCCGGTTTTGCCTGCGAGCCGCTCGTCCATAAAGAAAGCCTCGTCACCGGGCAGGTCTGCGGCGAGGAATTTGAGGGCGTCGCCGTCGAGCGCAATCGCGGAACGGTCGGCCGGCTTCTTGCAGCGCTTGAAGACCATCATGTCGACGTCGCCGCCCAACGAAGCCGATGAGCGTACGCGGTACATGATCTTGTCGCCTTCGGGCCGGAGGCGCCAAACTTCGTTACCGAAGGTGAGCGATATGACACCGTTTGCTTCGGCGGCGGCGGTGATCGGGCCGCGGGTCGCGCTTTCGGTGCCGTCGTCGGCGAAGGCAACGCCGCCGGAGCGGAGGAACTCAATCGCAAGGGTTGTCGCGCCCGGCGGTGGGGCTTGGACCGAGCAAAGCTTGTCGGCGCTGACGTCGGTCGAGACGCCGCTCCATTCGCCCTCGAGGAAGGCTTGGCGGGCTTCCGACAGGTCGATGCCTTCGGCTTGAGCCGCGAAGGAGAGTACGAGGCTAAATGCGGCGACGAGAAGTCGGGCGAGGGCGCGCATGGTCTGTCCGGGTTGCCTAGGCTTTCGAGAAATCTAGCTGATCGCGGGCGCCACAGTCACGCCCGAGTGAATCGGCACTCAACTGCCGGTTTTGCGCGGCGGCAGTCAGCGCGAGAGGCGCCAGATACGGCCATCGCTGTCGTCGGTTGCGACGTAGATCGAGCCGTCGGGTGCCTGTTCGACGTCGCGAATGCGGCGGCCGAGTTCGATACGTTCTTCGTTCACGACCTTGCCGTCCTTGAGCTCGAGGCGGACGATCCCCAGCGTGCCGAGGCTCGCGATCAAGATGTTGTTCTTCCATTTGGGAAACATCGCGCCCGTATAGAAAATCATGCCGGACGGCGCGATCGTTGGGTTCCAGTATTTCACGGCATCGGTGAGGTCCGGACGCGTCGGCGGATCGGGGATGTCGCGGCCGTCATAGTGATTGCCCCAACTCACCAGCGGCCAGCCGTAGTTCTTGCCGGGTTCCGGGCGGTTCAATTCGTCGCCGCCAGCGGGACCGAATTCGATCGTCCAGAGACGTCCGGTCGTGGGTTCGATCGCGGCGCCTTGGATGTTGCGATGGCCGTAGGACCAGATCTCCGGCTTCGCGTCAGCGCGACCGATCAAGGGGTTGTCCTTGGGCACGGTGCCGTCGCGGTTAAGGCGAATGACTTTGCCGAGATGGCTCATCAGGTCTTGCGCCGGGTCGAACTTTTGTCGATCGCCGGTCGTGAGAAACAGGTGACCGTCCGGCGCGAACACGATGCGTCCGCCATAGTGGCCATTGCCGGAGACTTTCGGCAGTTGGCGGAAGACGAGCTGAAGATCGTCGAGCCGGCCATCGCCCAATGTCGCGCGGGCGAAGGCGGTGGAGGCGCCGTCGCCGCCGGGCTCGGCGTAGGAGATGTAGATCAGGCGGTTCTGAGCGAAGCCCGGATCGAGCGCGACGTCGAGCAGGCCGCCCTGCCCGCGCGCTTGAACGGCCGGTACACCGGCGAACGGCGCGGAGAGTTTCCCGTCGGCGCTCAGCGTTCGCAAGTGTCCTGCGCGCTCCGTCAGCAACAAGCGGCCATCGGGCAGGAACGCCATCCCCCACGGGTGATCGAGATCTTTCGCACGCTCTTGGAGCGTCAGCTTGCCTGAGCTTGAGTCGATAGCCTGCGGCTCACCCTCCGCGCGGGCGCTACCAGCGAGGGCGATTGCGGCGAGCAATGCGGCCGCTGCAAGACGATGTCTCACCATGACAACATCTCCAAAGCAGCCCGCCGTAGAACTTAGCCGCCGCGGGCACGCCGGTCACGTGGTCAGGCATTGCACAATTACGTGACGGGTTTGCGGCTCAGCGCGGTGTTCCCAGAGGTAGATGCCTTGCCACGTGCCGAGCGCGAGGCGGCCATTCAAGACGGGGATGGTCAGCGAGACATTGGTCAGCGCGGCGCGGATGTGGGCGGGCATGTCGTCGGGCCCTTCCGTGCGATGGCGGTAGAGGCGCTCGTCCCACGGCACGAGGCGGCGCATGAACGCCTCCAGATCGGCGAGCACGTCCGGGTCGGCGTTTTCTTGGATCGTGAGAGAGGCGGAGGTGTGACGGATAAAGAGCGTCACCTGCCCCTCGCCCGCCGACTCTTGTGCGAGCCAGCGAGCGACTTGGGGCGTGATGTCAGTGAGACCCGGACCGGGCGTGCGAACGGCGATCGTCGTCGTCGTGAGCCGCACGGCCGGCTAGGTATTCATCGCGTCGAAGAATTCGCTGTTCGATTTCGTGCTCTTGATCTTATCGAGCAGGAATTCGATCGCGTCGGTGGCGCCCATCGGGTTCAGGATGCGGCGCAGGACGTAGGTCTTCTGCAGCGTGTTCTTGTCGGTGAGCAGTTCTTCTTTGCGGGTGCCGGACTTCAGGATGTCCATCGACGGGAAGACGCGCTTGTCGGCGACCTTGCGGTCGAGCACGATTTCCGAGTTACCGGTGCCTTTGAACTCTTCGAAGATGACTTCGTCCATGCGGCTGCCGGTGTCGATCAGCGCGGTCGCGATGATAGTGAGCGAGCCGCCTTCTTCGATGTTACGTGCCGCACCGAAGAAGCGCTTCGGGCGCTGCAAGGCGTTCGCGTCGACGCCGCCCGTCAGGACCTTACCCGAGGAGGGAACGACGGTGTTGTAAGCGCGGCCGAGGCGGGTGACCGAGTCCAGCAAGATCACGACGTCACGCTTGTGCTCGACGAGGCGTTTCGCTTTTTCGATCACCATTTCGGCGACCTGGACGTGGCGCGAGGCGGGCTCGTCGAAGGTCGAGGAGATGACCTCGCCCTTCACGGTGCGCTGCATGTCGGTGACTTCTTCCGGACGCTCGTCGATCAGGAGAACGATCAGGAAGCATTCCGGGTGGTTGGCCGCGACGGACTTCGCGATGTTTTGCAGGAGCACCGTCTTGCCGGTGCGCGGCGGGGCGACGATCAGCGCGCGCTGGCCTTTGCCGAGCGGAGCCACGATGTCGATGACGCGAGCGGAGCGGTCCTTAATCGTCGGGTCCTGAATCTCCATCTTGATGCGCTCATCGGGATAGAGCGGCGTTAGGTTGTCGAAGTGAACCTTGTGCTTTTGTTTTTCAGGATCTTCGAAATTGATCGTGTTGACCTTGAGAAGCGCGAAGTAGCGTTCGCCGTCCTTGGGGCTGCGGATCGGACCGTCGACGGTGTCGCCGGTGCGCAGCGCGAAGCGGCGGATTTGGGAGGGGCTGACGTAGATGTCGTCGGGGCCCGGCAGGTAGTTGGACTCGGGCGCGCGCAGGAAGCCGAAGCCGTCGGGCAGGACCTCGACGACGCCGGAGCCCGTGATCTCAACCTCCTGGTCGGCAAGCGACTTCAGGATCGCAAACATCATGTCTTGTTTGCGCATGGCGCTCGCGTTCTCGATCTTCAGCTCTTCGGCGAGCTCAAGCAGCGCGGCGGGCGACTTCATCTTCAGGTCTTGGAGCTTCATAACGTCTTGAAGCGACATTGGAACTTACTCTCGTGTGTTGCAGTACTGGGGACTCGAGGGAGGGTGATTTTGGCCCCGCTTGGCAGGCGGGACGGAATGGACTGCAAAGGGAAAAGGGCGTTCGGAGGTTTGGCGCCTTGAGACGGCGCTTGTTCGTCACAAGCCTTAGTCGCCTCGCGTTACGACGCGATGACGGCGGCTCCGTTTGCGAACATTTCCGGACGTTGTCGGAGGACGACGCAATATGTAGCGCGCTTAGCCCCCGGATTGAAAGAGGCTTTTTGCGGCGGAATTACATGAAAACCGCCCTAAAATGGTTTCACAACCACAAGGATGACGATCAAGATCATCAGAACGGCCGGGACCTCGTTCACGATCCGGAAGAAGCGCTGGGTCTTGGTATTTTTGCCCTGCTCGAAGTCGCGGCGCCACTTTGAGAACATGCCGTGCAAGCCGGACATCCCTGTCACCAGCAACAGTTTTGCGTGGAACCAGGGTTGGCTCCAAGCGCCGATGGCGAAGGCCAGGAGCAGGCCTAGGACCCAGACGGCTATCATCGAGGGGTTTATGATAACGCGCATGAGTTTGCGCTCCATCAGCTTGAACCGCTCGTACTCGGCGGTTCCGACCTCGGTTTCGCAATGGTAGACGAAGAGGCGGGGCAGGTAGAGCATACCCGCCATCCAGGCGATCACGGCCATGATGTGGATCGCCTTGAGCCAGAGATAGAACGGCATCAACGCCTCGCTCATGCGATCTTCCTTTCGAGTGCGCATTGGCCGCAGGACGCCGGACATGCCCGCGTGGGGCCGCCGGGCTTCGTGCCCTGCCCTTTCGCGGCATCTTTGACGAGCGCGGCCAGGCCTTCGATGAAGCGCGGATGGGTTCCGACCGCTGGGGCGCGCAAATAGTGCGCGATGCCGCTTTCGGCGGCGAGCTTGGCGTACTCGATGTCGAGTTCGACCAGGGTCTCCGAGTGCTCGGATACGAAAGCGATCGGTGCTACCACGAGGGCGAGACCCTCTGTCCCTGCCCGTTTTATCTCTTCGTCGGTCGAGGGGCCGATCCATTTCATCGGCCCGACGCGGCTTTGGAAGCAGACGCGCGAATCGAGTTGCGGCCGGTTCAATGCCTTCACAAGCGCCGCGGCGGTTTGCTCGACTTGGGCTTTGTAGGGGTCACCGCCGCTCACCACGCTTTCAGGCAAACCGTGCGCGGAGAAGAGCACCCGGAACCGGACGTTCGGCGGCATTTTATCGATCGTTTCTGCGATCAGCGCCGCTTGGGCATCGATGAAGCCGGCGTCTTGCGGATAGCAGCAGATTGTCGCCACCGGTGCACCGATTTTGCGCTCGCGTGCTAGGTCGTTCCATTCGCGCAGCGACGAGCGCGAGGTTGTGGTCGAGAACTGCGGGTAGAGCGGCAACAACACGATCTTGTTCGGCCGATAGCGGCGCACTTGCTCGACAATGTCGGAGGCGCGCGGTGCCGTGTAGCGCATCGCGACAAAGGTCTCGAAATGCGTGCCGTCGCTGTTGGCCAAAGCGGTCTTGAGTTCGGAGGCCTGGTTGTAGGTTTGCCCCAGGATCGGCGATTGGCCGCCCATTTTGGCGTAAATCTCGCGGGCGATTGGAGCACGGCGCCTGGAAATCAGTCTTGCCAAGAGCCAACGAAGTGGTTGTGGCACGCGGATAATCGCGGGATCGTGGAAAAGGTTGAACAAAAACGGTTCAACCGCTTCAAGCGATGACGGCCCACCGAGATTGAACATTACCACCGCGACTCTCATGCGTCGGCATCCCTGACCAGACGCAGCATTTCGACGACATGCTCGACAGGTGTTTCGGGGCGGATCCCGTGGCCTAGATTGAAGATATGCGGGTGGCCTGCGGTGTCGCGCAGAATGCCGGCGACGGATTGCTTGAGCGCGTCACCGCCTTGGATCAGCGCGAGCGGATCGAGGTTGCCTTGCAGAACTGTTCCCGGCTTGAAGGCTGTCTTTGCCCAGCTTAGCGATGTGTGCGCGTCGATCGAGATTGCGGTCGCACCCGTCTCCGTGGCGTAGCGGGAATAGTTGGCACCGGCTGCGCGCGGGAAGACGATGATCGGCACTTGTGGTGCGTGCTTGCGAACGCCTGCGATGATTTCTTTGATTGGCGTGATCGAGTACGCGGTTATTTGATCGTTCGGTATCGTGCCGGCCCAGCTTTCAAAGAGTTGCAAGACTTCGGCGCCGGCATCAATTTGTGCAATCAGGTAATCGGTTGTTGCGGCGACGAGGAGTTTGATCGTGTCTGCGAACGTTTGCGGATCGCGATAGGCGAAGGTGCGAGCCGGTGTGCTGTCATCCGAGCCCCGGCCGGCGATCATGTAGGTTGCTACCGTCCAGGGTGCGCCAGCGAATCCTATCAGCGTTGTGTTGGCTGGAAGCTCACCACGTAAGCGTGAAACGGTTTCGAACACAGGGTTTAGCTTCGCGCGGAGTTTCGATGGATCGAGCTTGCCGATGTTTTCGTTCGTGAGGGGATCGAGCCGCGGGCCTTCGCCTTCAGCGAACCAGACCTTTTGACCGAGTGCGTGGGGTACGACGAGGATATCGGAGAACAGGATCGCCGCATCGAAGCCAAATCTCCTAATGGGCTGCAGCGTAACTTCGGTGGCGAGATCCGGCGTGAAGCACAGGTCGAGGAAGTTTGCGGCTTTGGTTCTGATGGCACGATATTCCGGCAAATAGCGACCGGCTTGCCGCATCAGCCACACAGGTCTTCTCGCCGTCGCGTGACCGCGAAGGACGTTCAGAAGCGGCTTTTCGGATAGACCCTTCGTCACTCACCCAGACCCATTCTTCTAATTAGTTATAGTTAGAAGAAGGATTGTAGGAAGATGATAGGCGTGTGGAGAATTGGGACAAATTGGCCGTTTCTTGGACGTCCTCAGAGTCTTGCACAGGGGTTCGCCTCATCCACATTTGGGGACAGTGCACGGTTGCAACAGGAATCGCGAAGGATTTCAGTTGCGTGTGATGTGGATGAAGCCGGGAACAAGGCAAGTTATTCAAAGCTAGGGAGAAGTCGGTTTCGGGTCTCTGGTGCCGTGGAGATCTCATGGTGACTGACGGGCAAGGAAAAGGGAGAAACCGGATGATGCTTGCATCCCTGTTTCGTCCCCGGTCTTATCAGGGCGGTCGTTCACAGGCTCATCCTCAAGGACTTGCGTGGAGAAGCGCAGCACAGCGATCTACTACCACTTGCATCTCGTGTCGGACTCGACCGGCGAGACGCTGAATGCCGTGGCAAAAGCGGCGTGTGCGCAATTCGATATGGGTCGGCCGATCGAGCATGTGTATCCGCTGGTGCGAACGCGCAAGCAGCTGGATCGTGCGTTGGTCGAGATCGAATCCGCGCCGGGTTTGGTTCTGCATACGATGGTCAATCAGGAATTGCGCGAGGGGTTGGAGAACCGTTGCCGGGAGCTTGGGCAGACGACGGTTGGAGTCTTGGATCCAGTAATGGGATCCCTGGGGACCTATCTCGGGGCCGAAGTTAGCCATAGGCCTGGTGCTCAGCATGAGCTTGACGCGAAGTATTTCGCGCGGATCGATGCGCTCAATTTCACGATGGCGCATGACGACGGTCAAAGCGCGGCAACGCTGGATATGGCCGATGTCGTGTTGGTGGGCGTCAGTCGAACTTCCAAGACGCCGACATGTATTTACCTGGCCAATCGCGGCATCAAGGCGGCGAACATACCGATTGTTCTTGGCATTGCGTTGCCGCCCGAGTTGGACATGGTGAAGCGGCCGTTGGTGATTGGGTTGCTGGCCAGCCCGGAACGGCTCATTCAGATTCGACGGAATCGTCTTCTGTCGCTGAATGAGGATGCCGAGACAGAGTATGTGGATCTGGATGCGGTGCGGGCGGAGGTTGCGTTTGCACGACGGTTATTTGCGGAAAAGAATTGGCCGGTGATCGATGTGACGCGGCGGTCGATCGAAGAGACGGCTGCTGCCGTCATTGCGCTGCACAGCCGGGCGCGACAGCTGGTCGAATGAACGGGCTGATCCTCGCCTCGGGAAGTGCTGCGCGGCAACGATTGCTTCGTGCGGCCGGGGTTGAATTTGCCGTTGAGGTCGCGAATGTCGATGAGACGGCGGTGCTTGAGTCGCTTGCTGCGGAGAAAGCGAGCCCGCGGGATATCGCGGACGTTCTAGCGGAACTTAAGGCGCTGAAAGTCAGCGGGCGGCATCCTCAGGAGACGGTGATTGGTGCGGACCAGGTGCTGAGCCTAGGCTTAGAGTTGTTTCAGAAACCGGGTTCTGTCGAGGGTGCGCGGCAGCAGCTGCGGCGGTTGCGTGGGGGCACGCATGTTCTGTCGTCTGCGGTATGCGTAGCGCGAGGCGGATCGATCGTGTGGCGGTTTGTGGGGCAAGCGCGGCTGACGATGCGGGATTTTTCGGATGCGTTTCTTGAGACGTATCTTGAGGACGCGGGTGCGGATATCTTGGGGAGTGTCGGTGCCTATCATGTTGAAGGGCGCGGAATTCAGCTCTTTTCCAAGATTGAAGGCGATACGTTCACCATCGCGGGGTTACCGCTGGTTCCGCTGCTCGATTTTCTGCGCACGCATGGCATGCTGAAGACATGACGATTTCCGGACAAGCAAAGCTGGCAGGGGTTGCGGGTTGGCCGGTTGGGCACAGCTTGTCGCCGGCATTGCACGGGCATTGGATCGCCGAGCATCGGTTGGATGCGGCCTATGTGCCCATGGCGATCAAGCCGGAGGATTTTGCCGGTGCGCTTGCGGCGCTGCCGAAACTCGGGTTTCGCGGGTTGAACGTCACGCTGCCGCACAAGGAGGCGGCGTTTCGTTTGGTCGATGAGCGCGATGAGGCCGCGGAAGCGACCGGTGCGGTGAATACGATCGTGTTTGAGGCGGGTCGTGCACTGGGGCGAAACACGGATGTGTTCGGGTTCGTCGAGTCGCTGCGCGAGTGTGGGGTGATGTCGCTCGCATCAAAGATCGTTGTGGTGTTGGGCGCGGGTGGTGCGGCGCGGGCTGTCGTTGCCGGGTTGCTTTCGCTCGGTGCGGCGCGGGTCGATCTGGTGAATCGAACCGCTGATAAGGCGCGCGTGCTCAGTGCGTTTTTCGGCGATCGGGTTGCGGTGGTTGAGTGGCCGGCGTTGCCAGCGGCCTTGGCGCAAGCGGCTTTGGTTGTGAACACGACCAGCTTGGGCATGCAGGGTCAACCGCCTTTGGAAGTTGATTTGGCGGCGCTGCCGGCGGACGCGGTTGTTGCCGACATCGTGTATCGGCCGTTGGAGACTGGATTGTTGGCTCGCGCGAAGGCGCGCGGGCTGAAGACGGTCGATGGGCTTGGGATGCTTCTGCATCAAGCGCGGCCGGGATTTGCGGCGTGGTTTGGGGTGGAGCCTGCGGTGACGCCGGCGCTGCGGGCGAGGTTGGTCGGACTGCTTGAAGGGCGGGGCTGATGTTGATCATTGGACTCACCGGATCGATCGGTATGGGCAAGACCGAGACCGCGAAAATGTTTGCGCGGCATGGCGTTCCGGTTTGCGATTCCGATGCGACCGTGCATGCGCTTTACGACAAAGGAGGGCTTGCGGTGGAGCCGGTGGGCGCCGCGTTTCCGGACGCGGTCGTCGATGGGCGGGTCGATCGCGAGCGGCTCTCCAAAGCGGTTGTCGGCAAGCCGGACGAGATGCGCAAGCTCGAGACGATCGTGCATCCGTTGGTGGCGGTGGCGCAGCGCGACTTTCTTCAGCGCACCGCGGCGTCAGGCGCGAAGATGGTGGTTCTTGATATACCGCTCTTGTTTGAAACCGGTGGCGAGGCGCGTGTGGACGTTACGGTTGTAGTTTCAGCGCCCGCGGATTTGCAGCGCAAACGTGTGCTGGCACGGCCCGGTATGACTGGGGAAAAGCTCGACGCGATACTCATGAAACAGATGCCGGACGCGGAGAAACGCAAGCGGGCGGACTTTGTTGTTGATAGCGCTCAAGGCCTTGCGCATGCCGAGTCCCAGGTCGTTGCGATCATCGAAAAGCTGAAGCATCGTCCGGCGAAAATTTGGGCGGCGAATCAGCATGCGCGAGATCGTTCTCGACACGGAAACGACCGGACTTGAGCCAAGCCAAGGGCATCGGATCATCGAGATCGGGTGCCTGGAGCTCAACAATCGGACGCCGACGGGCGGGCGTTATCACACCTATCTGAACCCTGAGCGCGATGTGCCGGAAGAGTCGCGGCGGATCACCGGTCTGGCTACGGAGTTCTTGGTCGATAAGCCTTTGTTCGCGGATGCGGTCGAAGGATTCTTGGCGTTCATCGGCGATAGTCCGCTCGTCATTCATAACGCCGAGTTCGATCTGAAGTTCCTGAACGCCGAGCTGAAGCGGGTGAACAAGCCGCGGATCAACTCGGATCGCGCGACCGATACAATGTTGATCGCGCGGCGGAAATTTCCGGGATCGCCCGCGTCGCTCGATGCGCTCTGTAAGCGCTTCAATATTGGGCTCGACGAGCGCAAGGCGAAGGGCCACGGCGCGTTGCTCGACGCTGAGCTTTTGGCGCAGGTCTATCTGGAGCTTTCCGGCGGACGGCAGCAGGGTCTTGAGCTGGTTGCGCAAGGCGCGGGTTCGAACGGGCGATCGACGGTAACGCAGCTACCGATTCCGCCGCGGGCAGTGCCCTTACCCGCGCGCCTCACTGGCGACGAACTCGCGCGCCACGAGGCCGCGATAGCGGCACTCGGTGGCGGTGCGATTTGGCGTAACTGAGTTACGCGGTCGGCTGAGTGCCTTGCGCCTTTTGTTGTGCGAGCTGGGCGCGGTAGAGCGTCATGAAGTCGATGGGGTCGAGCATCAATGGCGGGAAGCCGCCGTCACGCGTGGTGTCGGCGACGACGCGGCGCGCAAACGGGAAGAGCTGGCGCGGGCACTCGATCAATAGCACCGGCTGAATATTTTCCGGCGTGATGTTCTTCAGCATGAAGACACCGGCGTAGGTCACTTCGCAGACGAACACGGTTTGGTTCGCCGACTTCGCGTCGGCGCGGACGCGAATAGCGACTTCATACTGATCGACACCGAGGCCGCGAGCCTGCACGTCGACGCCAACCTCCAGCGCGGGCTTTTGGCCCTGCAGGCTCATCGGTGCGGCCGGATTCTCGAATGACAGATCCTTAACGTACTGCGCCAGCACTTGAATCTGGGCTGCGTTGGCGGCTGTGGCGGCAAAGTCGGCAGCGGCGCCTTGGCCGTTGGCTGGCGAGTCACTCATCGGATTTCCTTGAAAGCTTGAGGCTTGGTGCACAAACCTTGTGCGGGCGGGTGGCTATCACGGGGTGGGGCTCACAGACAAGCAAATGTCAGTGCGGGCCTTGAAATGGCCCGCAAACGTGACAGGTCTAAAGGCGTTGGCTATGGACCGGAAAGGATTGGCGCTGTAGGCTTTATCCCCAGCGTTGAGCCGGTTTGCAGCCAAAACAGTAACAGGTGGGCGGCGGGCTTTGTGATTGGGCGTGCGCACTCCCGAATGGGTAGAGGTCGATGACCGGATCGGTCCTTTTGGAAATTCTCGTTTTGGCGGCCTTTGCGGCCTTCATTGCTTATCGTCTGTTCTCGGTCTTGGGCCGGCGAACCGGAAACGAACAACCGCCCGTCGACGTACGGCGTGAGCGGATCGAGCCGCGCCGCACCGTTGCCGCAAAAGAAGACAATGTTGTGCCGCTGCCGCGCGCGCGCGATTTCGGCCGGCCGGTCAAAGAAAGTGTGATGGCGAAGGTCGCGCCGGGATCGGCGGTTGCGCTTGGTGTCGAACAAATCAGGCAAGCCGATCGCAGCTTCGATCCGGATGAGTTTGTCGGCGGCGCGAAGATGGCGCACGAGATGATTGCGAAGGCATATGCGGACGGCGACCGCGCGGCGCTGAAGCCGCTATTGGCGCCCGAGGTGTTTGCAAGTTTTGAAGGCGCGATCGCGGCGCGCGAGAAGGCCGGGCACAAGCTGGATTTCTCTTTCGTCGGCTTGAAGCAAGCTAGCCTGGAAGACGCGAGCTTGCGCGGGCGGATTGCGGAAGTGACGGTTCGGTTCGTCAGCGAGTTGATCAGCGCGACACGCGACGCCGCCGGTGCAGTGATCGAAGGTGCCGCCGGCGTCGTTCGCGAAGTGACGGACGTGTGGACGTTCGCGCGCGATACGCGTTCGTCCGATCCGAACTGGAAGCTGGTTGCGACGGCCGGCGCCGCGTAAGTCCGCTTAGAGCCCCCATGCATGCTTCACGAGCGTTTGGCGCAGCACTCCTGATTCTAGCAACGGCGTGCGCGCCGCTCGGCGGGCCTGAACTAGAGAAGGCCGCTGTCCCCGACGAACTGGTGCTCAGCCGCGTCGAGTTTTCCGCGCTTGCCGATTGGCAGACAAGCGACGCGCGGGCGGCCGTCAGCGCGTTCGTTGGCTCTTGCCGGAAGTTGCTTGCGCGCGGTGACGGCGACGCGTTCGGCGGCATCGCGGCTTATGGCGCGGTCAGCGAATGGCGGGGCGCTTGCAATGCGGCATTGCAACTGAAACCGTCATCGGCAGAGAACGCGCGGCAGTTTTTCGAGGCGTGGTTTCAACCGGCGCAAGCGTCGAACCGTGCGGAGCCGATCGGTCTTTTCACGGGCTACTACGAGCCCGAGCTCAATGGTCACCGAAAGGCGCGGGGCAAGTTTCAGACCCCACTCTATACGCGACCGAGCGATCTTGTGTCGGTGGACTTGGGCACATTTCGACCGGCGTTGAAGGGGGAGCGGGTTGCCGGGCGCGTAGATGCCGGCAAGCTCGTGCCCTATGCAACGCGGGCCGATATCGTGGGCGCGGGGCTAAAGGGGCGGTCGCGCATCATCGCTTATGTCGACGATGCGGTGGACGCGTTCTTTCTGCAGGTGCAGGGCTCGGGGAGGGTCAAGCTCAAGAGCGGCGAGACGATCCGCGTCGCCTATGACGGACAAAACGGGCATCCCTACGCCGCAATCGGGCGGCTCTTGATCGAGCGCGGCGAGGTCAAGCGCGAGGAGATGTCGATGCAGCGCATTCGCCGCTGGCTGAACGACAATCCGTCGAAGGCGGCAGCGCTGATGAACGAGAACCCTTCCTATGTGTTCTTCAAGGAGCTGCCGATAGCCGATCCGTCGTTGGGCGCGGACGGCGCGCAGGGCGTGGCGCTGACGCCGGAAGCAAGTCTTGCGGTCGATCTCAAGTTCCACGGCCTCGGTGCGCCGATGTGGGTCGATGCAAACGCGCCGGCCGATGTTACGACCGCGGCTGACGTGCCGTTCCATCGGCTTTTGATCGCACAGGATACCGGTGGCGCTATTCGCGGCCCGGTGCGTGGCGATGTCTACTGGGGCGCCGGAGAACGTCCCGAGAGCGTTGCCGGGCGTATGGCCCATAAGGGCAAGCTCTTTGTCTTGCTGCCGAAATCCGTGGCGGCGCGGTTGAATTGAGAGCCTTTGCGTGAGCCGCGGCCGGAAGCTTCAGGATGACGAGCGCGCACTCTGGGACGCGGTCATGCGCGATGTGCGGCGGCCGCGCGTGCGCAAGGCCGCTGAGCCCGCGATGCCGCGTAAGCCGGAAGAGCCTAAGCGCGCGCGTGCGGCCGCCGTGAAGCCCGTGGTGCCGGTGCCGCCGAAGAAGGCACCTGGCTTTGGGCTCGACGGTTCGACGGCGGAGCGATTGCGCAAGGGCAAGATCGAACCGGACGCGACGATCGATCTACATGGGCTCACGCAAGATCGCGCGCATCTGAGGCTTTCGACCTTCATTGCGCGGGAGCACGAGAAGGGTTCGCGCTGCATCCGGGTGATCACCGGCATGGGTTCGCCGGGCGTTTTGCGCGTGCAGGTGCCGCGCTGGCTGCAGGAAAATGAGATGCGGAGCGCCGTTGCCGGCGTTCAGGCGGCGCACCAACGCCACGGAGGCGGCGGTGCGATTTATGTGTATCTGAAGCGTAAGCGGCGTTAGTCGCTGCTCAGCGGGTCCGGAATCGATTCCGTGTCGAGCGAGGCGCGGCGCCCACCGCCGCCACCACCACCAGTCGTTGGGCGGAGCGATTGTGCCGCGCGGATCGTGACGACGTAAGGTCCAGTGCCTTCGTAGCGAATCCGGTCGGCCGGAACGCCAAGGCGCACCAGTTCATCCTTCACCGCGTAGAGACGGCGGCGCCAGAGGTCGTCGTCGTTCTCGCGTGGCCCCAGGGCGACAAGCCGTACGGTCGCGTTGCGGCTCTGTTGGATTGACTGAGCTGCCGCCGCGGCGAGGGCGCTCTGCGCTTCGTAGGTCAGGTTCGACTTCGCTTCGAAGAAGGCGACGTGGAAGACCGGCAACGGCTTTTGCACTTCAATCTTGGGCGCGGCCGTTACCTTTGGCGAGGTCGGTTGGGTGATCCCTGTTGCCGACGGCTTCGTGGTTGAAGGCGTGGTGCCGTTCAAGCCGGGATACGGGGTTTGAACGCGCTCGGGCGGGGTGACCTTCGGAACCACGACAGGTGGTGGCGTGGGCTCGGCCGGCGTTTCCTGCGGCTGCGTCGGGGTCACCGGCGGCGGCAGGAGTTGAATGTCGGTCCTTGGCGTCGCGAACGGATTGCACGACGCGCCGGTCAGCGCGCAGTACGCGGGCACGAATAGGAGTGCCAGCATGGTCAAGGCGATCAGACCTGCGATCAGGAATTGGACCAACGGGCCGATGCCAGCGCCGCTGGTCGCGTGCGTGTCGGAGTGCGCTTCTTCGCAGCACCAGCACGCGTCATCGCTGAGGCCATGGCACCAGGTCGGATACTGACCGAGGAAGTACGCGTCGAATTTCTCCGGCGCGTCGTCTTTGATTTCTTTCGCGCTCTCGGGCTTTTTCTCGAGCGCTTTGCGGAGGGATTTGTCCTTCGCTTTGACGCCTGCAGGTTGGCCCTTGGTGTCAGGCGGCGGGCTGAAAAGGTCACCGACCCAGCCGAATAGGTTTTCGAAGAAGCCGTTCGGCGAGGCGGTGAAGCCGTCCTTCGGGCGGCCGCCTTCGAACAGGAAAATGCGCTGGTTGCCGGGCGAGATCATCACCGGCGGGCGATCAAAGACGAAACCGTATTCGCGCGCCTTCTTAGATAGAATCGAGCGTGGCTTCATCCATTGGTCGGCGCTGGACTTCTTGATGGACGGGCGGACCATCGTCATGACGCGCGTCGGTGCAGCGGCGGGCGAACGGATCGCACTTGCGGGCGGGGCCCCTGCCCCGCGGCGGCCGACGAGCAGATACGACGTCTTGTTTTCCGGCAAGTCGGGCGAGCCGAACGAATAGACGTTGAGCAGCACGAGCAGCTTGCGAAGCAGCGAGACCATTTCGCCCAGCGAGCCCGGTTGGTCCCAACCTTCCGGATCGCCCGGTGCGTCGAGTAGACCAGCCGCAACCAACGCTGCCGGGGCTTGGACTGCGTCGACCACCACAGCAGGCTGCGTCAGGACTTGGATTCCTCCGCCCGACAAGTTGCCGGGGATGGCGGTCGCTGGCGGCTGACGGTTCGCCTTCATCATTTGTTTGACGAGGTCGGAACGCGATTGCTCTTCGAGCACGCGGAGCGGATTGCGGGAGAGTTCGATGCTGGCGCCGGTCAGGTCGGGGCGCGACAGGCGACCGCGATACTGCTCATCCGCCTGCGCGCCGACGAAGATGCGCGTCAGGAAGCGGGTGTAGATCTTCGCTTCTTCTTCGGGCGTGAGCTCGGCGACGTTCTTGATCGAGGCGTAAGTCTGCAGGAACTCGCTGATGTAGTCCTTGTGCGCGACGAGGACGTAGCTTGTCGGCATGCAGACTTGGCCGAAGATTTCATAAGCGCCGCTTGAGAGCGCTTTGATCGTGGCACCGTCCCATTGCGTGATCGAATTGTAGCAAGGAACGACGGCGTAGTTCGCTTGGCCGGCGGCGACGGCTTCAAGTGATTCAGCAACGGTGTTGCGGAAAATCAAATGAGCGATGCTGCCCGGATCGAGCATGGCGCGGGCAGCCAAATACGAATGGCCGCCGTCGCTTTCGGCAAAACTCACAAAGAGGTTTCGCTTGGACACTCGCGACCCCAACTCGCGCGCCATACCGTGAATCCGGGGGGGAGGATTCGACCCGGTGGCGCGCCCCAGTGGGTATTAACGTATCCCGATTCTCGTTGAAACGCGAGGGTTTAGCGTCGCCTTTTCTTTGTAAATCTGAACTCACCCGTGAGGTGTGCGATCCACAGGCCTCGCGTCAAAGTATGAAGCGTGAGAGGTCGGCGTTCTTTGCCAAAGCGCCGATTTCTCGGGTCACGAATGACCTGTCCACAATGATGCGTGCCCCCGAGCTGTCCGGCGCGTGGAAGCTTACCTCTTCCAACACTCGTTCCATCACCGTTTGCAACCTCCGCGCGCCGATGTTTTCCACCGACGCATTAACCTCGGCGGCGCAATCAGCGAGTGCATCGATCCCCTCATCGGTGAATTCGAGCTCGACGCCCTCGGTCAGCATGAGCGCTTTGTACTGTTTGATGAGGCTCGCTTCGGTTTCGGTGAGGATGCGGCGGAAATCGTCGCGGGTCAGCGCTTGGAGTTCGACGCGGATCGGCAGCCGGCCTTGCAGCTCCGGCAGCAGGTCGGAAGGTTTCGCCAGATGGAACGCGCCGGAAGCGATGAAGAGGATATGATCAGTCTTCACGGGGCCGTGCTTCGTCGAGACGGTCGTGCCTTCGATCAAGGGTAGGAGGTCGCGTTGCACGCCTTCGCGGCTGACGTCGCCGCCGCGGCTTTGACCTTCGCGGGCGCAGATCTTGTCTATTTCGTCCAGGAAGACGATGCCGTCGTTTTCTACAGAGCGGATCGCGTCTTGGATCAAAGCTTCGTTGTCGATGAGTTTGTCGGACTCCTCGGCGACGAGCGGCGCATGCGCGTCGATGACTTTCATTTTGCGTAATTTCTGACGACCGCCGAGTGCTTTGCCCAGCATGTCGTTGAGGTTGATCATGCCGATCTGTGCGCCCGGCATGCCGGGGATATCGAATTGCGGCATGCCGCCGCCGGTGTCGGCGACGTTGAGTTCGATTTCCTTCTCGTTCAGGTCGCCGTCGCGCAGTTTGCGGCGGAACGCGTCGCGCGTAGACTCAGCGGCGCTGGTGCCGACAAGAGCGTCGATGACACGGTCTTCGGCCGCCCTTTCGGCGCGGGCCTTCACGTCTTTGCGGCGGCGCTCGCGCAGCGAGGAGATGCCAATTTCCAGCAAATCACGGACGATTTGTTCGACATCGCGGCCGACATAGCCGACTTCGGTGAATTTCGTCGCCTCGACTTTGAGGAACGGTGCTTGCGCAAGTCGCGCCAGACGGCGCGAGATTTCGGTCTTGCCGCAGCCGGTTGGGCCGATCATCAGAATGTTTTTCGGCAGCACTTCTTCGCGCAAGCCGGGCGCCAGTTGCTGACGGCGCCAGCGGTTGCGGAGCGCGATCGCGACGGCGCGTTTGGCGGCAGCTTGGCCGACGATATAGCGGTCGAGTTCGGTGACGATTTCGCGCGGGGTCAAAGCACTCATGTTGCGGTTACAGACTTTCGAGGGTGATTTCGTTGTTGGTGTAGACGCAGATGTCGCCGGCGATCTTCATTGAGCGCCGCGCGATGTCTTCTGCGGTGAGGTCGAAGGGCATCAGCGCGCGCGCGGCGGCAAGCGCGTAGTTGCCGCCGGAGCCGATGCCGATCAGGCCATCTTCGGGCTCAACGACGTCGCCGGAGCCGCTTAAGATCAAGCTTGTCGTCACATCGGCGACGGCGAGCATGGCCTCCAGACGACGGAGGTAGCGGTCGGTGCGCCAGTCCTTGGCGAGTTCGACGGCGGCGCGGGTGAGGTTACCGGGGTGCTGTTCGAGTTTTGCCTCCAGGCGCTCGAACAATGTGAAGGCGTCGGCGGTAGCGCCGGCGAAGCCTGCGATCACCTTGCCTTGGGCGAGGCGGCGGACCTTTCGGGCGTTACCCTTCATCACGGTTTGGCCCAGGCTCACCTGGCCGTCGCCGGCCACGACGACGCGGTCACCCTTACGGACGGCTAGGATCGTGGTTCGGCGCCAAATTAAGGGCTTATCGTTCTCATCAAGCATAGGTCAGGGCTGCTTTCGCGCAAAATTAGGACACCTGCTATATGACGGTCGAAGGCCCCTCCGCAAAGGGCTTGAAAGGCTTAAATCCAATGCGCAAGGCGAGCGTCGATCGCAAGACGCGCGAGACCGATATTTCAGTCACCCTGGACCTTGACGGTACGGGGGCCTACGACGTTTCGACCGGGATCGGGTTCCTCGACCACATGCTCGAGAGCTTTTCGAAGCATTCGGCGATCGACCTCAAAGTGCGCGCCAAGGGCGACACGCACATCGATTTTCATCACACGACCGAAGATACGGGGATTGTGATCGGGCTTGCGATCGCCAAGGCGCTTGGCGACATGAAGGGCATTCGCCGGTTCGGGCAGTCGCTGATCCCGATGGACGAGACGCTGACGCGGTGCGCCGTCGACGTATCGGCGCGGCCTTACTTCATTTGGAAAGTGTCGTTCAGTCGCGCAAAGCTGGGCGAGATGGACACGGAACTGTTCAAGGAATGGTTCCAGGCGCTCGCGCAGAACGCCGGGCTGACGCTGCACATCGAGAACCTCTACGGCGAGAACAACCACCATATCGCCGAGAGTTGCTACAAGGCGTGCGCGCGTGCTCTGCGGCAAGCGATCGAAGTGGATCCGCGCTTTGCGGGACAGGTTCCCAGCACCAAAGGCAGCTTGGGGTCGTAAGCGCCTAGATCTGTTTGATCCAGGCTGTGATCGCGTCCGCGACGGCGGGATCGCACTCCGTGCTTAGGCCGAACGACTCCATAGGGTTCATGTTTGGGGCTGCGCGCTTGTAGCAGTGCTGCAGTTCGGGGAAGCGCGCGGCCTTGGTGGGCAATGCCTTTCGCGCGGCGATTAAGGCGTCGGCTTGCTCGGGCGATACGGATGGGTCGCGGCCGCCTTGCACGATGAGCGCCGGCTGTCTCACATTCGCAATGACGGCGAGCGGATCGACGGCGTCGATGTCGCGCATGAAGGCAAGAGCTTCCGGGCCCATCGAGACCAGCATCGCGGTTTGCGGGTGGAGAGCTGCTTCAGGGGGTAAGGAGCGTCCGGCGCGCGCTTCGGCAACCCCATGATCAAACACTGAAAGATCGACAGGGGCACCCGGTGGCTGCATCGCCGCGAGCTGGCCGCGCATGATGTCGAAGAGGCGCAGCGCGGGGCCTGACAGGCTGATCAGCCCGGCGACATCTTCCTGGGCCGCCAACAATCCGGCGATGATGGCGCCTTCGCTGTGGCCGGCAACGCAGAGCCGCGCGTTCGGGACTGCATTGCGCAGGTGGTCGAGTGCCACGGACGCGACGTGGACGCGGTTCGTGAAGCGGCGGTGCTTTGCCGCTTCGTTGGCGTCGAGCGTTTGCGATCCGGTGCCCGGACCGATCTTGGCTTGGCGGATGGAGGCTACGCCGCGCGCCGCCAGCTGGTAGGCGAGGTCGCGATAGGTATGGGGCTTTGCGTTCATGAAGGGGTAGTCGCCGTCCACGTCGCTGTACAAAGAGCCGGGCAAGATGACTACGGCCGCTGTCGGGTGCGCCGTTTCCGCCGGCCGCGTCAGCCGTCCGGGGATGCGGATGCCGTCCACGACCAGCGTGGCGTCGGATTCTACGAAAGTATCGGTCGTGTTCATGATGGTGCTCGCTACGGCTTGCGCGGGGATCGCGGCTAGAAGGGTCAAAACTGTGCGCCTGTTCATCGGTTGCTTCCGTCTTGGCGCTCGATTGATAGGGCCTCACGTTGCGGGAGGCTCAAGCGTTAGTTTGCCGCCGTTGACGGCTGGGGCGGCGTCCGCCAAAACCCGCGGGTGAGCGCGCTCATTGCCATAATCGATTATGGATCCGGAAACTTGCGGTCGGCCGAAAAGGCGATGGCGCGAGCGGTGGCCGATGGCGGTATCGATGCGCGGGTTGTGGTCACAAGCGATGCCGAGGTTGTGCGCCGTGCCGAACGCATCGTGCTGCCGGGTGTTGGCGCGTTTGCGGATTGCATGAACGGCTTGCGTGCTGTGCCAGGGATGGTCGAGGTCTTGACCGAATCCGTGCGGCGGCGCGGCGTACCGTTCCTAGGAATCTGCGTCGGCATGCAGTTGATGGCGACACGGGGACTTGAGCATGGCACGCATCAAGGGCTCGATTGGATCGAGGGAGATGTTTCGCGGCTGACGCCGTCGGATGCGGCGCTCAAGATTCCGCATATGGGCTGGAATACGCTTCGGGTACGTAAGGCGCATCCGGTAGTCGCGCATTTGAGTACGTCAGCCGATCCGCATGCTTATTTCGTGCATAGCTTTTGTCTGCGTGCGGCGAACGCCAGCGATGTCGTTGTCGAGACCGACTACGGTGGGGAGATCGCGGCTGTCGTGGGGCGGGAAAATATGATCGGCACACAGTTCCATCCGGAGAAGAGCCAGGCTGTGGGCTTGCAGCTGCTGCTGAACTTCGCACGGTGGCGGCCGTGAGCGACGTGACGTTTCGATTGGCCGAACCGGGCGACATTGCGGCGGTCGTTGCCTTGCTCGCCGACGATGAGCTTGGTCAGCGCCGCGAACAACTGGGGCCGCCGTTGCCCGACGTCTATCGCCGTGCGTTCGATGCGATGGCGTGCGAGGGCTCGAACGAGATCATCGTGGGCGAGTTGGAGGGGCGCGTTGTCGCCTGTCTTCAGTTGGTGATCACGAGCGGGTTGTCGCGGCAAGGTCAGAAACGCGCGACGCTTGAAGCGGTGCGGGTCGCCTCGACTTTGCGCGGGGGCGGGATCGGCAAATTGCTCGTGGCATTTGGGATGGATCGGGCTCGGGCCAAGGGTGCTTCGATCGTTCAGCTGACGAGCGACAAGTCACGGCTCGACGCGCATCGCTTCTACGAACAGCTTGGCTTCAAGGCATCGCATGTCGGCATGAAGCGGGACCTCGCGCCATGATTCTCTTTCCCGCTATCGATCTCAAAGACGGCAAGTGCGTGCGGTTGCTGCGCGGCGAGATGGAAAGCGCCACGGTCTTCAACGACGACCCGGCGGCTCAGGCCGAGGCGTTTGCGGCGCTTGGGTTTTCTTGGCTGCATGTCGTCGATCTCGACGGTGCGATCCAGGGTATGGCGCGCAATGCCCCGGCGTTAGCGGCGATTTTGAAGCACACTGCCCTGCCCGTTCAGCTGGGCGGCGGGATCCGTGACCGGGCGTCGATCGAGCGCTGGCTAGAGGCGGGCGTTCGTCGCGTGATCTTAGGTACGGTGGCGGTGAAGAATCCGCAGCTTGTGCGCGAGGCGGCGCGTGCACATCCGGGGCGCGTCGTGGTCGGGATCGACGCGAAGGCCGGGCGCGTGGCGGTCGAGGGTTGGGCCGAGGCGACCGACGTGAGCGCGCGCGAGTTGGCACGGCGCTTTGAAGATGCAGGGGTCGCTGCGATCATTTACACCGACATCGCGCGCGACGGGACAGGGCTTGGACTCAATATTGCGGAGACTGCCGGGATCGCCGATTCCGTTGTCATTCCGGTGATCGCAAGCGGGGGGATTGGGTCGCTCGACGATCTCCGGGCTTTGAAAGAGCGGGGGCATCCCAACATTGCCGGTGCGATTTGCGGGCGGGCGCTTTATGACGGGCGCGTAGATGCCGCGGCGGCGCTGGCGTTGCTGAGCGCGGGGCGGTGATGCTCAAGACACGGATCATTCCCTGCCTGGACGTGAAGGACGGGCGCGTCGTCAAAGGCGTGCAGTTCGTGAACCTGCGCGATGCGGGCGATCCGGTTGAGATTGCGCGCGCTTACGATGCGGCGGGTGCGGACGAGCTTTGCTTTCTCGACATTACGGCCAGTCACGAAAAGCGTGGGATTTTGCTCGACGTCGTGCGGCGTACCGCTGACGTTTGCTTTATGCCGTTGACGGTCGGCGGCGGGGTTCGCACGCTTGAGGATATTCGCACGCTCTTGCTGGCGGGTGCGGACAAGGTTTCGATCAATACGGCGGCGGTGGCGCGGCGCGAGATCGTGCGTGAGGCGGCGGAAAAGTTCGGGTCGCAACTCGTCGTC
Source organism: uncultured Flavobacteriaceae bacterium (assembly GCA_964547645.1). Taxonomy (GTDB): domain Bacteria; phylum Pseudomonadota; class Alphaproteobacteria; order Micropepsales; family Micropepsaceae; genus SZUA-430. The sequence goes on from CAZJOM010000003.1 coordinate 83,735, forward strand.
GTCGCGATCGACGCGAAGCGTGTCGGACCAGAGCGTTTCGAGGTGTTCACGCATGGCGGGCGGAATGCGACGGGGATCGATGCAGTCGCCTATGCGCGTGAAGTGGTAGCGCTGGGCGCAGGCGAGATTCTGCTTACCTCCATGGATCGCGACGGCAGCAAGGAAGGCTACGATTTGGCGTTGACGCGCGCGGTCGCCGATGCGGTTAGCGTGCCGGTGATCGCGAGCGGCGGTGTGGGGACGCTCGATCATCTGGTGGCCGGGGTGCGCGAGGGGCATGCGAGCGCGGTGCTGGCGGCCTCGATCTTCCACTTCGGCGAGGCGACCATTTCGCAGGCGAAAGCCCATATGGCGCGGTACGGCATTGCGATGCGGCCGTGATGTGTTCGTCGCCGGTTCGCAACACCGGGCGCGCCTTGCCAAGGCTTTGTTTCCTAAACGGACGGGTCGTTCGCAACCCGTAGAGCACATTTCGCTGTTCGCGCTAGATGCTGTGTTTATGACGGTTCGCTGACGGATTTATGATGCTTGCGGGTCCAGCGCAGGTCCTCGCCAATTGCAGCGAGGGAGATCGGCGAACGAGCGGTCGCCGTTGGACTGATGGGACAGGAAACGGAGCTCAAGTTTGTTGGGCCCGAAGACGCGCTTGCGCGGCTTCGGCGGGCTGCCACTTTGCGTCGGGTCGCGCGCAAACATACGCCGCATACGCGGGTGCTGAAGGCGGTCTATTTCGATACGGAGAGCCATACGCTCCGCGAGGCGGGGTTCGTTCTGCGGGTGCGAAACGACGGGAAGGGCTTTGTTCAAACGATCAAGAGCGTCAACGGCGCCAACGTTGCGACGCGGATGGAGATCAAGGCCGAGGTCGCCGAGCAGCAGCCTGAGATAGCGGCAATTCCCGATGAAGCGCTACGCAAGCGCATCGCTAAGTTGCTCAAGGGAGACGAGCTCAAAGCGCTGTTTGGCGTTGAGATGAAGCGCACGACGATTCTACTCAAACCGCAGCGCGGAACTGAGATCGAGGCTGCGTTTGATGTCGGCGAGATTCGTTGCGGTAAGGCGCGGTTGCCGATCTCGGAGTTCGAGCTGGAACTGGTGAAGGGCGACGTGCCGGCGTTGATTGCGTGCGCGCGGGAGCTGACCGCGGACTCCGGGTTGACACTGTCGCTGCAGTCGAAGGCGGAGCGCGGGTACGCGCTTGCGCGGCAGAGTGCGGAGGCACCGGTCGCGGCCGGGCGTTTGGGGCTGCCGTGCGGTGCGAGCGCGGACGATGCCTTTGCACGGATCGTCGGGCATTGCTTGCGGCATTTGCTCGGCAATTGGCCGGCCGTCACGGCGGGGCGGGACCCTGAGGGGGTGCACCAAATGCGCGTGGCTTTGCGGCGTCTGCGCAGCGCGTTCTCGCTGTTCGGCGGTCCGTTTCGCCAGGCAATGAAGGAGATTGAGGTCGAGGTTCGATGGATCGCGGATGTGTTGGGCGCGGCGCGCGACCTCGACGTGTTTCAAGACGAAGTGCTCAAGCCGGCGGCGGATGCGCATGGCGACGACGACCGGTTGCAGCAGTTGTCGACGCTGGTGCGCGCGCGGCGACGGATCGCTTGGCATGCCTCGCTGGAGGCGCTTGAGTCGGAGCGGTTCCGTCGGCTCGCGCTGGAGCTCGCTGCCGTGACGTTTGCGCGGCCGTGGTCGCAGGTGCCGATCGGCGGCGTCGAAGCCATGGTACCGGCGCGGGACTTCGCGTTCGAGCGGTTGTCGCAGCGTTATGCGCGGGCGCGCAGCCTTGGCAAGCGGATTGCGGAACTCGACGTCGAAAAGTGGCATGCTCTTCGGATCAAGCTGAAGAAGTTGCGTTATGCGGTCGACTTCTTCTCGTCACTATTTTCGGCCAAACGAACAACACGGTTTCTGTCGCGATTGAGCGATTTGCAGGACGTGCTTGGCGAGATGAACGATGCGGCGGTTGCGCGGGCGCTCGTTGGCGAGATGTTGGCCGGTCACTCGGATGCTGCGGGGACAGGTGTCAGCTATGCCGCCGGCGTTGTGGTCGGGTGGCATGTCGGCCATTTGCGCGACAAAGGCGGGCTGCTCAAGAAGCGTTGGAAACGGTTCGCGAAGGCGACCCCGCCTTGGGAGCATTAGACGTTCAGCAGCAAGTGCTGACGTTCCCAGGGGCTGATGACTTGCTGATAGGCATCGTGTTCCGAGCTTTTGACATCGGAGTAAAGATCGACGAACGCTTCGCCCAGGAGTTCGCGCATGTCGGTCGAGCCTCGGAAACGCTGGATCGCGTCGAGCAAATGGCGCGGTAGCTGGTACTTCATCGACTCGTAGGCGTTGCCTTCCATCGGTTTCGTCGGCATCAGGTTTTGCGTCATGCCGAGATAGCCGCAGGCGAGAGTAGCTGCGATCGCGAGATACGGGTTTGCGTCGGCGCCGGGGATGCGATTTTCGATGCGGCGGTTTTTTGCCTCGGACTCCGGGATGCGCAGGCCAACCGTGCGGTTCTCGTGACCCCAATGCGTGTTCACCGGCGCCGAGAGGTAACGCACCAGGCGACGATAGGAGTTCACGTAGGGTGCGATCAGCGGCATCGAGGCCGGCATGTATTTCTGCAGGCCGGCGATGTAGGCGAGGAAGAGGCGGGTGTCCTTGCCCTTCTTGTTCGCGAAGAGGTTCTTTCCTCGCGAGCTGTCAACGATGCTTTGGTGGATGTGCATCGCGCTGCCCGGTTCGGCCTCATAGGGCTTGGCCATGAACGTCGCGTAGATGTCGTGGCGGAGGGCGGCTTGGCGCACGGTGCGCTTGAAGAGAAACGTCTGGTCGGCGAGCACGAGCGGGTCGCCGTGGTTGAAGTTGATCTCGACCTGAGCGACGCCGTCTTCATGGATCAGGCTGTCGATGCCGATCTCCTGTGCCTCGCAATAGTCATAGACGTCTTCGAACAGCGGATCGAATTCGTTGACGGCATCGATCGAGTAGGCTTGGCGGCCGGTTTGCGGGCGACCGGATTTGCCGGCTGGCGGCAATAGCGGATAGTCGGGATCGATGTTCTTTTGCGCGAGGAAGAATTCGAGCTCCGGCGCGACGACAGGGCGCCAGCCTTTGTCTTCGTATTTCGCGAGGATGTTCTTCAATATCTGGCGCGGTGCGACGGGGTTCGGCTTGCCGTCGCGATTGACGCAATCGCAGACGACTTGCGCCGTCGGCTCGCGGTACCAGGGCACGACGCAGATCGTATCCGGGTCGGGCACGAGGATCATGTCCGGCGCTTGGTAGGTCAGATTTTCGGTGTCGGAATCGGCGCCGGTCACCATTTGGCCAAAGATGCTCTCCGGCAGGCGTAGCGTGTCGTTGTCGAGGCCGGACAGGAACTTGCTGGTCGGAAAGATCTTGCCGCGGGCGATGCCGGCCATGTCGGGAACGAGCAGCTCGATCTCGGTGATGCGGCGTTCCTTCAACCATTCTTTGAGTACGACTTTGCTCATTTGCGTAGCGCCTCCCCAAAGGCGGCAAAGAGCGCTTTCGAGAAGTCGTCTTCCCAAAAGCGCCATTCCGGATGCCACTGAACGCCGATGGCGAAGGCGTTGGCGTCTTTCGCGCGGACGCCTTCGATCTGGCCATCTGGTGCAATTGCTTCTGCGGCCAGGCCCGGTGCCAGGCGATCAATGCCTTGGCCGTGCAGTGAATTCACTTTGATGGTTCTGCGTCCTGCGATGCGCTCCAACTCGCCCGAGAGTTCGACGTCGTGGGCGGGCGCGTATTGCTTGTCGAGCGGGGCGTCTTTGTCTTCGCGATGGTCGAAACGGCCAGGCACTTCCTCGACGTGCTGATAAAGCGTGCCGCCAAAGGCGACGTTGAGTTCCTGGAAGCCGCGGCAGACGGCGAGCAGCGGTAAGCCGCGTTCGACGATGTGCCTGATCAACGGAAGTGTGGTGGCGTCGCGGCGTTCGTCTTGAAGGACGCCAACGCGAGGCGTGGGGCCGCCGTAGAGCTTTGGTGCGACATTCGAAGGCGAGCCCGTCAGCAGGATGCCGTCGACCGTTGCGAGGATTTCTTCGATCTCGATCGGGGTTTCAAGAACAGGAATGAGGACAGGGATCGCGCCTGCGCCGTCACGCGCGGCGACAATGTACTTCTCGCCGACGGCATGAAACGGATGCGGTCCGATCATACGATGATCGCACGGTATTCCAACGAGCGGCTTTTGGGCTTTGCGGGTCATCGGTCATGGCGTAGCACCGGCCCGCAAACAGCGGCAAGATTAAGGGCCCGGCTACTCGTTCTTTCGGCGAAACTTGTCGGTGTCTTGAACTATGAAGAGCTCAGGCCCCAACGGCACCTCGGTCTTCGTGTTCTTCAAGGCAATCATAGTCTGTAAGCCTTGCGCATCGGTAATGATCCACTGGCGCAGTTCGGTCGAAGGGTAAGCGAAAATTAAGGTTACCTGACCCTTCATCACGCCCGATTTTTCGGTTGCGGTTACGCGTAGCGTGCCGGCTTGGCGTTCGATCTGCGAGATGCGCGGGTCCTGCGCAAGATCAATGCCTTCGCGCAGGATTAGGTTCAGCGGATTTTCCACCAGCGGGTAGCGATCGACGGTGCGCAGTTTCGAGTTCGCAACCGCTATCGTGACGCCATCGGACACGATGAGATAAGGGCTGGGCGGCGCGTATTCAAAGCGCAGGCGGCCGGGCTTTCTGGCGTAGATCGTGCCCTGATCGAGTTCGCCGTTCGGGCCGACTTGCACGAAGCTCGCCTGAAACGTTGTGATGGCGTTGAGGTAGGCCGAGATCTTGTTGAGGTCGGCGACGTCCTGAGCCTTGAGGCCGGCGCTGTGTGCGGGCGTTCCGACAACGGCGGTGCCGACGAGGACGAGGAGGATTTGCGCGATTCTGCTGAGCTTGGACATGGGTCAAAGCCTGTACGGGTGGAGTGTGGCAAAAAGAAGAATAAGCGGGGGTGGCTGGCATTACAGCCGGGGTTTCGTCCAGAATAGCATGAAAGGCAGGGGCGGCCATTAATTCGTTGAAAGCGAAAGGGCTGCCGATTGGGGGAAACGGTGGACGAGCGCATTCAAAAACTGTTGTTCGACCCGAACGGACCGTGGGGACTGACCGAGGCGTTCTTTCAGAATGCAGCGGCGGAAATCGCGGGGTTTATTCTGGGTGCGCTAGTCTTTTCCATTCTGATTCCAATCGTGATCGATGCGCGGCAGTCGCGGAAGTGGAAACCTGCTCGGCTGAATTACGGGCAAGAGCTTCTGCTGCTTCACGTTGCATTCGGCGACGCATTGTCACGTTTCGTCAGTTCGCCGTCGGGCGACGCGCGGCTGCGGGCGGCTGACGCGGTGGACAATGCCTTTCGTGCGTTTCCGGCGCTGACTGGGTTGTACGGCTATGCGCTAACCGCGGACCTGTCGCGTGAGGTGAACGACTACATGCGCGTGCTGCGCGCGGTCCGCGATTGGGTCTACGAAGCCGCGCATCCGGAAGACTTGGGCTTTGCCGCAGTCGAGCGGCGCGTGATCCGCAAGCGCGATATGTTCGAGCGCGCGAACAAGGAGTTCAAAGATGTCGTCGACTTGCTCGGCGTCGGCGGCTTCAAGGACGTACGTTGGCCGGACGCGCTGATCGACGAACTTAGTGCCGCGTTCGACGCGACGCATGGGGCGTGACGACGGTTAGTCGTCGCGCCCAGAATGGTCGCCGACCAGCACTTCGCGTTTGCCGGAGTGGTTGGGGCCGGAGATGACGCCTTCTTCTTCCATCTTTTCGATGATGCGGGCGGCGCGGTTGTAGCCGATTTGCAGGCGGCGTTGGATGTAGCTGGTCGAGACCTTTCGGTCGCGTGCTACGACCGCGACGGCTTGATCATAGAGATCGTCGCCCGAGCCCTCGCCTTCCTCGCCTTCAAGCAGCATTGTCGGATCGGGCTCGTCCGGTTCTTCGGTGATCGCGTCGAGGTAGGACGGTTCGCCCTGCGACTTCAGGAATTTTACGACGGCTTCGACTTCTTGGTCGGAAACGAAGGGCCCGTGGACGCGGCGGATGCGGCCGCCGCCTTCCATGTAGAGCATGTCGCCTTGGCCAAGCAGCTGCTCGGCGCCCTGCTCGCCCAAGATCGTGCGGCTGTCGATCTTCGACGTGACCTGGAACGAGATGCGGGTCGGGAAGTTCGCCTTGATCGTGCCAGTGATGACGTCGACCGAGGGACGCTGCGTTGCCGTGATGATATGGATGCCTGCGGCGCGCGCCATTTGGGCGAGGCGTTGAACGGCGGCTTCAATGTCTTTGCCGGCGACCATCATCAGGTCGGCCATTTCGTCGACGATGACGACGATATAGGGCATGTGGTCGAGGGGGAGGTTCTCCTCCTCGTACATCGGCTCACCGGTTTGGCTGTCGAAGCCGGTTTGCACGGTGCGCTTCAGGGTTTCGCCTTTGGCTTTCGCGCGGGCGATGCGTTCGTTGTAGCCCAAGATGTTTCGGACGCCGACCTTCGACATGCGACGGTAGCGGTCTTCCATCTCGCGCACGGTCCACTTCAGCGCGACGATCGCTTTCTTCGGATCGGTGACGACGGGCGAGAGCAGATGCGGAATGCCGTCATAGGCGGACAGTTCCAGCATCTTCGGGTCGATCATGATCAGTTTGCACTGCTGCGGCGTGAGGCGGTAGAGCAGCGAGAGGATCATCGTGTTGATGGCGACCGACTTACCCGAACCCGTGGTACCGGCGATCAACAGGTGCGGCATGCGCGCTAGGTCGGCGATGACGGGATCGCCGCCGATGTTCTTGCCGAGCGCCAAGACGAGTTGAATGTTCGCGTTGTCGTATTCGTTCGTCGACAGAAGATCGCGCAGGATCACCTTCTCGCGGCGCTGATTGGGTAGTTCGATACCGATGACGTTGCGGCCGGGAACGGCGGCGACGCGGGCGGAGACGGCGCTCATCGAACGGGCAATGTCGTCGGCGAGCGAGATGACACGGCTGGAGCGGATACCGGCTGCGGGTTCGAATTCGTAAAGGGTGACGACCGGACCGGGGCGAACTTGAGTGATCTGACCGCGCACGCCGAAGTCGGCGAGCACGTTTTCCAGCATGCGGGCGTTCTGTTCCAGCGCGTCGTCGGATTCGCGGGGACCGGCTTGCGGGGTGGCTTTGCCTTTTTCGAGCAGATTCAGAGGTGGGAGCTGATGCTCGGATTGGGCCTCGAGCTTGAGGCGTGGCTGGGCTTCGCGTCCTTCGCGCAGGCCAGAGGATTTCTTTGGCGGGGCGCGCAGTACGCGCGGCTCGCGGGCGAGCGGCATGGGTTCGTCGGTGTCGTCCGGCACGACATCGATATTGTCGTCGATGACACGCGGCTCACGACGTTGGATGCGCGTGCGGCGGCGGAAGGGCGAGGCGAGCGTGCGGCCGATGACGCCGGACCCGCGGCCGATGCGGGCGCCAATCGCATCCCACGGCAGCACGGGCAGAGTGAGCTTCAGCGGATTGATGCCGAGCGTCCAGATGTAGAGCATTGCGCCGAGGATGCCGGCGGTGATGCCGGCGACGGCTTTCGGTGTCGGCACGCCGAGCGGGTCCAACTGCGCGGCGAGGGCGTTTGCGCTGAGCGATCCGAGTACGCCGCCGAGGCTGGTGTGCGGGTTCGCGGATAGGAGCGGCGGAAACAGACTCAAAAACATCGCGATCAGCACGAGCGCGATCGTCCAAACAAGAGCGCGACGGACGATGCGCGTTCCAACACGACCGTCGACGATCCAAAGGCCCCACATCAGCGGCGGCAAGATCACGATCCATGCTGCAAGGCCGATTGCTTGCCAGAGCGTGTCCGCGATATTCGCGCCCAGAAGTCCAAGCGTGTTTTCGGCGACGGCTGTCGTGGCGTTATTCCAGCTGGGATCGGTTGGCGCGTACGTCGCGACGGCGATGGCGGTGGCGATGCTGGCGACCATGACGGCAAGGCCGAAGGCGCGAACGATCAAACGCTTCGTCGTGATGACGAGCCAGTGGCGCCAGTTCGACCACTCTTCGGGCAGCAGCGGCACGCGCTCTGCGGCGCCATACATGCCGAAGGCCGATTGCATCTCGCTCATGGCAACACCCGCTTCACGCACGTGATCTCTCGCGGCCCGCCCAACGGCCTGCGGTCAGAGTATCCGTGCGATCCTTTCAAGTGCCTCAGATGTACTTGCGGAGTCGTTAACTAACGCCACGCGAATGAACGATTTTCCGGGATTTCCCGAAGCCGTGTCGCGGGCCAAATAGAGACCGGGCAAAACCCTAACACCACCTTCCTTCCAAAGGCGGCTTGTGGCGGCTACGCCGTCTTCGACATCGAGCCACAAAAAGAAGCCGCCATCGGGGACGCGGAAGCCGAAACGGTTGCCGAACTTGTTCTTTGCGAGCTCGAATTTCTGCGCGTAGAGCGTGCGATTTTCTTCGACGTGGGCTTCGTCGCTCCAGGCGGCGGTCGACACTGCGGCTATGGGAAGCGGCAACTGCGGACCGGCGACGTTTCTGAATTCGCGAAATCGCGCGAGCAGATTTGCGTCGCCGACGATGAAGCCCGAGCGGAGACCCGGAAGGTTCGAGCGCTTCGACAACGAGTGGAACGCGAGCAGGCGCGAAAAGTCTCCGCGCATGGCGTGACGAACGCTTAGCGCGCCGGTCGGCGCTTTGTCGGCGTAGATTTCCGAGTAGCACTCGTCGGCCAGAACGGTGAAGTCGAACTCGTCTGCAAGCTCGAACAAACGGCGCCAGGCGGCTTCATCGGCGGCGCCGCCTTCGGGGTTCGAGGGCGAGCACATGTAGGCGGCGGCGGTGCGTGCGAGGGTGTCGCGCGGGAGTGACGCGAAGTCCGGCAGGAATTTCGTCTCGCGCGTCGCGTTGACGTAGACGGGTTCGGCACCGGCCGAGAGCGCGGCGGCTGCATAGCATTGGTAGAAGGGGTTCGGAATCAAAACGACGGGCTTCTGGCCGCGCTTTTCCTCCGGCACGGTGATGAAGGCGGCGCTGAACAGGCCTTCACGCGTGCCGACGAGCGGCAGGACATGCTTGTCCGGGTCGACGTTGCTGCCAAGTTTGTAGCGGCGGCCGAGCCACGACGCGATCGCCTTGCGCAGATGGTCGGGGCCGATGATCGGCGGGTAGCGGCCGAAGTCGGCGGTGTGCTTGGCCAAGATCTCGCCCACGAACGGCGGCACGGCGTGCTGTGGCTCGCCGATGTGCATGTGGATGGGCGAGGCGCCAGGCGTGACGCCTTCGAGAAGCTTGTTCAGCCGCGTGAACGGCGAGAGGGGCAGGGCATCGAAGCGAGACATAGACGCAGATTTAGCGCTTCCCCCAATTTGGGGAAAGCGCGTTGATGCTCATTCGCAGACGTCCTCGTAGCCTTTGATCACGCGGTCGGGGCAGATGCCCGAGGGTTGGCACCAGTATGAAACGCGGAAGCCCCAGATCGGGCGGCGCTCGCACTTCTTGCCACTCTGCGTTTGCGCGGGTGGTGCTGGGGTCGGCGCTGGAGCTGGAGGTGTCGGCGCTGTCTGTGTGTTGTTGTAGGAGGTTACTTGCTGTGCCGATGGCGCGGTGCGGTCGAAGTCTCGCGGATTTTTGAGGCGGTACTTTGTGCGCACGGCGGTCGCGATGAAGTCGAGCGCATGATTCACGCGTGGGTCGGTGTCGGGGATCGATGAGAGGTAGACCAAGATCCCACTTTGGTAGAATTTGTTGCCGGTGTGGTAGGCGAAGACCAACATATCGATGTCGATGCCCTGGGTTTTTACCTTTAGGGCTTCAAGCATCATACCGCCTTGTTCGCGTAAGCCCGAGCGTTGCGTCAGGGAGATTTCGGCGCCCATCTCAGCGACCGCTTCGTCGAGTTCTTTGCGAAATGCGACCTTCGGGTCGCCCATTTCTTGTTCGGCGATTGAGAGAAGAAGCTGGACGGCGCCGTGGTTATCGGCCGGTGACATGATCGCAACCGAGTCGGCCTCGTAGGTGCGTGTCCAGCCAGGGAAGTTCGCCGCCGCAGCGACGTCAGCAGAAGCGATGAGCATAAATGCGAACGCGATGGCATGGCGCAACATATGTGAGCCTCCTTGCTTGCCTCGCCACGCTAACAGTAGGTCCGCAGGTTTGAGAATAGGGTGCGATCAGATCGGTGACGACCGCAACTGCGCGCTGTGCTGCGGTGCGATGGACTCAAGCGTTTCTTGAAAAGCAAAGGGCGCCCCGTTGTCCGAGGCGCCCCTTTGGCGGACCGGAGAGAGGTCCTAGTGGATGCGTTCGCCGTGCTGGGTGAGGTCGAGGCCTTCGATTTCCTCTTCCTTCGTCACGCGCAGGCCGATCGTGTACTTCACGGCCATGAGGATGACGAAGGTGGCCACCGCACAGTAGGCCACAGTTACGCCGACACCTGCGATTTGCGTCCAGATCTGGCCGGCGTTGCCGTCGATGGCGCCGCTGCCAAGACTGTTTATGCTCTTCATTGCAAAGATGCCGGTCAAAACAGCGCCGGTCGCACCGCCAATACCGTGCACGCCGAACGCGTCAAGCGAGTCGTCGTACCCAACGGCGTGCTTTAACCAGACGGCGCCAGCGTAGCAGACTGCGCCGGCGATTAAGCCGATCCATAGGCTGCCCGACGGATCGACGAAGCCGGCCGCCGGGGTGATAGCGACAAGGCCCGCGACTGCGCCTGAAATCATGCCGAGTACGCTGGGTTTCTTCTGGAAGATCCATTCGACGATCATCCACGATAGCGCCGCGGCAGCGGTGGCGATTTGCGTGTTCGCCATGGCAATGCCGGCGAGCGCGTTGGCTGCGACAGCAGAGCCCGCGTTGAAACCGAACCAGCCGACCCACAGCAGCGAGGCGCCGATCATCGCGTAGAGCAAATTGTGCGGCGCCATGTTTTCGGTGCCATAGCCGTTGCGCTTGCCAAGGACGAGGGCGCAGACGAGGCCGGCGACGCCGGCGTTCACGTGGACGACTGTGCCTCCGGCGAAGTCGAGCACGCCCCAGCCTCCCAAGAAGCCGCCGCCCCAGACCCAATGCGCGATGGGGGCATAGACCAGCAAGAGCCAGAGCGTCATGAAGGCCAGCAAGGCCGAGAACTTCATGCGGTCTGCGAAGGCGCCGCAAATGAGCGCCGGCGTGATGATCGCGAACGTCATCTGGAACGTCATGAAGACCGACTCGGGGATAGACGCTGCCAGCGCGTGTGCCGCCGTCATCGTCATGCCGGCCAGCATGAAGCGGTCGAAGCCGCCGATGAAGGCCTGGCTATCGCCCCCGTTCGTGAAGGCGAGCGTGTAACCTAGGATTGCCCAGAGAACGGTAACGAGCGCGGTGATCGCGAAGCTTTGGGCGGCGGTCGCCAGGATGTTCTTTTTGCGCACCATGCCGGCGTAAAACAGCGCAAGGCCTGGGATCGTCATCAACAGCACGAGAGCGGTTGAGGTCAGCATCCAAGCGGTGTCGCCGGTGTTTAGCGCGAGTGCAACAGCGTGCGCTGGGAACACTTCGGCCGGGGCCGCCTCAGCTGCCGCGGGCGCGGCTTCAGCTGGGGTGGCTTCGGCTGGGGTGGCTTCGGCTGGGGTGGCTTCGGCGGGTGCCGCCGCGGCTGGGGCGGCTTCGGGCGAGGCCGGCGCGGCAGCATCGGCGGTTGCCGGGGGCTCCGGTGCAGCATCAGCCCGTGCGATTGATGGCGACATGACGGCAATTGCCAGTGCGACCGCGACCATCGCGGTCATGGAAAGTGATTTCATTTT
>CAZJOM010000003.1:95610-97239 GCA_964547645.1 uncultured Flavobacteriaceae bacterium
CGGCAATTGCCAGTGCGACCGCGACCATCGCGGTCATGGAAAGTGATTTCATTTTGGTGCGGAGCATTCCGGTCCCCATTTGCTTGTGGTGTCGAGTGATGAAGATTTCGCGCGGTGTCAGCATCACAGGGCCTCGATATCGGTTTCGCCGGTGCGAATGCGCACGACGTGCTCGAGGGGGGTGACAAAGATCTTGCCGTCGCCAATTTGGCCGGACTTGGCTTTGGCGGTGATCGCTTGGACCACTGTGTCGGCCATTTCGCTGCGGACGGCGACCTCAATCTTGATCTTGGGTACGAAGCTGACGGCGTACTCGGCGCCGCGATAGATCTCGCGATGGCCCTTTTGGCGGCCGAAGCCTTTGACTTCGGTGACGGTTAAGCCCTGGACGCCAAGCTTCGTGAGCTCCTCGCGGACCTCGTCGAGCTTGAACGGCTTGATGATTGCGGTGATGAATTTCATGGGAATTTCGCCTCGCATGATTCAGAATGCAGGAGGCGATGATCGCCGCGGAATTGTGCAATGTATTGCCTCAGTTGGCGGCAGTTTTTGCGGCAACTGCCGTTAATTTGGGCACGTTCACGGTGAGGCTGAGATGACCAGTAAGGCGGATGTTGTGGTCGCGGGCGGGGGCATGGTCGGCCTCACGCTCGGGCTCGCGCTTGCCAAAGCCGGAGTCGAGACAATCGTCGTCGACGGGCTCGATCCGAAGCTTGGTGTCGATGCGACATTCGATGGGCGAGTGAGTTCGTTTGCGCCAGCTTCTCGGCGGATGTTGGAGGCGCTTGGACTTTGGGAGCATCTGAGGGACGTGGCGCAACCGATCTTGGACATCGTGGTCGGCGACGGCTCGGTGCGCTCGGGCGCGTCGGCGGCGCTGCTGCATTTCGATCATCGCGAGATGGGCGATGCGCCGCTCGCTCATATGATTGAGAACCGGCATTTCCGGATCGCGCTGCAACGCGCGATCGAAGGTGTGTCCGCTCTCACGTTGATTGCGCCGCAGCGTGTAACGGGCGCGGCGGTGAAGCGAGGACATATTGAGGTCACGCTCGGCGACGGGCGTTCGCTGCAGGCGGCACTTTGCATTGCCGCTGACGGTCGCGACTCGCCGTTGCGGGAGGCGATGGGGATCAAGACGATCGGTTGGTCGTACGAACAGACGGGGATCGTGGCGACCATCGGTCATGAGAAGGCGCACAATGGGACGGCTTATGAGTTGTTCTTCCAATCGGGGCCGTTTGCGATTTTGCCGATGACGGGCAATCGCTCTTCGATCGTTTGGACCGAGAGCAGTGCGCAAGCGCCAGCGTTCGTGAAGCTTGATGAGCACGCATTCCTGACGGAAGTTGCGCAGCGGTTCGGCGATCAGTGGGGCGCGTTGTCGCTCGCCGGGCCGCGGTGGTCCTACCCGCTATCGATGCATCTGGCGCGAACCTATGTGGCGGAACGGTTCGCGCTGGCCGGCGATGCGGCGCATGGGGTACATCCGATCGCGGGTCAGGGGCTGAATCTGGGTCTGCGCGATGCTGCGGCCTTGGCGGAGACGATTGTGGAGGCGCGGCGGCTCGGGCTCGACATCGGGTCGGAGGCGACGCTGATGCGCTATCAGTCGTGGCGGCGCTTCGA
>CAZJOM010000003.1:97339-101714 GCA_964547645.1 uncultured Flavobacteriaceae bacterium
GCGTCTTCGCGAGTGGCGTATGTTTCGCCGTTCCACTTCGCCGTTCCGTCGGCTGCGGGCTCGATCGGCGGCGTTGCGTCGCCGATCTGGTCGACCGATTGGCGAAAGTGGGCGTTGGGGTTCATGCGGTCGGCGTAGGCTTGCAGGTCGGCGTCGCGGCGGCTTTGGTCGAAGCGGCGGATGGCGCGCATCACGCGGTCGCCCCAGACGCGCCAGGCGATCATCGCGACGATCGCGAATACGAAGTACCAAAAGCCGTCGAAGAACGGGACTTCAGGAAGCATCGCGCGTCAGGCCTGCGGCTTTCAGGCGGGATTCGTATTCGAACCAGCGCTTCGCTTGTTCGCGGCCAAGCTTAGTCAGGTAGTCCCAAGAGAAGAGGCCGGTATCGTGACCGTCGTCGAAGACCAAACGCACCGCATAGCGGCCGATCGGTTCGATGCGCTCGATGGCGACGTTCCTCTTACCGGCGACGGTGATCTTCGTTGCGGCGCCGTGACCCTGGACTTCGGCTGAGGGGCTTTCAACACGCAGGTACTCGGCGGGAAGCTTGAACGATGTGCCGTCGTCGAAGGCGATGGTGAGGGTCTTGTCGGCGCGGGCGTAGCGGATGTCGACCGGCCAGCTCACGAGCGCATCTCTTCGTCGGTGAGTTCGCGCGCTTCGTCAGGCAGCATGATCGGGATGCCGCCGCGGATCGGGTAGGCCAAGCGGGCGGCCTTCGAGATCAGCTCCTGCTTGGCAGCGTCGTAGGTGAGCGCGGCTTTGGTGATCGGGCAGACGAGGATCTCCAAAAGCTTCGGATCGGCGCGGAGGTCTTCGCTCATTGCAGTGTGCCTCCAGGCGAGCCGCTGGTGGCGGTCGTCATCTCGATCAAGGTGGTCAGGAGTTGGGCGCGATCGGTGAGCTTTGGGGCTTCGAGCAACGCTTGCTTCTCGGCCGGGTTGAACGGGCAGATCATGGCGAGCGAGTTCACCAAGACTTCGGCCGGTGCGCGTTCGATCGACTGCCAGTCGGCGTCTAGGTTCTTCTGTTTGAGGTAGTTCTTGAGGCAACTGCCCAATCTCGCGCGGTCGATCGATTGGTCGTCAATCGGCTCTTCAAGGTCGGTCGCGAACTCGGTGTAGTCGGTTTCGACTTGGCGATAGGGCGTCGACGTCTTCAGTTCGGCCTTGATGCGAAAACGCAGTTGGCCCGAAAGCGTGATCAGCACCCGGCCGTCGCCGGTTTCGCTCCACGAGGTGATACGGCCCAGGCAGCCTACGGGATAGAGCGGCGGCTTACGCAGTTGCTCGTTGCTTGTCGCGGGTTGGATCATGCCGATGACGCGGGTCGTGCGCATGGCGTCATCGACCATGGCGAGGTAGCGCGGTTCGAAGATGTTCAGCGGCAGGCGGCCGCGTGGCAATAGCAGCGCGTCGGTCAGCGGGAATACCGGCACCACCGCGGGCATGTCGGCGAGGCTCGGTATGGGTACGCTGGGCATTCGCGTCAGGACCTTACGAGAAGAGGAGCGCAGAGAGCTTGCGCCGCCCGGCGAGAACGGCTGGGTCCGCGCCCAGCGCTTCGAAGAGCGTCAGCAGCTGCTTCTTCGCGGCGCCTTCGTTCCAGTTGCGGTCGCGGCGAATGCTTTCCAACAGCTCGCCGATAGCCGCTTCCGATTGGCCGCGGGCAGCCAACGCCACTGCAAGATCAAGGCGGGCCTGGTGGTCGGCGGGATCCTTCTGGACCGCTGCATGCAACGCGGCGACATCACCTGCGGCTTCGGCTTGGGCGGTGAGCGTCAGTTGTGCCTGGATGGCCTTGACGGCCTCGTGGTTGGCATGCTCCGGCGGAACCATGGCGAGCGCCTGCTTGGCGCGTTCGACATCGCCGCTTGTGAGGTAACAACGGGCGAGCCCGGCAAGCGCGACGGGATTTTGAGGCTCCTCCTGCAGGACTTGCGCATAGGCTTGGGCTGCCGTGCCGAGATCGCCGGCTGTCATCGCTTCAGCCGCAATCGCCATCAACTCGTCGGTGGGTGAGGGGCCCGCTTCGCCGCCGAGGCGCTTGATGAAGTCGCGCACTTCGGATTCTCTCAGAGCCCCCATGAAGCCGTCGATTGGCTGGCCGTTGCGGAAGGCGTAGACGGCGGGGATCGATTGAATCCGCATCTGAGCGGCAATGCGCTTGTTCTCGTCGATATTGATCTTGACGAGTTTCACCGCGCCTTTTGCCTCGCGCACGATCTTTTCAAGCACCGGGGTCAGTTGTTTGCAGGGGCCACACCATGGGGCCCAGAAGTCGACCAGAACCGGGACTTCGCGCGAGGCTTCGAGGACGTCGGCGACGAAGGTGCGTTCGGAAGAATCTTTGATCAGACCGTCGGGGCTGGCGGTCGGGGTTGCGGGCTTTTGTCCTAGGATCGGTTGCATGGCGTTACTCGTGGCCCCTTAGTTTCGTCGTTTGCGCTTGAGATGGTGGCGCGGCGGCGCCTTTCCAAGCATGGGTCAAGTCATTGACCTGGCTCGCTTATAGACCCCTCGGCGCGCCGCGGAAAGCGCAAGGTCAGAGGTTTGTGCCCGCAGGCTTGTGCGAATTTCATCAGGTCGGCGTTCGAAATCGCGGTCGTTTGGGTGTTCGTCAGCGGGTGAAAGTTCAGTGGCGTGATCGCCAGCATCGTTTCGTCGAACACCGGGGTCACGTGGTGGTCGCGGTCGTTGATGAGGGCGAACGGGGTGACCGAGCCTGGCTCCACACCCAAATGCGTGCGCAACAAGTCCGCTGACGCGAAGGACAGGCGGTTCGCGCCGATCAACGGCGCCAGCGCTTTTAGATCGACCGGTACGTCCTCGAGCGTCACGCCGAGGAAGAGGCGATCCTTCTTATCCTTGAGGAACAGGTTCTTGGTGTGCCCGCCTTCGATCTTGCCGCGCAGCGTTTTGGCTTCTTCAACCGTGAAGACCGGTGGGTGCGTGATCGTCGAATGGGCGATGCTCAGGCGGGTGAGTTCCGCCAGAAGTTGTTCGGGCGTCGTTTTCATGCCGTGTTTCAGCCCGAATTTTCGTACTTCATCAAGAGGCGGGCTTGTTTTGCCACGCGGTTGAGCCCTTGTTACGGTTTGCGAAATTGAGGGAACGTCATGAGCTTACCTCGGTCCTTGATCACGGCGGTGTTGTGCATCGGCCTTGCAGCGGCGGCGCAGGCGGCGCCAGCCGGTCCGTCGAAAGCCGAAATCAAGGAGCAGAGGAAGCAGTACTTCCTTGAGATCGCCTATCCCCGCTTCGGGCTTGCGCCGATCGATCGGCAGATCGAAACCTGGGCGCAGGATTTGGCGCGCGAGTTTCGGGAGTCCGCGAAGGAATCGACCGGTGAGCCGAATCCTTGGTCGGCGGAGGTTAGCTACGAGATTCCGCGAAACGACGCGGTGATGGCGACGGTCTTGTTCACTTACTACAGCTACACGGGCGGGGCGCATCCCAACAGCACGTTCGAGACGTTCAACTTTTTCAAGTCGGATGGGATGAAGGTCGATCTGGCGGAGCTTTTCACTTTGCGCGGCATCCAGCGGATCAGCGACATTTCGATTGCGCGCCTGAAACAGGAGCTGGGTGGGCCTGACGGGATGTCGGACATGGATTGGATTAAGAAGGGCGCGGGGCCGAACGCGCGGAACTTTGCGGCCTACGTGCTGATGCCGGGGGAGCTTGTCATTTATTTCGATCCCTACCAGGTCGCGGCCTACGCGGCCGGACCGCAGGAGGTTCATATACCGCTGTCGCGGTTGAAAGATGTGATGCGGGCGGACCCGCGTGCGCCGGCGGCGTCGTTCGAGTGCGCGGGCGCTCGCAGCGATGTCGAACGCGCGATTTGCTCCTCGCGCGATCTGGCGCGGCTCGACCGGCAGCTGGGCGAAGCCTATGCGAACAAGATGGTTTGGGCAGTTGACGAAGCGCAGGCGAAGGCGCTGCGCGACCAGCAGCGGGCTTGGTTGCGGACGCGGGATGGCGCTTGCCGCGGTCCTTCGATGGGTACCTGCCTGACGCAGGTCTATGAAAAGCGCATCAAGGAACTTGAGAGCTTTGCGGAGTAACGCGGGTTAGTCAGATGGTGACGGGCTCCGGGGGCGGGCCGGTGCGGCGTTAAGGTCCGCCACGGTGCCGGCCATGCCCGCAAGACTGGCGGCAATCAGCAAGATCAGGCGCATGAACGGATAATTTCCGGGTTCGGCGCCATATTGCATCGTGGACGGCTTTACGCCATAACCCACGGCCTTGAAATGAGGCTTAGCGGTATCGTTGATCCGCTCAGCCGACGGAGCGCGGGCGTAGCTCAGGGGTAGAGCATAACCTTGCCAAGGTTAGGGTCGGGCGTTCGAATCGCCTCGCCCGCTCCA
>CAZJOM010000004.1:0-101533 GCA_964547645.1 uncultured Flavobacteriaceae bacterium
TCACCGACGGCGTCTATCTCGGCACCGGCGACGCGATCCGCAAATCGCAGCAAATAGTGGTTTTGGGCAGCGTTTCCGCCGAACCCACAACGGTGAAATGGGCGCTGAAGAAGGCAACCACTTCCCCTGTTGATTGAGACATTCCGGCGCTTGGGGCCAACCGGGCGCCATGCTATTGCGCGCGCGCCAAGCGAAAAGAAAAGGCGCCCCCGATGACAGCTGAGAACTTTCGCCCCGTTCGCCGGGCGCTGATTTCCGTTTCCGACAAGTCCGGCCTCATCGAATTCGCGAAGGGCCTGACGGCCTTGGGCGTCGATCTGATCTCGACCGGCGGTACCTCGAAGGCGATTGCGGACGCCGGGCTGAAAGTCACCGACGTCTCGGCGGTCACCGGCTTCCCCGAAATGATGGATGGCCGCCTCAAGACGCTGCACCCGAAAGTGCACGGCGGCCTGCTCGCGCTGCGCGACGAACCAAGCCACGCCAAAGCGATGAAAGAACACGGCATCGAAGGCATCGATCTGCTGGTCTGCAATCTCTACCCGTTCGAAGCGACCGTCGCGCGCAAAGCCTCTTTCGAAGAAACGGTCGAAAACATCGACATCGGCGGCCCAGCAATGATTCGCGCCGCGTCCAAGAACCACGGCTACGTCGCCGTCATCGTCGACGTCGAAGATTACGCGATGATCTTGGGTGAGATGAACGCGAACAAGGGCTCGCTCTCGCAGGCGACCCGCAAGATGCTTGCGGCCCGGGCCTACGCCCGCACCGCGGCCTACGACGCCGTGATCGCTAACTGGTTCGAAAGCCAACTCGCCGACAGAAAAAAGGTCGAAGAGCGCACGCCCCCGCGCCGCTTCGCGATAGGCGGCACGCTCAAGCAAGGTCTGCGCTACGGCGAAAACCCGCATCAGCAGGCGGCGTTCTACGTCACCGGCGAACAACGCTACGGCGTCGCCACGGCCGAACAAGTCGGCGGCAAGGAACTCTCCTACAACAACATCAACGACACCGACGCGGCCTACGAATGCGTCGCCGAGTTCGATCCGAAGACGCCGGCTGTCGCCATCATTAAGCACGCAAATCCGTGCGGCGTCGCAACCGCACCGACGCTGGTTGAGGCCTACACGTTGGCTCTGCGCTGCGATCCGGTCAGCGCCTTCGGCGGCATCGTCGCATGCAACCGCAAACTCGACGGCGCCACGGCCAGCGAACTCGCGAAGATCTTCACCGAAGTGATCATCGCCCCTGACGCTGACGAAGATGCCAAGAAAATCTTGAGCGCAAAAAAGAACCTGCGCCTGCTGCTTGCGGGCGGGCTGCCCGATCCCGCCACGCCCGGCATGTCGCTACGCACGGTGGCAGGCGGCTTCCTCGCTCAGTCGCGCGACGCTGGCCGCATCACCGAAAAGGACCTGCGCGTCGTGACGAAGCGCAAGCCCTCCGATCGCGAACTCGCTGATCTCCTCTTCGCCTTCCGCGTCGCCAAACACGTGAAGTCGAACACGATCGTCTATGCGAAGAACGGCGCCACCGCCGGCATCGGCGCCGGCCAAATGAGCCGCATCGACAGTGCGCGCATCGCGGCGTGGAAGGCGCAAGAAGCCGCCAAAGCCGCAGGCTTCAGCGAGTCGCTTGCAAAAGGTTCCGCCGTCGCCTCCGACGCTTTCTTCCCGTTTGCTGACGGCCTCATCGCCGCCGCCGAAGCCGGCGCCACCGCCGTCATCCAACCCGGCGGCTCAATCCGCGACGACGAAGTCATCGCCGCCGCCGACGAGCGCGGCCTCGCCATGGTCTTCACCGCCATGCGCCACTTCCGCCATTAGCAGACGAAGCGTCGCGACGGTCGGCGCTTCAGATCGAGCGCTTCCGAAAATGAACACGCAGCGTTGCGCAATTTGCGTGACGCGATTGGCGCTTCTGCACTGATGCACAGAAGACTCACTGCACACATTGATTGCCCCGGCATCGAAAGCCGTCGTTGTCTATACAGTCCGCGCTCTCGATAGTTTCCGTGATGTGCGAATCGAGTCAGTCGGCCATTGGGCGCCGGCACTCGCGACGGATTTCCGGGGAGATAGCTTATGCGTTTCAAAACGACCTTGTTGGCCTCGGTGGCCGGTGCAGCGGTGCTGGCCACGGTTCCGGCGGAAGCGAGCGGCACTTACATTTCGCTCTTCGGCGGCTGGAACCGCGCCAACGATCTCAAAAGCCACTCTGGCTCGGGCACTGTCTCGATCCCTGCCTCTGGCAGTCACGGGACAACGAATACGACCACCCACTCGCACGCCACGACCTTCACGTTTGCGTCGAATTTCTTCAACAGTGGCGCGAAAGCCGAAGGTGGCTTCGTGTTGGGAGCCGCTGTCGGTGGTGATCTCAGCCAGGTGTTGAAGGGACTTCGCGGCGAGCTGGAGCTTGCCTACCGTAAGAACAAGTTCAAGAGCGGAAACCAGGTTGTTACAAACCCGGGAACGACATCCAAGACGGCTACGTTCACAGATACAGCAGGCACTCTCACTCTCAGTGGAACATTTGTAGGTGGGACATCCGTTGCATCAAGCCGCGGCGAGCTGCAGACGTGGACGCTTCTCGCGAACGCCTGGTATGACATCGACTTGGGCAGCGACTTGACGCCCTACATCGGTGGCGGCATCGGCTACGCCGACAACGAACTGAAGCACGGCGCGTTGGCGGACGGTTCGGGCGACGACTTCGCTTGGCAATTGGGCGCCGGCATCAACTACAAGATTGGTGACAAGACCTCGATCGGTGTCGGCTACCGCTATGTCGATGCCGGCGACATCAAAATAACGCTCGCCAGCCGCCCCGGCGGTTCGCCGCCGGAAGGCACCTATGACTATGATGTCCAGAGTCACTCGGTCATGGCGAACATCAACTTCCAGTTCGGCAAATAAAAAGCGAACCCGAACCAAGCCTGCCTCTCGAAGTATATGAAGTCGAACCCGACCGTCTACGCGAACGCGTGTGACGGTCGGCGTCGGCGCGGGCCAAATAAGCGACAGTGCCGCGCATCGCAGCCTGGAAGGCCCACGCTCGGCACCGGCATGCGCCACTTCAGGCTCTGATGAACCTCACGCCACCGCCACCGCGCGTTCGTTCTTCACGTACAGCATCATCGCGAACCCGATCGCGAGCAGAAACAAGATCGAGCCAAGCCCGATCGCTTGGCTTTGCGACCACTCCGTCGCGCGCGCGACGATAAACGGCGCGAGGAATGCCGTCGCCGTGCCCGACAGCGCATAGAGCCCGAAGAACTCCGTCATCTTCGACGCCGGCGCAATCCGCGCCAGCATCGTGCGACTGTTCGCATAGGACGCCGTGATGAAGATCGCGATGATGATCACAATGATCAGATAGATCATCTCCGGCCAGGTGTTGAAGAACGGCAAGCCATGCACCGGGGGCAAGGTCGTGTCGTACGGGATCACGAACAAGATCGTGTCCGGCGCCATCGAGAGCGACAGGATTAAACCGACCATCGTGCCCCCAACCGAGATCATGATCCCGCGCTGCGAGCCGAACGTGTGGTCGAGCCAGCCGCCGAACACGCCGCCGAACGTCGCGAAGATGCTCAAGACTACGCCGTAGACCAGCATATCCAGTGGCCCCCACGAGAACGTCGTCGACGCATAGATGCCGCCGAAGATCAGGATCGCGTTGTTACCGTCGTTATAGATCATCCGCGCGACCAGATAGGTCGTTACATTCTTATAGTTGCGAAGGCCGCGCACGGTGCGCAGCAACGACGTCACGCCGCGGTCGATCGCAGCCAGCGGCCCGAGCGCCGTCTTCGGCTGGTCCGGCGTAAAGAAAAACATAGGCAACCCGAAGATCAGGAACCAAACGACGAAGAGCGGCCCGACCATCCGTTCCGGCTCGTGCGCCGCTTGGTCGATCCCGAACCAAGGCGTCGCTGGCACGAACGGCCAATCGACGACGCCCGGCAACACGAAGAAGATCAACATGAAGACAAGCAGCACCACGCCCGAGAGATTGCCGAGCGCGAGCGCCAGCCCGGACAACGCACCGACGTTCTTCTCCGGCACAAGCGTCGGAAGCATCGCGTTGTGAAACACGGCTGTGAAGTCGAAAGACACGAACGTTGCGATCAAAAGCGCGCAAATCACCACGAACGAAAGCCCGCCCTCGTTCGGCAACGCATACCAAAGCAGACCCGCGGTAGCCGCCAGCGACACCGACCAAACGAAGAGCCAAGGCTTGCGCCGCCCTCCGGCGTCCGCGATCGCGCCCATGAACGGCGCCACGATCGCGATGATGAAGCCGGCAGCGGAGTTGAGATCTGCCCACAACGCTTGGCCTTTGACCGCGTTGCCGACCAAATGCTGCGCGAAGTACGGCGCGAAAATATAGATCGTGATCAGCAGCACATGTGGATTTCGCGCGCCCTCGAACCACGCCCACGCCCACTGCCCCAACGGCGAAGCGCACGCGCCGCCGCTTGCCGAAACGCCGTCCGGCGCCGTGCGCCACCGCTCCATCGTTGTCGCTTTCGAAGGCGGTGCCGTCTCGCTCATGGGGAACCCGGAAATGTTTCAATGGCGTGGTCGCCAAGCTTACGCATGAACCGGCGCGACAAGCGAGTGCCTTGACGGGACCGTGAGCGCCAAGCTCCAGTGCATCCGTGCGTCACCCCCATCGATCGATTAACGAATGACCATGCCATGGGAAGCCGTCGCCGCCGCGCTGGCCGCGGCGGTGATGCACGCGACCTGGAACGCAAGCTTGAGGGCCGGCAACGACCGCCTGCTCGACGCGACGCTGCTCTTCGCGGTCGCGGGAACCATCGGCCTCGTCGTCGCGCTGAGCGCGGGACCAATTGACCCGGCAGCGTGGCTCTGGATCGGCGTCACCGCCGTCCTCCATCTGCCTTACGTCTACTTCCTTGCCCGCGCCTACGAGAGAGGCGCACTCAGCCACGTCTACACGATCGCCCGCGGTCTCCCGCCGCTTATGGTGGCGGGACTAGCGGTCGTAGCCGTCGGCGAAATCCCAACCCCAGCGGCCCTCGCCGGCATCGCTCTCATCAGCATCGGCATTTTGACCGTCGGCATGAGCCCCGGTGCCCATCGCCAAGGCACGCTGCTCGCCGCTGCCGTCGCCGTCTCGATCGCTCTCTACACGATCTCCGACGGCATCGGCGTCCGCGCCTCCGGCAACGCACTCGCCTACAACGGCTGGGTATTCTTCGTGGTTGCCCTCGCAACGACCGCCATGGCGCTCATCCTGCGCGGTAACGTCATCATGACCTACGCCAAGCAAAACTGGCGCCGCGCCGTCATCGGCGGCGCTCTCTCGTTCGTGAGCTACGGCCTCGTCCTCTGGGCCATGACCTTTGCCCCCATCGCCGCCGTCAGCGCCTTTCGCGAAACCTCTGTCGTCTTCGCGGCTCTCATCGGCATCGTCTTCTTCGCCGAAAATGCCGCCCCCCGCCGCCTCGCCGGCGCAGCGATCGTTGCGCTCGGCGCCGTCGTTCTCAAATTCGGCTGATCCCTGATCCCTGATCCCAGATCCCAGATCCCAGATCCCTGATTCCTGATTTCCTGATCCCTGACTACGCCAACAAATCCCGAATCTGGCTCGCCGCCAAGGTCAGCCTCGCCACCGTGAACGTGCCGGAGCGCTCCAAGTCGCCGATCAGCGTGCCGACGCGGTCGACCTGCTCGCGGTGCCCTTGCGCCCACGTATCGACGGCGGCATTGCCCGCCTTGCGATTGTCGCCGGTCGTGCCGTTGCTAAGCGCGCGCGCCGCCAGTTCGCGTTGGTGCACGAAGAGATCGTCGATCAAGCGTCTGACCGCCAAGCGATCCCAGTGCTCCGGCAGGTTCATCCGTTCTGCCGCAAGCCTCAGCCGGTCGACGCCGATCGTGCGCGCCGCCGCGAAATAGGCGCCCGCCACCATGTCGAGCGGCTTCTTCGTTTCCGTCGAGAGCCGCGTGATGTCGGGCGTCGCCCCGATAGCAGACAGCGCGCCGATGTCGTCGGCCAAATCGTCCGGCACGCCGGCCGCGCGCAGCTCCGCAATCGAATCCGAAATCGCCTTGCCCTCGGCGTCCGATACCAGCGTCGAGAACGTGCCGCGCAACTTGTCGATGCCTTGCGCATAGGGCGCGATCGCGTCTGCGATCGGCGTTGTCGCCGGCACATGCCGGAAGAACCAAAGCGTCTGCCGCAACAATTGCATTGCCAGCCGCGCGTGCATCTTCAGCTGCACCTCGGCCGGAATCTTGTTGTCCAGCGCATTGATGCGCGCGACCAGCTTGTCGGTGCCGAACGCCTGAGACGCGATCGTGTAGGCGCGGGCGAGGGCCGGGGCCTCCGCCGCGCTCGCTTCTTTTAGCCGGTGCATGAACACGGGCCCGCCGCGATTGATCATCTCGTTGGTGAGCACGGTCGCCACAATCTCGCGCTTCAGGCGGTGCAGGCCCATGCCCTTGGCGTACTTCGCAGCCTCGCTCGGGAAGTAGGCCTTCAACGTGCCCGCGTAGAACGGATCGTCCGGCAGCGCCGAGGAGTTCAACTCATCGAACAACTGCAGCTTCGCATAAGCCAGCAGCACCGCAAGTTCCGGCCGCGTCAGGCCCTCGTTCCGGTTTGCTCGCTCGCGCAGGTTGTCGTTCGACGGCAAGCCTTCGACCGAGCGGTTCAACCGTCCCTCGCGCTCGAGCGACCGCATGAAGCGCCCGTAGGCGTCCGACTCCCACGCACCGCCCAGCTGCGCCACGCTCAGCGCCAGCGACTGATTGTAATTGTCGGCGAGCACCAAATGCCCGACCTCATCCGTCATCCGCACGAGCAACGGATCGCGATCGGCCGCCTTCAATTCGCCCGCACCGATCGAGCCATTGAGCAGAATCTTCAGATTGACCTCATGGTCCGACGTATCGACGCCGGCCGAGTTGTCGATGGCATCCGTGTTCAACCGTCCGCCGGCATGCGCGTACTCGATGCGTCCGGCCTGCGTCATGCCCAGATTGGCGCCCTCGCCTACAACCTTGGCGCGGATCTCCTTGCCATCGACGCGAAGCGCATCGTTCGCCTTGTCGCCGACATCCGCGTGCGATTGCGCCGACGACTTCACGTAAGTTCCAATGCCGCCGAACCACAGCAAATCGGCCTGCGCCTTGAGCAGCGCCTTCATCAGCTCCGCCGGCTCCGCCTGATCGGCAGTCAACCCCGTCAACGCCTTCACTTCCGGCGACAACGGGATCTTCTTCATCGAGCGCGAATAAACGCCGCCGCCCTTTGAGATCTTCGCTTGGTCGTAGTCCGCCCAAGACGAGCGCGGCAGATTGAAGACCCGCTGCCGCTCCGCAAAACTCACCGCGGGATCGGGCGAGGGATCGAGGAAAATGTCGCGGTGGTCGAACGCCGCGACCAGCTTCGTTGCCTTCGAGAGCAACATCCCGTTGCCGAACACGTCGCCCGACATATCGCCGACGCCCACCACCGTGAACGGCGTCGTCTGAATGTCGGTGCCGATCTCGCGGAAGTGACGCTTGACGGTCTCCCACGCGCCCTTGGCCGTGATGCCCATCTTCTTATGGTCGTAGCCCGCCGACCCGCCGCTCGCGAACGCATCGCCGAGCCAGAAGCCGTAGTCCTTCGAAATCCCGTTCGCGATGTCGGAGAACGTGGCCGTCCCCTTGTCCGCCGCAACGACGAGATAGGGATCGTCCGGATCGTGTCGCACCACATCGACCGGCGGCACGATCTTGCCGTCCGGCGCGATGTTGTCCGTCATGTCCAGCAGCGAGGCGATGAAGGTCTTGTAGGCCGCAATACCGCCGTTCATCCACGCTTCGCGGTTCGACGGCGGCGGCAACTTTTTCGGATAGAACCCACCCTTCGAGCCGACCGGCACGATCACCGCGTTCTTGACCTGCTGCGCCTTCACGAGTCCCAGCACCTCGGTGCGGAAATCTTCGCGCCGGTCCGACCAGCGCAGTCCGCCGCGCGCGACCTTGCCGAAGCGCAGATGCACGCCTTCGACCTCCGGTGAATAGACGAAAATCTCGAACATCGGCCGCGGCAATGGCAGCTCCTCGATCTTCGAACTGTCGATTTTGAACGCGATTGACGGCTTGCCCTTCTGGAAGAAGTTCGTGCGCAACATCGATTGAATGACATTGCGGAAGCGGCGCACGATACGATCGTCGTCGAGGCTCGGCACCTTGGCCAGCGCCTCGTCGATCTCGCCGTTGATCTTCGCCTCAAGCTGCACGCGGTGTGCGGTCGCCAGATCGAACCGCGCCTTGAACAGACGCACCAAAGCCCCCGCGATCCGCGGATTGCGCGCCAGCGCCTCTTCCATCAAGGCTTGGCTCGCGCCGAATGTCGCTTGCCGCAGATACTTCGCGACCGACCGCAGCATCGCCACATCGCGCCACGGCAGGTCCGCAAACAGGATCAACCGGTTGAACCGGTCGCTCTCCGCGCCGCCGCTCCAAACCGTTAGGAACGCATCCTCGAACAAGCGCATCGAAGCCTCGCGCTCGGGCGTAAGCTGCCCTCTGAGCTTGAGGTCGTGGATAGTGACCGGCACGCTGGCCCGTTTGACTGGGTAGTTCACCTCTTCGATCACGCGCAGCCCAAAGTCTTCCAAGACCGGCAGCAAGTCCGAAAGCTCGATCACCTCACCGGCGTGATAAATCTTGAAGTGGATCACGCCGTCGCTCGGGTCCTTACCGCCCGACGAACGCAGCGCCAGCGCACCGGCACCCGCGGTCGCGACCTCTTCGATCTTGCCGATATCGAGGATCGCTTCCGCCGGCCCGAACGCCTCGCGATAGGCTTCCGAGAACGCGCCGGCATACTGCGCAAAGATCGCGTCCGCGTGCTCGGGCGCCATCGATTGCGTCAGCGCATCGGCAAAGTCATCGCTCCAAAGTCTGACCGCCTGGGTCAACCGCGCTTTCAACGCGTCGTGATCGTACGAAGCGGGCCTGCGATCGGGAAACACGATCATAAAGTGGATCCGCGCCATCTGCCCTTCTTCGGTGTGCGGATAGGCGCTGGTCACTTGCCCGCCCAAAGCATCGGTCAAAATCCCGCCGAGCGCCCGCATCAACCCGCCACGGAACTTGTCCGCCGGAAAGTACACATGCACGGAGGCAAACCGCTCGAACGTATCGAAGCGAATAAACACGTTGGTGTCCGGTCGATCGCCCAAATAGGCGAGCGCCGGCCCCATCTTCAATAGATCCGCCTCCGACACCTGAAAGAGTTCGTCGCGCGGAAGGTTTTCAAGCACGACGGCCAGCGCCTTCGCGTTGTGGCTTCCCTTCGCAAAGCCCGACTGCGCCATCACGTTCGCCACCTTCCGGCGCAAGAACGGAATCTCGCGCGGGCTATCGTGATAGGCGGTCGACGTGAACAGCCCAATGAAACGCCGCTCGCCGACCAGATTCCCGGCCTTGTCGAAGCGCTTGACGCCGATATAGTCCTCTTGCACCCGCCGGTGCACCGGCGATTTCTCCAGCGACTTCGTGACGATCAGCGGCGACGGCTGCATCATGAAAGCGCGCACTTCCGGCGTCATCGTCGCGCGGTCTTGGCCGCGCCGGATCACCCGCCGCTCCGGATCGCGCAACAACCCAAGTCCGGTCTCATGCAACGGCGTCAGCTGCCCGTCGCCCTTCGGATCGAACGCATAGTCGCGCGTGCCAAGAAACGTGAAGTGGTTCTGCTTCAGCCACTGCAAGAAGGCGAGCGACTCGTCGAGTTCGTCTTTCGGTATCTTCGGTGGGTTCTGCCACAGTTCCGCAATGGATTCGTCAAGCCGCGTCAGCGTCGCCTTCCAATCGCCGACCGCCACGCGCACGTCGCGCAGCACCTGCGTGACGCCGCCCTCGACCGCCCGCATTCGCTCCGCCGTGCCGAGCCGCGAGACCGCCACGCAAATCATACTCTCGGAAGCCGCTTCCGAACCGTCGAACACGAAGCCGCGGAACACACCGTTCGCGTCGCGCTTCACCTTGAAGATCGGGTGGAACACCGCCTTGACCTTCAACCCGCGCTCGCCGAGTTCGCTCAAGATCGAGTCGACCAGAAACGGCTTGTCGTCGTTGATCGTGGCGAGCAACGTCACCGGCGCAGCGAATCCGTCGACCGAAGCCGCAGGCGTAAACACGCGCACGAACATCTCGCCCGGCTTGCGCGCTTCCGCCGCCTGCCAGAACAAGCGCGCGATGCCGCTCTGAATATCTTTCGAGAAAACGGTTAAGTCTTCCGGCGCCGCACCGGCGAAGAAATGTTTGGCGAACTGCGAGAACCCTTGCGGATCGGCTTCCAAGGCAGCGGTCATGTCTGGCCAACGAGTAGAGGCCGCAAGCGAGCGCGCGGCCGGGTGGAGAGCGGCGCGATACTAGCCACAAATCCCGTTCGCGTCCGCTTAATGCCAGGGCTTGCACCATCGCGCCTGTGCATGCAACCACACCCATTCGCATCTGCAGCAAGGGCCAAATGCCTGACGAAGTCGTCATCTTCGACACCGAGTTCACGGCCTGGAGAGGTTCGATGGAGCGCGGCTGGACCGGACCGGGCGAATACAAAGAAGTCGTACAAATCGGCGCCGTCCGCATCGACGCGACAACGCTTAAGGAAAACGCGTCGTTCTCGGTGCTGATCAAACCCCTGAAGAACCCGATCCTCTCCGATTATCTGATCGACCTCACGCGCATCACGAACGAACGTTTAGCGAGCGAAGGTGTCGATCTCGCAACCGGTATCGGAGAATTCTTGACCTTCGCCTGCGATCGTTCGCTGCACAGCTATGGCCGCGACGATCTCATCATCGCAGAGAACGCAGCGCTGCTTGGGCGGCCAAACCTTTGGCCCGACCGCAAGTCGACGAATCTGAAGGAATGGCTGTTGACCGTTGGCGTTCCGCTCGCCGGCATTCACTCCGGCATGCTGGCCAAACATGTCGGCGCCGTTTCGCAAGGCGTGTTGCATGATGCGGTCGCCGACTCGCGCTCGCTCGCCGAAGCAGTGCGCTTCCTCGTCAAGAAGGGCGCGCCGAATCCGTTCCGTGATAGCGGTAGTGCCCGGTGATCGTCAGCCCAAAGAGCATATCTTCGATCTGCGGCCCCCAGCCGATATTGTGCATGACCAAGGGCCGCTTCCCGTCGCTGGAGCGCCGCTCCGTCACCATCCCAATATGCGGCCGGCCGTCCGCCAAAGCCCACGCCACGACATCGCCCGGCTTGTAGTCGTCGCCCTTGTCGCTGATGGTCAGCGACGTGCCATGCCGTTTGAAGAACGTAGCTAGGTTCGGCACCCTGCGATGATCGATGTTCGCATCCGGTGCCTTCAATCCCCAACGCTTCGGGTAAACCGCAAACGCGCGCTTCATGTCCTCGTGCACCAACTTCTGCAGATCGATGCCGAGCAACCGGTACGCGCGCACGATCTCGTCGGCGCAAACGCCCTTCTCCGGCGCCACATCCCCGTTCGGATATGGAATCCGCTCATAGGCCGCGTCGTAAGTCACCGAATGCGTCGCCCGTTCCTCGGCAGCGGCGGCCAGACGCAACCCGAACCCCAGCCGACCATTCTTCCAGTCCCTGTTGACCGCCGGATCGGGCGGCGGCCCCAGAACAGCGTTCGCCGCCGACTTGAGCGTCTGCGGAATCTCCGGCGCGGCATCGCAGGCGGCGACCAACCCTAAGCAGGCAAACAGCAAAATGAAGCGGATCGTCCTCATTTCGCCACTCCGCCGCAGAAATGCGGCCCCAGTGCGGCGCAACAAGGGTTGAGTCGAGGCGGACAAGCAAGTCCAGCAAATGAGCCAGTTTCTTGGCCCCACCGCCGCGACCGCAGGCAAAAGCGTGGCGAATCTGCCTCACTTCCAGGCAACCTGTGACCCCTTTGTCAAACCGTCATTGACTTGTGCAGCCTAGACGTGTGCTCTTAGCGCGGGGTGCTAGAGATGGGGGCCAAGGGTATGACAATGCCCGTTTTTTCCCTGTCGACAGCCAGAAACTTAAATGGTGGGTCAGGAGGGAATTGCGTCATGACGAAAACTAAAGCGGTGCGCACCGGATTGTTGGGATCTGCGGCCGCACTCGCGCTGCTCTGCGTGTCGACAGCTCAGGCATACGAGACAAAGTTCGGCAATGTGCAAATCACGTTGGATACGACGGTGTCGATGGGCGCGAGTGTTCGCACAGCGGCGCGCAACACGGCGTTCCTTCCTGAAGGCAATGGTGGCCCGCAGGATCCGCGCGAACTTGGCGTTGTGGTCACTTCCGGCCCGCGGATCAGTCTTTGCTCGGATGTCGTGTTTTGTGGCGTTGGACTCATTCCAAACACCGGCAGCCAGAGGATTACAAACAATCCCGGTATCTACTCCGGCAGCATCAACGGCGACGACGGCCGCTTGAACTTCGACACGGGCGATCTGATCGGCGGCAACGTCAAGGCTTCGCACGACCTTCAAGTCAGCTGGAACAATTACAAGGTATTTGTTCGCGCGGTCGGCTTCTACGATGCGGTGTTGAACGACAAGAACGTAGGTGCGCGGTCTGAATTGACCGACGCGGCGCTCGGCGACGTCGGCCGCAACTACGAACTTCTCGACGCGTTTATTTCTGCGGACTACAGCGTCCTCGGCAATCCGGTGAACGTGCGCGTCGGCAAGCAGGTGATCAACTGGGGCGAAAGCACGTTCATCCAAGGCGGCAATAACGTCTTCAATCCAATCGACGTCGCCGCTATTCGCCGTCCAGGTTCGGAAATCAAGGAAGCGCTCGTTCCTGTCGCCGCCGCCCTCGTTTCGGTTTCGCTGCCGTTCGATGTGTCCGTCACCGGCTATTACGCGCTGGGCTGGGATCCGATTGAGATCGATCCTTCGGGCACGCCGTTCGCGGGGTCGGACGTTGTCACGCTCGGCAGCGGCGCCGGCGGCAATATCAATCGATACTCGTTCATTTCGGGGAGCCCGCTCTCCGGCGAGCGCCGGAACTGTGCTGCGACCGGCGCAACGGCTCGGGTCCAGGCACCGTACGTTCCCGCGAACGTGGGATCGGGCCTGCTGCCCGACCCGACCTTGTCGACGGCGGGCAGGCTGGAGTGCAGCGATAGCCCGCTGGTAGCCGCGACCGTGAAGTTCGCGCAGGGCCTCGCCGAGACGCAGAAACTCAGCCTAATTAATGCTGCAACCGGCTCGACGCTGGAAACCAACGGAATCATTGAGCGCGGAAACGATCGTTTCGCGGACGAGACTGGCGACTATGGTATTTCGTTCCGTTACTTGGCGGATTGGGCGGAAGGGACGGAGTTCGGCTTCTACTTCCAAAATTATGCCAGCCGCTTGCCACTGGTTTCCTATCGAACCGCTGCCAGCGGTGTGTTGGGTCACTCGACTTTTGGTCAAAACCAAGGCACCTCGTTCTCTTCGGCCGCTGGGCCTAACGGCTGCGGTTATTCCACGCTAATCACCAATCCGACCAACGCGGCGGCCACGGCCGGCGCCACGATCGCTGGCGTTAGAGGCATTGCCCTAGCCGCCAATGGCACGGACATCGATCAAACGCTTATCGCGGACCCGCATGACTTGCTCAACGGATCCACGGACACAGCGTTGCAAAACCTTGCCCCTGGATTTGCATTGGTCGCGGGGCCGGGCGGCAGCTTCAAGACAGTTGGAAATGCGTTGCGCTTGAACTGCGCTCTGCACTTCATGCAGTCTGAATTCGCTACGACTGGTGGGCTCGCGGTCATCCCGATGCTGGGCGCGGAAACGGTAACGCTCAACCAAGACACCGAGTTGTTTGTTGAGTACCCGGAGAACATTGACGTCTTCGGTCTCAGCTTCAACTCGACCATTTTCGGTTGGGGTGTGCAGGGTGACTTTACGTACCGTCCGAATGCCCCGTTCCAAGTCGACACCGACTCGTTGACGATCGCGGCCGGCGTGAATCGCTGCGCGCTTGAAGTGGCGACCGGGGCGAGCACGGACCTCGGCGGCGTTCGGTCACTGCGTCTCCTCTTGACGCCGGACGGTACCGGCGCTGACCCGCGCTGCGGCGGTTCGGGCAACATCAAGGGCTATTTCGACAATGAAATGGCGACCGCTCAAATTGGTACGACGGCGACGTTCACCGGTTCTGAGTGGTGGGTTGCCGACATGGGCGCCGACACGGCTGTCCTCGTGACGGAAGTTGGCATGGTCTATGTGCCGGGCGTCGAAGATACGTGGATTGATAAGACGCCCACACCGTCGTACCTCAACGCGGTCACAGTGCAGAATCGGCGCAAGATCCAGTACCAGAACATCGGCTGCCAAGGCACCGACTTGCCGATCGGCGGACTGCTCGCTCTCGACAAGAAGACCAGCAAGCAATGCCGTCCGACGGACCTGTCCGGTGGGCTGGTGGCGTTGCTCCGCTGGGAATACAGCAACGCCTTCAACACGGGCTTCCTTGTGGCACCTCAGATCGTTTACTCGTACGACTTCTCCGGCGCCACGCCCGCCCCGTACAGCAACTATCTGGAAGATCGCCAATCGATCGGCCTCAGCGTAACGGGCACGCTCAACAACAACTTCCGCTTGGGCGCGAGCTACTCGAACTTCTTCGGCGGCCACATCATGAACAAGGCCAAAGACACGGACTTCGCGTCGTTCACCGCCAGCTACACGTTCTAAGCATCGCAGCGCGCGCCCCGGTTCTAAACCGGGGCGCGTTCTTGTCTTGAAAATCGGGCCGCCGAACGGACCTTGGATAAGTGGAGGAATGGAGTGATGAATCGGAAGGTGTTGTTATTGGCCTCGGCGGTAGCGGTCATGTTGACCGGCTCGGCTTGGGCGAAGTCGTCGCCGGACCAGGTTGCCCGCTTGGGCAAGGATCTGACGCCGATGGGGTCGGAACGGGCTGGTACGCCTGATGGGATGGTGCCGGCGTGGGATGGCGGCTTGTCGGCGCCGCCGGCGGGTGTGAAGTTTGACCCGAAGAAGGACCAGCTGCCGAACCCGTTTTCGGGCGATGCGGTGAAGTTCACGGTGACGGGCGCGAACGCGGGTCAGTACGACCAGTATCTGACGGACGGCTACAAGGCGCTTCTGAAGAAGTACAGCTCGTACAAGATGAAGGTCTACCAGTCGCGCCGGACGTGCGCGCTGCCTGAGTATGTGTACGCGGCGATCAAGGCGAACGCGGCGAATGCGACGCTGACGCCGGATGGCGACGGCATCAACAACTTCGTTGTCGGCACGCCGTTCCCGATTCCGAACAACGCCATGGAACTGATCATGGACAAGCGGTTCTCGTACCGCGGCTACAAGACGACGCGTCAGTTTGCGGCGGCGCCGGTTCAATCGAACGGCTCGTACAACCTGATCTCGGTTCAAGACGAAGCGATCTTCCGTTACGCGAACCCGGCGGTGAAGTCGTCGGACGAGTTGAACAACATCGGCTTGCTCTACATCGCCAACACGATCGCCCCGGCCCGTTTGGCCGGCAACGTGATCTTGGTGCACGAGTCGATCAACTCGGCGGTTGAGCCGCGCAAGGCCTGGGCGTATTCGCCTGGTACGCGCCGCGTCCGCCGCGCGCCTGACATTGCCTACGACAACCCGGGCACGAACACGGACGCGATGTCGACGTCGGACGCGTTTGACGGCTTCAACGGTGCGTTGGACCGTTACACCTGGACGCTGAAGGACCGTCAGGTGAAGTTCGTGCCGTACAACTCGTATGACATTCTGCATACGAAGTACGCGGACATGGTCAAGCCGTCGCACTTGAACCAGGACGTGATCCGTTACGAGCCGCACCGCGTTCACGTGGTTGAGGCGAAGTTGAAGGCGGGCACGCGTCACGTTTACGCGCGTCGCGTGATGTACATGGACGAAGACAGCAAGACGATCCAAACGGCCGAGAACTATGACGGCCGTGGTCAGCTGTGGCGCGTTCAGGAACTGCCGGTGGTGAACGCCTATCACGTTCCGCACTGTGGCACGGCGGCGATGGAAACCGTTTACGACGTGTTGTCGGGTCGTTATCTGGCCTTGTCGATGCGTGCGGAAGAGCCGCCGGTGAACTACTTTGCCGACGAACTCAACGAAGCGCGTTACACGCCGGAAGCCATTCGTTCGCTGGGCGTCCGCTAATTGGCGGCGGCCTGAAGGCTAAGTGAGTGCGGGCCGGTCTCCGAATGCGGGGGCCGGCCCTTTTTTCAGGGATCAGGTATCAGGGATCAGGAATCAGATCCCAAACCTTCTGATCCCTGATCCCTGATCCCTGATACCTGATCCCGAGGGTTAGTCTCATGCGTTTATCGTCGAAGCTCGTAGTCGCAGCCGCCGCAGCCGCCTTGTCGGCCGCTCTAGCGCCTGTGGCGTTGTCGATTGTGGCGCCGCCGACGAGCAGCGAGGCTGTGAAGTCGAAGTTCGTGACCGAGGCGCTGCTGTTGGGCGTGGCGCGGGCGGGCAACCGGATTGTGGCGGTGGGCGAGTACGGCGACATCGTCTTGTCGGACGACGAGGGCAAGACCTGGCGCCAGGCGCAGAAGGTGCCCACGATCGTGACGCTGACGGCGGTGCACTTTATCGACGACAAGCAAGGCTGGGCCGTGGGCCACGACACGCTGGTTCTGCACACCGAGGATGGCGGCGAGACCTGGGTGAAGCAGGCGGGCGGCGGGGCGAGCGACAACGCGCTGCTGTCGGTGTACTTCAAGGACGCGATGAACGGCCTGGCGGTGGGCGCGTTCAACTACACGACCGAGACGAAGGACGGCGGCAAGACCTGGGTCGAGCGCAAGACGCTGATCCCCGAGGGTGCGGCCCCGGCCACGCCCAAGCCCGGTGCGGCCGCCGATCCGTATGCGGCCGCGACCGGCGATGAGAACCACTTGAACCAGATCTTTGCCGGCCCCGATGCGAACACGTTGTTCGTGGCGGCTGAGGCGGGCGCGGTCTACCGCTCGCAGGACGGCGGCGCGACCTGGACGAAGATCTTGACCGGTTATGCGGGCTCGTTCTGGGGCGGCCTGACCGCCAAGGACGGCTCGATCTATCTGACCGGCATGCGCGGCAACATCTGGCACTCGACCGACAAGGGCACGACCTGGACGAAGCTGGACACGCGCGGCGCCGACCAATCGATTGCGCAGGGCGTTCAGCTGGCCGACGGCAGCTTTGTGTTTGTGGGGCTGGGCGGGCAGGTCCTGTACTCGCCCGACGGCAAGGTCTTCACGCTGACCTACCGCCCCGACCGCAAGGGTCTGAACGCGGTGGCCGAGGACGGCGACAAGCTGCTTGTCTTCGGCGAGGCCGGCATCCGCACCCAGTCCCGCACACCCCTCGAAGCCGAAATCGATGTCCCCCTCCCGGCTGATGGTGCAGCGCAACAATAAGCAGCCGCAACAACCTCTGACAGGTCGCGACGCGGTCGTCCTATGACGGCTGCGTCATCTTTTTCTTGAATCGTCAGCTTTTGTGCCTACCATCGTGGCGACCCGAGCAACCGAGGCGTGCCCCGATGACCCAACTCACGAACATCACCAAGGACCCGGCCTACAACGCCGTCGATCCGACCGATTTCGCGTCGATGATGGAGGTGAACCGCTACAACGACCGAACGACGGCGTTCGACAAGATCATCTCGGCCACCCACGACCACTTCTGGGATCCGCTCGACAAGAAATACATCGACTTCTCGGAGCCCTTCGATATCGAGAAGGACTACATGGTCGATCCCGCCCTG
This sequence comes from uncultured Flavobacteriaceae bacterium, assembly GCA_964547645.1. GTDB lineage: Bacteria > Pseudomonadota > Alphaproteobacteria > Micropepsales > Micropepsaceae > SZUA-430. Next base: position 17,754 of record CAZJOM010000004.1, read on the forward strand.
ATGACCGAACTGCGGACCGCCGTCGGTGACAAGCTGGATGAGCGCGGCAAGATCAAGCTCACGAACTTGAACACGCTCTGGTCATTCTCAAGCATTCTGCACGGCGAGCAAGGCGCGCTCTCGCTCTCGGCCTCGCTCTGCCACATCCTGCGCGATCCGGGCGCACAAGAGTACGCTGCCAACCAAACCCGCGAAGAAGCCCGCCACGTCACCGGATTTGCGAAATACATCCACGCCCGTTGGGGCAAGCCCGCGCCAGTCGGCCCGGCCTTAGGTGCGTTGCTCAATGAACTCGTGCTCTCGCCGTTTGTCTGGAAGAAACTCGTGGGCATGCAGATGCTGGTCGAAGGTCTCGCGATGGGCGCGTTCGCGACCTTCTATCAAAAGGGCAACGACCCCTTGATGGTGAAGCTCTGCCAACTCGTGATGACGGATGAGGCCTTCCACCACAAGTTCGGAAAGATTTGGGCTGACCGCACGATCCCGCATCTCTCCAGAGGCGAAGCGGAAAAGATCGAAGACTGGGCTTGGGAAGTGTTCCAAGTTCTGCTTTTCAATCTGGCGAGCCCCGATCAAAAGGGCTGGATCTATCGCGAACTCGGCCTCGACCCCATCTGGGTGCAACAGGCCTTCATGGAAGCGCTGACCGACGCGGAGATCCGCAAGGAACTGCAGGACGCGACGAACATTTTTCGCGTCCTGATCAAGACGCTGCTGAAAGCCGGAATCATCACCGATCGCACGCGCAACAACTACGCCGCCTATATCGATATGGCCGAGTTGCACGCCGAAGGCGACCGCATGGTCGGCGACGACATCGCCGAAGAAGGGATCAAATATCTGATGCAGTTGAACGGCGGCAAAATCCTGCGCACGCCTTCCAGCATCGCCGCCGAATAATAGCAACGGAGAAGACCAGTGGGGAATATCACCAAGGACATCGCCTACGACGCCGTCGCGCCCGAAGACTTCCCGTCGATGATGGACGTCGATCGCTACAACGCGCGCTCGACCGCGTTCGACAAGATCATCTCGGCCACCCACGACCACTTTTGGGATCCGCTCGACAAGAAATACATCGACTTCTCCACGCCCTTCGACATGGAGAACGAGTACATGATGCCGCCCTGGCTGAATCTCGATCTGCAAACCGAGATCGGCCAGCGCCTCGACGAGAAACAGAAGATCAGGCTCGTCAACAGCTCCATGCGTTGGGGGCTGTCTTCGATCCTGCACGGCGAGCAAGGCGCGCTCTCGCTCTCGGCCTCGCTCTGCCACGTGCTGCGCGATCCGGGCGCCCAGGAATACGCCGCCAACCAAACGCGCGAAGAGGCCCGCCACGTCACCGGCTTTGCCATGTACATCAAGTCGCGTTGGGGCAAGCCGCTGCCGGTCGGGCCGGCGCTTGGCGGTCTCCTGACCGAGATGGTGCTCTCGCCGTTCGTCTGGAAAAAGCTCGTCGGCATGCAAATGCTGGTCGAAGGGCTCGCCATGGGCGCCTTCGCGACGAACTATCAGTACACGCACGATCCCCTGTTGAAGCGCCTCTGCCAGCTCGTGATGACGGACGAGGCCTTCCACCACAAGTTCGGCAAGATCTGGGCCGACCGCACGATCCCGCATCTGAGGGAGGAAGAGCGCAACCTGATAGAAGATTGGGCCGCGCAGGTCTTCACCGGACTCCTCTTCAACCTCGGCAGCCCCGAACAGAAGAAGCCGATCTACGCCGAATTCGGCATCGATTGGGAATGGGCGCAAGGCGCCTTCCGCGAAGCGTTCACGAACGCCCGCGTGCGCGAGCGTTTGAAGGACTCGACCAACATCTTCCGCGTCTTGATCAAGACGCTTCTAAAGGCCGGCATCATCACCGACCGCACGCGCGGCACCTATGCCGCCTTCGTCGACATGGCCGAACTGCACAAAGAAGGCGACCGCATGGTCGGCGACGACATCGCCGAAGAGGGCATCAAATACCTGATGCAACTGAACGGCGGCCAAGGCCGCACCCCCATGGGCCTCGCGGCCGCGGAATAGGCCGCCAATACACCTTAGAAAGTTAAGGGCCCGCCTCTCCGGCGGGCCTTTGCATATCGACTCGATGCAAGCCGGGCATTGGAAGACACTGCCGAGGTTCAGGTACCTTCGCACCAACTCGGAGGCTACCCCATGCAAACCTACCTTCAATGGACCAGCATCATCCTCTTCCTTGCCGTCAGCGCGTTTCTCGTCGCGTTCGGCTTGCTCTACGCCAACGTCAACGACCTGCTCTGGTTTCACGCGGCGGCCGTGCCGCCCGACGCCTTGGAGAAAGTGCGCCCGCTCTACTTCGCGTTGATGAAGCTGATCGGCGGCGCTTCGATCGGTCTGGGCCTCCTCGGCGGCTACGTAATTATGGGGCCCATGCGCCAGGGCGTTCGCGGAGCGGCGACGCTCGTCGCAGCCACCTATTGGATCGCGTTCGGAGTCGCCGGCTTCACCGCCATTCGCCTCAACGAACTCACTGGTGCGCCTGTCGCCTGGTACAATATGGCGATCCTTTCCGCACTGACGGCCGCCGCCCTTGGCGCGCACGCAATGGCGCCGCGGCGCTAACCAAACGCATTTACCACGCAGCATTGCCGTCGTGGACAACCGGCGGCGATCTCGGGAATCATTGGCGCTCGCCCGCTTACATGTTTGGGGAACGAGCCATGGCTGTCACACCGACGATGACCAGAGAATCCGTTCGCGCGCTGATCGACAGCGTCGAGAACGATCCGCTCGCGGGCCTCGGTTGCTTCTCGAAGAAAGATCTTCTGATCGACCGCATTCTCGCGCATAGCCGCGTGACGCAGCCGGGCACCGCCCCCGCCACCCCGCGCCCCATCCTCAACGAACCCGTAGCGAACGGCGAATAACCCGCCTTCGCATTTCCCAAGCGCGTCGCCTAGAGTGCGCGCATGGAAAGCTATCTCCCCACCGGCCGGCGAGACGCCACTTGTGCCGGCCGCATCGATGCCGTCGATGCCCCGACGCCATTACTCACGCGCAAGCGCGCATGGCGCTGTCTGTCGACTGCAGCGAGATCGGACAACGGATGATTTGCGCTGCTTGCAGCCACAACAACCGCCCCGGCGCAAAGTTTTGCGAGGAATGTGCAGCGCCGCTGAAGCGCGCCTGCGCAAGCTGTGGCTGTGAACTCCGCCCAACCGCGAAGTTCTGCGACGAATGCGGCGCGAAGGCTGATGGCGCCCCACCAGCCGCACCGACAACCCGCGAAACCCCGAAACACCTCGCCGACAAAATCCGCCAGTCGAAGGCGGCGGTTGAGGGTGAGCGCAAGCAGGTGACGGTTCTCTTCGCCGACGTGAAGGGTTCGATGGAGTTGGCCGAAGCCCTCGACCCCGAGGCTTTCTCGCGCATCATGTCGCGGTTCTTTAACATCCTCACCGAAGGCGTCGAACGCTTCGAAGGTTTCGTCGACAAGTTCACCGGCGACGGCATCATGGCCCTCTTCGGAGCGCCGATCGCCCATGAGGACCATGCCCAGCGCGCCTGCTACGCGGCGCTACACCTGAAAGATGAGATCGCCCGCTATGCGACGGAGCTCAAGCGCGAACACGGCCTGAGCTTCTCAACCCGCATGGGCCTGAACTCCGGCGAAGTCGTCGTCGGCAACATAGGCGACGATCTGCGCATGGATTACACCGCACAAGGCCACACGGTGGGTCTGGCGCAGCGGATGGAAAATCTCGCCGAGCCGAACACGTGCTTCGTCAGCGCAAACACCGCAGCACTCGTACGCGGATACTTCGACATCGAGGATCTTGGCGAGTTCCGCGTGAAGGGTGTCGCCAACCCGATGCACGTCCATCGCCTGAACGGCATGGGCACGTCGCGCACTCGCTTCGATGTTTCGCGCTCGCGCGGCCTAAGCCGCTTCGTCGGCCGCGCCGCCGATCTGCGCACCCTCGAAGACGCGCTTGAGCAAACGGCAGCGGGCAACGGCCAGGTCATCGGCGTCGTCGCCGAAGCGGGCACCGGCAAAAGCCGCCTCTGCTTCGAATTCCTCGAACGCTGCCGCGCCAAGGGCATGCGGGTGTTCGAGGGCCGTGCCGTGGCCCACGGCCGCAACATACCCTTCCTGCCGATCCTAGACGTGTTCCGCTCCTACTTCGACATTAGCGCAGAAGATGACGACCGATCGTCGCGCGTTAAGATCGCCAGGCATATCGAAAGCCTGGGTCCTGCGTTTGCAGAAACACTGCCCCTGGTATGCGAGTTTCTCGCGGTCGGTGACCCTCAAAATCCGGCACCAAAACTCGACCCTGACGCGCGCCAAAGGCAACTCGTCGGCGTGATACGACAAATCATACGAAGTGCCAGCGCAAAGCAGCCAGCGGTCACCATGATCGAAGACCTGCACTGGCTCGATGCTGCGAGCGCGGAGTTCCTTGAACATATGGTCGATGCCCGTGAAGGCGCACACAGCCTGCTGCTACTGAACTTCCGCCCCGAATACCGCGCCGACTGGATGCAGAAGTCCTGGTACCGACAGATCCCGCTGACGCCACTCGACGAGCGCTCATCAGGCGAACTCCTCGCAAGTCTCCTGGGCGATGATCCCAGCATTGCGACTCTGACCAAACCGATCCACGCACGAACAAGCGGCAACCCGTTCTTCATCGAAGAAGTGACGCAGAACCTTCTGGAGACCGGCCACCTTCAGGGCGCGCGCGGACAAATCAGACTTGTAACGCCGATAGATCGTCTGGACGTGCCGTCGAACGTGAAGTCCGTGCTGGCCGCACGTATCGATCGCCTGGCAGAGCGCGACAAGCGCTTGCTGCAGACTGCCTCGGTCATCGGCAAGGACTTTCAGGAACCGCTGCTGGCTGCAGTTGCCTCGCTGTCACGTGATGAGTTGAAATCGGGACTGGCCGCCCTTCGTCGCGCGGAATTCATCCACGAACAGTCGCTTTACCCGGTCGTCGAATATGCCTTCAAGCATCCGCTGACACAGGAAGTTGCGCTTGGGTCCCTGCTGCAGGAGCGCCGGCGCCACATCCATGCAGACGTCGCGCGCGCTATGGAACGTGGCATGGCCGACCGGCCTGACGAGAGCGCGGCACTGCTGGCCCATCACTGGGAACAGGCAGGAGAGCCATTGATTTCGGCACGCTGGCACGCCCGCGCCGCTGAATGGGCCGGGATAACCAACGCCACCGAAGCCCTGCGCCACTGGCAGAGCGCACGTCGTCTGCTGCATGAAGCACCGCAAACGGCTGAGACAATCAAGCTTGGCGTGACCGCATGCATGGGTGCCCTCGGACTGAGCTGGCGCCTGGGCACGCCGAAGGAAAAGATCACGGATGTTTTCGAAGAGGGCCTGAAGCTAGCTGATGCCTCGCACGACCTCACGGCGCAAGCTGCGCTGAACGGCATCTATGGATGTTTCCTCGGACTTGTCGAAGGACAGTCGGATGAATACTACCGCTATGCGAAGGAGGCCATTCGTCTTGCAGAACAGACCGACAATCTGGGCCTGCAGATCGCCCAGCGCGCCTTCTTCGGTTTCGGCTGTGTGCTCGCAGGCCGTCTAAGGGAAGGGCTGAATTCGTGCGAGTGGGCCTTCGAGCATCTGCCGGCTGATCCGGAACTTGGCAAGGCTTACTCGGGGTACAGCCCCTATCTCGGGTTACTCGACGTGTACGCCTGGATCCTGGTCAGGAGCGGGCGCCTGAAGGAGAGCAAGGCCGCCCTTGAAACCGCCGAAGCTCTTGCACGCAAGTGGGGTGACTTCGAAATCCTGACCTGGCTTGGACTGCCTCATTCGGAACTCGCAGTCGCCTGCGCGAACGCGCAAGCAGCGCGCGCCTATGCAACCACCGCATTGGCTTCAAGCGAGAGGTCAGCGACCGCGCAGTCTCGGATGGTGGGCGTAGCTGCACATGGAGCTGCGTGCCGTCTTGAGCAGCGCTGGGATGCTGCGGTCGCAGCCTCCGGTGAGGCCGTTGAACTGGCTCTGGCTGGCGCCAATCGCGAGTTTGAAGGGTGGGTCCGCTCGGAACTCGCACTCGCGCTTCTTGGACAAGGTGACATTGCCGGCGCCGAACGGCAGGGAATGCTGTCGATAGAAGCCGCACGTGCACAGCCTTCCCGGTTCGATGAAATCCGCGGACACCTCGCATTGATCCGCTCGCTTCTAGCACGCGGCGGCGAACAGGAACTTGCTCGTGCGGAAGTGTCGCTCGCTCGGGCGCAGTCGCTGACGGACGACTTCGGGATCAACGTCTACCTTCCCGAACTGCACGAATGTCGCGCACATTTGGCGCTGCAACGCGGCGACAGGAACGCGGCATCAATCTGCTACAACGCGGCCTTGAAGCAATATGACGACATGGGTGCACCACTTCAGTCCGCGCGACTGCGTAAAGAACTGGGTGCCTGATCAGATGAAATGCCAGTCATGCAATGTTGACAATCGCGAAGGACGGAAATTCTGTTCCGGCTGCGGCGCGCGCCTGGCCATCAAATGCACATCGTGCGGAGCCGCCAACCAGATGGGCGAGTCGTTCTGTGGCGAGTGCGGCGCAAAGATCGGCACAACGCCCCCAGTACCAGCCGCACCGACAACCCGCGAAACCCCGAAACACCTCGCCGACAAAATCCGCCAGTCGAAGGCGGCGGTTGAGGGTGAGCGCAAGCAGGTGACGGTTCTCTTCGCCGACGTGAAGGGTTCGATGGAGTTGGCCGAAGCCCTCGACCCCGAGGCTTTCTCGCGCATCATGTCGCGGTTCTTTAACATCCTCACCGAAGGCGTCGAACGCTTCGAAGGTTTCGTCGACAAGTTCACCGGCGACGGCATCATGGCCCTCTTCGGAGCGCCGATCGCCCATGAGGACCATGCCCAGCGCGCCTGCTACGCGGCGCTACACCTGAAAGATGAGATCGCCCGCTATGCGACGGAGCTCAAGCGCGAACACGGCCTGAGCTTCTCAACCCGCATGGGCCTGAACTCCGGCGAAGTCGTCGTCGGCAACATAGGCGACGATCTGCGCATGGATTACACCGCACAAGGCCACACGGTGGGTCTGGCGCAGCGGATGGAAAATCTCGCCGAGCCGAACACGTGCTTCGTCAGCGCAAACACCGCAGCACTCGTACGCGGATACTTCGACATCGAGGATCTTGGCGAGTTCCGCGTGAAGGGTGTCGCCAACCCGATGCACGTCCATCGCCTGAACGGCATGGGCACGTCGCGCACTCGCTTCGATGTTTCGCGCTCGCGCGGCCTAAGCCGCTTCGTCGGCCGCGCCGCCGATCTGCGCACCCTCGAAGACGCGCTTGAGCAAACGGCAGCGGGCAACGGCCAGGTCATCGGCGTCGTCGCCGAAGCGGGCACGGGCAAGAGCCGCCTCTGCTTCGAATTCCTCGAACGCTGCCGCGCCAAGGGTATGCGCGTATTCGAAGGAAGGGCCGTGGCCCACGGCCGCAACATCCCGTTCCTGCCGATCCTTGACGTCTTCCGATCGTACTTCGGAATCACAAGCGAGGACAACGACAAGTCTTCGCGCGTAAAGATCGCGGGCAACATGGTCGAACTCGACCAGAAGTTCGCCGGCACGATCCCGCTGGTCTACGACTTCCTCGGCGTCGCCGATCCGCAGACACCGGCGCCACGGCTCGACCCCGAGGTCCGCCAGCGCCAGCTCATCAGCGTCATCCGCCAGATCATCCGCAGCGCCAGCGAGAAGGCACCGACTGTCACCATGGTCGAGGACCTGCACTGGCTCGACCCGGCCAGCGCCGAATTCCTCGAGCATATGGTCGACGCGAGACAAGGCACTCATAGCCTGCTGCTGCTGAACTTCCGCCCCGAATATCGCGCCGAGTGGATGCAGAAGTCCTGGTACCGCCAAATCCCGTTGACCCCGCTCGACGAGTCGTCAACGGCTGAACTGCTCGCGAGCCTGTTGGGGAACCACCCGACCATCGGCTCGCTGGCCGCTCCCATACACGACCGGACAGGCGGCAATCCCTTCTTCATCGAAGAGGTGGTCCAGAACCTGATCGAGACGAAACACGTTGAGGGCGCCAGCGGCAACTTCCGCCTCGTTACCGCCCTCGACCGCCTCGAAGTGCCCGCGACCGTTAAATCCATCCTGGCCTCACGCATCGACCGCCTGCCCGAGCGTGAGAAGCGCCTGCTTCAGACAGCCTCGGTCATCGGCAAGGACTTTTCCGAAAACCTTCTGGGAGAGATCGCCGGACTTGGCCCCGACGAACTGAAGTCCGCCATCACCAATCTCCGCCGCGCCGAATTCATCTACGACCTCGCGCTTTACCCAACGATCGAGTACGCATTCAAGCATCCGCTCACCCAGGAAGTGGCGCTGGGCAGCCTGCTCTCCGAGCGCAAACGTAAGATCCACCGAGCGCTGGCAGAAGCCATCGAGCGCCGAGACCCTGACCACCTCGAAGAGAATGCGCCGCTGCTCGCCCATCACTGGGAGGAGGCAGGAGAGTTGCTCATGGCGACCCGTTGGAACAAGCGAGCTGCCGAGTGGGTGGCCGCAACCGACATGAACTCCGCGGCACGTCACTGGAGAAAGGTGCGCACGCTCGTCGGACAGTTACCGAAGGACCGTGACGCAGCCGCGCTGGGTATCCTCGCCTGTCAGCAGGTTCTCGGTTTTATCTGGCGCGTCGGCAAGGGTGCGGAGGAAACGCGGGCCGTCCTCGCGGAAGGACAAGCGCTTGCTGCGCAACTCGGCGACCAGCGTATGCATCTCATCCTGGCAATGCTCTATAGCAAGGCCAGAGGCGGAGAAGGCGACACGTCAGAGTTTCTGGCAGTGGCAAGGGAAAATTATCGCATCGCTTGCCAGTCCCACGACATGGCGACGCAAGCGAACGCGGCCGGGCTGCTGATCGACGCCCTGGGCCATTCCGTGAGCATTTCAGAAGCTTTGGCATTTGCGGAGCACGGGATTGCTACGATCCCCCGCGCCATCCCGGCCGGGGAGTGGACGTGGGGCTTCAATCCCACAACGCCAATCAGTTTCTGGCGCGCAGTGTGTCTGCTTTGGTCTGGCCGGCTGCATGAAGGTTTCACCGAATTCGAGCGCACCCTCAAGTGGGCGGCAGAGGACAACACACCTGAAGCGCTCGCATTTCTATTTGGGTGGAAGGCACAGGCCTTCTACCACCTGCGAGATCCTGAGAACGCTCAAGCCTTTGCCGTGCAGTCACAACTGAGCAGCCGAAATGCGGGCGACCCACCCCACATGGCTGGCTATGCCCAAATGGCGATGGCCTATGCTCATCTCGCGGCAGGTCGGCCGTCCGACGCCATCGAACATGCACGCGCAACGAAGGCGATGCTTGCGCGCGCCGAGCAGGTGATGGTGGCCATGGGTCCGCGACTGCTGGCTGAAGCGTTGATGGAAACGGGTGATTTGCCGGGGGCCATAGCGGAAGCCGAACTCGCCATTCAACTCGCTTGCCGCTCCCTCAAGGGAAACATCGAGGCCGAAGCGCATGGCATCCTGGCGCGCGCATTGTTGCGCCGCGACGGCAAAGCGGCGCAACCGGCAGCGGAGCGTGCCCTGACAAACGCCGCCGAACTGATCGAACGCACCGGCGCAAAAGTGCTGGAACCCTTCCTTCTCGAATGGCGCGCCGAACTCGCTTCTGTGCTGTGCGACCACGCCACCCGGAAGGCGCTTCTGACAAAGGCTATCGACAGCTTCGAAGCCATCGGCGCCCCGCGTCAGGCCGATCGGCTCAGGAAGGAAGCAACCAGATAAAGGTCTTGAACAACATAGCGCGCCGGGATCTTGGTTGCGACAAATTGTTCACTTTATGTTCTAAGCGTTTTCGGCGATAATCGGCGCTCCAATTCAGTGCTTGTGGAACTGCGCTTCCTGTCGGCGGAATACAGCGCGGCTGAGTGACGACGCTGTGACGACGCCTCGGAAGTGGCACACAGGAAGTGGCACACCAAGTGACACCTCGACCCTTGTGCCACGTGTGCCACTTCACCGGTGGGCATCGCAAGAAATCAGCGCTTTTCTGGTGCCCGGGTCGCGTTCGCTGGCGATCCTCGCGCCCAGCGCCGCACCTCGGCGATCGAAGGTGAACATATCGCCGCGCGCCTTTCCTTATGCCATATGAACGATCCGAAGGAGCCGCCCATGGACTATTCGCATTACGAACGCATCAAGATCGCGCGCGACGGCCGCATCCTGACGCTCACGCTCTCGAACCCGGCGAAGATGAACGCGGTCGATGGGCGCATGCATCGCGAGCTCGCGGACATCTTCTATGAACTGCAAGAAGACGAAACCGTCGACGTCATCGTGCTGACGGGCGAAGGCAACGCCTTCTCCGCCGGCGGCGATATCGATTGGATGAAACGCGCCGGTGAGGGCAAGGAAAAAGGTCCCTCGATCATCGAAGGCCGCAAGATCGTATTCGGCCTGCTCGATTTCGAAAAGCCGATCATCGCCAAAGTGCGCGGTCCCGCGATCGGCCTGGGTTGCACGATCGCGCTCTTCTGCGACGTGATCTTCGCGTCCGACACCGCACGCTTCGCCGACCCGCACGTAAAGGTGGGCGTGGTCGCGGGTGACGGCGGCGCCGTGATCTGGCCACAGCTCGTCGGCTATGCGCGCGCCAAGGAATACCTCATGACCGGCGACCCGATCTCGGGCAAAGAGGCGGAGCGCATCGGCCTCATCAATCACGTCGTGCCCGACGCAGAACTCGACGCCCGCGTCGATGCGTTCGCAAAGAAACTCGCCGCCGGCGCACCCCAGGCGATCAAGTACACGAAGGTCTCGGTCAACCTGCGTCTCAAAGAGATCGCCCACACGATCCTCGACGCCTCGATGGCTTACGAGATGCTGACCTTCAAAACGAACGACCATAAGGAAGCGGTCGCCTCGTTCCTCGAAAAGCGCAAACCGAACTTCACCGGCAGCTGATGCAGCCACTATTCGCCGAGCTGGAAGAGAAACTGCCGGAAGGCGCCAAGCTCTTCCGCAACCGTCTTGGCGCGGCCGAACAGATCGCCATCCTCGACGATATCGCCGCGATCATGGAAGAGGCGCCGCCCTTTCGTCCGCAGATGCCGACCGGGCCCTACATGATCAACAGCCTGACGAACTGCGGCCCGCTCGGCTGGCTGTCGGACAAGCGCGGTTACCGCTACGAGCCAACCCATCCCGTCACCGGAAGACCATGGCCGCCGATCCCACCCGCGGTCCTCGACTTGGCCAAGCAAGCCGCCGCCGATACCGGCTACGACTTCGAGCCCGACGCCTGCCTCGTCAATATCTACGCCCGCGACGGCAAGCTCAGCCTGCACCGCGACCACGACGAAGCGAACTACGCCTGGCCGATCGTCTCGCTCTCGTTCGGTAACGACGCCGATTTCCAGCTGGCGGGCCTAAAGCGCGCCGGCCCCAGCCAAACCTTCACGCTCCACTCCGGCGACGTCTTCGTGCTCGCAGGCGAAAGCCGACTGCGCTATCACGGTGTGAAACGCATCCGCCCCGGCACCTCGCCGATCGCTCACAAGGCGCTCCCCGAAGGCGGCCGCATCAACCTGACGCTAAGGCGCGCACGATGACCGACGAAGACATCCGCCTGCTCCGCGACAGCGTCCGCCGCTTCGTCGATCAACACATGCCGCGCGAACTCGCGCGAAAGTGGGACAAGGAAAACATCTTCCCCCGCGACGTTCATAACGCACTCGGCCAAATGGGCGTCATGGGTCTGACCATACCTACCGAATATGGCGGCCAAGGCGTCGATATCCCGGCCACCATGGCCGTGATCGAGGAACTCGCACGCCGCTCTACCGCGGTCGCCTGTCCCTACATCATGGCCGCGTGCTACGCCGGCATGAACGTCGTCGAGTCCGGCTCCGAATCCCAAAAGCGCGCGCTGCTGCCAAAGATTGCAAAGGGCGAACTGCTCTTCGCCTACGGCCTCTCCGAACCGAATGTCGGCGGCGATCTCGCAACGGTCGAAACCACCGCGCGCCGCGAAGGCAACCGTATCCTGCTCTCCGGCACGAAACGCTGGTGCACCGGCGCGCACATCGCCGACTACGTCTTCTGCCTCGCGCGCACCGGGCCGAAGGAAGACCGCTACAAGAACCTCACGATCTTCCTCGTGCCGCCGAAGTCGAAGGGCGTCACGATCCGCCCGCTTGATCACCTGGGCATTCGCGGCGTCGAAACGAACGACGCGATCTTCGAGGATGTCGAACTCGGCGAAGACGCCATCCTCGGCGGTCCCGACAAGTGGAACCAAGGCTGGAAGCAACTCGCCGGTCGCGCGCTCGAAGTCGAAAAGCTCGAACTTTCCGCCTGCGCATTGGGCTTGGCTGAGGCCGCCTGCGCCGACGCGTTCGAATACGCCGAAACACGAGTCCAGTTCGGCAAACCGATCGGCGCGCATCAGGCAATCCGCCACGCGATCGCCGACGCAAAGACCAAGACGCTCGCGATGCGCCTCATGCTCTACAACGCCGCCGGGCTCGTGCAGGACCGCAAGCCCAGCGCGCTCGAATCCTCGATGACGAAGCTCTTCTGCTGCGAAGGCGCTTCCGAAGTGACGCTTGCCTGCCAACGCATCATGGGCGCCTACGGCCTCTCGGACCTGATGGACATGGAGCGCTACGTCCGCGACGCCATCTCGTTGCCCATCGTCGGCGGATCGTCCAACATGCAAAAGAACAACATCGCCAACCGACTGAAGCTGGCCGAGTGATGAAGAAAGAAATTGAACCACCAAGAACCCCAAGGGCACCAAGACGTTCGTGTTCCACTTCCCGCGTTGCCGAGGTGCAGGGTCAGATTCATTTCCCGCAAAGCCGCAAAGGCCCAAAGAAGCTGAGCCTCTTTCGGCGCCGTAGGCGCCAGTCAAACGTCCGAATGGCGCTTCGCGCCGACGATAGGCCCGCTGCATCTTTACGCCTTAGCGACTTTGCGGGAAACGATTCGGCATCTGAACCGCACAGCGCGGCGAAAGGTGTGTCAGGGCATCTTGGTGTTCTTGGTGCCCTTGGTGGTTCAATCTCTTTCTTGGCAGCGCCGCAATGACCGACCTCATCGCCACCGCGCGCGGCTTTCAGGACGAACTCAAGAGCCGCGCGCCTGAGATTGAGGCGGCGCGCCGCCTGCCCGTAGACATCGCAAAGAAGTTCATGGACGCAGGCTTCTTCCGCCTGCTGGTCCCCACCGACTACGGCGGTCTGGAGTCCGACCCGCTAACCTTTGCCACCCTCGTCGAAACGTTAGCCGAAGCCGACGCCTCCGCGGCGTGGGTCGCGATGATCTGCGGCTCCACCGGTGTCACCGCCAGTTGGGTCCCGCCCGAAGGTGCCCGCGAAATCTTCAAGGCCAACGCCGCGGTCTGCGGCGTCTTCGCGCGTAGAGGCAAGGCGCACGATGAGGGCGACCATTACCGCGTCGAAGGGCGTTGGCAGTGGGGCTCGGGCAGCGACGTGTCCGATTGGATGACCGCAGGCTGCGTTCTCTATCGCGACGGCAAACCGGTTATGGATGGCGAGATACCCGCCAACGGCGCGATCTTCGCCCCGACCCGCGAGATCGAACTGCAAGGCAACTGGGACACCTCCGGCCTCTGCGGTACGGGCAGCCAAGACTTCGTGATGAAGAATGTCCGTGTCCCCAAATCGCGCGCCGAGTTCGCGGCCTTCAAAATCCACGTCGAGCGGCCGCTCTATTTCTTCCCGCCGTTCGGCCTTCTCGCCTGCGGCGTCGCTGCCGTGATGATGGGCGCTGCCCGCGCTTCGATCCGCGAACTGACGGCGCTTGCGAGTGTCAAGATTCCTGAGGCTCACCGCCGCGTCCTCGCGCAACGCACGCAAACCCAAGAACATCTCGCGGAAGCCGAAGCCGTGCTCCGTTCCGGGCGCGCCTTCTACTACGAGATGATGGCCAAAACCTGGGACGAGACAAGAGCAAAGGGCAGGGCCTCGACCGAAACCCGTCGCGACCTTCGCCTCGCGATCACCCACGCCGCGCGCTCGTCGGCGCGCGCGGTCGACCTCATGTACAATCTCGGTGGCGGCACCTCAGTGTACAAGACCTCAGCCCTCCAACGCATCTTCCGTGACGTGCACGTCGCGACCCAGCACATGCAAGTGGCGACCCCAACTTTCGAAACCGCCGGCCGGCACATGCTAGGTCTCGACGGCGACTACAGCCAACTGTGAGATCATGAGCGACATCAGGTTAGTCATTGCCGGCGCCGCCGGTCGCATGGGCAACGCCGTCATCCGCGAGGCCGCGAAGATGCCGGGCGTGAAACTGATAGCCGGCCTCGAAGCCGCCGACAGCGCGACGCAGGGCAGGGACCTCGGCGCGCTTGTCGGCCTTGCCGATCTCGGCGCGCGGATCGAGTCCGATCCATTGCCCGTCATCGCCAAAGCCAACGCGCTGATCGACTTCACCCGTCCGCAAGTGAGTCTGGGCCTGGCCGATCTCGCAGCGCAGGCCCGTATCGTTCACGTGATCGGCACGACGGGCTTCGCCGAAGCCGATGACACCCGCATCAAAGCGGCCGCCCGCCACGCGACGATCGTGAAATCCGGCAACATGAGTCTTGGCGTGAACCTGCTCGCGGGCCTCGTCGAACTCGCCGCCCACGCGCTAAGTGACGGCTTCGATATCGAAATCCTGGAAATGCACCACCGCCACAAGGTCGACGCCCCCTCCGGCACCGCGTTGCTGCTGGGTCAGGCGGCGGCGCGCGGCCGCGAGAAGAGGCTCTCCGAACTGCGGCTGAAACCCTATGACGGCATCACCGGCGCAAGGCCGCCTGGCCGCATCGGTTTTGCGAGCCTGCGCGGCGGCAGCGTCGTCGGCGATCACACCGTCTTCCTCACTGGCGACGGCGAGCGCATCGAACTGATCCACCGGGCCGAAGACCGCGCAATCTTTGCCAAAGGCGCGCTCAAGGCCGCATCGTGGGGCCAAGGCAAAGGTCCTGGCCTCTTCGACATGCAAGACGTGCTGGGCCTACGCCGGAACGCTTAGGGCCCTCGCGTCGCGCAACGCACCGCGCAGCGCCTCTGCAAACGACTGCCGCTCGAACGGTGCCAGATACGCGCCCACTTGCAGCGCGCGCCCATGACTGCGCAGCGTGACGGTGCCCTGCTCGTCATCGCCCTCAAACCAAACGCTGACCCAATAGGCCGGAAACTGCCACTCGCGCTTGAGCCCATGCCGATCGACGCGCTCGACCACCAACGCCTCGCCGTTGATCGTCACCCGCTCATACGCCAGTGCCTGCGCATAGCTCAGTCGAAACGCGACGTAGACGGCCAGAACATCAAGTCCCAAGAACCCGGCAACCGGCCAGGCCCCTTGCGAAATCATCACTCCCGCAACGGCGACATTCACGACGATCAGAACGCCAAGCAGCAATTTGAACCCAAACGCCCCAAGTGAGCGATAGGGATGAATGACGGCTTCGAACGAGGGGTTTTGCACGGCGGCCATACCGCGATGCTAGCAAAGCGTGATTACGGCGTCATCTGCACCGCAACGGCGCCCAGCAAAACCTTCGACCCGGGCTTGGCCAACACCGTATCGGCCGTCTGCTGCAGCATGCCGGTCACCGTGTTCAGATCCGCCGCGCGTCGCGGCCGGAGCGTGGTCGCGGCATAGAGATTCAGCGCGCTCAACCACGAATCGCGCAGCCGCGGCATCATCAGTTCGGTATATTCGCGAAGCTTGTCGTCCGGCACGTCCATTCCAAATGAAACGGTGAGCCGCCCGCGTAGGCGCCCATCCTGAATGATCGTAATCGTGAACGGGTCGACCATCACCCACGAAGCAAGTGAGGTTGATGAGCGCTGCTTCTTCGGGGCCTTTGCTTTCTCGCCCTTCTTCTTGTCGCCGCCGTGCCCGCCGCCGCCTGAGGCGTACGCGTCCGGCACGCTCACGGCAAACGCCAGGCTGAGCGCGACCAACGCCAAGGAGAGCTTCATACGCCAGGAAACAAACATCCCCAAAGCTTGGCACCGGAGTCGTGAAAGCTTCGTTGCGCCCGCCCCCAAGCTTGAGGTTTTGCGGGTCGTTAACGAGAGGAAAAAGGGCGCATGGTGGAGCTGAGCGGAATCGAACCGCTGACCTCCTCATTGCGAACGAGGCGCTCTACCAACTGAGCTACAGCCCCATACGCCACTGGCGCGAAACGTCACCCGCTCCGCGCGAAGGCGGGGTTGTAGGGTTGGCCTTATCCCGGTGTCAAGGCATCGCCTTGCCGCCAGGGCGCGCGGCCGGTACATGTCCTGCCAAGCTGCGCGAGTCCTCCCGAAAAGGCATATGAAATCGAATGAGCCTCACCCTGATCTATCTCCTCGACCAGGCCTTGGAGATCTACCTTTGGATCATCATAGCCAGCGTCATCCTGTCGTGGCTCGTCGGATTCAACGTCATCAATCCCTACAACCCCGCCGTCCGGGCTGTGCAGACATTTTGCTACCGCCTAACGGAACCGCTGCTCGGGCCGATCCGACGCATGATGCCCGACCTCGGTGGCCTCGATGTGTCGCCCATCGTCTTGATCCTCGGCCTGCAGCTCTTTCGCGAGGTCGTGGTCCGCACCCTCACCGGCAACCTGATGTCGTGAATCCGTTTCGCGTGAGCAAGGAAGGCCTTTTGCTCAGCATCCGCCTCACCCCGCGCGCCGCGCGCGACGGCATCGACGGCGTGGTTGCCGATCGCGTGCACGCCCGCGTTCGCGCCGTGCCGGAGGACGGCCGCGCCAACAAGGCTTTGGTCGAATTGGTCGCAGAAGAAATCGGGGTGCCGAAGTCGACGGTCACCGTCGCCTCGGGCCAAACTGCCCGCCTCAAAACGGTCTTGGTCTCGGGTGACGGCCGCGCATTGGAAGCGCGCGTCAGTGCGTGGCTGAAGGGGTTCGAATGACGGCAAAAGTGATCGACGGCAAAGCGTTCGCAGCCGCGCTCCGAGCGCGCATCCATACTGCCGCGGATGAATTCAAGAAGAGCCAAGGCAAGCCCGTAGGCTTGACCGTTGTCCTCGTCGGCAACGACCCCGCAAGCGAAATCTACGTTCGCCTGAAAGTCGCCGACGCCCGCGAAGTCGGCATCGACTCCCGCGACGTCAAACTGCCCGCGACCGCCACCGAAGCCGAAGTTCTCGACGTCGTGCGCAAACTAAACGCCGACCCGTCCGTGCACGGCGTCCTCGTTCAATTCCCAACGCCCAAGCAAGTGCGCCAGGAAGCCGTCCTCGACGTTTTATCGCCCGACAAGGACGTCGATGGCCTGACCACGCTCAGCGCCGGCCGTCTGTCGAGCGGCCGCACCGGCCTCGTCTCCTGCACGCCGCAAGGTTGCTTGATGATGATCAAGTCGGTGCGTTCCAACCTCGAAGGCCTGAACGCGGTCGTGATCGGCCGCTCGCAGCTCGTCGGCAAGCCGATGGCCCAACTTCTGCTTCAGGAAAACTGCACGGTAACAACCGCCCATTCGAAGACACGCGACCTGGCCGCCGCCGTTCGTCAGGCCGATATCCTCGTCGCTGCGGTCGGTCGGGCCGAAATGGTCAAGGGCGACTGGATCAAACCCGGTGCGATTGTGATCGACGTCGGCATGAATCGTATTGATCTACCCGATGGAAAGTCGAAATTGCTGGGCGATGTCGCCTATGCTGAGGCGGCGGCGCGGGCCAGCGCGATCACGCCGGTGCCCGGTGGCGTCGGCCCCATGACCCGCGCCTGCCTGCTCAGAAACACGGTGCTGGCTGCCTGTGCCCAAGCCGGCATTCGTCCACCAGCGGAGCTTTGAACGATGGACATGGAAACGCTGCCGCCGCTGTGGCTCGACCACATCAACATCCCGGCGCAGGATCCTGAAGTGCTGGCGCAGTGGTATGCCGACCGCATGGGCCTGGAGCGCCGCGGCAAGATGGTCGTCGGCCCGGGCATCTCGATCTTCTTCCGCAAGGGCGAACCCTTGAACGCCGGCGACAACTTCCACTTCGGCTTCCGCGTCGAAACGAAGTCCGCCGTCGAAGCCTGGGCCAAGCACCTCGGCGTTGCCATCGCCTTCGACGAACACGACTTCTTCGCCGCCCGAGTCACCGACCCGGACGGCAACGTGTTCGAGGTGTATTGGGATAAGCTCTAGGCGTTCTACTTCTTCACCGACTGATTCCGCGCCGCCAGCAACCTGAGGCGCAGCGCGTTCAGCTTGATGAACCCCGCCGCGTCCTTCTGGTCGTAGACGCTGTCCTTCTCGAACGTCACGTAGTCCTGACGATAGAGCGAATACTTCGACTCTCGCCCGACGACCGTCGCGTTGCCCTTGTAGAGCTTCAGCCGGACCGTGCCCGTGACGTATTCCTGGCTCTTATCGATCAATGCCTGCAGCATCTCGCGCTCCGGCGTGAACCAGAAGCCGTTGTAAACGAGCTCCGCATATTTCGGCATCAGCTCGTCTTTCAAGTGCCCCGCGCCGCGATCGAGCGTGATGGACTCAATTCCGCGATGCGCGGCGTAGAGAACCGTGCCACCCGGCGTTTCGTACACGCCACGGCTCTTCATGCCGACATAGCGATTCTCGACCAGATCAAGCCGACCGATCCCGTTTGCCTTGCCCAACTCGTTCAACCGCGTCAGCACCGTCGCCGGCGACAACGCCTTCCCGTCGATCGAGACCGCATCGCCGCGCTCGAACCCGATCTCGACATAGGTCGCCTTGTCCGGTGCTTCTTCGGGCGAGATCGTCCGCTGATAGACCATCGCATCCGCTTCGAGCGCGGGGTCTTCCAAGACCTTACCCTCGCTCGACGAATGCAACAGATTGGCATCGACCGAGAACGGCGCCTCGCCGCGCTTGTCTTTCGCAATCGGAATTTGGTGTTTCTCCGCGAAGTCGATCAGCGCGGTGCGGCTGCCCAACTCCCACTCCCGCCACGGCGCGATCACGCGGATGTCGGGCTTCAGCGCGTAGTAGGTGAGCTCGAACCGAACCTGATCGTTGCCCTTACCCGTCGCCCCATGCGCCACCGCGTCGGCGCCGGTCTTCTCCGCAATCTCGATCTGCTTCTTCGCGATCAACGGCCGCGCAATGGAAGTGCCGAGCAGATACTGTCCCTCATAGAGCGCATTCGCCCGGAACATCGGAAACACATAATCGCGCACGAACTCTTCGCGCAGGTCTTCGATGAAGATGTTCTGGGGCTTGATGCCCAGCATCTCAGCCTTCTTGCGTGCCGGCCCGAGTTCCTCGCCCTGACCCAAATCGGCCGTGAACGTCACGACCTCGCAGCCATAAGCCTCCTGCAACCACTTCAAAATAACGGACGTATCCAGCCCGCCCGAATAGGCGAGCACGACCTTCTTCACGCTACCTTTGCTCATCGGAAATTCCCTTTAATGCGGCATGCGCGAGAGCTCTTTCGACCGCATCTCGGCCATTCGCTCGCTCGCGCGTTGTTTCACGCTTTCGCTTTTCAGCTGTCCGCAGGCCGCCATGATATCGCGCCCGCGCGGCGTTCGGATCGGCGAGGCATAGCCCGCACGATTGACGATCTCGCCGAATTCTTCGATCCGCTCCCAGTCGGAACACTCATACGGCGCGCCGGGCCACGGATTGAACGGAATCAAATTGATCTTCGCCGGAATGCCGCGAATGATCTTCACCAGTTCCCGCGCATCCGCATCGGAATCGTTGACGCCCTTCAGCATCACGTACTCGAACGTGATCCGCCGCGCGTTCGACAATCCCGGATACTCCCGGCAGGCCGCCAGCAACTCCTTGATCGGATATTTCTTGTTGAGCGGCACGATCACGTCGCGAACCGCATCGCGCGGCGCGTGCAGCGAAATTGCGAGCATCGAGCCGATCTCTTCGCCGGCTTTCGGGATCATCGGCACGACGCCGGCGGTCGAGAGCGTGATCCGCCGCTTCGACACCGACAGTCCTTCGCCGTCCGCAATCACGTTGATCGCATCGCGCACGTTATCGAAGTTGTAGAGCGGCTCGCCCATGCCCATCATGACGATGTTCGTGATCTGCCGCTCTTCCGAGTTCCGCCCCGCGCGCGGCCATTCGCGCAGATCGTCCCGCGCCACCAGCACTTGGGAGACGATCTCGGACGCCGTCAGATTGCGCACCAGCTTCTGCGTACCCGTGTGACAGAACCGGCATGTCAGCGTGCAGCCGACTTGGCTCGAGATGCAGAGTGTCCCCCGATCCTCGTCCGGAATGAAAACGGTCTCGATCTCAACGCCGGGTCCGAACCGGATCAGCCACTTGCGCGTCCCATCCGACGACACTTGCGCTTCGACGACCTGCGGCCGCGTCATCGAGAACTTGTCGGCGAACTCGGCGCGCAACGGCTTGGCCAGCGTCGTGATCGCTTCGAACCCCGTCGCGCCTTGCACATACATCGCGTTCCAGAGCTGGTTCGCCCGCATCGACTGATGCCGCGCCTCGACGCCGGCGGCCCCGAGCGCGGTCTTCAACCCGTCGCGCGTCAAACCGATCAGACTTGCCTTCGAGGAACCCGTCATCATCCGTCCAAACGAAAAGGGCGGCTGAACCTTCAGCCGCCCTTGAAAACAGGCCCTGAATTCGACCGCTAAAGCGTTCTATTTGCAGCCTTCCGTCATTTTGTCGAGTGCGGCTGAGAGGCCCTTCAGCGAATACGTGTCCGTGGTCAACGTGCCGCGCTTGGAAAAGCCTTTAACCGTCATATCCGCCGCGCCCCGCATGGCGGTGATCAGCCGCTGTTCGTCCGGCTTCGCCTGCAGCCACGCGCCGTCGGCTTTGGTGAAGAAGTTGAACTTGTCTGAGCCGACCTGAACCGTGGCCTCGGACGCGTCCTTGAATTGGTAGCCGATCACGACCGAAGGCTCGTTCGCGATCCCCTGCTTGGGCCACGTCGTGATGAGGAAATAGATCGCGTCGCGCTTGGCGGTAGCTGGTTCCTTCGTTTGCGGCTGCGTCACCGCCCAGCACACGGTGCCGCGTGCATCCGACGTCTTGTAAGCCTCCCAGGCATCGAACGTGCCGAGCAATGTGGGGCCCGTCTGGGCAAATGCCGCGGCTGCGCCAAGACACGTGGCAACCACCGCAAGCGCGATCCGACCAAGGGGAAGGAACATCGAGAGCACCTTTGCTTGAAACCAAAACGGCCGTTCTGCGGCCCGCCGCCTCGAAACGAAGCAGCACCCCAAACGACAGCCTATTGTGTCGCCTATCTGGGGCAACTTTGTGAAGCCCCTTCCTGCAACCACTGCGGCCGAAAGTTCGATTTCCGCCACCTTAACGGGTTTGCTAGGTTGCCCCCGCCATGCAGCCTGCTTCGGCCCAAGACACCGCCGCCACCGACCCGGACCGGGAAGCCCTCGCCGGATTCGTGGAGGCTATTGCCGCCAGAGCCGACAAGGCGGCCTTCGCGGCCCTGTTCAAACACTTCGCGCCCAAAATCAAAGGCTATCTGGTCAAGATCGGCACCGACCGCGGCCAGGCGGAGGAACTGACCCAAGAGGTCATGCTCACCGTTTGGCGCAAAGCGGCGCAATTCGACCGGAGCCAGGCATCGGTCTCGACCTGGATGTTCACGATCGCCCGCAACCGCCGCATCGACGCAGTCCGCCGCGAAAAGCGGCCGGAGCTCGATCCCGCCGATCCGATGCTTGTGCCCGAGGAGCCGGCCGCAGCCGACGAACGCCTCGACGCGCTCGACCGCGAAGCGCGGATCGCACGTGCGATCAAAACGCTGCCGCAGGAACAAGCCGACCTGGTTCACGAAGCCTTCTACCTGGCGAAATCGCACAGCCAGATAGCGGAGGAAACAAAGATCCCGCTCGGAACCGTCAAGTCGAGGCTGCGCCTGGCCTTCGGCCGTTTGCGCAAAGCCATTGAGGGGGAAGAGGGCTTATGACCGACGCAAACCCGCTCCACCATCCAAGCGCCACGCTGTTGGCGGCAGCCGCATCCGGCCGCCTTTCGCCTGCCGTGACGCGCATTGTGAGCGCGCACGCGAAACTCTGCCCGCGTTGTCGCGCGTTGATGGCCGAAACCGAGACCATCGCTGGCGCCGCGCTCGATTTGGACGCGGGCGTCGACCTCGCGCCGGACGCCCTAGACCGCGCGCTCGCAGCCCTGACCAACGAGCCGCAAGCCGCTGCCTCCTTGCCGGAAGCATTGTTGGCTTTGCCCGAAGAAGTGCACGACCTCGTTTCGTCATCGATTGGCAAGGCGCAATGGCGCTCCGGCGGGATGGGTTTGCGTATTCTCGATCTCGATCTTCCCAAAACTGCCGAGGGCGAATCCTTCCAGTTGTTCCGGATCGAGCCCGGCTATGGCCCGCCACGCCATACGCACGGCGGCCAGGAGTTCACACTGGTCCTGACCGGCGCCTTCAAGGACGAAACCGGCACCTACAAAGCCGGCGACATCGAAATCGGCGACGGCAGCATCACGCACCGCCCGGTGGCCGAACCTGGCGAAATCTGTTTTGCCTTGGCGGTCACAACCGCACCGCTGAAATTCACCGGGCCGCTTGGCGTACTGCAACGCGTGCTGAACTTCGGCCGGCCGAAATGAATCCCATTCTTGTCGAAGTCACCCGGGGTGATCGGGTCGAAAGCGCTCATCGGGGCGCCATCGCCGTCGCCGATGCCTCGGGCAAGCTCGTCGCCAAATGGGGCGACATCGACGCAGCCGTCTTCCCCCGCTCCGCGTTCAAATCGCTGCAAAGCCTGCCGCTCGTCGAAACCGGCGCGGCCGACGCGCTACGCCTTGGCGAGGAGGAACTGGCGCTCGCTTGCGCCTCGCACTCGAGTGAAGCGATGCATGTCGAACGTGTCGAAGCCTGGCTCACCCGCATCGACTGCGCCGAGAGCGATCTCGCCTGCGGCCCGCACCTCCCGTTCCACGAGCCGACCGCCCACGCGATGCTCCGCGCCGGCGAACGCCCTTGCCGCCTGCACAACAACTGCTCCGGCAAGCACACCGGTTTCCTCAGTGTCGCCCGCCACTTGCGCATCGCGGTTGAAGGCTACGAGCGCCCCGATCATCCGGTGCAGGTGTTGGCCCGCCAAGCGATCGCAGATCTTTGCGATCTCAAACCCGACGCCATGCCGATCGCCATCGACGGCTGCGCTGCGCCGAACTACGCCATCCCGCTCACGAACCTCGCCCGCGCGATGGCTCGCTTAGGCGATCCGGCGAAGCTGTCACCCGATCGCGCAAAGGCAGCATCGCGGCTGACGAATGCGTGGAAGGCCCATCCGCTTCTTGTGTCCGGCACTGGCCGCGCTTGCGCCGACATGATCGAAGCCACCCGCGACCGCACAGTCGTGAAGACCGGCGCCGAAGGCGTGTTCACGGCGGTGTTGCCTGGGAAAGGCCTCGGCATCGCACTCAAAATAGACGACGGCGCAACGCGCGCCGCCGAAGCCGCGATGGCAAAACTTCTGGTGTTGTTGGGTGTCGCAGACGAAGCCGTGCTGGCGAAACACATTCGCCCCGCCATGCGCAATTGGCGCGGCGACGTGGTGGGCGAGCGCCGCACGACGGCAGCGCTCGCGAAACTTCAGTAGGATGCTTGAGACGCCGGCGCTTTCGGCGGCAGCTGTTCGATCGTGTTGATCACGCAGCGATCGGCGAAGCCATGCCGTCCGACGACGATCTTGTCGCCGGCACTCAAGCAAATGCCGGGCCTTGCCTCGACGCGTGCGAACAGCGCCCAGCGCATCTCGCGGCAGCTGTTGGCGAACGTCACTTTGTAGCGCCGGCTCGGCCCCGTCTCGATGATCGCCGAGTAATCGTCGATCTCTTTGAAGTTATCGATCTGGCTGACGAACGGGCAGGGGCGGGCAGGTGGCGGTGCATCCGCCATTGCAGGCGCCACCGTCGCAAACACAAGCGCAGCCGCAAACGCGCGCCTCAGTACGGGAGAGTGAACCATCGCTGTCTCCGGGGGATAGAGAACGCGACCATCATAACCGATAAAGGCCTGAACCATCCATGAACGTGTGCTCACGAAGACGAGACCCGTCTCTTGGCCTTTGCGTGCCGCTCGCCTAACGTCCCGCCCGAAAACACATTGCCCCTTGGAGAACCCTATGAAAGCCATGCTTTGCAAAGAATACGGGCCGCCGGACAGCTTGGTCCTGACCGAAATGCCGAGCCCGAAACCGGAAGCCGGCCAAGCGCTGATCTCGGTCAAAGCCGCAGGCGTCAACTTCCCCGACGTGCTGATCATTCAGAACAAGTACCAGTTCAAGCCGGCGCTCCCCTTCGCGCCCGGCGGCGAAGTTGCGGGCATCGTGAAGGAAATCGGCCCCGGTGTGACGAACGTCAAAGTCGGCGACCGCGTGATCGGCTCGACCGGCTTCGGCGGCTTCGCGGAAGAAGTCTGCGCGCCTGCCGCGCGTTGCATCCCGTTCCCCTCGAACATCGACTTCGTCGAAGCCTCGGCGTTCGTGATGACTTACGGCACCTCGCACCACGCGCTGAAAGACCGCGCGAACCTGAAGAAGGGTGAAACGCTGCTCGTGCTCGGCGCCGCCGGCGGCGTCGGCATCGCAGCCGTTGAGATCGGCAAGATCATGGGCGCTCGCGTCGTGGCTGCCTGCTCAACCCAAGAAAAAGTCGACTTCTGCATCGCGCACGGCGCCGATGCCGGCATCGTCTATCCGGAAAATCCGCTGAACCGCGACGCCCAAAAGAAACTGTCGGAGGACCTGAAGAAAGTCCTCGGCGGCGACGGCGCCCACGTCATCTACGACGGCGTTGGCGGCGATTACGCTGAGCCCGCGCTCCGCTCGATCGCGTGGGAAGGGCGCTACCTCGTCGTGGGCTTCCCGGCAGGCATTCCGTCGATCCCGCTGAACCTAACCTTGCTCAAAGGCTGCCAGGTCATCGGCGTCTTCTGGGGCGCCTTCACCGCCCGCGAACCGAAGCGCAACCAAGAAAACCTGACCGAGCTCATGCGCTGGATCCAAGAGGGCAAACTGAAACCGACAGTCTCTAAGACCTACCCGTTGGCCAAAGCCGCCGAAGCCCTCAACGAAATCGCCGACCGCAAAGTGAAGGGCAAAGTCGTCATCACGATGGGCTAATCGCGCGCTTCAGCGCGCCTGTGAGTCAGCCTCACACGAAGCCACGAAGGTCATAAGGTTGCACGAAGGGAAGATCGGGGCGCGCATGCGCGCGCCAACCCCTTTCCTTCGTGGGACCTTCAAAACTTCGTGGCTTTGTGTGAGGCGGTCTCTCCTCAGAACGAACCCAAAAAAAGAAGGGCCCCACAGCGGGGGCCCTTTCTTCGTTTCGGCAGTCCGGTCGCTTAGCGCGTGCCGAACAAAACGCCGAAGAACCAGCTGAAAACACCTTGCTTCGATGAGGCGTGCTCATTTCGCGGTGCAAGATACAGCGGATATGCCTTATACATTGGAAGCCTCGCTTTTCTCGTTGAATGACTTATCTGAGCCAAAATATGGCGACCGGCCCGCGTTAATTCAAACGAGGACTTCTCATTGAAATCATGAGAATATTTCATATAATAGCGCATGCAACGTCGCCTTCCCCCCTTGAATTCCCTGCGCGCCTTCGAATCCGCGGCCCGATTGCTGAGTTTCACAAAGGCCGCCGATGAATTGGCCGTGACCCAAAGCGCCGTCAGCCATCAGGTCAAGGCTCTGGAGGACTGGGCCGGCATCCCCCTGTTCCGCAGGGATGGCCGCGCGGTGGCGCTGACCGAGGCGGCGGCCAAATATCTCCCCGCCGTTTCAGCCGCGCTCGACCAGATCGCGCTGGCCAGCCGCAAGCTCCAAGCCGTCGACCCCGGCCAAGGTTGGCTGACGGTGGCCGTGATGCCCTCCTTTGCCGGCAAGTGGCTGGTGCCGCGCCTAGCCGCCTTCCGTGCCAAGCACCCCAACATTGACGTCTGGGTCGCCTCGTTCGAGCGCCAGACCGGCGCGCTCGATGCCGACGTCGACATCGCCATCCGCTATGGTCGCGAAGAATGGCCGGGCCTCACGCGCATCAAGTTCCTCGACGAAGAACTTTTCCCCGTGTGCGCACCGGCGATGGCAGCGCAACTTAAGAACCCAACGGATCTAGCGCGCGCGACGCTACTTCACGACGAGCTCCGCGAAGACTGGGCGATGTGGCTCCGTGCGGCAGGCGTCACAACGGTAGACGCCACGCGCGGCCCCGGCTTCGACGACTCCGGCCTCCTCATCCAAGCCGCGATCGAAGGCCTGGGCGTCGCCCTCGGCCGCAGCGTCCTCGTCAAAGGCGACCTCGAAGCCGGCAGACTGGTTCGCCCCTTCCCAACCGCCATCCCCAGCGAAAGCGCGTACTACCTGGTCTATCCCCCTGACCTAGAGAACGCTCCCAAAATCAAAGCCTTCCGCGAATGGATCCTGGCGGCGGCGGGGGCATAACGAACCAATGGCGAAGAATGAACCGCCAGCCGCTGTTAACCCGCCCAACATCCATGTGTTGTAAAAAATAACAGCAACTGTTATTATTTACGCAATGGATTACGTCAGTCGAACCCTAGAACCTCGCCTGCGCGAGGCACTCGCCCTGATGCCGGCCGTGTTCGTCAACGGCCCGCGCCAGGCCGGTAAGAGCACGCTCGCGCGCCACTTGGCGCAAGCCGGATTCGACGCGCACTATGTGACATTCGACAACGTCGCAACGCTTGCGGCCGCCACGCGCGACCCTGAAGCCTTCCTTCGCGGGTTCGCAAAGCCCGTCATCATCGACGAAGTGCAAATGGTCCCCGCGATCTTTCGCGCACTGAAGCTCGTGATTGACGAACGGCGCGCAACCGCCAAAGCGAACGCCAACGGGCGCTTTCTGTTGACTGGCTCGGCCAACGTGATGGCTCTTCCCGAACTATCGCAAGCGCTCGTCGGGCGCATGGCGGTGTTGTCGCTTTACCCATTCTCGGCGTGCGAAACGCTGGGCGACGCGAAGCCGGTCGTCAACGCTTGGTTCGATCGCCCGATCGCATTTGCGAGCAATCAGCGGACCACCGCGCTCGACGCCGTCATTCGCCGCGCAACCTTTCCTGAGATTGCCGGCGCGAAGTCCGAAGCGGCCGCACTCTGGTTCGACGGCTATCTGACGGCGCTTCTGCAGCGCGACGTGAAGCAACTTGCCGACGTCGAGAACATCCCCGCTCTGCCGAACATCGTCAAAGTGCTGGCCGCCAGAGCTGCCGGCTTGCTCAACGATGCCGATTGCGCCCGCGACGCAAAGCTGAACACGATGACCTACCGGCGGTATCGCGCGCTGTTGCAACAGGCATTCCTGATCGCACTGGTGCCGCCGTGGCACCGCAACCTTGCGAAACGTGTGATCAAATCGCCAAAACTCTTCTTCGTGGACACCGGCCTCCTCGTGCACGAACTCGGCGCGGACCCGCGCAGCCTCAAGGATCAGAACCCGCCGCTCTACGGCCGCATCCTGGAGAATTTCGTCGCCACCGAACTGATGAAGCAGCTAACCGCGATCCCCGAGGCGTCGCTCCACCACTTTCGCACGGTCGACGGCAAGGAAGTTGACTTCGTGATCGAACGCCGCAACGGCAAGCTCGTCGGCGTCGAAGTGAAAGCTGCCAGTACGGTCACCGCCACCGATTTCGCTGGCCTGCAAACCCTCAAGAGCCAAGCCGGCAAAGATTTCGTGCGCGGCATCGTCCTCCATCAAGGCACGGACACGCTACCGTTCGGGGAAGATATGTTCGCCATGCCGCTTGAAGCGCTATGGGCCGTCGAAAAGCGCGTCCCAGAAAAACCGGGCGTCCGCCGCACGGCGAGGCGCAGACCCAGGACGAGAACTTAGTGCTGTTCAAGTGGTCGCAAGCGCGCCAGCAGTGCCGGCGGTCCGGCGACGAGCGTCGCCCGCAGAGATTGTTCCGAGATAGCCTGCCGGCAAGAGGCGGGCTTTTGGCTGGTTTTTTCCACTTGCCGTAGTTCCTGATGTGTTCTATATATGTATTTCTTATAGAAACATAAGGAGCGGCTGGTGCGATGACGGACGACAGCAAGCTTGCAGACGTCGCGGGCGGCGCCCCGGAGCGACCGGGTGAGCGCGGACTGGCGCCAACCAGCGCCAGCCCCGCCACAATGCGCGACCTCGGCGGGTCCTTCTCTGACGCGTTCAACGGACAGCTCGCCCGGCAAACAACGAACGCGCTCTATCTCAAACCCAGCAACGACGACGACCGGCGCGCTAAGGCCGAGGCCGCGCTGGCGGCGTTGGTGAGCCTCACGCCGCAGAACGAGCTTGAGGGCATGTTGGGCGCGCAGCTGATCGCGTGTCACAACGCCGCGATGGAGTGCTTTCGCCAGGCGGCGCACCCGGCGCAACACCCGCAAATGCGGAGTGAGAACCTGGCGCATGCGGGGCGGCTGTCGCGGGCCTACGCCGCGCTGGTCGATGCGCTCGATCGCTGCCGCGGCAAGAGCCAGATGAAGACGGTCACCGTGGAACACCGCGTCATTCGCATCGAGAGCGAAGTCACGGCACGCATCAGCGCGTCACACAACCCCAGGGGAAACGGACATGCTCTCAACCGTCACAAGGCTTCAAGCGGCGCCGCGCTGCGCTAGCCGTTCGAAGCGCACGAAGCTGCCCTGCCAGGCGCCGGCCGTTCGCGGCTATCACGTTTGCCGCTTTCACGGCGCACGTGGTGGCGCACCGCGCGGCAATCGCAACGCCTTCAAACACGGCACCAGGGGCGAAGCCTGGCGCGGCAAAGCGCGCGCCTTGCGCACCCTCGTCCGCGAGGCACGCAAACTCGCTTCAGCCACGCAAATTCCGGGTACATGGGGTTGTTCGCTCGAATCGAGCCGGGGGATCCCCCTCCCTGCGCACCGTTCCCCGCTACCGCCGCTCGATCAACAACACCCGCCGGGCCGCCTCACGATGCTCAACCTTGATATGCGCGCCCGCAACCGCGATGGCGGTCGCAAGCACGGTCGCATCGTCGGTCAGGCCGAGGCCGGCAACGACGTCCGGTATCACGTCGAACGGCGTCACGAAGTACGCGACGGCACCCAGCAAAATAGCTCGCGCGTGCAGCGGCGTGCGCCGGTCCAGCGCGCAGTAGTAGGCCGCGACGGCGTCTTCCGCGAACGGCAGCGTGCCGATGAAGCGGCGCAGCGTGCGCCAAAAGCCTTCGCGCACGATGCGCTCGTTGCGCGCCATGCGGTCGGGAAGAATGATCTCGCCTTCCAGCGGGGGCATCTGTGTCGTCATTGGCGGACCATCCCAATCCCTAGCGTCAATACAGGCTGATATGGTGACGGGAACATACAGCCGAAAGCCCCTCCACTCCACGCCAATGTGCAGGCCCTGGTCTCCGCCGCGCGGCGCCGCTATGTAAGCGCAGCCTCATTTCAGCAAAGGAAGCCGTCTCATGCAGCTCAATCGTTCAGTCACCGCCATCGTCACCGGCGGTGCGTCGGGCCTCGGCGAAGCCACCGCTCGCGAACTCGCCGCCGCCGGATGCCGCGTCGCCATCTTCGACCGCGATAAGGCGAAGGGCGAAAAAGTTGCCGCCGACATCGACGGCGTTTATTGCGAAGTCGACGTGACAAGCGAGCAAAGCGTCCTCGACGGCTTCAAGAAGGCCCGCACCGCGCTCGGCCAAGAACGCATCCTCATCAACTGCGCCGGCACCGGCATCGCGATCAAGACCGCGACCCGCAAGAAGGAAACGAACGAAATCGTTCCCCATCCGACGGAGCACTTCGATCGCATCTTGCAGATCAATCTCGTGGGCTCGTTCCGCTGCCTCTCGAAATCGGCCGCCGGTATGCTGTCCCTCGAACCCGTGACCGAGGACGGCGAGCGGGGCGTCATCATCAACACCGGCTCTGTCGCCGCCCAGGACGGCCAGATCGGTCAGGTCGCATATTCAGCGTCGAAGGGCGGCATCGTCGGCATGACGTTGCCGATCGCGCGCGACCTGTCGCGCGACGGCGTGCGCTGCTGCACGATTTTGCCGGGTCTCTTCAACACGCCGCTGATGGCGGGCGCGCCTGAGGAGCTGAAGAAGAGCTTGGGCGCACAGGTGCCGTTCCCCTCGCGCCTCGGCCATCCGTACGAATATGCGAAGCTCGCGCGCCACATCTGCGAGAACTCGATGCTGAACGGCGAAGTCATCCGCCTCGACGGCGCGATCCGCATGGCGCCGCGCTAGCGCCGTGAGCGATACCGACGCCAGGTTCGCGAACTCGTTGCCGGGGCTTTTGGGTCTGGAGTTCAAAGACTCAAAACCCGGCTACGTGCGCGGGCGGATGGATGTGAAGCAGCACCACATGGCGCCGAACGGTTACCTGCATGCGGCGAGCGTCATCGCGCTCGCCGATTCCGCCTGCGGTCGCGGCGCCTTCATCTCGCGCCCGGAAGGTGCCACCGGCTTCACCACCATCGAACTCAAGACGAATTTTCTAGGCACCGCCAAGGACGGCGCGATCGAGGTCGAAGCGCGCCTCGTGCACGGCGGCAGATTGACCCAGGTGTGGGATGCTGAGGTCCGCCGCGAAGGCGACACCAAGCCGTTGGCGCTATTCCGCTGCACGCAGATGATGCTCTACCCCAAGTAGAGTGTCCGCAAACTTGCCCCCTGTCGGGGCCGCCGGTAAGTTCCGCGCCGAAGATTCTGGGCTTCTCAAAGGGGATTATCGAATGAATCGCAATGTTGTGATCGGTGGCGTCGCAGCTGCCGCGTTGGCCGTTGGCGGCGGCGCTTGGTACTTCCTGGGCGGCAGCCTCACCGGCGGATCGGGCTCGTCGGCGACGAACGAACCGCAAGGTCCGATCGCGCTCAACGTCGTCAACGTGATCACCGAGCACGGCGCGACGCAATCCGATGACGGCCGCAAGCTCAACGTCACCTTCCCGAAGTTCGAACTCACCGCCAAAAGCGGCGAGACCACGTCGTCGGTCTTCTCGACCACGTGGAATTTGAAGGTCGGTCCCGATGAACGCGTCATCGTCGCCGCCGCAACCGTGAGCGGCTACATGAAGTCGGCCTCGCCCGGCATGACCGCGGCGCCCGCACCGGCACCTGCCACGCCTGCGGCAACGCCGGCCGCAACACCCGCTGATCAACCGGCCGTCGCCGCGGCGCCTGCAGCGGACGCAACCGCACCGGCCACGCCCGCAGCGGCGCCTGCCGCCGAGCAGCCGAAGCCCGCAGCCCCCGCGCCCGCCAAACCCGTCGCCGGCGACGGCGTCGCCCGCCTTGTGATTAGCGTCGGCGGTGAAACCTCTGTGACTGAGTGGCGCGACGCGACGGGTGAAGGCGCCGATCGCAAGATCGCCAAGGCCGTGGCGTTCACGGCCGCAACGAAGGAACTGCGCGAAGGCGCGACGATCCCCGTGACTGTGAGCCTCGAAGTCTCGGGCTCGAACGCGAACGAAACGATTGCGCGCGTCAACGCCATCGATCTGCAGCTCTTCGCCGAGAACGCGCCGCTGCCGAAGCCCGAAGCGCCGGTCGCGACCACGACCACACCGGCTGCCGATGGCACCGTGCCGCCGCCCGCTGCCGATACCCCGGCGCCCGCTCCGGCCCCGACGACAACCCCGGCCGAAGGCACACCGCCCGCCGCACCCGCGACACCGCCGGCAAACTAACGCCGCGCCGCAAGCTCCATGGCGCGGGCGAGTTCGACGTCTTTCATCGTCAGCCCGCCCGCGTCGTGCGTCGTCAGCAGCACGTTGACGGTCTTGTAGACATTCGACCACTCCGGGTGGTGGTCCATACGCTCCGCCACCAGCGCGACCTGGGTCATGAACCCGAACGCCTCCACGAAATCGCCGAACACGAACGTCTTCACGATCGCATCCCGCGCCGGCTCAACTCGCCAGCCGGTCAATTCCTTCAGCGCCACGGCGCGTTGCGCCTGATCGAGTTTTGCCGTCACAAATGCTCTCCACAAGATGAGCAAGCCTAGTCTATCTTCACCCGAAATCCGTTCGCTTGGCGAGGGCCCCATTATGACAGCCGAAGCACTCTACGAATTGACCGCCCCGTCTCTCGATGACATCGAATATCTCGCGCGCGACACGTTCGACCGTCTGCCGGAGCAGTTCCGCGCCCGCTGCGGCAACATCGTCTTCCGCGTCGAAGACTTCCCCGACGACGATGTGATCGAAGAAATGGAACTCGAAACGCCCTATGACATTCTGGGCCTCTTCCAAGGCGTCGGCGCGACGGAGAACCTGGAGAGCGATCCGGCGCCGCGCGAACCGAACATCGTCTTCCTCTACCGCCGCCCGATTCTGGACGAGTGGAGCGACTCCGAAATCACGCTCGGCGACATCGTCACCCACGTGCTGGTGCACGAGATCGGTCATCACTTCGGTCTCTCCGACGACGACATCGAACGCATCGAAGCCGACGTCGCCGAGGGCTAATCCGACAGCAGGTAAGTCCGCTCGGCGCGGTACAAACTCCCGCGCGCCGAAGGGTGGCTTGAGTAAAGCGCAAACGCGCGAACGCGAAACGGCCCGCTGTCGAACGTCGCGTGCGCGCCCAGGAATTCGCGCACCTTCGGCAGTGGCGCGTCGCGAAGCCTAGCCAGCGTCACGTGCGGCGTGTACTTGCGGCTCTCGGCGTCAAGTCCCATGCGCTGCAGCGCGCTCTCGATCTTGGCGACCAGACGATGCAGCGCCTCGTTGGGCGCGACGCCCACCCAGAGCGCATGCGGGTCGCGTCCGCCGAACTCGCCGGCGGCCTTCAACGTCAGATCGAACGACGGCGCCCGCAGGTTGCTCAGCACGTCGTCGATATCGTTTGCCACGGCTTCATCGACCTCGCCGATGAACCGCAACGTCAGATGCAAATTCTCCGGCGGCGACCACCGCGCGCCCGGCACGCCGCCCTGCAACAGCGAAAGCCGAAGCCGAACGCTCTCGGGAATCTCGATCGCGGTAAAGAGGCGGATCATTTACGGCGCGGGGTTGGGCTGCGCGTGATGGGCCTCGTCGACAGCCTTCTCCAACTCGGCTGTCCACGCCAACTTCACGCTGTCGATGTTGGTCTTCAGCTGCTCCATCGTCGTCGCCCCGATGATGTTCGAGGTCACGAACGGCCGCGTCGTCACGAACTGCAACGCCATCTGCGCCGGATCGAGATCGAACCTCTTGGCGATCGCGAGATAGCGCTCGATCGCAGGCCCCGTCTCGGGCTTTTCATAGCGTTGCAGCCGGTTGAACAGCGCCTTGCGCGATTTCGCCGGCAGCGCCCCCGCCTGATACTTGCCTGTCAGGTACCCTTGCGCGAGCGGCGAATAGGCGAGCAACCCAACCTGTTCGCGATGCGCGATTTCGGCTTGGCCCATCTCGAACGTCCGGTTGATCAGGCTATAAGCGTTCTGAATCGACTGCACCCGCGGCAATCCCTTTGCGGTCGCGTGATGCAGAAACGACATCGTGCCCCACGCCGTCTCGTTCGAAAGTCCGATCCAGCGAATCTTGCCCGCCTTTACCTGATCCTGCAGTGCCCCCAGAATATCGTCGATCGGAACCGTCGGCGCGTCCGCGTGTTTGTAGGTCAACCCCATTGATCCGAACATCGAGACCGGGCGATCCGGCCAATGCAATTGATAGAGATCGATCCGGTCGGTCTGCAGCCGCCTCAAGCTCGAATCGACCGCCTCGGAAATCTGCTTGGGCGTCTGCTCCGTGCCCGAACCGTCCTTGCGCAACCAGTTCATTGGCGAGCGTCCGGCAACCTTCGTCGCCAGGATCACCTTGTCGCGCGTGCCGCGCGCCTTGAACCATGTGCCAATAATCCGCTCGGTCGATCCTTGCGTATCGGGCTTCGGCGGCACCGCGTACATCTCGGACGTATCGAAGAAATTGATTCCGGCAGCCAACGCATAGTCCATCTGCGCATGACCCTCGGCCTCGGTGTTCTGTTCACCCCACGTCATCGTGCCCAGGCACAGAGCCGACACCTTGACGCCCGTGCGCCCAAGTTCGCGATATTCCATGAGAGTTGTTCCGTTCAGTGAGTGGCGGCCGGCTTGGCCTTGGCGCGAATTTGCGCGATCAGTTTTTCCGCATAAGGCAGCATAGCTTTGACGATCACCTGCGTACCCTGCTCATTGGGATGAATACCATCGGCTTGGTTCAGCTTCGGGTTCGCCGCCACCCCTTCCAAGAAGAAGGGATAGAACAGCACGTCGTGCGTCTTGGCGAGGTCGGGATAAATCGCATCGAACGCTGTCACGTATTCCGGCCCTAGATTGCGCGGCGACTTCATACCCGTCAGTAGAACCGTGATCCCGCGCGCCTTAAGTTTTGTCAGAACCTGATCGACGTTCTTGCGTGTTTCCTCGACGCTCAGGCCCCGCAAGGCATCGTTCGAACCCAATTCCACGATCGCGCCAACGACATCATCGCTCAGCGCCCAGTCGACGCGCGCCAGACCGCCGGCCGACGTGTCGCCGGAGACGCCCGCATTGACGATTTGGGCATCGAACCCCTTCGCCTTCAATTGCGCCTGCAAAACCGCCGTAAAGTCCGTACCCGGCGGAAGGTTGTAGCCTTGGGTTAGGCTCGTCCCGATTGCCACGATCTTGAGCGGTTTCGCATCCGCGACCGCAATTCCGTTGATTCCGGCAACAAAGATAGCGAGAATCAGCCAAATCGCGTTGGCCCGGGACCGGAACCTCCCGTTTCGGGTTGATTCCCTCCCCCAGTTTGGTAGCCCGTTGCGCATGCAGCGCTCGCTCAACACTGACCCGATCCTCCGGCTGGAAGCCGTCCGGCTCACACTTATGAGTCAGGCGGGTCCCGTCAATATCTTGAATGGTATCGAACTTGTGATCCGTCAGGGTGAGGCAGTGGGTTTGGTCGGCCCCTCAGGCTCCGGCAAATCGACGCTTCTCATGGTGATGACCGGGCTGGAGCGCCCGACTTCCGGCAAAGTGACCGTCAAATCACAAGAACTCTCGGCCTTCTCCGAGGATGAGTCCGCCCGCTTCCGCCGCGGCAATGTCGGCATCGTCTTTCAATCGTTCCACCTGATTCCGACCATGACCGCGCTGGAAAACGTTGCGGTGCCGCTTGAACTCGCGCTGGTGCCCAACGCCTTCGAGAAAGCGCGCGAAGAGCTCGTTTCCGTAGGCCTTGAATCCCGCCTGCACCACTACCCCAGCCAGCTCTCCGGCGGCGAACAGCAGCGCGTGGCGCTTGCCCGCGCGCTCGCACCGCGCCCCAGCCTGCTTTTCGCCGACGAACCGACCGGCAACCTCGACGGCCGCACCGGCGCCGAGATCGTGGAGATGATGTTCAAGCTGCAGCGCGAACGCGGCTCGACGCTGATCCTAGTGACGCACGACGAATCGCTTGCCCGCCGCTGCGACCGCATTGTGAAGCTGCGCGACGGCCACATCGAATCGATCGAAGACGGCGGCCATCACCAAGCACAGGCCGCGACGCCCGAGATTCCGGTCATGCCCATCACGCCGATCGCGCCCGTCGCCGACGTCGCCGAATGAAACACGCGATCCTCGCCCTGCGCCTCGCGCGCCGCGAGCTCAACCGCGGCCTATCGGGATTTCGCATCTTTCTAGCGTGCTTGATCCTGGGCGTCTCCACCATAGCGGGCGTCGGTTCGCTGAGCGAAGCGTTGCTCGAAGGCCTCTCGAAACAAGGCCGGAATCTGCTTGGCGGCGACATCGAAGTGCGCATGAACCAGCGCGAGGTGACGAAGAAGGAACTCGAGTGGCTGAAGAAGAACGGCAGCATCTCGATGATCGCCGAACTGCGGGCGATGGCGATCGCGCAGGGTCGCGATGCCCGCGCGCTCGTCGAGCTGAAGGCCGTTGATCACGCTTATCCGCTTTATGGTTTCGCCGACGTATCGCCGCGAGAGCCGCTGGAAGAAGTCTTTGCCAATCGCGAAGGCGTCTTCGGTGCCGCGATCGACGAGCGCTTGCTCGCCAAGCTTGGGGTGCCGCAAGGGTCGGTCGTAAAGATCGGCGGTGCCCTGTTCGAGTTGCGCACGCTCATCCGCCAAGAGCCCGACCGCGTCGCCGGCGGTTTCTCCCTCGGCCCGCGGGTCATGATCTCGGAGTTCGCGTTGCGCGCCACCGGTCTGGTGCAACCGGGTAGCCTGATCAACTTCAACTACCGCGTCGCCCTTCCGCCGCAGCAGGCCTCTCGCCAGGCGGTGACGCAGTGGATCGACAAGGCGAAAAAGGAGTTCCCCGACGCCGGCTGGCAAATTCGTGACCGCTGGAACGCGGCGCCCGGCGTGCGCCGTTTCATCGAGCAAGTCGGCGCGTTCTTGACGCTGGTGGGTTTGACCGCGCTCGTCGTTGGCGGCGTCGGCATCGGAAGCGCCGTCACCGCCTATCTCGACCGCCGCCGCGACGACATCGCGACCTTGAAGTGTGTCGGCGCCAGCGGGCGATTTATCTTCTTCATGTTCTTGGCCGAAGTCATGGCGCTCGCCGTCATTGGTGTCGGGATCGGCCTTCTCCTCGGCGCATTCCTGCCGCTCGTCGCGCAATGGGCGCTGAACAGCGTGCTGCCTTTTAAGGCCGAATTCAGCCTCTACTGGCGCCCGGTAGTCTCCGCTGCCGCCTTCGGCCTCGTGACCGCGCTCGCGTTTGCGATCTGGCCGCTGGCCCGCGCGAAAGAGGTCTCCCCGGCTGTCATGTTCCGCGACCTGGTATCGCCGGCGCGGCATCGGCCGCAGCCGGCCTACGTTCTCGCCACACTCGTGGCTTTCGGCTTGTTGGCAAGCCTCGCCTTGGTGCTGACGCCCAATGTCCAACTCGCGGCAGGATTCGCCGTCGGTGCCGCGGCCGCGTTCCTGCTCCTGCGCTTGACCGGTTGGGGCCTGATGTGGGTCGCGCGCAATGTGCCGCGGCCGAAGTTCATGATGGCCCGCCTGGCGCTCTCCAACATTTATCGTCCGGGCGCCCCGACGCCGGCGGTGATCCTGTCGCTCGGCCTGGGGCTGACGCTGCTCGCCGCGATCGCGCTCGTCGACACGAACATCCGCCGCGTCATGCACGACGAGATCCCCGCCGAAGCGCCAAGCTTCTTCTTCGTCGACATCCAAACCGATCAAGTCAAACCCTTCGAAAAACTCGTCAAAGGCACGAAGGGCGTCTCGCAGTTCGAGATGGTGCCCATGATCCGCGGCCGCATCGTCAAGATCAAAGACGTCCCCGCCGAAAAAGCCGTCGTCGCGCGTGAAGCGAAATGGGCCTTGAACGGCGACCGCGGCATCACCTACGGCAACCCGTCGGGCGCGCGCGATCAAGTGGTCGACGGCAAGTGGTGGCCCGCCGACTACAAGGAAAGCGAAGGCCTGGTATCGTTCGCCGAAGATCTGGCGAAGGGCATGGGCCTCAAAGTCGGCGACATGATCACCGTCAACGTGCTCGGCGTCGAAATCCCGCTCAAGATCGCGAACCTGCGCCGCGTCGATTTCTCGAACGCGCGCATGAACTTCATCATGGTCGTCTCGCCCGGCAAGTTGGAGCGCGCGCCGCACGCCCATTTGGCGACCGCGCGCGTCACCCGCGACATGGAAGACGAAGTCGAACGCGCCGTGACGAACAAGTTCCCGAACGTCTCCGTCGTGCGCGTGCGCGAAACGCTCGAGACTGCGAACGACCTGCTGCAGCAATTGGCCGGCGGTATCCGCTCGGCCAGCTTCGTGACGCTTCTGACCGGCCTTCTCGTTCTGGCGGGCGCGCTCGCCGCCGGCCATCGCCACCGCCTGTTCGACGCCGTCGTGCTGAAAGTCTTGGGCGCCACGAAGGGGCAGGTGATGACCACCTATTTGATGGAGTTCGCGGTCCTGGGCGCCGGCGCCGGCTTCGTCGCCGCCATCCTCGGCACCATCGCCGCCGCAGCCGTCTCGATATGGGTTATGGAAACGACCTTCGTCCCCTCCATGCCGACCCTATTCGCCGTCGTCGCCGGCGGCGCCATCGCCGCCATGGCGCTGGGAATCGCCTCGACCTGGACGGCGCTCTCGACCCCGGCGGCCAGAACCCTAAGAAACGCTTAAAGCCGGGCGGATTACGGGCTTTTGAATTACCCCCAACTTCAGTGGTACCATCCATTAGATTGGTTCCCGGCAGTGTACCGGGATTGAGAAAGGTCAAGCTATGGCAGACTACGAGAACCCAGCAGTCCGCAACGGCTCTGTTGCCGACGCTACCATTGACCAAGGCCTGCGCGCCCACATGATCAGCGTCTACCAGTATATGATGCTGGGTGTCGCCGTGACCGGTCTAGCGGCATACTTTACGTCAAGCACGCCTGCATTGTTTAGCATCGCTCAAGGACCGCTCGGCCTTGTGTTCATGTTCGCACCTCTTGCGATCGTGTGGTTTGTGTTTAGTGACCTTCGGAACATCTCGGCATCGCGCGCGCAGATGTGGTTCTGGGTCTACTCCGCACTAATCGGCGTTTGGCTATCCTACATATTCCACCGTTACGTGACGGCCGACATCGTTCGGGTGTTCTTCATAACGTCGATGTCGTTCGGAGCTCTGAGCCTTTATGGCTATACCACGAAGCGCGATCTAACCGCCTTCGGGTCATTTCTCTTTGTCGGCCTCATAGGCATTTTCCTCGCTCTGGTCGTTAATTATTTCATGCAATCGAACGCGTTGAACTTCGCGATCAGCGTCATCGGCGTCTTGGTATTCGCGGGCCTCACCGCCTACGACACACAGCGGACCAAGGAAATCTATTTCGCAGGTGATGACAGTGAGACCGCGAGCAAGAAGGCGATCCTCGCTGCGCTTGAGCTGTATCTCGATTTCATCAACATGTTCCTGTTCCTGCTGCGTTTGACCGCAAGCCGCAACTGACAAACCACAACCTGCAAACGCTAGACCCCGGGGCTTCAGCCTCGGGGTTTTTTGTTGTACGCGCCCCGCGTGGAGAAGAATCTCTTAACACACGGAAATTCTGTTGTTTGCGAAGGCTTTACCGCCATTTCCCTGAGCCCCAAAGCCTTGAAAAGCGGTGCCGCTGCGTCGATATCCCTCCAGCATTTCTCCTGCCGTAAGCGGGAGCTTGGAGAGGAACCCAATGTCCGACTACGAAAACGTCGCCTACCGCGGTCGCACGATCCCCGGCGCCGAATCGCAAGCCTTCGATCAAGGTCTGCGCACTTACATGCTCGGCGTCTACCAATATATGATGCTCGGCATCGCGCTGACCGGCGCAGTTGCATGGGCCTTCTCCACACAGCCCGCATTGATGCAGGCCGTGTGGGGCACGCCACTGAAATGGCTTGTCGTGTTGGCCCCGTTGCCCGTCGCTCTCTACACGCAGTTCCGCATCGAACGCCTCGCCCCTGCGACCGCGCAGGGCCTGTTCTGGCTCTACGCCGGCCTCGTGGGCTTGTCGCTCTCGCTGTTGTTTGCGGCCTACACCGGCTCCAGCATCGCGAAGGTGTTCTTCATCACCGCGGCCGCCTTCGGCGCGCTCAGCCTTTACGGCTACACGACGCAGCGTAACCTGTCGGCGTTCGGCTCGTTCTTGTTCATCGGCATGATCGGCATCTTGATCGCAATGGTCGTGAACATCTTCCTGCAGTCGCCCGTCATGCAGTTCGCGATCAGCATCATCGGTGTGCTTGTCTTCGCGGGCCTGACCGCCTTCGACACGCAGCGGATCAAGCAGATGTACTACGAAGCAGCCGACCAAACGACGGCCGCGCGCTACTCGGTGCTCGGCGCCCTCTGGCTCTACATCTCCTTCGTGGCGATGTTCCAGTTCCTCTTGTCGCTCCTCGGCGATCGCGAGTAATAGCACCAGCCACTCTCTCGAACCCCGGTACCGCAAGGTGCCGGGGTTTTTGTTTGGCCCTTGCACGCGGCCAGCGCTTGGCCTCACGATAAAGCTATGCCGCGCGATATGTACGATCTCGAAATCACCGGTGCCGCGCCAGCGACGGTTGCGGCGCTTGACCTGTTCGGCCGCGCCTGGATCGGCTACGGCACCGAGTTCCAGCCATTGCTCACCGAGGCTGAGCGCGACCACGCATGCCCGCTGGCGCAGGCCTACGCCGCCATCCTGCACATGTCGCTGGAGGCTGAGAGCGGCTACCGCGCCGCCGCCCCCTTCTTGAAGCGCCTTGAGACAACGCCCCCCGTCACCCCGCGCGAAGCCGCGATCATCGCCGCCGCACGCCACTGGGCCGCGGGCAATCCGCGCGCCGCCCTCGCCGACTTCGCCCACGCCGTCGAACGCGCGCCGACCGACCTCGTCGCCGCAAAATGGGGACAGTATTTGGCCTTCAACTTCGGCGACGCACCGGCGATGCTCAGTCTCGCCGAACGCACACTCCCACAGCACAAACACACGCCCGAAGCCTGGGGCATGCACGCTTTCGCGCTGGAGCAATCGCACCGCCTCGACGAAGCCGAAGCCGCCGCCCACCGCGCGCTTGAATTGAAACCAACCGAACCCTGGGCCCAGCACGCGCTCGCGCACGTCTTCGAAACGCAAGGCCGCCTCGACGAAGGCGTCACGTTCCTAGAGCGTGCAGCACCGGGCTGGGCCGACCGTTCCGTCTTCATGCGCGAGCACAACTGGTGGCATTTGGCCCTCTTCCGCCTCGATCGCGACGAGCCCGAAGAAGCGCTCAAGATCTACGACAATCACCTCTGGGGCGAATGGCCCGAATTCGCGCAAGAGCAAATCGGCGCGATCGCGCTGCTCTGGCGTTTGGAGCTACGCGGCGTCGACGTCGGCAACCGCTGGCAACCGGTTGTGGCGAAGGTCGAAGAGCGCGGCCACGAACATCTCTGGCCATTCCACGATCTGCACTACGCCTACGCCCGAGCGCATGGCAGCACGGCAGACGCGTTCCTAAAGTCGCTGCGCACCCACGCCGAGCGCTCACCCGACAAAGTCTGGTCGAAGATCGCGCTCCCCGCCGCCGAAGGTCTGGTCGCCCATGCCCGCAAGAACTTCGCGGACGCCACCGCCCGCCTGAGCCCGCTGATCGGTGACCTCCACCTCATCGGCGGCAGCCACGCCCAACGCGATATCTTCATCCAAACCTGGCTCGACGCCGCCGTGCGCTCGGGTGCTCACCAATCAATCATCAACGCGCTAAGAGAACGCACCGCCGCCCGCCCCACCGTCGCCATCCACCGCCGCGAGTTGGAAGCAGCTCTGAAACGCTGAGCGCGCGCAGATTCAGCCTCACCACGCACACCTACTCGACCAGCGAAACTCGCTTAGGTTCCAGCACGCGCAGCACCTGCGCCAGATCGTGCCCGCGCTTCATCACCAAGCCACCGGCCGCAACAACCGCATACAGTCCCTGACGATTGCGCAACTTCGGCCGCTTTTCGATGCGGTAGAGCGGCATCTCAGACGCCCGGCGGAACACCGCAAACGTTGCAACCTCGCGTCCCGCGCCGATCGCGTAGTCGCGCCACTCGCCGGCCGCGACTTGCCTGCCGTACACGCTCAAGATCGTGCCGAGTTCGCGCCGATCGAACATCACCTGTTCGTAGCGCTCCCGCTGGCCAGCGGTGCCTTCGCCCGTCTCATTCGTCCGTGGCGCGGGGCGCTCGCCACGGAAGAGTTCTATGGGTTCGTCAACCATCTCCGGCCGAAAGTGTCCACCCGTATTGACCGATTGGCAAGGCCGATCAGCGTTTGCGGCACATGAAAATGCCGTCTGCAATCGGCAACAACACCGTCTCGACCCGCGGATCGCCTTTGATCTTTGCGTTAAGAGCTTTCAACGCCATCGTGTCCTCCGACGTGTCGGCCGGATCGACCACGCGCCCGAACCACAGCACATTGTCGATCGCGATCAAGCCGCCCACACGCACCAGCTTCAGCATCCGCTCGTAGTAGGCGTCATAGCCGGTCTTGTCCGCATCGATGAATGCAAAGTCGTACGCGCCCGCGGCGCCGTCCTTCAGCAGCTTGTCGAGCGTCGCCAGCGCCGGCCCCACGTGCCCGGTGATCTTCTTCGCTTGTCCCGCCTCCGCCCAGGTCGCCCGCGCGCGGCCCATATATTCGTCGTTGATGTCGAGCGCATCGACATGCCCGTCCTCCGGCAGCGCCAACGCAACGGCAAGCGCGCTGTAACCGGTGAATGTACCGACTTCGATATAGCGCTTGGCATTCATAAGTTTCGCGACCAGGCCCATGAAAGCGCCCTGTTCCGGCGCGATCTGCATGATCGAGAGTCGTCCCAACAATGCCGCGGTCTCCGCGCGGCACTTGCTCAGCACCGGATGCTCGCGCACCCCGACATCGACCGCATAGTCCAATACCGCGGGCGTGAAATTCAGCGATTTACTCATGACCGATCCTTGCCTCGTTCGTGAAGGGATATTGCATCTGCCCGCCAATCGCGCCATGTGATTCCCATGGCCTCGACGAACTTGACCACCTATCCCTCGAACCGCGGGCTGTCCGCCGCCTACGATGCCGTCAAAGACGTGGCGAGTTTCGTTGCTTGCACGCTGCGACCGCCGTGTGCGCCGCCGATCGAGAACGTGCCCAAGGGCGACGGCCACGCGGTGATCGTGTTCCCCGGATTCCTCACCGGCGATTGGGCGACGAAGGAGTTGATCGCCTGGCTTAAGGCCGTGGGCTACAACGCTGTCGGTTGGGGCCATGGTCTGAATGTCGGTCCAACGACGACCGCGCTCGAGCGTTGCGAAACACTGCTCGACGAAGCGGCGGAGCGCACCGGCCGCAAGGTCACGCTCATCGGGCGCAGCCTCGGCGGTCTTTACGCGCGCGAGATCGCGAAGGACGAGCCCGACAAGGTTGTGCGCGTCATCACACTTGGCACGCCGATCAAGTTTCCCATTGCGACGCCGCTTTCGCCGTTCGCCGAAATGCTGTCCTCGAACTTCGATCCGGCCTTCGTAAAGCGCCAAGGCGACCTCGCGCGCAACCCGCCGGTGCCCGTTACCGCGTTCTACTCCCGCAAAGACGGCATCGTTCCGTGGCGCTCCTGCTTGGTTGAAGAGAGCCCGACCGCTGAAAATATCGAGATCGACAGCCCGCACACGATCATGGGCGCAAACCCAACGGCGATGCGAATTATCGCCGAACGGCTCGCTTCCTGAAGAAACGTTCATCGACGCCTCGCTCAGCCGTGAATGCGGGGCCACTTTGCAGCCTCATTTCGGCCTAGCGAGCGCCGCTTTGCACGCCCATCTTCATGCGTACCGGTTGGCTCGAAGTGAGGCGAAAGTCTCGGACCATCAGCCCCCAGCCCCCTCGCGGCTTTTCCAAGCTTCGAGCCAACCGCCTAGCTCCCCAATTCGTAGTGTGTAAGAACTCCCTCAACGAGAAATCGCTGAGGGAGTTTTTTCATGCGCTTGCAAGGCAAGGCCGCCATCGTCACCGGTGCGGGCTCCGGCATCGGCCGCGCCACCGCGGAGCTCTTCGCCAAGGAAGGCGCGAAGGTTCTGACCGTCGACCTGCCCGGCAAGGGCACGGACCTTGAAATCGACATCGCTGCCGACGGCGCCCCGAAAAAGATCGTCGAATCCGCCGTCACCAAATTCGGCCGCCTCGACATCGTCATGAACAACGCCGGTGTTGCGTCGAACGCCCTGGCCGAGGAATTCACCCGTGCAGCCTGGGACCGCACGCTCGCCGTCAATCTGACTGCGCCGTTCCTGATCTGCCAGGCGGCCATCCCCCACCTCCGGACGGCCGGCGCCGGCCGGATTATCAACGTCGCCTCAGTGATGGCGGAGGGCACGGACTATGGGCTGTCCGCCTACTGCGCGTCGAAGGCGGGTGTCGCGGGGTTCACCCGGACGCTGGCGCTCGAACTTGGCAAGTTCAAGATCACCGCGAACTACCTCCTACCCGGCGCTATCCGCACCGGCATGACGACCCCGCTTTGGGATGCCCGCCCGGAAGTCGCCGACATCTGGGCAAAGAAGTCCGCACTCCGCCGCCTAGGCCAGCCCGAAGACCTCGCTAAGGCCGCCCTTTTCCTGGCCTCCGATGACGGCGCTTTCGTCACAGGGCACGGACTGACGGTAGACGGCGGCTTGATGCTGCGCGTGTGAACTCTGAACAACTCCACACTTGCGGTTGCACTGCGTTTCTGCGTATTGCCTTGCCCCGCAATTGAGCCATTTTCTGACCCATGATTGAAATCGAAGGCTTGGTCCGGCGGTTCGGAGCCTTAACCGCCGTTGGTGGCATCTCGCTCAAGGTCGCCAAAGGTGAAGTTCTGGGATTTCTCGGCCCCAACGGCGCCGGCAAATCGACAACAATGAAGATGATCACGGGCTTCCTTGCGCCAAGTGAGGGCCGGATCACCGTCTGCGGCCACGATGTGGTCGAGCAGCCGTTC
Organism: uncultured Flavobacteriaceae bacterium; assembly: GCA_964547645.1. GTDB lineage: Bacteria > Pseudomonadota > Alphaproteobacteria > Micropepsales > Micropepsaceae > SZUA-430. Next base: position 62,153 of record CAZJOM010000004.1, read on the forward strand.
CAGGCGCAAAGCGCGATCGGCTATCTGCCCGAAGGCGCGCCCGCGTACCCCGACATGACGCCGGTGCAGTTCCTGCACTTCATCGCGCAAGTCCGCGGCCTCGTCGGCGACGCGGCTTCGAAGGCGGTCGACAAGGCCGTCGCGCGCACCGGCCTTCAAGGCGTTCTCGAACAACGCATCGAGACGTTGTCGAAAGGCTTCAAGCGCCGCGTTGGTCTGGCCCAAGCGATCCTGCACAACCCGCCGGTCCTGATCATGGACGAGCCGACCGATGGCCTCGACCCCAACCAAAAACAAGCCGTCCGCAATCTGATCCGCAGCATGAGCGCCGAGAAGGCGATCATCATCTCGACTCATATCCTGGAAGAAGTCGACGCCGTCTGCACGCGCGCCGTAATCATCGACAAGGGCCGCATCGTCGCCGACGGCACGCCGGCGGATCTGCTGGCGAAGTCGCCGACCAAGCGGCTCGACGATGTCTTCCGCGCGCTGACGACACCCGACGCCGAAATCAAAGCGGAGGCCGTGTCATGAACTTCGGCAACGCGACCTATGCCGTCTTCCGGCGCGAGTTCGATGGCTACTTCGCCACCCCGCTAGCCTATGTCTTCATCGTGATCTTCCTGCTCGCGATGGGATCCTTCACGTTCTACTTCGGCCAGTTCTTCGCAACCGGCCGCGCCGAACTCGACGTCTTCTTCGGCTTCCACCCCTGGCTCTATCTCTTCTTGATCCCGGCGATCTCGATGCGCCTGTGGGCCGAAGAGCAAAAGTCGGGCACGATCGAGCTTCTGCTGACGCTCCCGATCCCGGTCGCCGCCGCCGTCGTCGGCAAGTTCCTAGCCGCCTGGGCCTTCGCGGGAATAGCGCTGCTGCTTACTTTCCCGATGTGGTTCACCGTCAACTACCTAGGCTCGCCCGATAACGGCGTGATCTTCGCAAGTTACATCGGCAGCTGGCTGATGGCAGGCGGTTATCTCGCAATCGGCTCATGCATATCGGCCATGACGAACAACCAGGTCATCGCCTTCGTCGTCACCGTCGTCGTCTGCTTCCTGTTCACGATTGCGGGCCACGACATTGTGCTCGACTTCTTCCAGGGCTGGGCGCCGCTCGCCATCGTCAACGCCATCTCATCGTTCAGCTTCCTGACGCACTTTGCGGCGATCATGGAAGGCGTGATCGACTTCCGCGATCTCGTCTTCTTCGGCTCGCTGATCGGCTTGGCGCTCTTCATCAACGTGGTCGTCATCGACCTGAAGCGGGCAGGGTAACCGCCATGCGTTGGACCAGATCGAAAATCGCCGCCGCCGCCATCGCGCTCAGCGTGGTGCTGTTCTTTGCCGTCAACATCGTCTCGGACGTGTGGTTCTCCGCCGCCAAGCTCGACCTTACCTCGGCCGGGCTCTATACGGTCAGCGACGGCACCAAGAATACGCTCCGCTCGATCCCGGAGCCCGTGACGCTGCGGTTCTTCTTCTCCGAACGGCTCTCCGTGAAGTACGCGGGCATTCGCGCCTACGGCGCCCGCGTGCGCGATTTGCTACGCCAATATGCCAGCCTCTCCGGCGGCAAGCTGAAGCTTGAAATTATCGACCCTGAACCTTTGACCGAGCAAGAAGACCAAGCCGTCGCCCAAGGCGTGACCGGGGCGCCGACGCCCGCAGGCGAGAAAGTCTATTTCGGCCTCGTCGGCACCAACATGGTCAGCGGCCGCGAGGTCATTCCCTTCTTCCTCGAAGATCGCGAAAAGTATCTCGAGTACGACGTCACCAGCCTGATCTACAAACTGATCCGCGAGAAAAAGCCGAAGATCGGCGTCGTCTCGAACATCCCCTTCGACACCGGCGCCGGCGGCATGATGGCCGCGATGCAGGGCAACTCTCGGCCTTTCATGATCTACGAGCAGTTGCGCGAATCGTTCGACATCCAGTTCCTGGAGCAGGACTTCGACCGTGTGCCCGCCGACATCGACGTCGTGATGATTGCGCACCCAAAGCCCTTGAACGACAAGACGCAATACGCGCTCGATCAGTTCATCATGCGCGGCGGCCGCGCTCTCGTTTTCCTCGACCCCTGGTCGGAGATCTCGCAACAAAGTGCGAGCCCCAACGGCGAGCCGCTTGAAGGCTCGACCGCCTCCTCCGCCAAGAGCATCGACCGCTTGCTGCAAAGCTGGGGAGTGGCGATGGACGCCGGCCACGTCATCGGCGTGCGCGACCGCGCGCAGCGCGTCTCCTTCGGCGGCGACGTCGTCGACTACGTCGCCTGGGTCGCGTTCTCGGCGCTCGACATGGATCGCAAAGACCTTGTCACCGGCGAACTCACGGACCTCAACTTCGGCACGATCGGCGCGATAACGCCGATCAAAGGCGCGACGACCACGCTGACCCCGCTGCTGCAGACCACGAACGACACGATGCAAATCGACATCGCCAAGATCAAAGGCAGCCCGAACCCGGACGAGTTGCTGCGCGACTTCACCAGCCTCAAGGAAAAATACATCGTCGCCGGCCGCATCCAGGGCTCGATCAAGTCTGCCTTCCCGGGCGGCCCGCCGGCGGCGTCGTTGCTCCCAGCCGCGCAAGGACAAACGAAAGAACCGCTGCCCGCGTTTATCAAGGAAACGAAGGGCCCTGCGAATATCATCATCGTGGCCGACACCGACCTCTTCAACGACAGCTTCTGGGTCCAGGCTCAAGAACTGCAGGGTCAGCGCGTTGCCGTCCCCGTCGCCGACAACGCCGTCTTCGTGTTGAACGCGATCGAGAATCTGACCGGCTCGACCGATCTGATCTCGCTACGCTCGCGGGGCACGTCGAACCGGCCGTTCACGGTCGTCAACAACATCCGCCGCCGCGCGGAGCAGCAATTCCTGCGCCAAGAACAAGCGCTGCAGGAGCAGCTGACCCAAACGCAAACGCGCCTCGCCGAACTGGAAGGCCGTCGTGCGGCGCAGGCGAGGCCCGGCGCGACCCAGCCGCAAGAACTGCTGACGCCGGAGCAGGAAAAAGAGATCGAGAAATTCCGCAACCAGCTCGCCGAAACGCGCGGCGCGCTGCGCGACGTGCAGTTCAAGCTGCGACGCGACATTGACCGTCTAGGGACCTGGCTCGCAGGCATCAACACGTTGCTGGTGCCGCTGATGTTGGGCGGCACCGCTCTGGTGCTGGCCTTCCTGCGCCGCCGCAAAACCAAGAAACCCGGAGGTGCCGCATGACCGACGCCGCCGCGAAAGCGCCGTTGATCCCCGTACTCGAGCGCCGCATTCGCTCGCTTACCTATCTGGCCGGCGCGACCGCGCTCGCCGTGTTGCTGGCGTTGCTCGCGCTTTGGCAGCGCGCCTCGACCGGCGAACCTGCGTTCAAGCCGGTGCGAATGTTCCCGGCCCTTGAAGCCAAGGTCGACGACGTCGCCGTGATTCAAATCGAAACGAAGGGCGTGGCGTTCAACGTCACCCGTGACGCGAAGGGCCAGTGGCACCTACCCGACAAAGCGGGCTACCCGGCCGATTTCAACACCATCCGCAAAACGATCTTGGGCCTCTCGGAACTCGATCTGATCGAACCGCGTACCAGCCGCGCCGACTGGCAAGACCGTCTCGGCCTCGGTCTGCCGAAGTCAGGTGGCACCGGAACGCAGATCACCCTGAAGAACGCCAAGGGCGAAGAGATGGCAAGCCTGATCGCCGGCAGTGCTGTCGAAGGCGCTGGCGCCGGCGGTAAGCAGGCGCTCTATGTCCGCCGTCCCAACGAATCCCAAACCTACGTCGCGCGCGGCAACTTCCAAGCGCAAGCGGGACTCGCGCAATGGCTCGACAAAGCCTTCATCGATCTTGCGAAGGAGCGCGTGAAGACGGCGACCGTCAAACCACCGAAGGGTAAGCCCTACAGCGTCACCCGCGCCGCCCCTGCCGACGCCACCTTCCGCCTTGTCGAAGCGATTCCCGCCGGGCGCATGCTCCGCACGGAGGCCGAACCGAACGGCGTCGGCAATGCGCTCTTGGGGCTTTCGTTCGACGACGTGCAACCGCAAACCAAGTTCGACTTCACGACCGCGTCGAGCGCGACCTACCAAACCTTCGACGGCCTGACCCTGTCGCTGAGCTTGATCGAAAAGGATCGCGAGTTCTGGATGACCGTCAACGCGGCAGCCGATCCGAACGTCCAACCGGAAAAGCCCGGCTCCACCGCGCTCAAGCCCGACGTTGCGAAGGAAGCAAAAGAGATCAATGCCGTTGTAGGCACGTGGGCCTACAAAATCCCGCGCTACAAGGGCGTGCTGCTCTCCTCCCCCATGGAAGATCTCCTCCGCCCCGTCGGCGGCCCAGCGCCGGGTCCGTCAGTGAATCCGTAACGGCCGGCCGGAGCGACCTTCCCCGGGGCGGAGCGTGAAACGCTGAATCGCCGCCCGCCCCTGGCGAAGCGAATAGTCCTACCGCCCAGTCACGCGCGCCTGCGCGGCGCCGAGGACCGGGCCGTTGCCGTCGCCCTGCACCCATACGGCCACGCCGTCGTTGATCTCGCCCTCTTCGGCGCGCGCCGGCAGCGTCAGCGTCACGGCTTCCCCGGTCCACTTTCCGACGGCCGAGAACCCGCGCACTACATTGTAGTAGGTCACGACCTTGCCGCCATTCTCGCCCTTAGCGATGTTCACCGCGCGCGAGGACAGCGTATGCGCCAGCCAAATCGTCGCCGCCTGTTTCGTGCCGGCGCCGATGCGCACCTGAACCGTGTCACCCGCCTGCGCGATCGCGATGGAGAGCCGCTTGCCGCGCGTTTCGCCCAGGCGCCGGTCGATCGCCTGTACCACGTCGCGGCGCGCATTACCGACAACGTCTTGCTGACCGTCCACGACCATCTGCGGCGTGTACACCCGGTGTGACGGCAGCACTTTTTCATAGGACTGCTGGCGCAGCGTGTTGGCGTGGCTGGCCAGCGTGTCGCGCCAGCCGATGTAGTCCCAATAGTCGACATTGAACGACAGCGCGACCACGTCGTCGCGCTTCTGCAGTTCGCCCATCAGCTGATCGGCCGCCGGGCAGGAGGAACAGCCCTGGCTCGTGTACAACTCGACGAATACGGGTTGCTTCACGCTCTCCCCCGCTTGCACTGGTGCAAAAGAAAGCGCGCCGAATGCGGCGATGCATCCGGCGCGCCAGAATATCGAGAGGGCGTTTAAGTTCATGGCCGCAAATTTAGTCCGCGACCACCCTCACTGCCTAGTCACGAAGCGGTGTCCCTAGCCAATTGGTTTATGCCGCTTTCGCGAGGCCCCGCAGCACGTAGTGCAGAATTCCGCCGTTCCGGAAGTACTCGATCTCGTCCAGCGTATCGATCCGCAGCATCACCGGCACGTCTTGGCGACGGCCGTCACTATGCGTGATCTGCAGATGCAGCGTTTGGCGCGGCTTCAGATTGTGCTCAAGCCCCGGAATGTCGACCACTTCCGAACCATTGAGGCCAAGGCCTTTCCACGTCTTGCCGTCCGTGAACTGCAACGGCAGCACGCCCATACCGACCAAGTTCGATCGGTGAATACGCTCAAAACTCTCCACGATCACGGCCCGCACGCCGAGCAACCGCGTCCCCTTCGCCGCCCAGTCGCGCGAGGACCCGGTGCCGTATTCCTTGCCGCCGAAGATGACGAGCGGCACGCCGTCCTTCTGATAGCGCATTGCCGCGTCATAGATCGGCATCTGCTCGCCCGAAGGCTGATGCTTCGTCACGCCGCCTTCGACGCCCGGCACCATCTGGTTCTTGATGCGGATGTTGGCGAACGTGCCGCGCATCATCACTTCGTGATTGCCACGCCGCGCGCCGTAGGAGTTGAAGTCGTCCTTGCGTACCTGGCGCTCTTCCAGGAACGTTCCCGCCGGGCTCGACGCCTTGATGTCGCCGGCCGGGCTGATGTGGTCCGTCGTGATCGAATCGCCGAACAGCCCAAGGATGCGCGCACCCTTCACGTCTTTGATCGGCAGCGGCTCTTGCGTAATGCCGTCGAAATAAGGCGGCTGCTGCACATAGGTTGAGCCGATGTCCCACGGATAGGTCAGCGACTTCTTCACGCCGATCTTCTTCCACATCGCGGGCCCGGTGAATACGTCCGCATAGCGCTCTTTGAACAGCTTCGCCGTCACCGCCTTGCGTACGGTCGTCGCGACCTCGTTCGCGCTCGGCCAGATGTCCTTCAGATAGATGGGCTTACCCTTCTTGTCGTGCCCGATCGCATCGCGCGTCAGATCGATGGTCATCGACCCGGCCAATGCATACGCGACCACAAGCGGCGGCGACGCCAAATAGTTCGCCCGCGTCAACGGATTGACGCGCCCCTCGAAGTTGCGATTGCCCGACAGCACGGCTGCGGCGACCAGATCGCCCTTCGTCACCGCTTCCGTAACATTTTCCGGCAACGGACCGGAGTTCCCGATGCACGTCGTGCAGCCATAGCCCACGACGTTGAAGCCCAGCTTGTCGAGGTCCTTTTGCAAGCCGGCCTTTGCCAGATACTCGCCCACGACCTGGCTTCCCGGCGCCAGCGACGTCTTCACCCAGGGCTTCACCTTCAAACCCTTTTTCAGGGCATTGCGCGCAACCAAACCCGCGGCGACCATCACGAACGGGTTCGACGTGTTCGTGCACGACGTGATCGCGGCGATCACGACCGCGCCGTGGCCGAGCTTATGCTCCGTCCCCGGAAGAACGACCGTGTCGCTCTCCTTGCCCGCCTTTCCGAACGTCTTCGTCAGCGACTCGGCAAAACCCTGCGCCGCTGAAGCCAGCGGCACGCGATCCTGCGGCCGTGCTGGACCCGCCAAGCTGGGCTCCACATCGTTCAAGTCGAGGCTCAGCGTATCCGTAAACTCGGGGTCCGCGTCCTTCGGCCCGCGCCACATACCTTGCGCTTTCGCATAGGCTTCAACCAAGTCGATGCGGGCCTTTGCGCGGCCGGTCGCTTTCAGGAAGCGAACGGTCTCGTCGTCGATCGGGAAAAAGCCGCAGGTCGCGCCATATTCCGGCGCCATGTTCGCAATCGTCGCGCGATCCTCGAGCGGCAGTTCGTTCAAGCCCGGCCCGTAGAATTCGACGAACTTGTTGACCACGCCCTTCTTGCGCAGCATCTGCGTGACGGTGAGCACCAGGTCCGTCGCCGTGACGCCCTCGCGCACCTTGCCCGTCAGTTTGAACCCGATCACTTCCGGAATCAGCATCGACTGCGGCTGGCCCAGCATCGCCGCCTCCGCCTCGATCCCGCCCACGCCCCAGCCCAGCACCGCCATGCCGTTGACCATCACGGTGTGGCTGTCCGTACCGACCAGCGTATCCGGATAGGCGACCTCGACCGTCTTCTTGCCGTCCTTGGTCTTCGCCGTCCAAACCGTCTGCGCCAAATATTCCAGGTTCACCTGATGGCAGATGCCGGTGCCCGGTGGCACGACGCGGAAATTGTCGAATGCCGATTGCCCCCAGCGCAAGAACGAATACCGTTCCCCGTTGCGCTCGAACTCGCGTGCGACGTTCTTCTTAAATGCATCCTTCGACCCGAAATAGTCGACCATCACCGAGTGATCGATCACGAGATCGACGGGGGCCAGCGGATTGATCTTCTCCGGATTGCCGCCCAGTGTCTTCATCGCATCGCGCATCGCCGCCAGGTCGACGACCGCAGGCACGCCCGTGAAGTCCTGCATCAACACGCGCGCCGGACGAAACGCGATCTCGCGATCCGACGACTTCGCCTTCAGCCAATCGGCGCAAGCCTGAATATCTTCCTTCGTGACGCTGCGCCCGTCTTCGTGCCGCAGCAGGTTCTCGAGCAGCACCTTCATCGAGTAGGGCAGCTTCGAGATGCCGCTAAGGCCGTTCTTCTCCGCCGCCTTCAGGCTATAGATCGTGTAGGACTTCGTTCCGACTTTCAGTGTCTTCTTCGATTTGAAACTGTCGATGGCGGTCACGGGCGATAGGCTCCTTGAAGGGCGGGTCGCGGGAAGGGCAGGGAAGGGCAAACCGGAAAGGTTAAGCGGCGCGGAAATTAATAAGTTTTCCTCACCCGCGCTACGGGACTAATCTCACAAATTGAGTTCTCATCGGGATAATGCGGGCGATGTCCAATCCGGAAGTGCGCACAGAGAAGAACGGCCCCGTCTGGACGGTGATTTTGTCGCGGCCTGAGCGGCGCAACGCGGTCGATCGCCCAACGGCGGAGGCGCTGGCGACGGCATTCCTGGCTTTCGACCGCGACCCTGAGGCGTGTGTCGCGGTCTTCTACGGCGAGCACGGTGCCTTCTGCGCCGGCGCAGACCTCAAAGCGATCGCTGAGGCCAAGGGCAATCGGGTCGAAAACCCCAAACCCGGTGCCGAAATTCGCACCGATCCAGGCCCGATGGGCCCAAGTCGCTTCCTGCTGACAAAGCCTGTCATCGCTGCCATCGCAGGCCCGGCCGTCGCCGGCGGCCTCGAACTCGCTCTCTGGTGCGACATGCGTGTGGCGGAGGACGACGCGGTCCTCGGCGTTTTCTGCCGCCGCTGGGGTGTACCGCTGATCGACGGCGGCACCGTACGCCTGCCGCGTCTGATCGGCATGGGCCACGCCATGGACATGATCCTGACCGGCCGCGCCGTCGGCGCGAAGGAGGCGCAGGCCATGGGCCTCGTCAATCGCGTCGTTGCCAAGGGCACCGCCCGCCACGAGGCTGAAAAGCTTGCCGCCGAACTCGCCGCACTGCCACAGGCCTGCATGCGCCACGACCGTCTATCGGCCTACCAGCAATGGGACCTCGACTATCCGGAAGCGATGGCGAACGAGTTCGCCCATGGCGTCGCCTCGATGGCCGGTGGCGCCGCCGTCTCCGGTGCCGCGCGCTTCGCCTCCGGCAAGGGCCGCGGCGGCTCCTTCGCGGATATCTGATTGATGCGGGTGGTGGCGGAGGGGCTGGCAGCTTTGCGCGGAGAGCGCATCGTCTTTCGCCATGTCAGCTTCGACCTAGCCCCCGGCCAAGTCCTGGTCCTGCATGGGCCCAACGGAAGTGGCAAGACCACCTTGCTCCGCGTACTCGCAGGTCTTCTCGGTCTAATGGCCGGCCGCCTGCGTCTCCTCGGCAAAGACGACAAGCCGCTTCTCGACGAGCGCCGCGATCAAGCGCTGCACTTCATCTCCGGCCACGATCTGATCCGTCCGCAGTTGCGCGTCGACGAGACATTGCGCTTTCACGCCGCGATGCTTGGCGCGCCGGCCAAGAACGTCGCGGCCGCCCTCGAAGCATGGGATCTAACGCCGCTGGCTGAAACAAGCACCGGCCTCCTCTCTGCCGGCCAACGCCGCCGCCTCGCGCTTGCACGACTGTCGCTGCAAGAGCGCGATCTTTGGTTGCTCGACGAACCGCTGGTCGCGCTCGACGCCGACACGCGCATCCGCCTGACCGACATCTGCAACGCTCACTTGGAGAAAGGCGGCCTGATCATCGCCGCAAGCCACGAGCCGTTCCTGAACGACCCGCACACGCTGCACTTCGGGTCGCGCCCATGAGAACGTTCTGGGCGTTGTTCCGACGTGATCTTGTCCTCGGCATCCGCAACAGCGGTGGCGCCGCGCTTTCCGCCGCGTTCTTCGCGCTCATCATCGTGCTCGCGCCGCTGGGCCTCGGCCCCGATCAAGCGAATCTGAAAGCCGCCGCCCCTGGCCTGTTCTGGATCGCAGCGCTGCTTGCAACCTTGCTCGGCCTCGAGCGCATGATCCAACCGGACGTCGAGGACGGCACGCTCGATCTGTTGCGCCTGTCGCCGCTGCCGCTCGAACTCGTCGCCCTCGCGAAGATCTTCGCCCACTGGATGACCTCCGGCCTGATCATCAGCCTGCTCGCACCATTCCTGGCCCCACTGCTCAGCTTGTCAGTGGACGCAATCCCAATGCTGACGCTCAGTCTTTTCATCGGCACGCTAGGCCTCAGCGCCATCGGTGCGGCAGCGGCCGCGCTCGGCGCCAGCGTGCAACGCGGCGGCATCGTGCTGGCGATTCTCGTCCTACCGCTGAACGTACCGTTCCTGATCTTCGGCGCCGGCGCTGTCTCCGCCGCACAGGCGCAAGCAGATCCCAGCCAACCGCTGATGTTCTTAGCCGCCGCCTCGTTGCTCGCGCTTGTCGTCGGCCCAATCGCCGCCGCCGCGGCATTGCGTCTCAACGAGGACTAGCCGTGGCAGACCTCAAACCCCGGAATTAGATTGCAACCCATGCAAGCTTACGCCAATCCGACGCGCTTCATACGCCTCGCCCGCACGCTCACGCCGTGGACCTTGGGGCTCTCCGTCGCGCTCCTCGTCACCGGCCTCTACCTCGCGCTCTTCGTCGCTCCGCCCGACTATCAGCAAGGCGAAGCCGCGCGCATCATGTACGTGCATGTACCCGCCGCCTGGATGGCGATGTTCGTCTACGGCTCGATGGCGCTTGCCAGTGCCGTCGCCTTCATCTGGAAACATCCGCTGGCCGACATGGCCGCAAAAGCATCCGCGCCGATCGGTTGCGTGTTCACTGGCCTCGCGCTCATTACCGGTATGCTTTGGGGCCAACCGATGTGGGGCACCTGGTGGGTCTGGGACGCGCGGCTCACCTCGGTGTTGATCCTCTTCTTCCTCTACATCGGCTATATCGTGCTCTGGAGCGCGATCGAAGAACCCACGCGCGCCGCCCGCGCCGCGCGCGTGCTGGCGTTGGTCGGTGCGATCAACATCCCGATCATCAAGTTCTCGGTCGATTGGTGGAATACGCTCCACCAAGGTGCGACCGTCTTCCGCACCGATGGCCCCAAAATGGCGGCGTCGATGCTGGTGCCGCTGCTCATAATGGCGCTCGCCTACACGGTGCTCTACATGGCACTCCTGCTGATCCGAATGCGCACGGAGGTATCGGCGCGCCGCCTGCGTACGATCCGCCTCGGCCTGGAGCCTCTTCCCGCATGAGCGATTGGAACGCCTTCTTCGCCATGGGCGGCTACGCCGCCTTCGTCTGGCCCGCCTACGTAATCAGCGCCGTCGCCTTGATGGCGCTCTTCGTCCAAAGCTGGCGCGCCATGAAACGCGCCGAGCGCCTCGTCGAGCTCAGCGAAACCAAGCAGCCGCCAACCGCTGCCGTTAAGGCGATTTGAACCATGCGCGCGGCAGGATCGCGCCCATGGACATCAAAGGCTCACCGCTCCAGAACGCCGCACTTGCGTTCCTAAATGAACGTCAGCCCGTGCTGCGCAAGCTTGGTCTCGGTGACTTGGCCGATCTCGCCGCTCAAAAAACAGCCGCGCCAGCGGAGCCATTGCCCAAACCGGAACCCGCGCCGCAAGCCCTTCCCGCGCGCCCGCAACGCCCAGGCTCGCAGCTCGATATCAAAGTGTGAAACTATTCGGCCGCGCCACGGCGCCTACCGACGCTTGCGGCTCTTCGCCTTGCCGTCTTCGTCGTCGGAGGCCTGCTTCTTCTCTTGCGCCTGAGCAATCAGCGTCAGGCACTTGATGAACTCGTTGCGCGAGCGTGCCGGCAACGCGTCCAGTATCGCGGCTTCGGACGCCTGCATCGCCGGCATCGACGTCTTCAGCGCCCGCCGTCCGGTTGTTGTGATGCGCACCGAATTCGCGCGCTGATCTTCGTCCGTCCGTTTGCGCGCCAGCAAATCCTTTTTCTGCATGCGCACGATCATGTCGGCGAGCGTCGAGCGGTCGATGCCCGTCTTTTGTACCAGCACCGTCTGGCTCACACCTTCCTCCTGGTCGACCGCATAGAGCACCGCGAACTGCCGCTGCGTCAGCCCGCCGGGTTCAAGTTCGTCCGTGTACGAATCGTTGGCGTGTTGGCTCGCGCGGCGAAGCAAGTGACTGGGCGATGTGTCCAGGTCGAAGGTCTTTGCCATTTCAAGAGCCCGATGGAATAATCGCCGGAGCGGCGTGCGGAAAATCTAAATTGCTCCGTGTCCGTATCACATTCATTTGCCACACGGAAGCGACACAACCGGCGCACGCGCGACCGTGAGAAGAGGTCCCAGATGAGCGAACGCTTACCGCCACCCCGAACATGTTGCGAGTTCGTGCGCCGCGTTCCCGACGGGGACAATTTAGAACGCGATGTGTGCGCCAGATGTGGCCACGTCCACTACGTCAATCCCAAGATCGTGGTGGGCGCCGTTTGTTCTTGGCACGGACGAATTCTCCTGTGCAGAAGAGCGATCGAACCGCGCAAAGGATTCTGGACGATCCCGGCGGGCTTCATGGAAGAGCGCGAGACGCCCGCCGAAGGTGCCGCGCGCGAAGCCTTCGAAGAAGCGACCGCGCGCATCGACATCGACCGCTTGCTGGCGGTGTATGCCGTGCCGCGCATCTCGCAAGTTCAATTGATTTTCCGCGCCAAACTGGCAAACGGCACATTTGCTCCGGGCACGGAAAGTCTGGAGACGTCGCTTTTCGCCTGGGAGGAGATTCCTTGGAAAGATCTCGCTTTCCCAAGCGTCTACTGGGCTCTCAACCACTACCGCGAAAGCGCCGACAAAACGGACTTCGCCCCCTTCGGCAATCCGGCGTGATCAGCTGATCGGCTTCAGCGGCGGCTTTCCGGCGGCCTTGGCGCAGGTCGCCAGCGCCGCTTCGTCGCTGCCACCGGGCAGCGCCTCGGCGTGCGACACGGTCATCGCACCCGCAGCGCCCGGATAAAAATAGACCAGCAGCGTGCAGCTTCGCCCGCTACCGTATTGCCAAAGCTCCGCCCCGCTCTCGGTGCGCTTGAGCGACGGATCGCCCCAAGCCGAGCGCAACGCATCGCTGTTCATCCCGATCAAACCGCCCGACGACGCCGGCGCAGCCGTGACCGCCGTCACACTTGGCGCAGCGACGGCGGGCGCGACAGGCACTGCATCGTCCTTCGCAGGCCCCGTGACCACACTCGCCACGTCGTTCATCGTCTGACAGCCGGCCAAGGAAACGGCCAGCAGTGTAATCGCGGATACGCTACGCATCAGGAACTCCGGGCGAGCTTGTTGTACTCGTGCGTCATCATTGCTGCCCCGAACAGCGGCACGAAGAAGTTCAGGAACGGGATCATCGCCAGCAAGGATATCAAGGCCCCACCGAGAAATAACCTGACACGATGGCGGCGGCGCAGCGCCTTTGCGTCCCGCGATGGCATGTGCCGCAACGCCGCCAACTCGAAGAAAGTCCGGCCGGTCAGGTAGCCGTTGACGAACAGGATGACCGCAGTGCCGACCCCTGGCGCCGCGAACTGCAACGGAAACGCGAGCAAATTCAAGACCACGCTGACCGCGGCAAAGCTCAAACCCGCAAACATCAGCTCCCCGACCGAAGCGCCTTGCTGCTGTTTGATTTGCGGGTAGTGCTTGGCCTCGACCGCGTCCGCAACACGATCGATGAAAACGCTCGCAAACATCTGTGCGACCGGTGCGCCCATGAACACAAAGGCGATGCTGAGCAGAAACCCCGAAATGATGGCGAGCGCATCGTGCATCCAGCTCAAGCCGAAATCCGGCGCGTACCGCACGACCCATTGCAGTCCGAACAACAGGACCAAAAACAACAAGATCGTGAAGCCGACTCCAAGCCAAAGCACGCCGCGGAACTTGCGGTCGAACATCTGGCTCAACGCGGCTGCGGCACTTGAGAGCATGCGAAAGCCCGATCCGGCGATTGTGGAAGCCCGGTCCCTGCCTATACTGCCGCGCCCAAAGGGAAAAGGACCACTTCATGCGCGACGCAATGTTCGACGTTTTAGGAATCGGCCACGCGATTGTCGATGTCCTGGCGAGCACGAGCGACGCCTTCTTGACCGAACACGGCATCGGCAAGGGCACAATGACGCTGGTCGACGCCTTCCGGGCCGAGACGCTTGGCCGCACGATGAAAAACACGGTCGAAGCCTCAGGCGGATCGGCTGCAAACACAATGGTGGGTGTTGCCTCCTTTGGCGGCAGCGCGGCCTTCATCGGCAAAGTCGACGACGACCGTCTGGGTCAGGTTTTCGCCGAAGATATCCACAAGTCCGGTGTGCACTTCGACAGCACCCGGGCAAAGGGCGGCGTCGCTACCGCCTCTTGCCACATTCTGGTGACGCCGGACGGTCAGCGCAGCATGAATACGTTTTTGGGCTGCGCGTCGGGAATCACCGAGGCCGATATGACGGTGCAAAAGATCGGCGCCGCCAAAGTTCTCTACGTCGAAGGCTACCTCTGGGACACACCCGGCGCGAAGGCCGCAATCCGCACCGCGATCGCTCGCGCCAAGGACGCTTCGCGTAAGGTCGCGTTCACGCTCTCCGATCCGTTCTGCGTCGGCCGCTGGCGCGATGAGTTCAAGGCGCTGCTCGCCAACGACGTCGACATTCTCTTCGCGAACGAAGCAGAAGCCAAAGCGCTCTATGAAACCGAAAACTTCGACGAAGCGTTTCAATCGATCCGCAAATGGGGCAAGACCGCCGCGATCACCCGCTCTGCACACGGCTCCGTCGTGGTCGAAGATTGGCGCGTTCACATCCTCGACGCGGAACCGGTCGCGCACGTCGTCGACACCACGGGCGCCGGTGACCAATACGCCGCCGGCTTTCTCTTCGGCTACGCCCGCGGCCTCTCGCTCGACGTCTGCGGCCGCCTCGGCGGAATAGCCGCCGCCGAAGTCATCTCCCACATGGGACCGCGCCCCGCGACATCATACAAGTCGTTGGCAGCTGCGGCGGGGTTGCTCTGATCGACAGAGGTCGTCATCGATTCAGCCTCACACAAAGCCACGAAGGGCACGAAGGCTGCACGAAGAAGAGAATGGCGCTGCGCGCCGTTGTCTTTGGCGCGCAGCGCCATCAAGCCTTCTTCGTGTAAACTTCAAATCTTCGTGGCTTTGTGTGAGGCTGACTCAGAGCATCACCGCCACCTGAACTAATTAACGCACGATCCCCTTGCGCGCGGCTTTGTCGTCGAGGCCGGAGCGGCCTTCGCGGGCGGTGATTTCGGCGTAGACATCGGCAGGATTAACCCCGGTCGCCGCCCACAGCACACACAGATGATAGAGCAGATCGGCGGACTCGCAGATTCGCTCGCGGTGGTCGCCGGATAGCGCCGCGACCGCGACCTCGACGGCCTCCTCGCCCACCTTCTTGGCGCACTTCGGCACGCCCTCGTTGAAGAGCTTGGCGGTGTAGGACTTTGTCGGATCGGCTGTCTTTCGCGCTGCGACCTGACTGAACAGCCGGTCGAGAGGATGCTCGCTCATGGGTGACTCGCTACTCACTGGCCGCAAGAATCGGCCAAATTCAGGGTATCAGCCTTGAAGCCTCTGTGGCAAAGCCGCTCGCGGCTCGACGCATTCTCGTAATATAACCCGCCCGTGTTCGACCTTGATCTCTTAACGATAAGCGCCTGGAGCCGCGCCGCGCTCGCCGCCTCCGTGCTGGCCGTCCTGTGGCTGGGAACGGTCTGGGCCCTCGCGTGAGCAAAGGCGTCGCACTCCAGCTTCACGACGTGATCGTGACCTACCGGCGCGTGCCGGCGGTGCACCACGTCAGCGGCACGTTCGCAGCCGGCTCGCTGACCGCGATCGCAGGCCCGAACGGCGCCGGCAAAAGCACGTTGCTCAAAGCGTTGATGGGATTGCTCCCGATCAGCGACGGTCGCATCGACCGTGGCGGTCTCACCCCGCGCCAGTTCGCCTATCTGCCACAGCTGCCCGAAATCGACCGCACGTTTCCGATCTCCGTTCGCCAAACGGTGCAGCTCGGCGCTTGGCCGCGCACCGGCGCCTACCGCGCAATCGGCAAGGAAGAACAAGCGCGTGCCGCCGACTGCATCGCGAAGGTGGGTCTCGGCGGCTACGCCGACGCGCCGGTTGCGGCCCTGTCCACCGGCCAATGGCACCGCGTCCTGTTCGCCCGCCTGATCATGCAGGACGCCGCGGTGATATTACTCGACGAACCCTTCGCCGCCGTGGATGAACGCACCACATCGGACCTGATGGCGCTCGCGCGCGGTTGGCAAGACGAAGGCCGGACTGTAGTCGCCGTCCTGCACGATGTCGCCTTCATCCGCCAGCACTTCCCGCAGACCTTACTACTCGCGCGCGAGATCGTGGGCTGGGGTCCAACCGCCGAAGTCTTGTCTGCCGAGAATCTCGACCGCGCCCGCGCGATGACCGATCGTTGGGCCCGCGGCGAGCGACACCACCATCACGACCACGCGGCCCACACATGACCGCGCTCTACGATCTCTTCATTGGCCCCTTCGCCGACTTTGAGTTCATGCGCCGCGCTTTGATCGCGTGCCTGGCGCTTGCAATCGCCGCCGGTCCTCTCGGCGTTTTCCTTGTCCTCCGCCGCATGAGCCTGATGGGCGACGCGATCGGTCATGCCGTGCTGCCAGGCGTCGCCGTCGGCTATCTGCTGAACGGCTTCTCGCTTGTGGCGATGAGCATTGGCGGCGTCTTGGCCGGTCTGATCGTGGCGCTACTCGCCGGCTTAACCTCGCGCGCGACCGGTCAGAAAGAGGACGCGAGCCTCGCCGGTTTCTACCTAACCAGTCTCGCGCTCGGCGTGATGATCGTCTCCACCACCGGCTCGTCCGTCGACTTATTGCACATTCTTTTCGGCTCGATCCTCGCTGTCGACGACAACGGCCTGTTCTTCGTCGTCGGCGTCGCCACGCTCAGTACAGCGATCCTCGCCGTGATCTATCGCCCGCTCGTCGTCGAATGCTTCGACCCCATCTTCGCCCGCAGCGTCGGCGCACGTGGGGCCCGCGCGCACGCGATCTTCTTAGGGCTGGTGGTCCTCAACCTCGTCGCGGCTTTCCAGGCGCTTGGTACGCTCATGGCGGTCGGCCTGATGATGCTGCCCGCCCTCGCCGCCCGCTTCTGGGCGGATGATGTCTCGCGCATCGTGCTCATCGCGGCCGCCTTTGCGATTGCCGCCAGCCTGTTCGGCCTGCTGCTCTCGTTCCACCTCGAGATCGCTTCGGGCCCCGCCATCGTCTTGACCGCAGCCGCGCTCTACCTAGTCTCGATCGTCGCCGGATCGCGCAGCGGCCTGATCGCCCGCTGGCTCCGCCGCCCGCACTACCACGAACCGGATGAGGCCAAGCGATGATCGCTCGCGTCCTCGCAACTCTGTTGATAGCGCTCGTCGCGGCCGGCCCTGCCGCCGCGCAGAAATTGAAAGTCGTGGCGACGTTCTCGATCCTGGGCGACATGGTCCAAACGATCGCCGGCGACAATATCGAACTGACGACCCTCGTCGGCCCCGACAGCGACGCCCACGCCTTCGAGCCCACGCCCGCGCACGCCCGTATGATCGCGGGCGCCGACATCGTCTTCACCAACGGCCTGAACTTTGACGCATGGGCGGACCGGTTGCGTGGCTCGACAAAAACGCGCGCCCGCTTCGTCGCGTTGAGCGACGGTGTAAAGCCGCGTCCCGGCGATCCGCACGCCTGGCAAGATGTCCGCAACGCCGTGCGCTACGCGCAAATCATTGCAGCCGCCCTGGCGGTGGCGGACGAAGCAAACACCGATTCCTACAAAACAGGTGCCGCGCGCTACACCGAGCAATTGCGCTTGCTCGACGCCGAGCTTCGCGCTGGCTTCGCAGCCGTGCCCGAGCCCCGCCGTCGCGTGATTTCCACGCACGACGCCTTCGGATATTTTGCCGCCGCCTATGGCGTGACGTTCATCGCCCCGCTCGGGCTCTCGACCGAGGAACAGCCGTCGGCAAAGAAATTCGCCCGCCTGATCACCCAGATCCGGCACGAGAAAATCACCGCCGTCTTCGTCGAAACCATTTCCGACCCCCGTCTGATCGAACAGATTGCTCGCGAAACCGGGGTGAAACTTGGCGGGAAACTGTACTCGGATGCGCTATCGAAAAAAGAAGGACCCGCCCCCACATACCTGGCCCTAATGCGCCACAACGCAAAGCTCTTGACTGCGGCCATGTCCGCGGGTTTTTGAGCGGCCACTTTCGGAGAATTCGATGTCGCAAGTCCCCGTGACCGTGCTCACCGGCTATCTCGGCGCCGGCAAGACCACGCTCTTGAACCGCATCCTGACCGAACATCACGGCAAGAAATACGCCGTCATCGTCAACGAGTTCGGCGAAATCGGCATCGACAACGACCTCGTCGTCGACACCGACGAAGAAGTCTTCGAGATGAACAACGGCTGCATCTGCTGCACCGTGCGCGGCGACCTGATCCGCATCTTGGGCGGGCTGATGAAGCGCAAGGATAAGTTCGACGCCATCCTCGTCGAAACCACCGGCCTCGCCGATCCGTCGCCCGTGGTGCAGACCTTCTTCGTCGACGACGACGTGAAGGAAAAGACGAAGCTCGACTCCGTCACCACCGTCGTCGACGCGAAACACATCCTGGAGCGCCTGAAAGACACGCACGAAGCGGCCGAACAAATCGCCTTCGCTGATCAGATCATTCTGAACAAGACCGATCTCGTTTCCGCCGAAGACTTGGCCCGCGTCGAACGCCGCATCCGCGAACTAAACCCGCTCGCCGTCATCCATCGCACCGAGCGCTGCGCGGTCGACATCGACAAGGTATTAGGGCAGGGCGCCTTCGATCTCTCGCGTATCCTCTCGCTGGAGCCGAACTTCTTAGGGCCGGAGGGCGACGATCACGAGCATTCCAGCGACATCGCCAGCGTCTCGCTTTCGACCACGAAGAAGCTCGACGGCGACAAGGTGACGAAGTGGCTGCAGAACCTGCTCGCAGAGCAAGGCCAAAACATCCTGCGCGCCAAAGGCATCCTCGACATCAAGGACAAGGACGAACGCCTCGTCTTCCAGGCCGTGCACATGGTCATGGACGGCGACTTCGGTCGCCCCTGGAAGGACGACGAGAAGCGCTATAGCCGCATCGTTTTCATCGGTCGCGATCTCGACGAGGCCGAGCTTGAGCGCGGCTTCAAGGCTTGCGTGGCCTGATGGCGAAACCAAAAATCACCGCGGGCCACCTCTGGCACTTCGATGCGCCGGTCGTCGCCGTCGCGTTCGACGCCGACGGGCAGGGCGCCTTCGGGCTCGGCGACGGCACGCTGCGCACGTTCGGCACCCAAGACGCCGAAACGAAAACGATCGAAGCGCATCAAGGCGCGATCCTCTGCCTGACCGCGCATCCCGAACAAGGCTTCCTGACCGGCGGCGACGACGGCCGCCTGGTGCACACGCGCATGGGCGAACCGCCGCGCGAACTCTTCGCGCACAAAGGTCGCTGGGTCGAAAGCGTCGCCGCGACCAGCGAAACCGGCCTCATCGCCTGCACCGTCGGTAAAGTCGCACACGTCTTCAGCGGCGCGGAGCGTATGTCGTTCACACATACCAGCACCGCCGCCGCTGTGGCCTTCGATCCGAAAGGCCGCCGCCTCGCCGTCGCGCACTACAACGGCGCCTCGCTCTGGTGGACGAAGTCGGCCGACCAGCAGGCGAAGACGCTCGAATGGAAGGGTTCGCACATAGCCGTCACCTGGAGCCACGACGGCCGCTTCCTTGTCACCTCCATGCAGGAAAACGCGCTGCACGGCTGGCGCGTCGAAGACGCCGCCGACATGCGCATGTCGGGCTATCCGGCGAAGATTAAGTCGGTCGCTTGGGACCGCCGTGGCCGCACGCTGTTCACGGCCGGTGCCGACCGTGTCGTCGGCTGGCCCTTCACCGGCCGCAACGGCCCGATGGGCCGCGAACCGCTGCAGATCGGACCGGCACGCGAAGCCTTGGTCCAAGTCGTGGCCGCGCATCCCGAACAAGACATCGTCGCCGCTGGCACCACCGACGGCGCCGTCTGGTTCGAAGAAATCGCCGACCCCGGCACAAACTTCGTGATGCTGAACGGCGCAAAGATCGTCGCCCTCGCCTTCAACCCCGAAGGCACCCACCTCGCCATCGGCGACGAAGAAGGCAACGCCGCGCTGGTGCCGGTGGTTTAGTCCTTCGCGTCTCCGAAGAACTCCTTCACCTTCGCAAAGAAGCTCGTCGTCTTCGGCGAGTTCTGCGCCGTGCCGGCCTTTTCGAACTCGCGCAGCAGCTCCTGCTGCTTCTTCGTCAGGTGCACCGGCGTTTCCACCGTCACCTCGACGATCAGGTCGCCCTGCGGGCCTTGGCCGCGCAGCGACGGCATGCCTTTGCCGCGAATGCGGAACTCCTTGCCCGACTGCGTGCCTTCCGGGATCGCAACGCGCACGCGCCCGCCGCCGAGCGTTGGCACCTCGACATTGCCGCCGAGCGCCGCCGTCGTGAAGTTCACCGGCACCGCGCAGTGCAAATTCGCGTCCTCGCGCTTGAACAGCTGATGCGGTGCGATGGAGAGGAAAATATAGAGATCGCCCTTCGGCCCGCCGCGCAAGCCCGCCTCGCCCTCGCCGGCCAAGCGAATGCGCGTACCGTCTTCGACGCCTTGCGGAATGTTCACGTTGAGCGTCCGCTCGCGCTGCACGCGCCCCGCGCCGCTGCAGGCCTTGCAGGGGTTCTTGACCACGCGGCCGAGGCCCTGGCACGTCGGGCACGTCCGCTCGATCGTGAAAAAGCCCTGCTGCGCCCGCACCTTGCCGACGCCGGAGCAGGTCGTGCACGCCTGCGGCTTCGAACCTGCTTCCGCGCCAGAGCCCGCGCACACGTCGCAGGCGACGGTGCCCGGAATGCGGATTGTCGCGGTCTTGCCCGCGTGCGCATCCTCAAGGCTGATTTCCATGTTGTAGCGCAGGTCCGACCCGCGCGAGGCACGATTGCCACCGCCTCCGCCGCCGCGCCGCGTGCCCATGAACTCGCCGAAGAGATCGTCGAACACGTCAGTGAACGAGGTCGAGAAGTCGAAGCCCTGTCCGCCAGGCCCGCGGCTGCCCTGCGGTCCCTCGAACGCCTGATGCCCGTATTGATCGTAAGCGGCGCGCTTCTGATCGTCCTTCAGAATGTCGTAGGCCTCGTTCAGTTCCTTGAAGCGCGCCTCGGCCTTCGCATCACCCGGATTGCGGTCCGGGTGAAGCTCTTTCGCCTTCTTGCGATATGCGGCCTTCATCTCGTCGGGCGTGGCACGCCGCGATACGCCGAGGATCTCGTAGAAGTCACGCTTGGACATTCGTCTCGCCGGAAACGCTCAAGGAAGAAAGGCAGATCACCGCCGCGTAGGCGCGCGCGACTAGCGCGCGCCGCCCTTCTTCTTCTTTTCCTCGTCGACCTCTTCGTAGTCGGCATCGACGACATCGCCTTCCGCCGCGCCGCCCGAAGCTTGGCCCTCACCGGCACCGGCCCCAGCGCCGTCGGCGCCACCAGCGTTCATGCCCTTGTACATCGCCTCGCCGAGCTTCAGCGACGCCTGCTGCAACGCCTCGGTCTTGGAGCGGATGAAGTCCGCATCCTCGCCCTTCAGCGCGTCTTTGACGGCGCTAACCGCGGCCTCGATCGCCACGCGCTCGCTGGACCCGACCTTTTCACCGTGCTCCTTCAGCGCCTTCTCGATCTCGTGTACGGCCGCATCCGCGCGATTGCGCGTTTCGACGAGCTCGCGGCGCTTCTTGTCTTCGCCCGCGTGCTCCTGCGCCTCGCGCATCATCTTTTGGATGTCGGCTTCGCTAAGACCGCCTGAGGCCTGAATGCGGATCGTCTGTTCCTTGTTCGTGGCCTTGTCCTTCGCGGCCACGTTCACGATACCGTTCGCGTCGATGTCGAAGGTGACCTCGACCTGGGGCATGCCGCGTGGCGCCGGCGGGATGCCGACGAGATCGAACTGGCCGAGGAACTTGTTGTCCGCCGCCATTTCGCGCTCGCCTTGGAAGACGCGGATCGTCACCGCCGTCTGCCCGTCTTCGGCCGTCGAGAACACTTGAGACTTCTTCGTCGGGATCGTCGTGTTGCGATCAATCAGTCGCGTGAACACGCCGCCCAGCGTCTCGATGCCCAGCGACAGCGGTGTCACGTCGAGCAGAAGAACGTCTTTGACTTCGCCCTTCAGCACGCCCGCCTGAATCGCAGCGCCGATCGCCACGACCTCGTCCGGGTTCACGCCCTTGTGCGGTTCCTTGCCGAAGAAGTCTTTGACGATCTGCTGAACCTTCGGCATGCGCGTCATACCGCCGACAAGTACGACCTCGTCGATGTCGGCCGGCGTCACGCCCGCGTCCTTCATGCAGGCCTTGAGCGGCGCGAGCGTCCGCTGCACCAGATCGTCGACCAGCGACTCAAGCTTCGCCCGCGTCAGCTTCGTCGTCAGATGTTTCGGTCCCGACGCGTCCGCGGTAATGAACGGCAGGTTCACTTCCGTCTGCATCACGGACGACAGTTCGATCTTCGCCTTCTCCGCTGCTTCTTTCAAACGCTGCAGCGCGAGCCGGTCCTTGCGCAGGTCGATGCCCTGCTCCTTCTTGAACTCCTCCGCCAAGAAGTCGACGAGCCGCATGTCGAAATCTTCACCGCCCAGGAACGTATCGCCGTTCGTCGCCTTCACCTCGAAGACGCCGTCGCCGATTTCCAGGATCGAGATATCGAACGTGCCGCCGCCAAGGTCATAGACCGCGATCGTGCCGGATTGTTTCTTGTCGAGCCCATAGGCGAGCGCCGCCGCCGTCGGCTCGTTGATGATGCGCAGAACCTCAAGCCCCGCGATGCGCCCGGCGTCTTTCGTCGCCTGGCGTTGCGCGTCGTTGAAGTAGGCCGGCACCGTGATGACCGCCTGGGTGACTTTCTCGCCCAGATAACCTTCGGCCGTCTCTTTCATCTTCTGCAGCGTGTAGGCCGAGACCTGCGACGGCGAGAGCTTCTCGTTGTCGCGCCCTTGAATCCACGCGTCGCCGTTGTCGGCCTTGATGATCTTATAGGGGACCATGCCGATGTCTTTTTGCGTCATCGGGTCTTCGAACTTCCGGCCGATCAAACGCTTGATCGCGAAGAACGTGTGTTCAGGGTTCGTAACCGCCTGGCGCTTCGCCGACTGGCCGACGATACGCTCGCCGTCCTTGGTGAAGGCGACGATCGACGGCGTGGTGCGAGCGCCTTCCGCGTTCTCAAGCACCTTGGGCTGGGCGCCCTCCATGATCGCGACGCAGGAATTGGTTGTGCCGAGATCGATCCCGATAACTTTAGCCATAGTCAAAATACCTTTCTTCCAAGGCGGATGGGCTGGGGCCTTCTGGACTGTCGAAGCGCCCGCCGCCATCCCCACGCAAATCAGTTGCAACGTAGGATTATGCCGCGCGAAACCGCGGGTTCGAGCCCACATATAGGGGGCCCCCCTGACCACCGCAACTGGCGTGCGACGTCGAAAAACGTGATTTCTGCGCCCGGCGGCCGGGTGTAGGCTCTGCATCGTCCAAAATCAGGACGAATGGAGGCCACCATGTTCCGTAACCTGGGTTGGGCCGCGTTTTTGGCTTTAGTATTTCTCCTTGTCACAACCGTAAGCGGTGCTGCGCTCGCGAATGGCGCCGGTCCGACTTACGCTTGCTTTTCGCCGGACAATGCCTTGGCCGTCGGTCATCTCGGCGCTGATGATCCATCAGTTCGCGTAGGGTTCGAGGCCGGCGGTTGTCTTGCCTTGGCACCCGGCGTACCGGTCTCGGACGTCGAGCGTTTCGGCACGCTTTGGCGCTTTAGAGCATTGGGCGCCAAGCCCTACCTGTACGCCGCCGACTGGGCCGCGGGCTTTCAGCCGGTACGCTCGCCCCTTCCAGGGTTCGAGCGCTACCTCGCCATAACCGCTTGGCTGATGGAACGAGGCCACAACTTCATCCGCTGCTACGACGATTCAAACGCACTAGCCGGCCGGTTCGCCGACTTCGACCGCCGCTGGCTGGCCTACAACGGGCGCCCGGCCACGAAGGCGGGGATGATGTACGTCATCTATTTCGGCGACACCCAGTACAAGCTGGCGATGGAGCGGGAGCAACTGATGAGCGAGGCCGCATCTCTCGAGAGCCGGTGCCAGCCCTACCAGCAGATCAATCTGGACAGGGACTTTATGGTGTTTCTGCGAACCAGTGCCCGCAGGTGAGGTTGTCGGCGGCGACGCCACCCTTCGATGCGGCGCTGGAGCGCGCCGCATCGATCACATTCTGTGACGGCCACACATTCGCCATGGAGCGGCCCCATATATAAGCTCGCTCTGGAGAGGGGCACCGTATGACTCCAAGTCGTTTCTTCGCGCTGCCGGTGACGGCGGCATTTGCCGCGTTCCCGGCCGCGGCCTTCGCGCAAGCGACCGCCCAGACCCCCACAATCACCGGCAATGCCTGGGTGGCATATGGCATCATCGGCTTATTCGTGGGCACGATCTATGTGTTGATCATGGGCGTCTTGCACGTCGAACGCCGCGATGCGTGGCTCGGCCGCGAATCCCGCGACCATGGCGGCTTCTTCGGTTTCGTCTCAAGCGCTGACGACGACGACCCAGGCCATCACGGTCACGCGAACTAAGTCCGCCGCCTTAGGCGCTGGTATCGATCGCCGAGCCGGCCGGCGGGTACCCGCCATTGCCGTTGCTCGCCTGCGCCGGTGCTTGCGTCGTGACCACGACGATCGCCTCGCGCAGCAATCGCCCGCCAATCATGTAGCCCTGTTGCGCGACGTTGATCACGGTGCCGGGCGGATGGTCCGCGCTCGGCACCTCGGCGACCGCTTGATGCAAATTTGGATTGAAGCGCTGGCCCATCGCCTCGATCCGCTTCACGCCGTGGCGCTCCATGATCGTGAACATCTCGCGTTGCGTCGCCTCGATCCCTTGCACTACCGCATGCACGTCCGCAGGCAACGTCGCCCGCGTCTCGGGCTTCAGCGAATCGAACGCGCGCGCGAAATTGTCGGTGACGTTGAGCAAGTCCTTCGCGAAGCGCCCGAACGCGTACTGCGCCGCGTCCT
Organism: uncultured Flavobacteriaceae bacterium; assembly: GCA_964547645.1. Lineage (GTDB taxonomy): Bacteria > Pseudomonadota > Alphaproteobacteria > Micropepsales > Micropepsaceae > SZUA-430. The sequence continues at coordinate 87,016 of CAZJOM010000004.1, forward strand.
GCTTTTCACGTTCCGCACGCTTGCGGACATTCTCGACCTCCGCGACCGCGCGCAGATAGCGATCTTTGATGTCGGCAAGTTCAGCCTGCAGGCCCGCGATCTGTGCCGCCTCGCGCGCGATGTCGTTGCTGCCGAGATCAAGCGTATCGTTCGCCGGAATCTCCATACCCGCCTCGGGGGTGTCGTCCTCGCCGTTCTTCGGTCTGTTCATCACTTTCAACGTCCCGTCTTACTTCTGCTGACTGATCAAGCGGCTGATCACGCGCGCCGTATAGTCGACCATTGGTACGATCCGCGCATAGTTCACGCGGGTCGGCCCGATCACGCCGATCACGCCCACCACCCGGTGCGACTGATCGGAATAGGGCGCCGCAATCACCGACGACCCCGACAATGAGTAGAGCTTGTTTTCCGCGCCGATAAAGATGCGCACGCCGTCCCCTTGCTTGGCAAGCTCCAGCAGCTCGATCAAATCGTTCTTGCGCTCGATATCGTCGAAGAGTTGGCGGATTTTCTCAAGCTCGCCGGTTGCGCCGACGTCTTCCAACAACCGTGCCTGGCCGCGCACGATCAGCGACGGCGACACGCTCGACTTGCCGCCCCATTCGGCCAGCCCCGCCGAAACCAGCTTCGCCGCCAATCCGTCAAGCTCCGCCCTCTGCGCCGACAGTTCCGCCAAAATCTCGGAGCGCGCTTCCTCAAGCGTCCGCCCGCGCATCCGCGCACTCAAATAGTTGCCAGCCTCGATGAACGACGACGGCGGCAAACCCAGCGGCGTCTCGATCACGCGGTTCTCGACCGAACCATCTTCGCCGACCATGATGACCAGCGTGCGCTGCGGCGCCAGCGAAACGAACTCCACATGCTTCAACGCCGGATCGCGCTTCGGCGTCACGACCAAGCCAGCACATTGGCTGAGCCCCGACAACATCGCCGACGCTTGCATCAGCACGTCGTCGACCTTGCGTCCGCTCGCCGCCAACTGCGACTCGATCCCTTTGCGTTCATCTGGCGCCAGATTGCCGACCTCAAGCAGTCCGTCCACGAACATGCGCAGACCCAACTGCGTCGGCACGCGCCCGGCACTCGTATGCGGCGCTTCCAACAGGCCCGCATGTTCTAGATCCGACATCACGTTGCGGATCGACGCCGGCGACAGCGACAGCATCCCGCGTTGTGAGAGCGTGCGCGAACCGATCGGCTCGCCTGTCTCCAGATACGACTCGACGATATTGCGGAAGATATCGCGCGACCGCTCCGACAGCTCGCCCAGTTGCGTCGTCGGCGGCACCTTCGAGCTGGGTACCTGGCGTTCGTTCATGCCTGAATTTCTTCCCGTTTTGGGCCGCAAACGGCACAGCCGTTGCGCGACCGCCGAGCGCAGGCTAGGTAGCGCCTAAGCCCCCAAACTTCAAGGCAAGGAACACCCCATGCGCCCCTCAGGCCGCCGTCCCGACCAGCTGCGCGAAGTGTCGCTGGAACCAGGCGTTGCCGCCCATGCCGAAGGCTCGTGCCTGGTGAAATTCGGCCGCACGCACGTCTTCTGCACGGCCTCGCTCGAAAACACGGTACCGCCATTCCTGAAAGGCACCGGCAAAGGCTGGGTGACAGCCGAATACGGCATGCTCCCCCGCGCCACCGGCGATCGCATGCGCCGCGAAGCCGCCCAAGGAAAGCAGTCCGGTCGCACGCTTGAGATTCAGCGCCTGATCGGCCGCGCGCTGCGCGCAGTGACCGACATGCGTGGCTTCGGCGAACGCCAGATCATCATCGATTGCGATGTGATCCAAGCCGACGGCGGCACCCGTACCGCGGCCATCACCGGGGGATTCGTTGCCCTCCATAAATGCTTCGAGATGATGAAGCGCGATCAACTGATCAAAGCGATCCCACTCAAGGAACACGTCGCCGCCATCTCCTGCGGCATCCACAATGACGCCTGCGTCCTCGACCTAGATTACGACGAAGACTCAAGCGCCGGCACCGACGCGAACTTCGTCATGACCGGCACCGGCGCGATCGTTGAAGTGCAAGGCACGGCGGAGGGCGAACCCTTCAGCGAAGCCTCGTTCCTCGAGCTCATGCGTCTGGCGAAAGCCGGCATTGCCCAGCTGGTGGAGATGCAAAAAGAAGCGATCAACCGCAAAGCATGACCCGTCGCCTCATCGAACGCCGCCTCGTCGTCGCGAGCCACAATCCCGGCAAGGTGCGTGAGATCGCCGATCTCATCGCACCCTTCGACATCGACGCGATTTCCGCGGCGGCGCTTGGCCTCGCTGAGCCGGAAGAACCCGAGCCCACCTTTACCGGCAATGCGCTCATTAAGGCGCACGCCGCCGCAAAGGCAGCGAACCTCCCCGCGCTCTCCGATGATTCCGGCCTCTGCGTGGACGCGCTCGGCGGCGATCCCGGCGTCCTCTCCGCGCGCTGGGCCGGCCCGACCAAAGACTTCGCGCTCGCCATGCGCAAAGTGCACGAGCGCCTCGCTCTTTTGCCTAGCGCTTCCCCCCTTGAGGAGGAAGCTGGCACGCCGCTTCGCGGCGTGACTGATGGGGGGAAGTCACGCGCCGACCGCCCCCCATCCGTCTCGCCGCCTTCGGCGTCGATCCACCTTCCCCCTCAAGGGGGGAAGGACTTGTCTCAACTCTGGTCAGCTTACTTCGTCTGCGCGCTCGCCATCGCTTGGCCCGACGGCCACGCCGAAGTCTTCGAGGGCAAAGTGCACGGTCACCTCGTCTGGCCCGCGCGCGGCACCAGGGGCTTCGGCTACGACCCGATCTTCGTCCCCGCAGGCCATGACATCACATTCGGTGAGATGGACCCGGCAATGAAACACGCCATGTCACACCGCGCCCGCGCCTTCGCGAAGTTCGTGGAGGCGTGCCTTGCGTGACACGGGCTTTGCCCTCTACGCCCACTGGCCGTTCTGCCTCTCGAAGTGCCCATACTGCGACTTCAACAGCCACGTCCGCACCAAGATCGACGACGAAGCTTGGGCCACGGCGCTGCTGCGCGAGATGCAAACGATCGCGGCGCGCCTCACGTCACGCCGCCCGCTGCAATCGATCTTTTTCGGCGGCGGTACACCATCGCTCATGCCAGGCCGAACCGTCGCCCAAGTCCTGCAAACCGCAGAACAACTCTTCGGCTTCGCGCCAAACATCGAAATCACCCTCGAAGCCAATCCAACGAGCGTCGATGCCGCCCGCTTCCGCGACTACCGCGCCGCCGGCGTGAACCGCGTCTCGTTGGGCGTGCAAGCGCTGAATGACGAAGACTTGAAAGCGCTCGGCCGCCTGCACACCGTCGACGAAGCCATGCGCGCCGTCGCCCTCGCGCAAGAGACCTTCCCGCGCGCCTCGTTCGATTTGATCTACGCCCGCCCGCGCCAAACACCGGAAGCGTGGGGCGCAGAACTCAACCGCGCGCTAGCCCAAGGCTGCACGCACTACTCGCTCTACCAACTGACCTTCGAAGAAGGCACGCCGTTCCACGCCGCGCTCCAGCGCGGCACAATGAAGGAACTCGATCCCGACACAGCAGCGGCACTCTACGAACAAACCCAAGCGCGCATGAACGCGGCCGGCATGCCCGCCTACGAAGTCTCGAACCACGCCAAACCCGGCGAGGAGTCCCGCCACAATCTCGTCTACTGGCGTTACGGCGACTACGTCGGCATCGGACCCGGCGCGCACGGCCGCCTAACGATAGACGGCACAAAGTTCGCAACCTCAACCGAACGCCAACCCGAAGCCTGGCTCAAATCCGTGAACACAAACGGCCACGGCCTAGACCGCTGGGAAACCGTGACGAGAGAAGAGCAGGGCACCGAGGCGCTCTTGATGGGCCTGCGCCTAACCGAAGGGATCGACCGCACCCAAATCGAACGCGACCTAGGCCGCCCCCTCAACACAGCGAAGCTCGAAGCGCAAAACCTCATCACGCAACAGCACGGCCGCCTCCACGCCACCGCGCAAGGCCGGATGGTGCTGAACAGTGTGCTGAAGCAGTTGGTGGCCTAAAACCCCTGGCTCTGGAAAGTCGACGCCGCCGGGCTGATCACCGATTGTACGCCGTTGCCGACTTCCATGACTGCGAGGCCGCGCTCGGTCATGCCGTCGGAGCGGAAGCGGAAGATGCCGTCGATCCCGGCAAAGCCGTTCGGGTCGGCAATCGAGTTGCGCGTATAGCGCCGCCCCGGCGTGCCACCCGCCAACGTCGCCGACAGCGCCACCGCGTCATAGGCGAGCGACGCGATCCGCGGTGGCCGGCCGCCATAGAGCTGCTGATAGCGCGTGCTGAAATTCGTCCGCTGCTCTTGCGGCGGGACCGCGTACCATCCGCCGGTGAGCGACGCTTCGCGCGCCACGGCCGGATCGTCCCAGAGCCCGGTACCCAACAGCTTGACCTTGCCGGTATCGACCTTGTTGACCGTGAGCACGGAGCCGAGCATCCGCAACATGGCACCACCTTCCGGCAGAAAGATCGTGTCAAAGTTGAGCTTCGAAATCTGCTTGATCGCCGGATCAATCGCCTGAGGGTTCGGCTGATAAGTCTGAACGGCGACAACCTCGCGCCCGCTCTGCATCACCGTGTTGCGGAACGCCTCCTCAACGCGCGCGCCGTAGGGCGTTTGCGGCACCAGCGCTGCGAACTTCCCCCGGCCTTGAGCGGCGGCATACGAAATGATCCGGCTGACCTCTTGCTCCGGCAGGAAGCTAAGCAGGAACACGCCGTCGCCCGCGACCGTTCGGTCGGTGGAGAAGGCGATCACCGGCACGTTGCGCGCCCGCGCCACCGGCCCAACCGCCCGCACGTCGTTGGCTAGCAGCGGCCCCAAGATCAGTTCGGCGCCCTTATCGATCACGTCATTCGCGGCCGCGGCCGCCGACTCCGGCGTCGCCCCCGTATCGCGCGGCAGCAGCATCAGCGAGCGCGCGCCCATATCGAACATCGCCATTTGCGCCGCATCGAGCAGCGCTTGCGCCGTCGCCCGGATATCCTTCGAGCCATGCGACAGCGGCAGCAAAATCCCGATCCGGACCTGCCCCGCGACCGGCACCGGCGGCTGCGGCTGCGTGTTCGGCGAGGGCACGATCGTCACCTGCTTCGGCGCTTCCGTGGTAACTGGTCGGGGCTTGTCCCCGAACAAGCCCATCCCCTCGCACCCCGAGAGCACGACCCCCATCGTCAGGAGCATGAGGATCGTCCAGAATGTCCGCGCAAGACGCGCTGAGCTTGTCGCTAGCAATTGCGGTGTCACGGGCGTAGGTCCCTTCAAATCGGCAGAAAACATGGCAGCTGAAGGCGCTAAGACTAACGACCGGGCCCCACGAAGTAAATCCGAGGGACCATTATCCCCAGGGCTGTACTTGGTCGCGACCCCGATTGGAAATGCCAGCGACATCACATTACGCGCGCTTCATGTCTTGCAAGCGGCAGACGTCGTTTTCGCCGAAGACACCCGCGTCACGGCGAAGCTGCTCGCGATCCATGGCATCGCCCGCCCGTTGCACTCCTACCGCGAGCACAACGCCGATCACGCGGAAAAGGCGATCCTGCGCGAGCTGGAAAAGAACCGCGCCGTCGCCCTAGTCAGCGACGCCGGCACGCCGCTCGTCTCCGACCCGGGCGAACGCCTTGTCGAATCGGTCGCAGCCCAAGGCTTCGCCGTCTTTCCGATCCCCGGCGCCTCCGCCGTGCTGGCAGCGCTGACCGCATCGGGTCTCGCCACCGACCGCTTTTTCTTTGCAGGCTTCCTCCCGGCAAAAGAGAACGACCGTCGCCGCGCGATTCGCGAACTCGAAACCGTCCCTGCAACGCTGATCTTCTTCGAAGCGCCAAGCCGTATCGCCGACGCGCTCGCCGATCTCGCAACCCTGCTCGGCAACCGCCAGGCCGCCGTCGCGCGCGAACTCACGAAAGTTTACGAGGAGATCAAGCGCGCCCCGCTGAGCGAACTCGCACAGCTGTTTGACGGCGAAATCAAAGGCGAAATCGTCATCGTCGTCGAAGGCCCGCCAGCCGGAACCGCGACCGCCAACGTCGAAACGCTCGACGATCGCTTGGCGCAGGAGCTGAAAAACCACCCCGTCAAAGACGCCGCCGCCATCGTCGCGGCCGCGCTTGGCCTGCCGCGTCGCACGGTCTATGCCCGCGCCCTCGAATTGAAAAAGGCTGAGGAAAAATGAGGCTCGAACGCGAGAAAGCGCGCGCCCGCGGCACCGCCGCCGAATGGGTTGCAACCGCGCTTCTCGCCGCGAAGGGCTACCGCATTTTGGCGCGGCAATTTCGCGCTCATGGCGGCGAGCTTGATATTGTCGCCCTCTCGCCGTTCTGGACCTCACGAACAATCGTCTTTGTCGAGGTCCGCGCGCGAGGCACAGTCCAAGACGCGGTCGAATCGGTCGGCGCCGAAAAACGCCGGCGGGTCGAAACCGCAGCCGCGCAATTTTGCGCGCGCAAGCCAAAGTTGAAAAAACTTCCGCATCGCTTCGATCTTGTGCTTCTGGCGCCGGGACGGTGGCCGCACCACATGGTCGATGCGTGGAGGCAGTAAGTAAAAGGAGTCCCCCGAATGTTCCGCCCCATTCTCGTCATCGCCGCCGCCCTGTCGCTCAGCGCCTGCGTCGGTCTCTCGCTCAACACGCAAGAACGCCCGTTCGGCAAAGCGCTCGACGACTTCAATGCGCAAACCGAACTGAACGCCCGCCTGCTCGGCGAAAGCCCGTCGCTCTACGCGAACGTGAACACCACCATCATCGAAGGCCGCGTGCATCTCTCGGGCACCGTGCCGACCAGCGAGCAGCGCCTGACCGCCAGCCGCCTCGCTTGGGAAACCCCGCACGTGGTCGAGGTCGTCAACGACATCGAAGTCACCGAAGACACCGGCCTCGTCGATGTCGCAAGAGACCGCTGGATCAGCACCCAGGTCCGCACGCGCATCCTGACCGACGGCGCGATCAGGGACGTGAACTACACGATCGACACCCAAAATCGCGTCGTCTACGTGCTGGGTATCGCGCAAGACCAGACCGAGCTCGATCGCGTGTTGGCACATGCCCGATCGGTACCGGAGGCCCGTCGCGTTGTGAACTACGCTCTGCTAAAGGATGACCCGCGCCGGTCGTTCGAGCCGCCCGGCTACACCGAAGACGACACCACGACGACACCTCCGCCGGAGCCGGTACAGAACTAAATGGTGGCAGAGCCAACGGACCGCATCTTGGAAGCGCTCCACGCGGTGGGGCAGGCCGAAGACGCGGCGATTCCGTTGGCCGACACAGCCTTGCGTTTGGCAGCGCTCGATCACATCGGCATCGACCTCGCGCCCTATCGCGACCACCTGACCCAAGTGGCGGAGCAAGCGCGCGACAGCATGGCCTCGCTCCGCCGCGGCATGTCGGAGCTTGAAGCCGCAGCCCGGGTCCTCGCCGACACGATCGGCGTGCGCCACGGCTACATGGGCGACAGCGCGACCTTTGACGATCCGCAGAACGCCGACCTCATCCGCGTCATCGATCGCAAGCGCGGCCTGCCGGTCTCGCTCGGCATCGTCTACATCGACATCGCCCATCGGCTCGAGATCCCGGCCTGCGGCTTGAACACGCCGGGCCACTTTCTGCTCGCGCTCGGTCAGGGCGAACACGCCCGTATCATCGATCCGTTCAACGGCGGTGTGATTCTCTCGGCCGAAGAGTTGCGCCCCTGGCCGCAAGTGCCGGAAAGCGAAGCCCCCGACTACGGCCCCGTCGGGAGACGCGACGTGTTGCTCCGGCTCCTGAACAACATCCACTCCCGCGCGCTCGCCAGCCAGGACAAAGTCCGTACCCTGACGATTGTCGAACGCATGGTCCTCATCGCCCCGCGCCACCCCGACCTCTGGCTCGAACTATCGAAGGCTTGCGAAGCCGTAGACAAAATGAACGGCGCCATCCGCGCCGCGCAAAACTGCATCGCCCTCGCCGGCGACCAAAGCCCCCTCGGCCGTCAAGCCGCCTTCGTCCTCCAAGGTCTCAAGCGCCGTGTGAATTAGCAGGCGCGAGGGAATCGCAAACCAGCGAGTTCTCCCCACACGCGAACCATCGCGCCAAATTTGCTGCATTCGCGCCACACTTGGGCACCTTGGTTACTTGCGTCGCGCATGACGCGGTGCACACGGCGTGCGTTGCGCTACTCTCAAAACCTTGCTGTGGGGGCAGCATGGAACTGGCATCGCTCATCGAACCTTTTGAAAAAGCGCTCGACGACCCGAGCTATTGGCAACCGGCCACGATCTGGCTGCCGCAGAGCCCGGAATCGTGGATCGTGACAGTCGTCCCGCTGGCGCTGACGCTGGCGGCGATCCTCGTTTGGCTCTTGACCAACAGCCCCGGCCGGTCCTTCAACGTCAATCTCAGGGACACGGTCGACACGAACGACGATTGGAACATCGTCCGTATCCGCAGATCCACGGCGCAGAAATTTTGGAATGTCGACGCCAAGACCGGTTTGGTCGATGAGCCGATCCGCTTCGCCGTCAACGGTCGCGCCCAGACCGGCCGCCTGCTCGTCAACCAAGCCTATGATGAAGACGGGTTGGGCATGAGCCACCGCATGGCGGCGGCACTCGGCATCGTTATGCTCGACGAGTACGGCAAGCCGCTGCCCGGCCAAGTGGCCGAAGCCCACGTGCGCATCGCATTCCCCGCTTGGCGCCTCGACCTGCGCACCTGGCGCAACCCGAACCCGGATATCCGCCTGCAATGGAAGCTGGGTGCCGTCTTCCTGGTCGCGGGAATTCTGATTCCCAAAGCCCTCGCGTCGCTGGGTTTGTAAGGCGCCTCTTCCCGCTATAATGCCGCCGAGGCGAGAGCGTGAGGCAGCAATGGGCGACGGATCCGCACCGATGTCACCGATGGAGTGGGTGCTGCTTGCGGCAGTCGGCGGCGTCGTCGGCAACGCCGCGTGGGTCGTGTGCGTGCTCATGTATCGCGGCCTGGCGAACGGCGCGCAGGCGGCGGCGGGACGTCTGACCAGCTATTTCAGCGCCCCCGTTACGAACCTCGTCGTCATGCCGCTCGTGATGCTGATCGGCGCCGCCTTCGTCGGCGCGTTCTTGCATTTGGCGTTGTTGCAGCAAGGCGTGGTGGGCGGCCTAGGCGCGCTTGCGGGCTACATCGTGCGCGGGTTCGGCGTGATCAAGCTGCCGGCGATCCCCATGATCGTCGATCTGATTTCCATCTGGGGCGCCTGGATCGTGGGCGCCGTCATTGCCGCCATGGGCCTCCTGATGCAGCGGGCCTCCCATGTGCTTGAGCGCATACCGCTCAGAACCCCGATCGTGCGCGCCATCCTTGCCGGCATTGCCGCGCTGACCGTCTCGATCGTCTTCACGCTCGTCGCTTGGCCCTACGTCGCCGGGTTGTTCGGCGCCGGTTAGGCCGCAGTTACGCCGCCAACCCAAACGTCCGCGCATAGACCGCGGGCTTCATGAACGCCAGATACTCGGCCTGCATCTCTTTCGTCAGCACCTCGAGCAAAAACGCGTTCTCGACCCAGAACTCGATCACATGAAAGCACCCGCCGCGATCGCAGACCCGCGCGCGCCAGCCTTCGCGCTTGGCAAGCGCCAGCACCTCAGCCTCGCTGAGCGGCGTCGCGATCGCAAAGTGGCAGGCGGAACTGCCGTTCGCAGCCGCGTTCGTGCGCGTGCCGACCTCGGCGTCGCCGATCACGTTCTCCTGCGTGTAGGGACACACCTCGATCTCCGTGCCCCGCTCGTCGCCCGCAAGCGCGATGAAGCTGTCGGGGAACGGCGGGAACGGAAACGCCACGCCGCGCCAAAGCTCGGCGATCACTTTCGCGACATGTTCCGGATTCCGAGCGGGCATCGACCCATGAAACATCATGACACTTCTCCTCATTTGTCGCGTGCGCGTTTGCGCGCTGCATCGAACATCAGCTGCAACACGAACGACGAAGCCTTGCCGGCCTCCTCGCCCGAAAACCCCCAATAGTCCTTCATGGTCTGCCACGCCGCGCCCGAATAGAGCAGCTGCGCCGTCGCCGTCACCCAGCGCGCTTCGTTCGCGGGCAGGTCCTTGACCGCCTCGGCCACCGCCTTGCGGATCGCGACCTTGCGCTTGTCGTTCACGCGCAGACGAAACTCCCGCCCCTGCGGCGTAGACCAGAACGCGCGCATCAGATTCTCATTGTCGTCGAAAGCAGGAAACACGCGCCGCGGCGCCGCGACGAGATCGCTCTCCGACTGCGGAAAGCTCGCCGTCCCGATCCGCGGATCGAGCGCATCCCAAAGCGCATCCAAGAGCTCGCCCTTGGACGCAAAGTGCCGATAGACGGTGCGCTCCTGCACCCCCGCCATCCGCGCAACCGCTGCGAATGTGATCTCGCCCAGTTCCTGATCGTGCATGAGCCGCTCCGCCGCGGCCAAGATGCGCCGCCGCGTCTCCGCCTTCTGCTCGTCGCGCAGCGGGCTTTCATACTTGGCCGTCGAACCAGTCATGCCGGGCTCTTAATGTCACGAAACATTATTGATGTCAGTATATATGACATGAATTCGAGAAGGTCAAGTGAGCCCCCCGTGATCCCGGCCCCAACGTCCACACCGAAAAAGGGAGGCGCAATCGCAGAGGTGATCGGTCTCACTGATCTGGCGATCGTTCTGCCGCTGATCGCGTGCATCTGCTACCGATTGGAGCCGTAACCGCAGACGTTCCGCATGGCGCAGGAGGCAAGATGCCCTCGTGGTTCGAAGATCGCATGTGGCTGGAATCGCCACGCCACATCGTGAGCGCGGCCGTTGTTGCGACCGACAATGCCGGGCGACTGCTTCTCGTCCGCTCGCCGCGGCGCGGTTGGGAGATGCCGGGCGGTCAAGTCGAAATCGGCGAGTCGCTCGAAGCCGCCGCCAAGCGCGAGGTGATGGAAGAATGCGGCGTCGAAGTCGGCAACCTCAAACTCTGCGGCATCTTCCAATCGTTGGAGAAGAGCGTCGTCAACGCGCTGTTTCGCGGACGCTATCTTGCCGGCACGCCGCGCCCCAGCGACGAAGCGATCGAAGCCGGCTTCTTCGAGTTGGAGCAAGCGCTCGAAATGGTCACGCACGCCAACTTCCGCGACCGCATCCGCTTCACCCTCGACGAAGCCCGCCATCCGTTCTTCATCGCGTCGTGAGCGGACCCTCACCGGCTCGATCCTCTTCGCGCTGATCACCTGGCCCTACGTCCCGAACCTCTTCGGCCAAGTGGATCCCTTCAACCCTCCCGCGGCACATGCCGCGCAAGATCCATCGCATCGTGCAGCACCCGCAGAACCTCGACGACGCGCTCATCGTCGTCGCGCGCGCGGCACAAGAGGAAGTGACGCCCCTTCGCGCCACGGCGTTTAACATGAAGCGTGAACAGCCCGGCGCCAATATCGGCCCGCGCCTTCGCACCAGCGATCCCCGGCCCGCCGCTCAGCGCCTCGATCGCGGCCGACAGCGTTTGCGCATAGACTATCGCCTGCGCGACGCCGAACTGCGCCGCCGTCCATGCAACGATCTCGCGAAAGTCGGCGTCCGCAGCCGCCGTCAGCCGCACCGACCAAGCGTTCATTTCGAAGACTTTGCGCGCACCTTCTTAGGCAACGCAGATCGGGTCAGCGACGCCAAGTGCCGCGCAAGCGCCGGCCCCTTCAACGTACGAAACCGCCCGGCCTCGATATCCGCAAGGCCGACGGCAGCCGCATGGCGCAGCGCCTGCAACCGCGCCGCATCCTCCGCCTCGCGCGTCTCCACCAACCGAACCCCCTCGCGCAAAACCTCACTCGCATTCTGAAACCGCCCCGAGCGAACAAGCTCGTCGATCAGTTCAGCCTGACGGTCTGTCAAGACGACGTTGCGGGTGGGCATGGCGGGGCTCCCTGGGAAGAGTTGGCATATTATGCCATTAGGCGACCACGAGCAAGCGGGGCTGGCTTGCACCAGGAGCGGTTGTTCGGTCTGTTGATCAATCTTTGACAAAGTCAACGCGCCGGCAGCCTGGAAGAGCCCCCTGCCGCCGCCCGGAACCTGTGTCAATGTCGTCGATGACAAACCTTACGTACATCTGTGCCCTGCAAGGACGATCAACCTAAATATCATGGACGCCTCAGCATTTTCCGCTTGCATTCTCGCCCTCAGTGTTCCATATTTGTTCCAACACTTCCAGCCCCTCGGACAGGCCTGTGACGCTTTCTTTCGCTCCTCGCACCGCACCCGCGTCACAGGTCCTCGCGATCCTCGAAAGTCGCAAAACCCGCCGCATAGGGCCTAGCACCGCCCCCGTAACAAGTTGCATCGATGTAGCGGCGAGTGACAGCATGATGGCACCAGGTCCCAAGCACCCTTGGCGGCGCAAAAGTAAGGTTTTTCGGCCTAACTCTCGGGTACATGGGGTTGTTCGCTCCATTTCGCCCGGGGCCCCCCCTCCCCAGGCCAGCGAAGGCTCGGTTATCCGGCGCCGAACGGCGGCCATTCGCGTTGACCCGGCCTCGCGCTAAATGGCACACGCGAAACTCTATCGCTCTCCAAGGACCCACCCATGCCCCTAACCGTCGCCATCCAAATGGACCCGATCGACAAGATCGACATCGGCGGCGACTCGACGTTTGCCCTGGCGTTGGAGGCGCAGTCCCGCGGGCACAAGCTCTGGTACTACCTGCCCAAGCACCTGGCCCAACGCGACGGCAAGATTTCCACCCGCGCGCACACGCTCGCCGTTCGCAATGAGCGCGGCAACCATTTCACGTTAGGCGCGCCCGAAACCCTCGACCTCTCGACCGTCGATGTCGTGCTACTGCGCCAGGACCCGCCGTTCGACATGGGCTATATCACCACGACCCACATGCTCGAACGACTGCCCAAAAGCGTGCTTGTGGTGAACGATCCCTATTGGGTCCGAAATTCGCCGGAGAAAGTCTTCGTCACCGAGTTCCCGGACCTCATGCCGCCCACGCTGATCACCAGCGATCCGGAAACCATCAAGGCTTTCCGGGCCGAGCACGGCGAGATCGTGATCAAGCCGCTCTACGGCAACGGCGGCTCCGGCGTCTTCCGCGTGCAGCCGGGCGACGAAAACCTGAACGCCATGATGGAGTTCTTCCACGCCTTCGTGCGCGAACCGATGATGGTGCAGCGCTACGAAGCCAAAGTCCGCCAAGGCGACAAGCGCATCATCCTGGTCGATGGTGAGCCCGTAGGCGCGATCAACCGCGTTCCCGCAAAGGGCGAGGCGCGCTCCAACATGCATGTCGGCGGCCGGCCGGAGAAAACCGAACTCACCGCGCGCGATAAGGAAATCTGCACCCGCATCGGGCCGGAGCTCAAACGCCGCGGCCTCATCTTCACCGGCATCGACGTGATCGGCGACTTCCTCACCGAAATCAACGTCACCTCGCCGACCGGCATCTGGGAGATCAAGCGCTTCTCCGGCACCGACATCGCCTCCCTCATCTGGACGGCCATCGAAAAGAAATTGCATGCGGAGCGTGGCCGCTAATGCGCACCTGCGGGCAGGATGCGATCGATCCAAGCCGCAGCCTCCGACACGCGCGTGTACATTTCGTTGGCGCCATAGTGCCCCTCGCCGCGAGCGGTGTCATGAGCTTGGCTGCTCGATACGCCCGCAAGGCAGGCCCTTCCGTTTTGCGTGATGATCGCCGGGCCGCCGCTGTCGCCAGGGCCGGAAATTCCCTCAAGCGGCGTCGCCTTCCCCTCTGCGGGATCGTGGAACGCCCATCGCAACACGCCATCGCGCGCGCTCTCGACGCGGACGGTCGCACCTCTCAGGGCGCCGTCAGGATACTCCCGTGGACCGTCTCTGCCGTTACCGCCATATCCCGTGCCGAACAGCGTCGCCAGCAAACCTGCTTCCCCTGCCGTGCGGCACGGCGCAACCGGATGCGCATCGCGCACGGGAGTCTGCAATTCAATCAGCGCGATGTCATGGGACGGGCTGCCATCCCATTGCGGATGCGTAACGATCCGTTCAACGGCATATCCTCGCCCTTTGACAAAGACGAAGTGCTTGCGGAGCGCGCTTCCGGCCTTCTCCTGAAGATAGTCGGTCGCGTGTGCCGCCGTGACCACCCAGCGGGACGCGATCAACGTGCCCATGCCGCTATAGAGCATCGGCGCCCCGTCGCCGTCGGCCGGCAGGGCGAGCTGCACGAGAAACTCACGGCCTTGCTCGCCGAGCTCGATATATCGCATCTGGGGGACATCATGGCGACCGATGATCGCCTGACAGGGTGCGGCCGCCATAAGCACGCCGCCTACGATGCCAGCCACCGTACCTCTCAAGTCACGCATCAAACTCTCGCCGCTTTGCTTGCGGTCACACTAGCGAGACCATGGAGCGACCGGCATCACAAGCTCGCGAAGGGAGAGGGGCCAACTGGTCGTCCGAATCGAGCCGGGGCGCGGGGGCGCGCATGACCGTCGCGCACATCTCGACCGTCGCCTTCGTCGGCATTGAGGCGCGCGAGATCGACGTGC
>CAZJOM010000005.1:0-26250 GCA_964547645.1 uncultured Flavobacteriaceae bacterium
GGGCCGACGCGCATGCGGGCGTTTTCGTAGAACAGGATCGAACCGCCGCCGGCTGCCACGGTATGCACAGCGAGCATCGGCGCGCGCAGGCGGATGCCGTTTAGTTCGTTTTCGAAGATGCGTTCGTAGTGGCCGTCGAAGCGCGAGACGTCGGTGGAGGTGCCGCCCATGTCGAAGCCGATAACTTTGGCGAAGCCCGCGGCCTTTGCTGTTTCGGCCATGCCGATGACGCCGCCGGCGGGTCCCGAGAGTAGCGCGTCCTTACCGGAAAAATGGTTCGGATCGGCGAGCGCGCCGCTGGAGCGCATGAAGCGCAAGCGGCCGTCACGCGCTGGCGCGCCCAACGGTGTTGCGACCTTCTCGACGTATTTGTGCAAGACCGGCGAGAGATAGGCGTCGGCGACGGTGGTGTGGCCGCGGCTGACAAATTTCATCAGCGGGCTGACATCGTGGCTGACGGAGATTTGGGTGAAGCCGAGGTTCCGCGCAATCTCGGCAACTGCGCGTTCGTGCGCGGTGTGGCGGTAGCCGTGCATGAAGACGATGGCGCATGACGCGAAGCCGTGCGCGCGGGCGGCTTTCAGCTCGCGCTCGGCTTGAGTGCGGTCGAGCGGTGTGAGGACTGTGCCGTCGGCGGCGAGGCGCTCGTCGATTTCGATCACGTTTTCGTAGAGCGGCGGGGTCAGATCGATTCGGCGAACGAAGAGTTTCGGGCGGTGCTGGTAGCCGATGCGTAGCTGGTCGCGGAAACCGCGTGTCGTTATGAGGACGGTGCGCGCACCTTTGCGTTCCAGAAGCGCGTTAGTCGCGACGGTTGTACCCATGTGAACTTCCGCGATCGACGCTTGCGGCAGGGCAGCGCCTTGCGCCAGACCGAGCAAACGCCTAATTCCTTCAATCGCCGCGTCGTCGTAGTGTTCAGCGCTTTCGGAGAGAAGCTTGGTCGCGCGCACCTGGCCATCGGGACCTAACGCTACGAGATCGGTGAACGTACCGCCGCGATCGATCCAAATATGCCACTGGCGCTCGGGCGTCATATGTTCGCCCAATTCAGGTTCGATGAAGAGAGTTTGTAGGACGGGCTGAGCATGTCGATTTGGGGCAAGATAGCGGGCGCGGCGGCGGGCTTCTTTACACTGGGTGGCCCGATCGGGGCGCTGTTGGGTGCGCTTGCGGGCCATATGCTGCTCGATCGCGAGGGACGGCGGCGGCGCGACTCAGAGGCGCGCGAGGAACGACCGGATCGCTCGTTCCGGGACCGCGACGAGGTGGCCTTCACGATTGGCGTTATTGCGTTGGCCGCGAAGCTTGCCAAAGCCGATGGCACGGTCACGCGCGATGAGGTCGATGTCTTCAAGCGGGTCTTTCCGGTACCGCGGGAGGAAGAGGCCAATGTGGGGCATTTGTTCAATCTCGCCAAGCAGGACGTTGCGGGGTTCGATTCCTATGCCAAGCAGCTGGCATCGCTGTTCAGGGCTAAGCCCGGCGTGTTGGAGGACTTGCTCGACAGCTTGTTCTTGATCGCCAAAGCGGATGGGCAGTTGCATCCGGGCGAGCTTGAGTATCTGCGCCACGTGTCGGAGATCTTCGGTTTCACCGAAAATCAGTTTCAGCGGGTACGGGCTTCGCATTTCGGGCGCGATCACCACGACCCCTATGCGGTCTTGGGCGTGGAACCGGCCGCGTCGGATGAAGATCTGAAGCGCGCTTATCATCGTTTGGTGAAGGACAATCATCCCGACAGCTTGATTGCGCGCGGCGTGCCGGAGGAGTTCGTGCGGCTCGCGACAGAGAAGCTCGCCGCGATCAATGGCGCTTACGAGGCGATCAAGAAACAGCGCGGGATCAGCTGATGGAAACGAACTCGCCGGCGGTCGAGACATTGGGCAAGAAGACACTGGAGACGGACGCTTCGCGCGGTTACGTCAAAGCGTCGTTCGTGGCAGGCGAGAATTTCGTCAATCGTGGCGGGCGCATTTTCGGCGGGTTCCTTGCAGCGATGCTGGACACGCTGTGCGGGCATGCAGTCAGGCTGACCCACCGCGAGCCGAACACGCCGCAGGTGACGCTCGAACTCAAGACATCGTTTGTCGGCCGAGCCGATGTGGGAACGCTGATCGGCGAAGGTTGGGTGCGTCAGCGCGGCAAGTCGATCGCGTTCGCGGAGGCCGAGTTGCGCAATGAAGCCGGTGAGGTCGTGGCGCGGGGCAGTGCGACGTTGAAGGTGGGCAAGTGATGAAGATCATCGAACGCCCCTCGCCGAACTTCAACGAGCGTGCCGGTGTCAGCGGACCGGACATTCTGATCTTGCACTACACCGGTATGCAGTCGTGCGCGGCGGCAGTGGCGCGGCTCACCGATCCGGTCGCGCGGGTGAGTTCGCACTACACGATCGACGAGGACGGCACGATCTATGCGCATGTCGCCGAGGAGATGCGCGCGTGGCACGCGGGCGTCTCGCATTGGCGGGGCGAGAGCGACATCAATTCGCGCTCGGTCGGGATCGAGATCGTCAATCCGGGGCATGAGTTCGGCTATCGCGCGTTTCCCGAGGCGCAGATTGCAGCGGTGCGCGAGCTCGGCCTTGCGATCGTCGCGCGACATCGCATCCCCAAGCGCAATGTGATCGGGCACTCCGACATCGCGCCGGGGCGCAAGACGGATCCGGGGGAGCTGTTCCCGTGGAAGGCGTTGGCGCAGGCGGGACTTGGGCTATGGGTCGAGCCCGCTCCGGCACGTGACGCGGTGCTTAGGCATAGCGACACCGGCGAGCGGGTGAGGGCGCTGCAGGCCGCGCTGGCGCGGTATGGTTACGGGATCGATGCGAACGGCACGTTCGACGATTGGACGGCGACCGTCATCGGCACGTTTCAGCGGCACTTCCGGCCGGCGCGGTTCGACGGTGTGGCCGATGGCGAGACGCAAGCGATCTTGGCCGCGCTGATCGACACGCTTGACCGCGTCGCCTGAGTAGCCACTTATCCGCGTCGAGCCAGAGGGCTGGATGACCGCCGGAGGCGCAAGCCTCTGGAGGAAAGTCCGGGCTCCACTGAAAGCATGGCGCCGGGTAACGCCCGGCGGGGGCGACCCCAGGGATAGCGCCACAGAGATCAGACCGCCGCGTTCGCGCGGTAAGGGTGAAACGGTGCGGTAAGAGCGCACCGCGTTCTCGGTAACGAGAGCGGCACGGCAAGCCCCGCCAGGAGCAAGGCCAAATAGGGACGGCACTTGGGCTGCTTCAGGCTCGTCGTCCGGGTAGGCTGCGCGAGGCGTCCGGCAACGGGCGTCCCAGAGGAATGGTCATCCAATCCCGGCAACGGGAGGGACAGAACCCGGCTTATAGGCCCTCTGGCTCAATCGAATCACGACATTTGGGGTGGTGAGGCTTACGGACCACAAAATCTGCCTCAATTGTTCTTTATTTGTTCTATTCATAAAGAGCTGTGTTGCGATCAGGGTTCGGCAGTATTCGTCCCATGAAACGACGCGGAAATGCTTGAGATTTTAGTTGAAGTGTCGTTGACGCCCATGTCTGCCCATGATATCCCATGTACTCTTGGGTAGACCGGTGGGTCTTGGGAGCCGTTGCGGCTGGGGCACGCTGGATTTGGGGTTGTAGGTTGTGGCGAAAACCGTGTGTCCTTCGTTAAGGCACGGGGTGCGGCAATGAAATTGTCGCGGCCGTTCCTGTCGACATTCGTGAACCGGATCGACGCGAAAGGGCGCGTGTCGGTGCCGGCGAAGTTTCGCGAAGTCTTGGAAGGCCAGGACTCGCGTTCGATCTTCGTGCGCGCGTCGACGTCGGGTCCTGCGATCGTCGCGGGCGGCAGCGAATGGATGGCTGGGCTCTACGCGATGGTGGACGAGCACGATCCTTCGAGCGAAGCGCATGACGACTTCGCGTACACGCTACTCGGCGACACGGTCGAGGTGAGTTTGGATTCCGAGGGCCGCGTTGGTTTGCCCGACGACTTGATGCGTCATGCGGGGCTGGACGAGTCCGCGGCGTTCGTCGGCAAGGGCGGATATTTCGAAGTTTGGGAGCCGCGCGCGCTCGAGCTGCGCAAGGTGCAGGCGCGGCGCGCAACGGCGGAGCGGCGCGGGCAGCTGCGGCCGCGCAACGGTGGCGCCGTCTCATGAGCGACACGTGGCACATTCCGGTTCTGCTTGAAGAAGTCGTGGCATCGCTGGCACCGCGCGAAGGCGAGGTCATCGTCGACGGCACGTTCGGCGGCGGCGGCTATGCGCGAGCGATCTTACGGGCGGCGAAGTGCGCGGTCATCGGGATCGATCGCGATCCGTCGGCGATCGAACGCGGACGGGAAATCTCGCGCGAGTTTCCGCATCGGCTGACGCTGATCCAAGGTCAGTTCGGACACATGCAGGAATTGCTGGCGGCGCAGGGCATCGATGCGGTCGACGCGATCGTGCTCGATCTTGGCGTATCTTCGTTTCAGCTGGACGAGGCGGAGCGCGGGTTTTCGTTTCAGAGCGATGGGCCGCTCGACATGCGCATGGGGTCGACTGGGATCTCGGCCGCGGGCATCGTCAATTCCTACAGCGAGCAGGCGTTGGCCGGGATCTTCTACGTGTATGGCGAAGAGGATCGCTCGCATGCGATTGCGCGCGCGATCGTGGCGGCGCGGGCTAAAGCGCCGATTACTCGGACGCTTGAGTTGGCAAACATCTGCGCGAAGGCGATCGGGCGGCCGCCGAACGGGATCAATCCGGCGACGCGGACGTTTCAGGCGCTGCGCATCTATGTGAACGACGAGTTGGGCGAGCTGGCGCGCGCGTTGGCGGCGGCGGAGCAGTTGCTGAAGCCGGGCGGGCGGCTTGTCATCGTGTCGTTCCATTCGCTGGAAGACCGGATGGTGAAGCGCTTTTTCACGGAGCGCTCCGGCCATGTGGCGCAAGCGTCGCGTCATATGCCGGTTGCGAATCTTGCGGGGCCGACGGCGTCGTTCGAGTTGAAAGTGAAGCGCGCGGTGGTGCCCGGCAAAGCTGAAACATCGCGCAATCCGCGGTCGCGGTCGGCAAAGCTTCGTGTTGGCGTGCGTACGTCTGCGCCCGCCATTCCATTCGATGCGATCAAGGCCGGCGTGTTGCCTGAGGTGCGGGCATGATCCGGTTTGCTAGTTTTCTGGCTGTCGCGTTGCTCGTGCTCGTGAGCTTCGAACTCTACAACGGCGTTGCGCGCGTGAAGGCGTCGCAGCGCCAGCTTGAAGAGACGAAAGTTCAGATCGCACAAGAGCAAGAGGCCATTCGGGTGTTGAAGGCGGAGTGGTCCTACCTCAATCAGCCCGAGCGGTTGCAGACTCTGGCGCGGCAGCATCTGTCGCTGATGCCGACGGCGGCGGCGCAGATTGTGGCGCTGGCTTCGTTGCCGTCGCGTGGTGCAACGGCGCCGCAGCCGACGGTGATCGAAGCGGGCGACTTGCCATCGAAAGTCGTGCCGGACGCGCCGAGGCCACGGTTCAAGCCCGAGATTCCAAAGGCGGTCCCGTGAGCTACGACGATCGGATCACGCTTGACGGGGCGGCGAAGGCTGCGATGGCGCGGACACGCCGGCGGTTGATGTTCGTGCTCGGCGGGTTCGCGGTGGTGTTTGCGATTCTGTTCGGGCGTTTGGTTGAAGTCACGATGTTGCGCGAAGGGGCGGAGCGCAAGGTTGCGCGCGCTGCGAACGACGTTTCCTATTTCCGCGCCGACATCGTCGATCGGAATGGCGAGATTCTCGCGACCGACCTGCAAGCTGCATCGCTCTACGCCGATGCGCGCGTGATTTGGGATCCGGCGGAGACGGCGCAAGCGTTAGCTGCCGCCGTTCCTGGCGTTGATGGTGCGGCGCTGACGAAGCGTCTTGCGACGCGGCAGGCTTTTGTTTGGATCAAGCGCGATGTGCCGCCACGTCAGCAGGAGGCGGTGCGGCAGCTTGGGATTCCGGGTTTGCACTTTCGCTCGGAGCCGCGACGCGTCTATCCGAACGGGCGAACGGCCGCGCATGCGCTTGGCTACGTCAACGTCGACAATCACGGATTGGCTGGCATCGAGCGCGGGGCGGAGGATCTGATCCTCGACAAACGAAACCGCGGTGGCGTGGTCGAACTGTCGCTGGACGTCAGAGTGCAGCATGCGCTGGGTGACGAACTTGCGTCGGCGATGGCGACGTTCGGTGCGCGGGCGGCATCCGGCGTCGTCATGGACGTCGAGAATGGCGAGATATTGGCACTGTCGTCGCTGCCGGATTTCGATCCAAACGAGCCGGCGCAGGCGGCAAAGGATGCTTTGTTCAACCGCGTGACGTTGGGCCTGTTCGAGATGGGTTCGACGTTCAAGACGTTCACGACGGCGATGGCGCTCGACTCTGCGAAGATGACGTTCGCCTCGCAGTTCGACGCGACGAACCCGATCACCTACGGCAAATTTACGATCTCGGACTTTCACCCTGAGAACCGGTTGCTGACGTTGCCGGAGGTGTTCGTGCATTCGTCGAATATCGGCACGGCGAAGATGGCGCTGGAGGTCGGCACGCCGACGCTGCGTGCGTTCCTGGGCAAGCTTGGGCTTCTGACGCCGGTCCTAAGTGAGATCAAGGAAGTCGGCTCGCCGATCCTGCCGAAGCAGTGGGGCGAACTTGAGACGATGACGGTGTCCTACGGGCACGGCATCGCGATCACACCCTTGCATGTGGCAATGGCGAGTGCGGCGATGGTCAACGGCGGCAAGCTGATCAAGCCGACGCTGATCAAGCGTGCGCCGGGCGCGGTGGTGCCGTTCACGCGGGTGGTGAGCGAGCAGACCAGTGCGCAGATGCGTGAATTGTTGCGCATGGTTGTGACGCAGGGCACAGGCTCGAAGGCGGATGTGCCGGGGTATCCGGTCGGCGGCAAGACGGGGACGGCCGAGGAGCCATCGGCCAACGGCTATGCGCATAAGCTGCTGCTTTCCTCGTTTATGGGCGTGTTTCCGGCGAACAAGCCCTCGTATTTGGTGCTGATCGTCCTGGACCGGCCGCAGCCGACGGCCGAGACCGAAGGCTTCGCCACGGCGGGGTGGACGGCGGCACCGACGGCGGGCAAAGTGATCGCGCGCATTGCGCCGATGCTCAACGTACCCGTAACGCCGATCGAACCGAAAACGGGCGCTCCCACCACCATGGCATCGTATGAGGACTTGCATTGAGCCCATGCGACTTAGCGCCCTTGTTCCGACTGTTGCAGGCGCCGATCCGGAGATTCTTGGCGTAACCGCCGACAGCCGCGCGGTGAAGGCGGGCTACCTGTTCGCCGCACTTCCCGGTGTGAAGTTGGATGGCGCTGCGTTCGTGAAAGATGCGATCGCGAAGGGTGCGGTTGCGGTGTTGGGCAACGAGGCCGTGCGCGCGGCGGCCGGCACGACTGCTTCGATCGTCGATCATAATCCGCGGCAGCGACTGGCGCAGATTGCAGCGCGGTTCTATGGGCGCCAGCCGGCGACAATCGTCGCGGTGACTGGTACGAATGGGAAGACCTCCATCGCGTCCTTCGTTCGGCAGATTTGGACACGGCTGGGGCATAAGGCTGCGAGCTTCGGCACCGTCGGTGTCGTGTCCCCAAAAGGGACGCAGCCGCTCAGTCACACGACGCCCGATCCGGTTGAGATACATCGCTTGCTGGCGGGCCTCGTCGATGAGGGTGTCGGCCATGTGGCGTTCGAGGCGTCGAGCCATGGGTTGGCGCAGTATCGTGTCGATGGCGTGAAGCTGAAGGCGGCGGGGTTCACCAACCTCACGCGAGATCATCTCGACTATCACGAAACCTTCGAAGCTTACGAGCAGGCGAAGTTGCGGTTGTTCGGCGAGGTTCTGCCGTCGGATGGTGTTGCAGTGATCAATGCCGACAGTCCGTCGGCGCCTGCGTTCGAGCGTGTGGTGCGCGCGCGGCGGCAACGTTTGATCCGCGTCGGTGAGAGTGGTGGTGAATTGCATATCGTCAAGCGCGAGCCGCGCGGAGACGGGCAGGTGTTGTCGGTCACGTGGGCCGGGCACGCTTATGATGTTGCGTTGCCGTTGGCGGGTGCGTTTCAGGCATCGAATGCTTTGATAGCGGCGGGATTGGTGCTGGGGCTTGGGGCCGATGCGGGTGCGGTGTTCGATGCGCTCGCCAAGCTCGAAGGCGCGGCGGGGCGGCTCGAAAAGGTTGGTGTTACGGCGTCGGGTGTACCGGTTTACATCGACTATGCGCATACGCCCGATGCGGTCGAGACGATCTTGAAGGCGCTTCGGCCGCATACGGAGAAGCGGCTTTGGGTCGTGCTGGGCTGCGGCGGCGATCGCGATCCCGGCAAGCGGCCGCTAATGGGTGCGGCGGCGAAGGCGCTGGCTGATCGGGTGATCGTCACGGACGACAATCCGCGGACGGAGGATCCGGCTGCGATCCGGCGCGCCGTGCTGCAAGGTGCTGTCGGGGCGCAGGAGATCGGCGATAGGGCGAAGGCGATCGAGGCTGCGATTCTGGCGGCCGAGCGCGGTGATGTTGTGGTGATCGCCGGTAAAGGGCATGAGACGGGTCAAATCGTGGGTCGCGAGGTTCGGCACTTCAACGACGCGGAAGAGGCTCGCGCCGTGATCGCGCGGACAAAGGGATAAACGCATGAGCGCGCTATGGACGATGAAGAGCGTTGCGGCGGCGACCGGTGGGTCTGCTGCGCGCGACGGCGAGATCACCGGCGTTTCGATCGATACGCGGACGCTGGAGAAAGGTGATCTGTTCGTGGCGCTGAAAGATGCGCGCGACGGGCATGATTTCGTGGGCGATGCGCTGACGCGCGGTGCGACGGCGGCGTTGGTGTCGCGCGATGTGGCGGGCGTGGCCGGCGACAAGTTGATCAAGGTTGGCGATGTGCAGGCGGCGCTTGAGGCGCTGGGCCGGGCGCGCCGCGGTGAGGTGAAAGCGCGCGTGGCGGCGGTAACGGGCAGCGTCGGGAAGACGAGCACGAAGGAGGCACTGCGGCATCTCTTGAGCTTGCAAGGGCGCACGCACGCGTCGGCCGCGTCCTACAACAATCTTTGGGGTGTGCCGCTGTCGCTCGCGCGCATGCCAAGCGATACGCAGTACGGCGTGTTCGAGATCGGGATGAACCACGCAAATGAGATCACGCCGCTAACGGCGCAGGTTCGGCCGCATGTGGCGATCGTGACGATGGTGGCGGCAGTGCATCTGGAGCACTTCGACTCCATTGCCGGAATTGCCGACGCAAAGGGCGAAATTTTTTCCGGACTCGAACCGAACGGCGTTGCGGTGATCAACGGCGATCTTGAGTGGACGGAGCGGCTGAAGGGTCATGCGACGAAAGCACGGCCGTCGAAGCTGATCACGTTCGGGCGCGGCGAGATGTGTGATGTGCGGTTGCTCTCGCTCAAGCTCGACGAGGACGGATCGGAGGCGACGGCCAGCTTGTTTGGCAAGCGCGTCGCCTTTCGGATTGGCGTGCCGGGTGAGCACTGGGCTTTGAACAGCTTAGGCGTGCTCGCTGTGATTGCGTCGTTGGGGGCGGATGCCGAGCGCGCTGCTGGCGACCTCGCAAGCCTCAGTGCGCTTGCCGGACGTGGGGCGCGGCAACGAATCGTCACGGCGAACGGGGCGTTTGATCTGGTGGACGAGAGCTACAACGCGAACCCACTGTCGATGGCGGCAGCCATCGCGACGCTGGGCCGCGCTCAGCCGGGGGCGGGCGGGCGGCGGATCGCGGTTCTGGGTGACATGTTGGAATTGGGGCCGACGGCGGCGGAACTGCATGCGAGCCTGGCGAAACCGCTGGCCGAAAATCGTATCGACCTCGTCTTTGCGAGCGGTGCGTTCATGAATCATCTTTGGCCGGCGATTGCCCCGCGCCAGCGCGGCGGTTATGCAGGCACGTCGTCCGACATCGCCAAAGCGGTTGCGGGCGCGGTTCGGGCCGGCGACATCGTCATGATCAAAGGCTCATACGGTTCAAAAATGCGTGTCGTGGTCGAGGCGCTTCGCGCTCTCTCGACACAGTCATAATAAGCGGGGTCCTATGCTCTACCACTATCTCGTCCCCCTTGCCGACCAGATCCCGGTCTTCAACGTCTTCCGCTACATCACGTTTCGCACGGGCGGCGCCATGGCGACGGCTCTGATCATTGCGTTTGTGATCGGGCCGCCGTTGATCCGCTGGCTCAAGCTGAAGCAAGGCAAGGGCGGGCAACCCATCCGCGAGGACGGGCCGCAGCGCCATATCCTTGAAAAGAAGGGTACGCCCACGATGGGCGGGTTCATGATCCTGATTGCACTTACGATCTCGACGTTGCTCTGGGCCGATCTTTCGAACCTTTATGTGTGGGCGGTCATGGGGGTCACGCTCGGCTTTGGGATGCTCGGCTTTTGGGATGACTATCTAAAGGTGACGAAGCGCTCGTCGGCGGGTGTGTCGGGGCGCTTCAAGCTTCTGGTTCAGGGGCTGATTTCGATCGCCGCGGTGATCTTGATCATGGAATTGCATCGCCGGCTTGGCGGCGCGGAAGCGGCAAAACTTTCGGGGACGATCGCGCTGCCGTTCCTGAAGGACCTCGTGATTCCTCTGGGCGCGTTCTTCATCATTTTCGGGATCCTCGTGATTGTCGGGGCATCGAATGCGGTGAATCTGACAGATGGGCTCGACGGGCTTGCGATCGTACCGGTGATGATTGCGGCGCTCAGCTTTGCGATCATCGCTTACATCGTCGGCCGCAGCGACTTTACGACGTACTTGCAGCTGCTTTACGTGCCCGGTACCGGCGAGCTTGCGATTGTGTGCGGGGCAATGTTGGGGGCGGGGCTTGGCTTCCTATGGTACAACGCGCCGCCGGCGATGGTGTTCATGGGCGACACCGGTTCGCTCGCGCTTGGCGGCATGTTGGGCACGATTGCTGTCGCGGTGAAGCACGAGATCGTACTCGGTATCATCGGCGGCTTGTTTGTGCTGGAAGCGGTGTCGGTGATCGTGCAGGTCGCTTCGTTCAAGCTGACCGGCAAACGCGTCTTCAAGATGGCGCCGATCCACCACCATTTCGAACAGCTCGGCTGGCGCGAGCCCACCATCGTCATTCGCTTTTGGATCATCGCAGTGGTCTTGGCGCTGATCGGTCTTGCGACGTTGAAGATAAGGTGATCCCGTGATCCCGGTTCACTCCTTCAAAGGCAAAACCGTCGCGGTCTTCGGGCTCGCGCGCTCCGGTATTTCGGCGGCGCGGTCGTTGATGGCGGGTGGCGCTTCGGTCGTGAGCTGGGACGATAAGCCGGCGGCGCGCGAAGCGGCGCAGCGCGCCGGCATCGCGGTGCACGATCTGAACGATGTCGATTGGCACGGCATTGCAGCCTTGGTGCTCAGTCCCGGCGTGCCGCTGACGCATCCAAAGCCGCATCCTTTCGTGCTAAAGGCGCAAAGTGCGCGGACAGAGGTGATCGGCGACGTCGAGTTGTTCTTCCGCGCGGTTCGACCGGAGGGCGATCATGTTCAGCCGAAGATCGTTTGCATCACCGGCACGAACGGCAAGTCGACGACGACGGCGCTGATCGGACACTTGTTGTCGCGGCTCGGCTTTGACGCGGAGGTCGGTGGCAATATCGGTACCGCGATCCTCGATCTGGCTCCACCGACGCCGCGACGGGCCTATGTAATCGAGATGAGTTCCTATCAACTCGATTTGACGCCATCGGTGAAGCCCGACGTTGCGGTGTTGATCAACATCACGCCCGATCATCTGGATCGGCATGGCACGATGGAGAATTACGCGGCGGTCAAGGCCAATATATTCCGGCATCAGGGGCGCGGCGACCATGCGGTGATCGGCGTTGACGACGCGTTCTCGTCCGAAATTTGCACACGGCTGTCGTCGCGCAGCGGGATTGCGGTGACGCCGGTCTCGGTCGGCAAGGTTTTGGGGCGCGGGATTTTCGTGCTCGACGGCAAGCTCTACGACGCGACGGGCGCGACTTCGCGCGAGGTGCGCGATCTGAAGACGCTGACGCATATGCCCGGCGCACATAATTGGCAGAACGCGGCGATCGCCTATGCGGCGGTGCGGCCGTTGGTGAAGGATCCGAGCGAGATCGCCGGCGTGATCTCTTCGTTTCCGGGGCTTGAGCACCGCATCGAATTGGTGGGCCAAGTCGGCAACGTGCGCTTTGTCAACGACTCCAAGGCGACGAATGCCGATGCGGCGGCGCGTGCGCTCGCGTGCTACGAGGATGGGATCTACTGGATTGCCGGCGGCAAGCCGAAAGAGGGCGGGATCGAAAGCCTTGCGCCGTTCTTCTCACGAATGAAGCACGCGTATCTGATCGGCGATGCGATGGAAGCGTTTGCGGCAACGTTGAGCGGCAAGGTGCCGGTGACCATGGCTGGGACGCTTGAAGCTGCTATGCGGGCGGCGGCGAAGGCAGCGGCAGGTGCGTCTGGCGACCCAGTCGTTTTGCTGTCGCCGGCGTGCGCGTCGTTCGATCAATTTCGGGACTACGAGCATCGCGGCGATGAGTTCAAACGCGTCTTTGCGTTGATTGCCGATGAGGCCCGGTTGCGGGGGGCGGCCTGATGGCGCTGCTTTCGCGTACGGACCGGAGCTTGATCGCCAACTGGTGGTGGACGGTCGATCGGTGGTCGCTGGCAGCGATCATGTCGTTGATCCTCTCCGGCGTGCTGTTGACGCTGGCGGCGAGCCCGGCGGTCGCGGGGCGGATCGGGCTTGAGCCGTTTTACTTTGTCTATCGGCAGCTGAGTTTCGTCGCGCCGGCGCTGATTACGATCGTCGTTGTGTCGCTGGCCACGCCGCGCGATGTGCGGCGGCTGGCGCTGGCGACGTTTGTCGTCTCGTCGCTGCTGATGGTGGCGGCTTTGTTTATCGGGCCGGAGATCAAAGGCGCACACCGCTGGCTGACGTTTGGGCCGTTCTCACTGCAGCCGTCGGAGTTCGTGAAGCCGGCGTTCGTTGTGCTGGCGGCGGCGGCGCTGGCGGAGAGCAATCGCACGCCGGGGTTTCCAGGTATGCTTATCGCGGCGGGGCTCTATTGCTTGGTGGTTGCACTGTTGGTGCTGCAGCCGGACTTTGGGCAGACGATGCTGCTGACGTTGGTGTGCGCGGGGTTGTTCTTCCTGGGGGGTATGCCGTGGCAGTGGTTGGCCGGGTTTGGCGGGCTCGCGGTCGTGGGGGGTGTGAGCGCCTACTCGTTCGTGCCGCATGTGGCGAGCCGCATCGACCGGTTCTGGAGCGATCAAGGCGACACCTATCAAGTGAACACGGCGCTCAGTGCGTTCGTGCAGGGCGGGTTCAGCGGCGTTGGGCCGGGCGAGGGTTCGGTGAAGTTCGTGCTGCCGGACGCGCATACCGACTTCATTTTTGCCGTTGCCGGTGAAGAGTTTGGGCTTGCGGCATGTACCGTGCTGCTCGTGCTGTTCGGTGTGATCATCGCGCGGACGCTGCGGAACGCGCTCGACGAGCGCGACCATTTCGTGCAGTTGGCGTCGTCGGGGCTGGCGGTGACATTTGGGCTGCAGGCCGTGATCAATATTGCGGTCAGTTTGAATTTGCTGCCGGCGAAGGGGATGACGTTGCCATTCGTGTCGTACGGCGGTTCTTCAATGCTGGCTTTAGCGTTGACGATCGGGATGCTGCTCGCGCTGACGCGGCGGCGCACGGCGTCGCAGCGAGGTTGGTGATGGCCGGACCCGTTGTCATCGCAGCTGGCGGAACCGGCGGGCACATCTTCCCGGCGCAGTCGCTGGCGCAGGAGCTGGCGAAACGCGGGGTCGCCGTCGTGCTGATGACGGACGATCGCGGGCAGAACTACGCGCAGACGTTTCCGCAAGCGCAGATCGTCACCGTGCCCTCGGCGACGTTTGCGGGGCGCGGCGCTGTCGGCAAGGCGTTCGCGGTGGCGCGGCTTGCGCGCGGGGCGATGTCCGCTTTCTTCAAACTCGGGCGAGTGAAACCCAGCGTCGTTGTCGGCTTCGGCGGCTATCCGGCGTTGCCGACGATGTTTGCAGCGGCGCGGCGCGGGTTGCCTTGCGTCATTCATGAACAGAACGCTGTGTTGGGCCGGGTCAATCGGTGGCTCTCGCCGTCGGTGACGAAGATCGCTGCGGCGTTCGAGAAGCTCACGCATCTCGAGCCGGTGCTGCAGCCGTTGGTGACGGTGACGGGCAATCCGGTGCGGCCGGCGGTGATCGCGGCGGCGCGGCCGTTCGCGAAGCCGGCGACGGATGGCCGTTTCAACCTGCTGGTCTTCGGTGGCAGCCAAGGGGCGCGTGTGTTCGCGACGCTGGTGCCGGAAGCAATTGCGAAACTGCCGGAGGCGCTGCGCAAGCGGCTCGATCTGACGCAGCAGTGCCGGCCGGAGGATTTGGAGGCGGCGAAGGCGCGCTATGCAGCTTTGGGTTTGAACCCGACGCTGGCTTCGTTCTTTACCGACATGGGGGAGCGGCTGGCCTCGGCCCACCTTGTAATCAGCCGGGCCGGTGCCTCGACCGTGACGGAGCTTTGCGCCGTTGGTCGGCCGTCCATTCTGATCCCGTATCCCTTCGCCATGGACGATCACCAGACGGTCAATGCCGGGCAGCTGGCGGATGCCGGGGCGGCGTGGACGTTCAAAGAGGCTGGACTTTCGGCGGATATGCTTGCGGCAAAGGTCACAGAATTGGCGGAATACCCGGTTCTGCTTGAGGCCGCGGCGGCGAAAGCGCTAAGCCTAGGGCGAAGAGACGCCGCTTCGCGGCTTGCCGACCTCGTGGAAGAGGTCGGCGGGTTCAAAGCGCGCTCGTAACGTTCTTTCTCCGGGAGTTCACGGCCCCTCATGAGCCGTCTTTCTTTGCAAATCGGACCGCTGCACTTCATCGGCATCGGGGGCATCGGGATGAGCGGCATCGCGGAAGTGATGCACAATCTCGGTTACAAAATTCAGGGCTCGGACGCGGCGGACAGCGCGAACGTCAAACGGCTTCGCGGCCAAGGGATCGATGTTTCGATCGGTCATGCGGCGGAGAATCTGGGTAAGGCCGCAGTGGTGGTCTATTCGTCGGCGGTGAAGGCCGACAATCCAGAGTTGTCTGCGGCGCGGGCGCGGCAGATCCCGACTGTCAAGCGCGCCGAGATGCTGGCCGAACTGATGCGTCTGAAGAGTGCGGTTGCGATCGCAGGCACGCACGGCAAGACGACGACGACCACGATGGTTGCGGCGCTGCTCGAAGCGGGCGGGTTCGATCCGACCGTGATCAATGGCGGTATCATCAACAAGTACGGCACGAACGCGCGGCTGGGCCAAGGCGACTGGATGGTCGTCGAGGCAGACGAGTCCGACGGTACGTTCGTGAAACTGCCGGCGACGATTGCGATCGTGACAAATATCGATCCGGAGCATCTGGACCACTACCGCGGCTTTGAAGGCTTGAAGCGGGCGTTCGATACGTTTGTCGAGAACATTCCCTTCTACGGCTTTGCGGTGCTCTGCATCGATCATCCGGAAGTGCAGTCGATGATCGGGCGTGTGAGCGACCGGCGGTTGATCACGTATGGCTATGGTCCGCAAGCCGACGTGCGCGCGGTGAACGTGCGTTTCGAAGGCGGGGTTTCACACTACGACGTGTTGCTGTCGGATCGCGTGAAGGGTGGGTCGCGCACCCTCGCAGGGCTGACGTTGCCAATGCCGGGCGAGCATAACGTGCAGAACTCCCTGTCGGCGATTGCGGTTGCCCGCGAGCTTGGCGTTCCGGATGTCACGGTGCGGGAAGCGCTGGCGCAGTTTGAAGGCGTGAAACGGCGCTTTACGAAGACCGGCATTTGGAACGGCGTGACGGTGATCGACGACTACGCGCATCATCCTGTCGAGATTCTCTCGGCGCTAAAGGCGGCGCGGCAGGTGGCGAGCGGACGCGTGATCGCGGTCGTCCAGCCGCATCGCTATTCGCGGCTCAAGGATTTGTTCAAGGAATTCTCGACCTGCATGCACGGTGCCGACTCGGTCGTCGTGTCAGATGTCTATCCGGCAGGCGAGCAGCCGATACCGGGCGTGTCGCGCGACTCGCTGGTCGAGAGTATGAGAGCGCACGGGCATCGCAACGTCGTTGCGCTGCAGTCGCCGGAAGATTTGCCGAGGTTGATCTCCGAGATTGCGCGGCCGGGCGACTATGTCGTTTGCCTCGGCGCGGGCTCGATCACGACCTGGGCCAATCAACTGCCGGCTCAGCTGCAAGCCTTGAGCGAAAGCAAGCGATAGAGATGCGGACGGAAGCGGCTTCAGGCGGCGGCCTGATCGCGCGGCTTCCGCGCGTGAAGGGGCCGTACACGGCGAACGCGGCGATCAAGGATCTCACATGGTTTCGCGCGGGTGGGCCCGCAGAGGTCCTCTACATCCCGCCCGATGCCGATGATCTTGCAGCATTTCTCAAGGATGTTCCGGCCGATGTGCCGCTGACGGTGATCGGCGTCGGGTCGAACCTACTCGTGCGCGACGGCGGGGTTGAGGGTGTCGTCATTCGTCTGGGCCGCGCGTTCATGAATGTCGCCGCCGAAGGAATGCATCGTGTTCGTGCAGGCGCTGCGGCGTTGGATGTCGCGGTGGCAAAAGCGGCGCTTGAGGCGTCGTTGTCGGGGCTTGAGTTCATGCGCGGGATCCCGGGGACGGTCGGCGGTGGGCTTCGGATGAATGCCGGCGCTTACGGGCGCGAGTTCAAGGACGCGCTGGTTGAGGCGGTGGCGCTGAACCGCAAGGGTGAGCGCGTGCAACTCTCCAATACGCAGATGGGGTTCGAGTATCGCCGCGCGAATGTGCCGGACGATCTGATTTTCATCGAAGCGCTGTTCCAGGCGTCGCCGGGTGAAAAGGCCGCGATTGAAGCGCGCATGAACGAGATCACCGACTCGCGCGCGGCGACGCAGCCGATCAAGAGCCGAACGGGTGGGTCGACGTTTAAGAATCCGCCGGGCGAGAAGGCTTGGCAGTTGATCGATCGCGCGGGTTGCCGCGGCTTGCAGCGCGGCGACGCGCAGGTGTCGACGATGCACTGCAATTTCCTGATCAATCATGACCGCGCGTCGGGCGACGAGATCGAGGCGCTGGGCGAAGAGGTGCGCGCGAAAGTCAAAGCGGCGACCGGGATCGAGTTGCAATGGGAGATCAAGCGGATCGGGAAGAAGAAGCTGTAGTTGTGGTTGCTTGCGCTTCTCCCGCTCGCGGGAGAAGCTGGCGCGCGCCATCGGCGCGTGACTGATGAGGGGACGGGCGTTTGCGCGGCGTCCCCTCATCCGTCTCGCCGCTCAAGCGGCGATCCACCTTCTCCCTGAAGGGAGAAGGGCAACTTGCTAATGGTTGGAGGTTTGAGCATGCCCGAGCAACGGCACGTCGCGGTTTTGATGGGCGGGTGGTCGGCGGAGCGGCCGGTCAGCCTGGTTACGGGGAAGGGCGTTGCGAAAGCGCTCACCGACGAAGGCTTCAAGGTCACCGAGCTCGATGTCAGACGCGATATTGCGGATGTGCTGGCAAAGCTGAAGCCCGACGTTTGTTTCAACGCGCTGCATGGGCAGTGGGGCGAGGACGGGTGCGTTCAGGGCCTGCTTGAGATCATGGGAATTCCCTATACGCATTCCGGTGTTCTGGCGTCGGCTGTTGCGATGCACAAAGAGCGCGCGAAGGCGGTGTTTCGGGGCGCGGGGTTGCCGATCGTCAAGGACGTCGTCGTTTCGCGGCACGATGTCTCGAAACAAACGGCGATCAAGCCGCCAT
This sequence comes from uncultured Flavobacteriaceae bacterium, assembly GCA_964547645.1. Classification (GTDB taxonomy): domain Bacteria; phylum Pseudomonadota; class Alphaproteobacteria; order Micropepsales; family Micropepsaceae; genus SZUA-430. Next base: position 17,757 of record CAZJOM010000005.1, read on the forward strand.
TCGTGATCAAGCCCGTTAATCAGGGATCAAGTGTCGGGGTCTTTATTATCAGACCCGGAGACAATCGTCCGCCGGAAGAGCTGACGAGCTCGCAATGGACGTTGGGTGACGAGGTGATGGTGGAAGAATTCGTACCCGGTCGCGAGCTCACCGTTGCGGTGATGGACGGCAAGCCGCTTGCCGTAACGGAGATCGTCGCCAAGACGAAGTTCTACGACTTCGAAGCGAAGTATTCCGAAGGCGGTTCGGAGCATGTCGTTCCGGCGAGGATTCCGCGGAAGGTCTACGACGAGGCGATGGATATCTCCGTTCGCGCGCATGTGGCGCTTGGCTGCCGCGGCGTGAGCCGGACGGACTTGCGCTACGACGACACGAAGGGTGAGCCAGGGCGGCTGATCATTCTGGAAACGAATACGCAGCCCGGCATGACGCCGACGTCGCTGGCGCCGGAGCAAGCGGCTTACAAAGGGATTTCCTACGGTGCGCTCTGCCGTTGGATGGTTGAGGATGCCTCATGCGATCGGTAGTGGGTTCAGCCCAAAACGATGACGATTTCGACGTTCCGCCGCCGAAAAAGAAGAAGCGGACGGCGTCACGGACGAAGCCCAAGGGCAAGCGCGGGCGCGACGATGGATTCGTGAAGCGCTGGGCGTCGTCGGCGTTCGGTGCGGCGCGTTGGGCGGTTCTTTGGGGCTTGGCGATCGGAATTTTCTTCATCGCCGTGCTGGTGACAGGCTTGTTTTCGGGCGGTCACGTGGCGGCGGCGATCGCCGAGGCGCGCTCGACGGGCGAACGCTGGATGGCGGGCACGGGTCTAACCGTTAACGCGGTGACGCTGGAAGGACGGAGCGAGACGGCGCAGCGCGAGATCGTGCGGATGCTGGGCATCAAGCGCGGCGACCTGATGCTCTACGTCGACGTTGACGAGGCGCGGGCGCGGATCGAGGCGTTGCCGTGGGTGAAGTCGGCCGAAGTGCGCCGGGTTTGGCCCGACCGCATCGAAGTTCGCATCGTCGAGCGCAAACCGGTCGCGGTTTGGCAGAAGGACGGCGCGAAGACGGTCATCGACATCGATGGCCGGCCGATCATGGGTGAGGATCCGGAGCGCTTTGCGGCGTTGCCGCTCGTCGTCGGACCGGGTGCGGAGAAGTCCGTTGCCTCGCTGTTGACGCTTGTTGCGACGCAACCGAACTTAAAGTCACGTGTGAAAGTTGCCGTGCGAGTGGGTGAAAGACGTTGGGATTTACGGCTTGATAACGCTGTTGAAGTACGTCTGCCTGAGGAAGGCGCGGAAGCGGCCTTGGCAGAGCTGGTTCGGCTCGAACGTGACGAGAACATTCTCGCGCGGGACATTACGGCGATCGATCTTCGCTATCCGGACCGCTTCATCGTCAAGCTGCCGCCAGGGTCGCCGTTGATTACACCGGCGCGGCCCGCCGGCGGCAGGGAAACTTGATGGTCATTGGGATCGGCAAGGGACGGACAGCGAAAGGACAGCGCTCGCACAAAGGCGGGATTATCGCTGCGCTGGACGTCGGGTCGACCAAAGTGGCCTGCTTCATCGTCAAGGTTTTGCCGGCGCGCGAGGGTGCCGAGCCGCAGCTCAAAGTCATCGGCGTCGGGCATCATGCCAGCCGCGGCGTACGCGGGGCGACGGTGGTCGACATCGTGGCGGCCGAGGAATCCATCCGCGTCGCGGTCGAGCAGGCCGAGCGGATGGCCGGCGTTACGCTGAAGGACGCGATCGTCGGCATTTCATGCGGTCAGCCGCAGAGTCGGACCATTAACGTCGAAGTTTCAATCGCGGGCCACGAGGTCGGCGAAGAGGATTTGCGCCGCGCCTATGCGACGGGCAGGGCGCAGGCGCCCGGTGCGGAACGCGAGATCATTCACTGCATGCCCGGTAGCTACGCCATCGACGGCAGCCGCGGCATTCGCAATCCGCGCGGCATGGTGGGCGACACGATGGGCGTCTCCATGCACACGATTTCGGCAGCTTCCGGGCCGATGCGGAACCTGGAAGCCTGCGTCGAGCGGTGCCATTTGGACATTGCAGGCAAGGTCGCGACGCCATTTGCGGCGGGTTTGGCCACGCTTGTCTCCGATGAGATGGACTTGGGTGCGACGGTCATCGACATGGGCGGGGGCACGACCTCGATCTCGGTGTTCTTCGACGGCAATCTGATTTTTGCCGAGGTTTTGCCGGTTGGCGGCAATCATGTGACCAGCGACATCGCGCGGGGGCTTTCGACCTCGCTCTTGCACGCGGAACGGATGAAGACTCTGCACGGCAGCGCGCTTTTGGGGCCCAACGACGGGCGCGAGATGATCGCGGTGCCCCATTTGGGTGAGGACGATCCGGAGGCCGACAGCCAGATTCCGCGCTCTGTGCTTTCGGGCATCATTCAGCCACGGATCGAGGAAACGTTTGAACTTGTGCGGGATCGCCTGACGGATTGCGGACTGACGTCGATTTCGGGACGGCGCGTTGTGTTGACGGGCGGCGCCGCGCAGCTGAACGGCGCGCGCGAAGTGGCGGCGCGGATACTTTCGAAGCAAGTGCGGATCGGGCGGGCGACGCGGCTTACTGGTCTTGGCGATGCGGCCAGCGGACCGTCGTTTGCGGCGGTCGCCGGCGTTGCGATTTGGGCGTCACAGCGGCCAAACGAAGTGATGATCCAACGTCAGGATTTCGATGCACAACCGCTCGCCTATGGTACTCATGGGAGTGCTTCGCGGGGGTTTGAGGGACTGACGCGCTGGTTCAAAGAGAATTTTTAACTCTTGCTGGCGCAAGACTATAAAATGAAAAGCGCAAACAATGCGCGTCATGGTGTGGTGTCGAATTCGGGAAGGTCACGCATGGAGAACTAGCGATGGCCATCAATAATCTTACGGCGCCTGATTTGACGGAACTGAAACCGCGGATCCTCGTATTCGGAGTCGGCGGCGCCGGCGGCAATGCCGTCAACAACATGGTGGCGTCGGCACTCGAAGGCGTCGAGTTCCTGGTCGCGAACACCGATGCGCAAGCGCTTGTTCATTCGAAGGCCGAGCGTTGTCTGCAGCTCGGCACAAAGATCACTCAGGGCTTAGGGGCGGGATCGCGGCCGGATGTCGGCTACGCGGCCGCTGAAGAAAGCACGGACGAGATCAAGTCCGTTCTCAACCAAGCGCATATGGTTTTCATCACGGCGGGCATGGGCGGCGGCACGGGCACCGGTGCAGCACCTGTGATCGCCAAGATCGCGCGCGATATGGGCGTACTCACCGTCGGCGTGGTCACGAAGCCGTTCTCGTTCGAAGGTCCGCGCCGGATGCGGATTGCGGAGGAGGGGATCGAGAAGCTGAAAGAGTTCGTCGATACGCTGATCGTCATTCCGAACCAGAATTTGTTCCGCGTCGCCAACGAGAAGACGACGTTCGCCAAGGCGTTCGAGATGGCGGACGAAGTGCTCTATGCAGGCGTGCGCGGGGTCACCGATTTGATGGTGATGCCGGGTTTGATCAATCTCGACTTTGCGGACGTGCGTACCGTGATGCGCGAGATGGGCACCGCCATGATGGGCATGGGCGAGGCCGAGGGCGAACGTCGTGCGATCGAAGCGGCGGAAGCGGCGATCTCGAATCCGTTGCTCGACCATTCGTCGATGAAGGGCGCGCGCGGCGTGCTCATCAACATCACGGGCGGTATGGACTTGACGCTCTATGAGGTGGACGAGGCCGCGAACAAGATCCGCGCCGAAGTCGATCCGGAGGCGAACATCATCGTCGGATCGACGTTCGACGAGCGGATGAACGGACGGATGCGCGTTTCGGTCGTGGCGACCGGCATTGCCGCCGAAGCGAAAGCGCAGGTCGCACCGACGAAGTCCTCTTCGGCGAGCGTGCGCGCGCCGGAAGTGAAGAGTGAGATCAAGCGGTCGTCGTCGAGTTCGGCGATGCCGGTCGCGCAGCCGATGGCGGCGAGCGCTTCCGTTTCGCATCCCGTGCACACGATGCAGGCGGAGATCGTCCAGTCGGGGCTCGCGATCGGCGAGAGCCGCGAGATCGACCAGCGCAGCCATGCGGCGGTCGAGAGCCACCTTTATGAGCCTGAAATCATCGACTCGGTCCTGAAAGAGTCGCGCGATTTGCCGGTGCGCGAGCCGCATCGCGTCCGTCAGCCGCTGCCGCCGCTGCCGACGGTGCTGCAGCAGGAAGCGAAGAAGAGCGGCGGGTTCTCGATGTTCGGCATCACGATCGGCGCCAGCGCGCCGAAGAAACCTCTGGTGCAACGTTCGCAGAGTCCGTCATCCATGCGCTTGTCGCCGGAGTCGACGACACCGGGCGAGACGCGCGCACTGCCGTCGCGGGGTACCGCAGCTCCGAAGGTGCGCAACGAGGACTACAACGCGCCTGCCGACGATCAACTCGACATCCCGGCATTTCTGCGCCGGCAAGTGAATTGAAGCGCGGCTACTTGCCTTTGACGTAAGAGCTTAGACCCTCCGCGAGCGCGTCGTAGACGAGGCGGAGGCGACGGCTTGTCGCCAGGTCTTCGTGCATCACCAACCACATTTCGAGCGGCAGGCGGAAAGCGCCGTGCAGCACCGGCAGCAACTCGGGATCGCGGGCCGCGAGTTGGCGCTGCATCCCACCGATCCCGGCGCCGGCGCGCAGCAGCGCCAACTGAGCAAGGTCATTGTCGGTGCGCAGCGAGAATGAATCGCGCGTGACGGCCAGGTTCAGGCCCTGCATCGCGTTCAGCACCAGGCTTTCGGTGTCGTAGCCGATGATGTCGTGATCGCGCAGCGCCTCGAACGACTTCGGCAAGCCGCGGCGTTTGACGTAACTGCGATGGGCGTAGAGTAGGGCGGGCACCTCGCCGATCTTGCGGGCGCGTAGGTTGCGCTGTGTCGGCCGGATCATGCGGACCGCGATGTCGGCCTCGCGCAGTAGAAGGTTCTCGTTCCGGTTCGAGAGGGCAAGTTCGAGCGTGATCTTTGGGTGTGCGGCCTTGATCCGCGCGAAAATCGCGGGCAGGACCTCCGCGCCGATCACATCGCTTGCGGTGATGCGCACGACGCCGCGTTCGTCTTCCGCCTCCCCGGTCGCCGCTCGGGCGAAGGCGGCGGCGGTTGCGGCCATCGCTTGAGCGTGCGGCATCAGATCGAGCGCGGCATCGGTCGGGCGAAGCCCGTGGACCGAGCGGGTGAACAGTTTGGCGCCAAGCGCTGCCTCGAGCGCGTCGATATGACGGCCTAAGGTCGGCTGTGTGAGGCCGAGATCCCGGGCGGCGGCCGACAGACTTTTCGTGCGGGCGACGGCCAGGAACGAGCGGATCAGCGTCCAATCGGGTCCGGATTCAGACATACAAATTTGTATAGCATGTCGCCATCTTTTGCCAATGGCTATACATACTACTTGAAGGCAGGGTTCGGGCGTTCAAGATCTGGAGGTCTCAACCATGTTCGTCGGTCATTATGCTCCCGTCTTCGCGCTGCGCGCGGTGCGTCAGAGCCCGGGTCTCGCCGCGGGGTTCGTTGCTGTGCAGCTTGTCGATATTGGGTTCTTTTCGCTGTCATACTTCGGGATCGAGAAATGGGCGGCAAACCCGTCGATCAAGGGGTTCATGCCGGTCGATCTCTATTTCATGCCCTATACGCACAGCCTAGTCGGGAGTGCGCTGTGGGCGGTCGGAGCGGGGTTGCTCTTTGCGCTGTTTGCGCGCGAGGGCCGGCGTCTTGTCGACGGGGCCTTGATCGGCTTGCTCGTGTTCTCGCATTGGTTGCTCGACCTGGTCGTTCATCGGCACGATCTGGCGTTGGGTTTGGACGATGCCGGAAGCAAACTCGGTTTTGCACTGTGGGATCAGCCGTTGGTCGTGATCCCACTCGAACTCGGGATGATGCTGGGCGCGCTCGTGATCTATGTGAATGCAACGGAGCCCAAGGGGTTGGCCGGGCGGTTCATGCCGTGGTTCGTGGGCGGGATGCTGGTCGTCGGGTCTTGCGTGAACTGGTTCACGCCGCCGGCGGCGGATATCGCGACCTTCTCCGGCATGGGTTTGGCGGCCTATTTTGGATTTGCTTTCTTGGCGCTGTTGCTCGATCGCACGCGGACGTAGAGGGTCAGGCAATCGACTTTAGGAATGCAGCGATCGCGTCGAAGACGTTGCGTTCCTGGCCGGCCCAAATGTGCCCACCTTCCGGAAAAACGACGAGCTTGCCGTTCTTGACCGTTGCCGCGATATGCCGCGCGGCCGCGGCCGTTTGAAACTTGTCGTCTTCGAAAGAGAGAGCGAGCGTTGGTGCGGTGATGCGCTCAAGCGGCATCGGCGCCGGTGTGTAGGCGAGGCGGCCGTCATTGAGGAGGCCTCTGGCACGGTCGCTGATAGGCAAGATGTTGTGGAGGATGGAACGAACGCGCGCTTGTTCGGCAGTGCCGGCGCGACGCACGAGTGCCGGGTCGGTTGCGAGGAGGGCGGAGATCATTGCGTCCTGGTCGATCTGCAGCCCCGTCCAGAACAGAAAGTCGGAGCGTAGCGCGTATTCGATGATCGCTTTGGCGAGCGGCGTCGGCGGGTCGACCGGCGGACGTCCGGGGGCGTGGGCGGCCGGCACGAGCGCGACAAGCGCGCTACATCGGTCCGGGTGGCGGATCGCGAACTGCATGGCCGAAAGCGCGCCCGCCGAGCCGCCGATAACGTGCGCTCTGGCGACTTTCAGGTGGTCGAGAAGATCCACGAACGCGTCGGCCTGGTTCTCCGATGAGGGATAGGCCGGATATGCGGAGCGCAGATAGCCGAAGCGCGATGGCGCGATCAGGCGAAAGCCACTACGCGTCAATGGCCTGGCCATATCGAGCCCTTGATCGAACCCACCGCCGGTGCCGTGGATCATCAATACCGGCGCGCCTTGACCTTCTTGCGCGTACTCTAGCGTTCCAAATCGGCCTTCAATCGTGCTGCTGTGCCCTCGGAGCCTCGCTCGCGCTGAAGCGAGATCGGTTGCGAACGAACGCCACGTCAGGCCTGCTCCTCCCAGGGCGGCGAGCGCTGTCAGTCCGAGTAGAAGTGTGCGGCGGCGCATCGAGTGGACTCCCTCCTCCAAGAAGGGAGATTGCGCGGCCTTTGGAATGCGGCCCTGATCTGCGTCAGGTGACGGCTACAACTTGTGCGAGTTTGAGACGGTCGCCACCCGAGAAAGTTCGCTGGTTGTAGAATCGCTGCGTTGCAGCGCAAATCGGAAATGGCGGAAAAGCGCAGAGGGTCCTTGTCGCAACTGCAGCAAAATAGAGCAAATTTTGGCTCATTTCTGCGGTAACAATCGGAAACAACAAGTTATTTTCGACGATTCGGTCACACTGTTAGTCTTTTCCTCGGCGATGGAGCCATCTGTCCGGGTACTGGGTTCACCATACAACACCTGGGCGAGTGGTCATCAAGGGGTAGTGCCGGTCTGAGGGGGGCGGTGCTGTCTGCAAGCCGTAGGGGACGGCCTTCCAAGGTGCGCCTCCGCGGTGTGTTCGCGGTTTTGAGTTCTTTTTGCCCAATTGGGCGACCGCGAGGCAGACGGCATGACTAATAGTTCGTGTGAGGGGTAATGGCGCTGCAAAAGACGATTAAGAACCAGATGGTCTGCCAAGGCGTTGGCGTACACACTGGGATTCTGACCACCGTTACCCTGCTGCCGGCGCCTGAAGGCACGGGCATCATTTTCCGCCGCACAGATCATCCTGGAATCGCGGGCGTCGTGCCGGCGCGCTTTGATCGCGTCACCGACACGCGCTTGGGTACGACGATCGGCAACGTCTATGGCGTGAAGGTTCACACGGTTGAGCACCTGATGGCCGCTGTCGTCGGCCTCGGCGTTACCAACCTCATCATCGAAATCGACGGCGCGGAAGTGCCGATCATGGACGGCAGCGCGGCGCCGTTCGTGTTCCTGATCGAATGCGCGGGCGTCGTGGCGCAGAGCGAACCGGTGCGCGCGATCCGCGTGCGCGAAACGGTGCGCGTGGAAGACGGCGACAAGTATGCCGAGCTGCGGCCGGGCATCGGCTTTTCTGCCGACCTTGAGATCGCGTTCGAAAACTGCCGCGTTATCGACCGGCAATTCTATTCGTTCGACCTCGATACGCCGTCGTTCAAGGCGGAAATCGCGCGGGCACGGACGTTCGGCTTCCGCCATGAGGTCGAATACTTGCAGAAGAACGGGCTTGCGCTTGGCGGGTCGCTTGCGAACTCGATCGTGCTCGACGGCGAGACGATCATGAACGAAGAAGGCCTGCGCTACGCGGACGAATTCGTTCGGCACAAGCTGCTCGACGTGGTCGGCGACATGGCGTTGGCCGGTGCGCCGCTCTACGCGCAGTTCCGCGGCTTCAAGACGGGTCATGCGCTGAACAACAAGCTGCTGCGCGAACTGTTCGCGCGCAAGAACGCTTGGGAATACGTCACCCTTCACCAATCGCGCCGGCCGGCCTCGGTCGAACGCCCCGTCTACGTGGG
>CAZJOM010000005.1:26350-61585 GCA_964547645.1 uncultured Flavobacteriaceae bacterium
TCACCCTTCACCAATCGCGCCGGCCGGCCTCGGTCGAACGCCCCGTCTACGTGGGCGGCCTGGCAGCGGCAGAATAGTACCAAGCTCCCTAAGCAAAATTGGGCGCCCCGACGAAAGTCGCGGCGCCCTTTTTCTTTGGCTCGAGAGGTGCGTAGAATCGCACATGGCGCTGAGCGATGATCGTTCTCGAACGTTTATGAGAAGAGGCACACGTCTGTGCATCTTCGGCGTGTTCTTTTTTCTTATCGCGACGCCTCCGCCTGGTGTCGAGCCCGGAACGGATGCCGCCTATTGGATGAGCGCGGCTTCGTTCGGCGGGCTTTGGCTGTCTACCATCTGCATCGTTACGCCGCTCGTTGCGTGGGCTACTTTCAATGCCGGATTCCGTGTTGTCGGACGGCGGCTCATGTTCTTACCGGCTTATGCGCTCGGCATTCTTGCCGTCATATTCGTTGGTGGCTGGTTTGTTTGCTCCACCTGCGTTTGGAGCCTTGTGCCGCCACTCCTCGCACGTTAGTCGAAGCTCGACGTGTCTATCTTGCCGGTCCAGAACATGATCGTCACTTGAACGATGCCGTCCTTTTCTTCAACGGGCGTGTATTCGGTGAGGATCTGCTTGCCGTTTTTCGTTTCGAGCAGGCGATAGGTGATCGAGCCGTCGCGGTCGACGAAGCGGAAGAGATTCTTGCCATGGCGGACTTTGAGTTTTGTGAGGTCGCCTTCGCGGTAGAGACAGACGTCAAAGTCGGTGCAGGCGTCTTTCTTGAGGCTTACGATTAGCATGCGCACGCGGTTCTCATCGAAATAGACGCCAAAGTTCTCGGGCTCGTGAAAGCCCATGAAGACGACGGTGTCGCCGGCTTTGTTTGTTTGATTTGGCTTTCCGAGGATCCGTTCCACGTCAGCTGGCGTCATGCCGAGTTCGACCCCGCCGACACCGATGCCCTCGCGGATGAGAGTGATTTTCGAAGCTGTTGCCGGGTTTGAGGCCGGTGGTTGTGCCGGCGTCGCCGGGGGCTGCGCCACCGGTTGTTCAGCCGGCGATTTGGCCTTTGGTGCCGGGTCGGAACAGGCTGTTGCCCCAAGTGCCGCGACTATCGCCAGGGTTGTGCTAAGACGCATGAACGTGCCCCTCCCTTTGGTGTTCGGGAGGATGCGGGATTGGACGACCTAACGGCAACCCTCCGGTCCGGATTTTTGGCGGAAACGTTCAGCGATTTGAACAGCTCAGGTAGTGGTCAAATTGGCGATGCAACTTCTACTACGCTTTTGAAGAACCGTTCCCGAACCTCCCGACAACGGACAACGGACGAGAATTATTTGCGATTCCTGCAAACCGAAAGTTGCAGCCTGTGGTTGGTCTTTTTCCGCGGTCGCAGCGCAGAATCCGGCTTGTGCGCGCTAGCGGGCGGGGCACGCTTACGGTAAAGACAAATGCCCGAACGGGCGCCTCCAAATTCGGGCGCCAGACGGGCGTTTTGCTCCTCGAACCTAGTCGGTACCCATGCCCTCATTTCGCTTGCGTTTGGTTCAAGCCGCCGCCGTTTTGACGATTGCGATGCCGCTCGCGGCCTGCGCAGGGGATGATGATGCGCCCCGGCCGCGCGCCGAAGTTCGGGAGACCCCGGTCGAGCAACTCTATCAAGATGCGCTGGTGCAACTCGACAAGGCCAATTGGGTTCCTTGCGCCCAGTCCTTCGACGAGGTGGAGCGGCAGCATCCCTATTCGGTGTGGGCGCGGCGCGCGATCTTGATGTCGGCGTTTTGCTATTACCAAGCGAACAAGTACACGGATGCGATTCAGGCTTCCGACCGGTTCATCACGCTGCATCCTGGTAACAAGGATGCTCCGTATGCGTATTATCTGAAGGCCGTGTCGCTTTATGAGCAAATCGTCGACGTGGGCCGCGACCAGCGCCGTACGGAGCAGGCGATGGCGGCGCTGAGCGATTTGATCCGGCGCTTTCCGCAGACCGACTATGCGCGCGATGCGCGATTGAAGCTCGACCTCACGCGCGATCACTTGGCGGGCAAGGAAATGGCGATCGGCCGCTATTACCTGAAGCGCGCCGAGCAGGTGGCGGCGATCGGCCGCTTCCGGAACGTGATCGAGAAGTACCAAACGACGAGCCACGTGCCCGAAGCGTTGCACCGCTTGGTGGAAGCGTATCTGGCGCTGGGCGTCGTGAAGGAAGCGCGCGCGTCCGCCGCGGTGCTCGGCAATAACTATCCCGGTAGCGAGTGGTACGAAGATTCGTATGCGCTGATGCAGGAGTACGGCAAGAACGACGGCGGCGTGCCCGTGTCGAGCGTGCAGCTCGCGCAACCGACCGCAGCACCGGCGGCCGCTGCGCCGGCTGTCGCGGCTCCCGCCTCCACGAACGTGCCGGCGCCACCGGAGACGGACAAGAAGCCTGATGAAGGCAAGGCGAAGGACGAGAGCGAAAAGAAGGACGAGGGCGGCGGCTGGTTCAACTGGTTCTAAGTTGTCGAGCCAGCCGTGACGATCTTGTGGTCAACAACGCAATGACACCATGCTGACCTCACTGTCGATCCGCGATTTTGTGCTGATCGAGCGGTTGGATTTGGAATTTGCGCCGGGCTTGTGCGTGCTGACCGGTGAGACTGGCGCAGGCAAGTCGATACTCCTGGATGCATTGGGGCTGGCGACCGGCGGCCGGGCCGAGCGCGGGTTCATTCGTGCGGGCGGGGCACAGGCCTCTGTCACCGCGGTCTTCGATCCACCCACCAAACATCCGGCGCGCGCGGCGCTGTCTGGCAACGGTCTTGAGAGTGACGGGGCGCTGATCTTCCGGCGCTCGATCGCGAGCGACGGGCGCAGCCGCGCCTTCATCAACGATCAGCCGGTTTCGATCGGGCTTATGCGCGAGGCCGGCGCGATGCTGCTTGAGATCCATGGACAGCACGACGACCGCGGCCTGCTTGATGCGGCGGGGCATCGGAACTTGCTCGATGCGTTTGGCGGGCTCGACGACGAAGTCGCAGCGGTCGAGGGGGCGTGGCGTGCGCTGGCGGCAGCGGACGAAGCCGTGCGGGCGGAGAGCGAAACGCAAGCACGCGCGGCGCAGGACTTCGACTACCTGAAGCATATGAGCGAGGAGCTGCGTACGCTCGACGTTCGTGCCGGCGAAGAGGCGGAGCTCGCGAATGCGCGCGCGGTGATGATGGCGTCGGAGAAGATCTCCTCAGATCTGACCGAAGCCGTCGATGCGCTGTCGGGTCAGGGCGGGGTCGAGGCCCGGATGAACTTGGCGCTGCGCCGGTTGAGCCGGGCGCAGACTGTGGCGCAGGGGCGCCTCGATGCGGCGGTGGCGGCGCTCGATCGTGCAGTGATTGAGGCTGCCGAGGCGCGGCGCGCGGTAGAGTTGGCGGCGAAGGGATTGGCTTACGACGCGAACGCGCTGGAGAAGGCGGAGACGCGCCTCTTTGCGCTTAGAGCTGCGGCACGCAAGTACGGTGGTACATGCGATGGGCTGGCGGCGAAGAGGGCGGATGCGGAGGCGAAGCTGCAGGCTCTCGCTGGGGCGCAGTCGCGCGCGGCCGAGTTGGAGCGTTTGAAGGTGCAGGCGCGCAAAGCGTACGACAAAGCCGCTTCGGGGCTGTCGGCGGCGCGCGCGAAGGCCGCGGAGGCGTTGGATCAGCGTGTCGCGAAAGAGCTGGCGCCGCTGAAACTTGAGCATGCGCTGTTTCGGACGCAGATCGATCGTATCGATACGGCCGGGCCGTCGGGGCAGGATCGAGTCGAGTTCATGGTGGCGACGAATCCCGGTGCGCCGTTTGGTGGCTTGACGCGAATTGCGTCCGGCGGCGAGTTGGCGCGGTTCATCTTGGCGCTGAAGGTGGCGTTGGCAGCGGAAGGTTCCGCTTCGACGTTGATCTTTGACGAGGTCGACCGCGGTGTCGGCGGTGCGGTCGCGGACGCGGTCGGCGAGAGGCTGGCGCGGCTGGCGAAGGGCGAGCAAGTGCTGGTGGTGACGCACTCGCCCCAGGTTGCGGCGCGGGGCGTGCATCATTTGCGCGTGTCGAAGGCGATGGCGGCAGGTGCGATGTCGACGCGGGTCGAGCTGTTGGGCCCGCCCGGGCGGCGCGAAGAGATCGCGCGGATGTTGGCCGGGGCGAAGGTGACCGACGAGGCGCGGGCGGCGGCCGACCAGCTGATTGGCGGCGCGGTGACACCGCTGGCGAAGCGGAAGCGGGCGACGTGAAGAAGCCTTCGCCGGTCACGAAGCTGACGGAAGCGGCCGCGGCGGAAGAACTTGAACGGCTCGCGCGCGAGATTGCGGAGCATGACAAGCGTTATCATGCGGAAGATGCGCCGACGATTTCGGACGCCGACTACGACGCCCTAAAGAAACGCAATGCCGCGATCGAGGCGAAGTTTCCGCGGCTGATCCGTGCCGACAGCCCGTCACGGCGGGTGGGTTTCGCGGCGGTCGAGAAGTTCGGCAAGGTGAAGCACGGCGTGCCGATGCTCTCGCTCGACAATGCGTTCGACGATGAGGATGTCACCGGTTTTATAGACCGCATCCGGCGGTTCCTGAACCTGCCGGTGGACGAAGAGCTTGCGATTACTGCGGAGCCGAAGATCGACGGGCTGTCGGCGAGCTTACGGTATGAGGATGGAAGGCTCGTGCTTGGCGCGACACGCGGCGACGGGGCGGTCGGCGAGGATGTGACGGCGAACCTGCGCACGGTGAAGGACATTCCGCATACGCTGAAGGGCCGCGGGATTCCGGAGCTTATCGAGGTACGCGGCGAGGTGTTCTTGAGCCATGCCGACTTCGCGAAGCTGAACAAGGATCAGGAAGCGCGCGAGGAGAAGACATTTGCCAATCCTCGCAATGCGGCGGCGGGGTCGCTGCGCCAGCTCGACGCGTCGATCACGGCGCGGCGGCCTTTGAGATTTTTCGCTTATACGTGGGGCGAAGTTTCGAGAGTTCCGGGCAAAACGCAAACCGAGGTGATCGAAGCGTTCGCGGATTGGGGTTTTCCGACGAATCCGGAAATGAAACGGTGCACAAGCGTTGAGGCGTTGTTGAAGTACTACGAGCGGATTGCCGGCAAGCGCGCGTCGCTGGGCTATGACATTGACGGGGTCGTCTACAAGGTCGATCGGTTGGATTGGCAGGGACGGTTGGGCTTTGTCAGCCGCGCGCCGCGTTGGGCGATCGCGCACAAGTTTCCGGCAGAGCAAGCGGAGACGGAGTTGCTCGGCATCGACATTCAGGTCGGGCGCACGGGGACGCTTACGCCGGTGGCGCGGCTGAAGCCGGTGACGGTCGGCGGCGTCGTAGTGACGAACGCCACGCTGCACAACGAAGACGAGATCGCGCGCAAGGATGTGCGGGTCGGCGACACTGTCGTGGTGCAACGAGCCGGCGATGTGATCCCGCAGATCGTGCGCGTGATCGAAGAGAAGCGACCGAAGGGCGCGAAGGCGTACAAGTTTCCCGACAAGTGTCCGGTCTGCGGCAGCCACGCGCTGCGCGAGGTTGACGAGTCCGGCGAAGAGTCGGTGGCGCGGCGGTGCACGGGCGGCTTGATCTGTCCGGCGCAGGCGGCGGAGCGGCTGAAGCACTTTGTGTCGCGAAATGCATTCGATATCGAGGGTTTTGGCTCGAAGCACGTCGATGCATTTCTGGCCGACAAGCTGATCTCGCACCCGTCCGACATCTTCCTGCTTGAGAAGAAATACGGGTCCGGCGAGAAGGCGATTGCGGCGCGCGAAGGGTGGGGGGCGCAATCGGCGGCGAAACTGTTCGCGGCGATCGAGGCGCGGCGAACGATTGCGCTGCACCGGTTTATCTTTGCGCTCGGCATCCGGCACGTTGGCGAGTCGACCGCGCGGGCGCTCGCACTGAACTATGGGTCGGCGAAGGCGTTCGTGGAGGCGATGACGGCGGCGGCGGACGAGACATCGACCGCATTTGCCGAACTGAATGCCATCGAAGGCATCGGCGACGTGGTGGCGAAGGCGATTGCCGAGTTTTTCGAGGAAGATCACAACCGAAAGGAAGTGACCCGGCTACTCAATCTGCTCGAGATCGAAGACGCCGAGAAACCAAAGTCCGATACCGCCGTGTCCGGCAAAACAGTCGTGTTTACGGGCAGCCTCGAGAAGATGACCCGCAACGAGGCAAAGGCGCGCGCTGAGTCTTTAGGGGCGAAAGTCGCCGGCTCAGTCTCGGCAAAGACGGATCTGGTGGTCGCGGGGCCCGGCGCCAGATCGAAGCTGAAGGACGCCGAGAAGCACGGCGTGAAGGTAATCAGCGAGGACGAGTGGTTGAAGCTGATCGGATGATGCCGGTGCTCTTAGTGCACGATACCTGAAAGTACGGAAGCCATTGCGGCGCGCGCGTCGGCTCGCGCTTTGGCTTGATCACCGGCTCGCGCAATAGTGACAGCGGCTTCCGTCAACGCGCCGAGCAGGATCGGGGCGATGAGTTCCGGCGTGCCTTTGAGGCGGCCCTCTTTATGCAACACCGTCAGTGAGCCATACAGAAGGCCGTAGGCGTATTGCGCTTCAATCTCGCGCCAGGCCGTCGGGCCAAGAACGACAGGCGCGTCGACGAACGCCACGCGTTGAATGTCCGGCGCGGTCGTCACTTCGAGCATCGCTTCGATGCCCCGTCTCAATTGCACGGCGACGTCGCCCGAGGGGCGATCGCCAGAGGCCGCTACGACCGCTGCCATGATGTCCTGCTCCACGTTTTCGGCGACGGCGCGAAACAGTGCGGCCTTGTCGGCGAAGTGGTGATAAACGGCGCCGGTCGTGACCCGCGCGGCTTTCGCAATTTCGCCCAAGGAGGCGTCGGCAAAACCGCGCTTGGCAAAGACCCGCCGCCCCGCGCGGACGAGGGCCGCCCGGGTTTGCTCCTTGTTGGTGCTGCGCCGCGAATTGTCGCTCATTTGTGCCATCTGATGGCCCAGCGCCAATGCGAAGTCCAGCGTCGGTTACTCATTGACATACTCATATTATGTAACATAATGCGATTATGTTTATGGAGGATTATCGCGATGACGTTGTCGGAGCAAATTGCAGCGTTCGATAGACGCCGCTCGTTCGTCTCGACTGAGTTCGGCCGGATTGCGGTTGTCGACGTCGGCGGTGGGCCTGCGGCAGTCTTCTTGCACGGATTTCCCCTTCATTCGTTGCATTGGCGGGACGTTTTCGCCGCGCTGGGACAAGGACGGCGGCTGGTCGCGATCGATCTTTTGGGCTTGGGCCACACCGAGGCGCTGCCGGGGCTTGATCTCAGCTTTCCCGAACAGGCGCGGATGATTTTGACGACGCTCGACCGCTTGGGCATTGCGGCTTTCGATCTGGTCGGGAACGACTCGGGCTGTGGCGTTGGGCAGCTTGTCGCGGCGATGGCGCCGGAACGGCTTCGGTCGCTGACGCTCACCAATGGCGACTGCCATGACAACTTTCCGCCGGAGGCCTTTGCCAATGCCTTTGCACTGGCTGGGAACGGGCTGCTCGCGAATACGATGGCATCGTTCGTCGACAACATCGAGTTGGCGCGGTCGCCCGGAGGCCTGGGCTCGACGTTCGAGTCGTGTTCCCATCTGACGGCCGAACTTGTCCGCGCGTATTTGGCGCCGCAATTCAAGACGGCCGAACGGCGTGCGCAATTCGATAGGTACGTTGCAGCGCTCAATACGAAATACACGCTTGCGATCGGCGACAAGCTGAGGGCGTTGATGGTGCCGACCCAAATGGTGTGGGGCACCGCGGACATCTTCTTTCCGCTCAAGTGGGCTTATTGGCTGAACGATACGATCCCTGGCGCGCGGCGGGTTGTCGAAGCCGAGGGTGGCAAGCTCTTCTACGCGGAAGAGAGGCCGGTGTGGTTCGCCGAGCAGCTCAATACATTTTGGACGAGCGTCAGCGCCTAGTCCTCGGCAAACTCGATGACCACGCCGTGGGCCGTGCTCGCGGGGATAACGATTCCGTGGCGGGTTTCGGTGTGCGGGACCTTCGCCATCGAGAGCATGGCGGCGGCGGCGTCCGGTTCGTTGACGCGGATGCGAAGGGCGACGATGCCGTGTTTGGGGGCGCCCGCGAGCGCTTTGCCGAAGCGGCGCTCTGCGTCGGCGGGCGTGATCAGCGTGATTTGCGCGTTCGTGAGCGCGGCGGGGGCGAGCTGGCTTTGGGCGGTAGCGATGTCGTCGACTGCGATGACCACTTCGGCGATGCCGGTGGTGCCGCTAGGGTGGAGTTGCCACTCGCGGCGCGCGCGGGTGAGTTCCGGGGTTTGGTGGGTACAGACGAACTGCATGGTCTCGACCAGATGCAGGCCTGGCATGTTGATGTTCCGGAAGCGAACCATGTCGCGCTTACCGTCGAGTTCGAGCGGGCGGCTGAGGTCGTTTGGGGCTTCCGCATCGACACCCGCCGCGCGTAGGGCGGCATAGGTTTTGTCCGCATCGTCGGCGCCGTATGCAATGGCGATGCCGCCTTCGCCGCGGGCCTTTACACGTTGCGCGAGGCGGCCTTCGGCACCGGATGCATCGACCACGCCCAGGAGCTCGATGTAGGTGTCGGGAAACATGATGCAGTGGTTGCCGGTGCCTTTGCCCTCATGCAAGCCGCGTGGCGTCAAGGTAAGGCCGAACCGGCGGTAGGTGGCCGCCGCCTCGTCGAGATTTTTGACTGCGATGACGACGTGGTCGAGGCGCGTGATGGGAGGCATCGTGTTGCTATAGCGCTCTCGTCGACTCGATGATCCATGCCTCCGTCGCCTCGTCCGTTTTGCCGCTTAGGGCTCTGCGGACTCTTGCGTGGTAGTCGTTCAGCCACTTCCGTTCGCCATCGGTCAGCATGTTCGATTCCACCAAGGCTAGGTCGATGGGCGCCAGGGTCAGCGTTTCGAACTCCATCATCTTGCGGTCGCCGCCGACGTCCTTGGGTTCGGTGACGACAATGAGGTTTTCGATGCGGATGCCGTAGTGGCCGACCTTGTAGTAGCCGGGCTCGTTCGAGACGATCATGCCGGGCTTCAGCGCCACGTTGATCATGCGCTTTGAGATGTTTTGCGGACCTTCGTGGACGCTCAAATAGCTACCGACGCCGTGGCCGGTGCCGTGATCGTAGTCGAAGCCGCCTTCCCACAGCGACATCCGCGCCAGCGTGTCAAGTTGCACGCCGGTCGTGCCTTCGGGGAAGCGGGCGCGGGCGAGGGCGATATGGCCTTTGAGCACGCGGGTGAAGCGGTCTTTCATCTCCGCGGTCGGCTCGCCCACGATGATCGTGCGGGTGACGTCGGTCGTGCCGTCGAGATACTGACCGCCGGAATCGATTAAGTAGATTTCGCCGGACTTGATCTTGCGGTTGGACTTCTTCGTGACGCGGTAGTGCGGCAGCGCGCCGTTCGGGCCGGCGCCGGAAATCGAGCCGAAGCTGAGGTCTTTGAGCGCGCCGGTCTCGGCGCGGAAATCTTCAAGCACGCGGCAGGCTTCGATTTCGTCGATGTTGCCCTTCGGACCTTCTTTCGCGATCCAGGCCAGGAAGCGCGATAGTGCCGCGCCGTCGCGTTCGTGGGCGCGGCGCGTACCGTTCAGTTCGGTGGCATTCTTGCAGGCTTTCGGCAGAAGAACCGGATCTGCCGCGCGGACGATTTCGGCGCCGCCCGCTTTCAATTGGTCGAACAGCCACGCCGAGGCGGTGGCGGGATCGATCTGGATGCGCTTGCCCTTTTGCGCTTTCAGATGGCTTTCCAACTCCTCTTGCGCGCGGACGGTGACGCGGTTGCCGAGCCAGGCGTCGATACCGGGTGTGAACTTGCGGCGGTCGATGAAAAGTTCCACATGACCGTCGTTGTTCAGCATTGCAAAGGCATGCGGGAACGGCGTGTGGGGAACGTCGCTGCCGCGGATGTTGAGCAGCCAGGCGATCGACTCCGGCAAGGTCAGCATCGCGGCGTCGTTCTTGGAATCGCGCAGCGATTGAGCAATGCGTTCGCGCTTCGACTCGGATGTTTCGCCGGCGTACTCCAGCGGCTGCGGCGTGACGGCGCCGAGCGGTGCGGCAGGCTGGTCGTCCCAGGTCGCATCGAGCGGATTGTCGCCGCAGGCGACCAACGTTCCGCCGGCTTTGGCTGCGGCCACGCGCAGCGCGTCGACGGCTGAGGCAGAGTGAAGCCAAGGGTCGTAAGCGAGCTTGGCGCCTTTTGGCAGATTGGTCTCGATCCAGTCGGGCGGGGGCTCATCCACCAGTGAGCGGTACTCGAAGGCGGTGCCGTCGACTTGTTCGGCGGTTTGTACGGTGTAGCGCCCGTCGGTGAAGATCGCGGCCTTGTCCATCAAGACGACGGCAGCGCCGGCGGAACCGGTGAAGCCGGTCAGATAGGCAAGCCGGTCGGAACGGGCGGGGACATATTCGCCCTGATACTCGTCGGCGCGCGGAACGATGAAACCATCGAGGCCTCGGCGCTTGAGTTCGGCGCGCAGGGCCGCGAGGCGGGGCGGGCCTTGGGTCGGGCTGGTGGTTTCGGCGAAGGATTGGAACTTGGTTTGGTGCAGCATGGGCGGAACCTATTCGGCTGCGGTGCGGGTCTCAAGGGCGGCGACATGAATTTGACGGTAGGCCGCGGGGGTCACGCCGAATCTGCGGGCGAAGGCGCGGATTAGATGGTCGGCGCCGGAGAAGCCGGCCCGAGCCGCGACCTGGGAGAGGTCGAGATTTGCCTCGTCCAGCCAACGGCGTGCTGCGTCCAGGCGGATCGACTCGACGAACTTCGCTGGTGAGACGTTCAATTCGTCCTGCATGTGGCGGTGGAACGAGCGGGGGCTCATCGCGGCACGGGCGGCCAGCGTTTCGACATCGAGGCGCTTTGTCAGGTTGGCTTCGACCCAACCGGCCAGATCGGCGAGCTTGTCATGCTTCACGTGTTGAGCGTTCAAGGCTGCCGAGAACTGCGTTTGATGGCCCGGGCGGCGCATGTAGACGATGAGTCGGCGGGCGATCTCCATGGCGAGGTCGCGATTGTAGTCTTCCTCCACGATAGCGAGGGCCATGTCGATGCCGGTGGTGACGCCGGCGGAGGTCCAGCACTTGCCGTCGGTGACATAGATCGATTCCGCATCGACTTTGATGTCGGGGAAGGCGTGTTGCAGGTCGGCGGTCGAACTCCAATGAGTGGCGGCGCTGCGGCCCTTCAGAATGCCGGTCGAGGCGAGCAAGAACGCACCGGAGCACACGGAGCAAGCCCGTTTGCTTGCGCGCGCGGCGTCGTTGATCCAGCGCATCAGGACCTTGTCACGTAGCGCGGCGCGGAGCGGTTCTTCCTCGCCGCCGGGGCATATCAGCGTATCCACGGTCTTCGCCGGCACGCTTCGCAAGCTGTCGGCGTGGAATGCGAAACCGGCCGAGGTCGCTACGGGGCCGGACGCCGTTGCAACGAATTTGATGCGGTAGGCTTCGCGGCCGAGCGATTGGTTCGCGCTACCGAAGACTTGCGCGGGCCCGGCGGCATCGAGCGATTGCAGGCCGGGGTAGATCGGGATGGCGACAATGTGCGGCTTTTGCATTCTCAACGCCTTTGGCAGAAAAGATCGATTGTTTGTCATTTGTGCCATACCGAGCGCGTGTTAGCAATCGGTCGATCGAAGGAGGCTCACATGACTTTCCACGTTGGTTTTCTGCTCTACCCGCATTTGACGCAGTTGGACCTCACGGGTCCGGCGCAGTTTCTCGCGCGTGCGCCCGGCGCTCAGGCGCACTACATCTGGAAGACGCTGGCGCCGGTGCCATCGGACGCGGGGTTGTCGCTGATGCCGACAACGACCTTCAAGGATTGCCCGCAGCTCGACCTGATTTGCGTGCCGGGCGGGGCGGGCCAGGTTGCGTTGATGACTGATGCGGAGACGCTTTCGTTTCTCAGCAAGCAGGCGGAGAAGGCGAAATATGTGACGTCGGTGTGCACCGGCTCGCTGGTGCTCGGTGCGGCGGGGTTGCTCAAGGGCTACAAGTCGGCGTGTCACTGGGCATGGCGCGACTTTCTGCCGGCGTTTGGCGCGATACCAGTCAACGCGCGCGTCGTGAAGGATCGCAACCGGATCTCGGGCGGCGGGGTGACGGCGGGCATCGACTTTGCGCTCACCGTGATCGCGGAAGAGTGGGGCGAGGACGTGGCGAAGCAGATGCAGCTTGGCTTCGAGTACGATCCGCAGCCGCCGTTCAATTGCGGTTCGCCCGAGCGTGCGGGGCCGGAGCGCGTCGCGTTCGCGAAGAAGGCTTTCGAAGGTCTGCTGACAGAACGCGAGATCGTCAATGCGCAAGCCGCAGCGCGACTGAGAGAGGGCGTGTCATGAGCGTCGCGTTTCACCTTTTGCGCTTTGGCGTCTTGGTTGTCTTCGGTCTGGCGTTGTTGTTCGTCGCGGGCGTGTTCGCGTTAATCCCGGCTGAGCGTCAGGCGACTGCGGCGCCTGTCGTGATCAGCGCTGCAGAAGCTGCGGCGACGCTAGAGGCGATGAAGCCGCCGAAGCGGGCGCGTCCGGTTGTTGCCGTTGTCGGCGCGAATAACGGGACGGAGACGACGGACTATCTTGTTCCCTATGGCGTGCTGAAGCGCTCCGGCGTTGCCGATGTGGTTGCGTTGGGCACGAAGGGTGGACCGGTGAGACTCATGCCGGCCCTGACGATTGTTCCGGATGCCACGACGGCTGAGTTCGTGGTGCGTTATCCAGATGGCGCGGACTATGTGGTCGTGCCGGCGCTGCATGACCCGACGGACGCGGACGTGCGCGCGTTCATTCGGGCGCAGGCGGCGCTGGGCGCGACGATCGTTAGCATTTGCGACGGAACGCTGGTGATGGCGAATGCCGGGCTGCTCGACGGTCATCGCGCGACGGGGCATTGGTTCAAGATCGATGATGTGGCGCAGGCGCATCCGACGATGGAGCGCGTACGCGACCGGCGGTACGTCGCAGATCGCGGTATTGTCACGACGACCGGTATCAGTGCCTCGGTTCCGGTGTCGCTTGCACTCGTCGAGGCGATTGCCGGACGCGGGCGTGCGGCGGCACTGGCGCAGGAGATCGGTGCGCGCGGATGGAGCGCCGAACACGACAGCGGCGCGTTTCACCTTATCCGCGGCGATGTTTGGATGGTGCTCGGCAATCTGGTGGCGGGCTTGGTCGATGGCGAGACGATCGGTGTGCGCGTGAGCGAGGGTGTGGACGTGATTGCGGCGGCGTTGATGGCGGATACCTACAGCCGCACGTTTCGCTCGCGCGCGGTTGTGCTTGGGTCGCAGCCGGTTCGCACAGCTGAGGGATTGCAGCTTCTACCAGACGCCAGCGGTGCGGATGTCACCGTCGACTTGCCCAATGGACCACCCGCGCACGCGCTCGATCTGGCGCTGGCCGGCATCAAGGCGCGCTACGGCGATGCGACGGCGGCGTTCGTGCGGGTGCAGCTCGAAGATCGCGGGCACACGACCGGCGGTTAGTGCGGGCGTTCGAGAATTAGTGTCACCCAGCCTTCGAGCGCGCTGCGGCGAAGGACGCGGAGGCCTTGCGTGCGGGCCATGCTGGCGATGGCGTTGGCTTGTTCGTCGAGGAGGCCGGAGAGGATCGCGTTGCCGCCGGGGCTCAGGTTCTTCTTGATGCCGGGCATCAGTCTCATCAGCGGGCCAGCGAGGATGTTCGCGAAGATCAGGTCGTAGGGCGCGTGCGCTGCGATCAGCGGGGTGCGGAAGCCGTTGGCGGTTGTGATGCGCATGTGCGGTGCGGCGCGGTTTAGGCGCGCGTTCTCGATCGATTTGGCAGTGGCGAGCGGGTCGATGTCTGTGGCGACCACCGGTCGGTGCGTCAGCCTCGCGAAGGCCATGCCGAGGACGCCGGTGCCGCAGCCGAGGTCGAGGGCGTTCTTGAACGTTCGGCGTTTGGCGAGGTGTTCGAACGCCAAGAGGCAGCCGCGCGTGGTGCCGTGGTGGCCGGTGCCGAAGGCGTAGGAGGCTTCTATCTTTAGGCCGATCGCGTTGGCGGGCACATCACCGGACGAGTGGTCGCCGTAGATGAAGAAGCGCCCGGTCTTGACCGGCGGCAGGCCTTCGAGGGCGCGGGCGACCCAGTTCTCGTCTTCAATTGGGATCACACGCATCGGTACGCCGAAGCGTTGCGCGAGGTCGGCTTCAGAAGGCTCGTCGGTGAAGAAGGCTTCGACTTCCCATAAGCCCCGTTCGCCGAGTTCGAAGGCGGAGACGACGGGCGTGGGGTCGAGCGCTTCGAGGGCTTCGCTCAGGGTTTGCGCGTCGCGTTTGGAAACGACGGCGCGGGCTTTCCAGCAGACGGGCATCTCTCAAGCTCTGGCGAGATAATTGGCGATGACGCGTTTCTCGCCCGCCTTGTCGAAGGCGACCGTCAGCTTGTTGCCGTCGATGGCGGTGACGCGGCCGTAGCCGAATTTTTGGTGGAACACGCGTTCACCGCGGCGATAGGTTTCGGCGGCGGGGTCGGAGGTGGCGACGAGTTCGGCGTGCGCTTCGATCGTGGGGCGTGAGCCAAAGACCTCGCCGCGCCGGGCCTGGGCGCGTTGCCAGCCGGGCGAGGAATAGCCGCTGTCGAAGGCCGGCGCAGTCGAGAGGTTCGAGTTGCCGTAGGGCAGGCCCGGATCGCTTTCAACGACGATCGCTTCGGGTGGCAGTTCGCCGATGAAGCGCGACGGCATCGCGCTTTGCCACATGCCGTGGACGCGGCGGTTGGCGGCGTAGGAAATCTTCGCGCGTTCGCGAGCGCGGGTGAGGCCGACGTAAGCAAGGCGGCGTTCTTCTTCGAGGCCTTGCAGGCCGTTCTCGTCGAGTGTGCGTTGGCTGGGAAATAGGCCTTCTTCCCAACCGGGGAGATAGACGGTTGGGAACTCGAGGCCCTTCGCGCCGTGCAACGTCATGATCGTGACCTTGTCGGTCGAGTCCGACTGTTCGATTTCCATGACAAGCGAGACGTGTTCGAGGAAGCCTTCGAGGTTTTCGAACTCTTCCATCGAGCGAACGAGTTCTTTCAAGTTCTCAAGCCGGCCGGGTGCTTCGGGCGAGCGGTCGGTCTGCCACATGGCGGTGTAACCGCTTTCGTCGAGCACCATTTCGGCGAGTTCGATGTGGCTGAGCGCGGTTGCCTGGTCGCTCCAGCGCGTGAAGCTTTGCGTGAGGTCGCGCAAGGCTGAGCGCGTACGTGCGGGGAGTTCGTCGGTATCGCCCAACGCTTTTGCGGCGGCGAGCAACGGCGTCTTCATCGCGCGCGCCATCTTGTGCACGGCTTGCAGCGCTGCGTCACCGAGGCCGCGCTTCGGCTTGTTGAAGATGCGCTCGAAGGCGAGGTCGTCGTCGGGTTGAACGACGACGCGCAGGTAGGCAAGGGCGTCGCGGATTTCTTGACGCTCATAGAAGCGTGGGCCGCCGACAACGCGGTAGGGAATGCCGAGCTGCACGAAGCGTTCTTCGAACGAGCGCATCTGGAACGAGGCGCGGACGAGTATCGCGATGTCGCTGAGCTTTTGCCGGTTGCGCGCGACTTGTTCGATGTCGTCGGCGATCAGGCGGGCTTCCTCTTCGGCGTCCCAGACGCCGCGCACGGAGACACGCTCCCCTTCGCCGAGGTCGGTCCAGAGCGTCTTGCCAAGGCGGCTCTTGTTCGAAGCGATGAGGCCGGAGGCGGCGGCCAAGATGTGCGGGGTCGAGCGGTAGTTGCGTTCCAGGCGGATGATCTTCGCGCCGGGGAAGTCACGTTCGAAGCGTAGGATGTTGTCAACCTCTGCGCCGCGCCAGCCGTAGATCGACTGGTCGTCATCGCCGACGCAGCAGATGTTGCGCCGCTCACCTGCGAGGAGCCGGAGCCAGAGATATTGCGCAACGTTCGTGTCCTGATACTCATCCACGAGGATGTAGGCGAAGCGGTTGCGGTACTCCTCCAGCACTTCCGGGTGCGTCTTCAGGATCGTGATAACGTCGAGCAGCAGGTCGCCGAAGTCAACGGCGTTGAGTGCCTTCAAGCGTTGCTGGTAGGCCTCATAGAGTTCGGCGCCCTTGCCGTTGCCGTAGGCGAAGCTTTCGCCTGCCGGCACGTCCTTCGGCGTCATCGCGCGGTTCTTCCAGCTGTCGATCAGCGAGGCGAGATGGCGCGCGGGCCAACGCTTGTCGTCGATGCGCGCGGCTTCGATCACCTGCTTCATCAGGCGCAGCTGATCGTCGTCGTCGAGGATCGAGAAGTTCGATTTGAGGCCGACGAGTTCGGCGTGGCGGCGCAGGATCTTCGCGCCGATCGAGTGGAAGGTGCCGAGCCAGGGCATGCCTTCGACCATGCCGCCGATGATCTGGCCGGTGCGGTGGATCATCTCGCGCGCGGCTTTGTTCGTGAAGGTCACGGAGAGGATTTGGCTGGGCCAGGCGCGGCGCGAGGCGATGAGGTGCGCGAGGCGGGTGGTGAGCACGCGCGTCTTGCCGGTGCCGGCGCCGGCAAGCACGAGCACCGGCCCGTCGAGCGCCAACACGGCTTCGCGCTGGGCCTCATTGAGGCCGTGCAAATAGGGCGGTTCCGCGGACGCGGGCAGGTGGGCGGCCGATGTTTGGGTCATGATTCAGGGTGACAATAGGTGGGTTGGGCGGTGCGATGCCACCCCCTCGCTCAGCAGATTGTGAAGAAGTCGCAGCGGTTTGGACCGGGCGTATTTGCTGTTCTTGGCGATAAGTTCCGCTTGATCTAAGGAGAAGAAAAGCGTGCGAAATCTGTGGGCGGGCGTGGTTCTCGCACTGTCGTTTGGGCCCGCCTTGGCGGAGTCCGTGAGCGAAGGTCCGGCGGTGCGTGAGTTGGCGCCAGGCGTTCACTTGATTCCCGGGAGCTTCGTCCCTGACAGAGGGCCCGACGGAAACACCGTCGTTCTTGATGCGCCCGAAGGCCTTATCGTGGTGGATACGGGCCGGCACGTTTGGCACAGCGACAAGATACTGGCGTTTGCGAATGCGCAGAAGCAGCCGATTCGCGTGATCGTGAACACGCATTGGCATCTCGATCATTCGAGCGGCAATGGGAGGCTGAAGCAGGTCTTTCCGGCGGCGCGTGTCTATACGACGAACGCCGTGGATCGAGTGTTGGCGCCAGGCGGCTTCTTGGCCCGCGAGTTGGAGTTGGAGAAGAAATACGCCAACGATCCGACGCTCAGCGCGACACAGCGAGAGGAGATTGCAATTTTCGTGAAGACGATGGAACAGCAGGACTTGTTGCGGCCGGATGTTGCGATCGCGAAGTCGGGACCGGTGTCCTTGGCAGGACGGGCGTTCGACGTCCGGGTGACGGACAAGGCGGTGACGGACGCGGACGTCTGGCTTTTGGACGCCGAAAGCGGCACGGCGGTGATCGGCGATTTGGTGACGTTGCCTGCGCCCTTTTTTGAGACGGCTTGTCCGCGCAAATGGGTTGCGGCGCTCGACGAAGTTTGGGCGAGCCCTTTCAAGCTCGCGGTTGCAGGGCATGGTGAGCCGATGACGCGCGAAGCGTTCAATACTTATCGCGTTGCCTTTGGTGCGTTCGTCGACTGCGTGATGCACTCGGCGAAGGCGCCGCAGGCGTGTGCTGCGGCTTGGGCCACGGGGATCGATGGTTTGCTTGGTGGCAAGGACGATCAGCGAAAGCGGGCAATCGCCATGTCCGAATACTACGTGAAGATGTTGCGCAAGAACGGCGGTAAGAGCAAAGACTGTCTTGCCGAGTGAGCGCTTACGCGATGGCGGCAAAGCCGCCCGTACGAATGCGATCTCCGCTTTCGTCGAGCGCTTGAGCGGCGGGCCGCGTTGCGGGATCCGCGGACGCCGAGAGCTTCATCGGATTGCCGGCAAGTTTGAGGGTGCCGGCGTCGGCGTCTTGCATGGTGACGACCATGTTGCGCGATAGAACGTGCTGATCCGCGAGGACTTGGGCGACGTTGTTGATGGGGCCGCAGGGGACGCCGGCGGCTTCGATCTTGGCGAGCCATTGGGCGGCGGGTTTTGTTTTGAGCGTGCGTTCGAGTTCTTCGGCCAGTGCTGCGTGGTTCGTGTTGCGCTGATCGTTGGTGGCGAAGCGCGGGTCGGTGCTCAACGCGGGTGCGCCGATGGCCTCACAGAGGCGGGCGAAGAGTTGGTTGTTGCCGGCCGCGATGATGATGGCGCTGTCGGCGGTTTGGAAGGCGGCGAACGGCGTGATCGAGGGATGGCGCGAGCCGATGGGGCCCGGCACAGTGCCGGTCGCAACGAAGCGGGCGATCGCGTTTTCGAGCAGCGCTACTTGGCAGTCGAGCATGGCGACGTCGATCTTCTGCGCCTCGCCGGTACGTTCGCGGTGATAGAGCGCCGCGCCGATGCTTGAAAGCGCGAAGAGACCGGCGGCGATGTCGCCGATCGACGTGCCGACGCGCGTCGGCGGGCCGCCGGGTTGACCGGTCAGGCTCATCACGCCGCCCATGCCTTGGACCACCATGTCGTAGGCGGGCTTTTCTTTGTAGGGGCCCGTGTGGCCGAAGCCAGAGATCGCGACATAGATCAATCTCGGAAAGCGCGCGTGCAGGCTGGCCCAATCGTAGCGGAGCTTCTCCATCGTACCGCCGCGGTAGTTTTCGACCAGGATGTCGGCCTCACCCAGCAGGCGCTCGAACACGGCGCGGTCGGCATCGGCTTTGAGGTCGAGCGCAATCGAGTGTTTGCCGCGGTTCAGCGACATGAAATATGCGGACTTGCCGTTTATGAAGGGGCCGATGTGGCGCGCATCGTCGCCGGTCTTCGGCGGCTCGACCTTGATGACGGTGGCGCCTTGGTCGGCCAGCATCATCGTGCAATAGGGGCCGGCGAGCACGCGGGTGAGATCGACGACCTTCAAGCCGCTATAGGGGCCGGTCATTCCGGCTTCTCGTCGTCGAGACGCTTACCTTCGATTTCGGCTTCCGCCTTTTTGCGGTCGGCGTCGCCCTTTTTGCGTAGGTGCTTCGGCGTGCCGAATTGCACGCGATTGTTCGCGGCGGTGCGTTCGGCCTCAGCCTTGGCGCGGGCTTTGCGGGCGCGATTTAGATTGACGATTTCGGCCATCAGCTTTTCTTCCGGTAATGCGCCAGCACGAAGACGCGTAGCGCGCTGGACAAATTCTGACTGCGGCCGTCGCGTTTGTCGATCTCATCGACGAGTTGGGCGAGCGGGCGCTTCATTTCGGCGGCGATCTCGGTCAGCGCCTGCCAGAAATCGGCCTCCAGCGACACGCTGGTGCGGTGGCCGGAAATGGTGATCGAGCGTTTGAGTCTCACGGGCATTGGGGCGGCGTAGGCGTTTGCAAGTGTCGTTCTCTACTCCGCCGCGAGTGCCATCGGCTTGCGCTGTGGGCCGCGGATGACTTTGCCGGGGCGTGGGGTTTGGAGTTCGCCGTTGCGGAAAGTGACTTGGCCGCTCTTGATCGTGGCGACGTAGCCTTCGGCTTTCTGCAGCAGGCGCTTGCCGCCGGCGGGCAAGTCAAACGCGAGCCAGGGTTTGCCGAGTTTCAACTTGGCGAGGTCGATCACGTTGACGTCGGCGAGATAGCCCTTCGCGAGCAGGCCGCGGTCTTGCATGCCGTAGAGCAGGGCGGTGTCGCGGCACTGGCGCTTGATTGCGAGTTCGAGCGGGATCGTGCCGCGGGCGCGGTCGCGCACCCAGTGCTGCAGCAGGAATGTCGGCGAGGCGGCATCGCAGATCGTGCCGCAATGGGCGCCGCCGTCGGAGAGCGAGATCACGGCGTCGTCGCGATGCAGCAAGCTCTTCACGAAATCCAGATTGCCGTCTGCGTAGTTCAAGAGCGGCATGTAGATGAAGCCGGTGCCGTCGTCCTGCATCAAGAGGTCGTACGCGTATTCATCGCCGCTGACGCCCTTCGCGGCGGCGCGTGCCATGATCGTTTCGCTTTGGCGCGGTTCGTAGTTGAACGCGTCGTCCATTTCGTACTGCATGAACCAACCTTTGGAGACGACCATGCGCAGTTCTCGGAGGTCGCCGTCCAGGTTCGGCTCTTCCGCGATGATGCGGGCGCGGAATGCCGGGTCGCGCAGTGTCTTGAGTTGCTGATCCCACGGCTTACCTTCGATTTCAGCCCATGAGGGGCGCAGGCGGAACGGGTTCACCGTGCCGCGCCAGGCCATGATGACGCCGGTACCGCGCAGTGCGATCTGAGCGCGGATGTTTGCGCCCTTGGCGTTTTGCTCTGCCATTGACGACATTTGTTCTTGCCAGGGCAGTTCCTTGGCGATCGATTGCAGCATCGCGAAGGTCACGGGGAGCTTCGTCTCGCGGCTGAGTTCGCCCATCCATTCGAACTCGTTCCAATCGCGCTTCAGGTCCGATGCCATTTCGAACACGCCGTAGCCGACGCGGCCCATGGCGCGGCCGATGCCGATGAGTTCTTCCTTCGTCGCGGTCGTGCCGGGGACGAGTTCGCCGTCGACGGAGCGGTGCAGGATCGTGCGCGAGGTGGAGAAGCCGAGCGCGCCGGCGCGCAGGCCTTCCTCAACGATTTGCGACATGCGGGCGATGTCGGTTTCGGTGGGTTGCTCGTTGCGCGCGCCGCGTTCGCCCATCACGTAGGCGCGCACGGCGCCGTGCGGTACGTGCGTCGCGACATCGACGGTGCGCGGGAGTCCTTCGAGCGCATCGAGGTATTCGGGGAAGCTTTCCCAATTCCACTTCATACCTTCGGCGAGTGCGGTGCCGGGGATGTCTTCCACGCCTTCCATCAGACCGATCAGCCACTGATGGCGGTCGGGCCTCGCGGGCGCGAAGCCGACGCCGCAATTGCCCATCACGACGGTGGTGACGCCGTGCCAGCTGGAGGGCGCCATCTCATCATCCCAGGTGGCCTGGCCGTCATAGTGCGTGTGCACATCGACGAAACCCGGGGCGACGATCATGCCCTTGGCATCGATCTCTTCGCGGCCGCGCGCGGTGACTTGGCCGACCGCGGTGATCTTGCCGCCGTCGATGGCGACGTCGCCGGTGAAAGGTGTCGAGCCTGAGCCATCGACGATGGTGCCGCCGCGGATGACGAGATCGTGCATGGGTGCGTTTCCTCAATATGTGTTTCGAGGGACGCTAGCAGAGGTCCAGCTATGTGCGAAGGGGAACTAGCCAGGCGGCGTGAGCGGGCCGTCCTTGATTACCGCTAGGTTTCCCTTGCCCGGGATGAAGTTCGCTTCGATGCGAATGCCGTCGGGATCTTCAAAGAGGATCGAGTAGTAGTCAGGTGCCCACGGGCCGGTTTCAGGGGCGCGAATGATCTTGGCGCCCATCTCAACGACCGTCTTGTGCAGAGTATCGACATCGTCGCGCGCGCGAAGGCGAAAGCAGAAGTGATGCAAGCCGATGCGCCATTGATCGAAGCCGACGTCGGCGTGCGCCGTTTCGGACTCACGGATCACGATGCCGGTGCGTCCGCCGATGCAATAGAATACACCCGGGCCGTCGTACTGGATCGTCATGCCGAATGTCTCGTGCAACAAGCGATAGTAAAATGGGCGGCTGCGCTCGACGCTGCGGACTGTCAACTGGATGTGTGCGATGCCGTTGAGGTCGATCATTGCCCAGCCGGCTCTACTTCGGCCCCAGCATATCTTCCGGCCGGACGATGCGGTCAAAGTCTTCGCCGGTTATGACGCCGAGTTTGAGAGCTTCTTCGCGCAAGGTGGTGCCGTTTTTGTGGGCGGTCTTGGCGATTTTTGCGGCGGTGTCGTAGCCGACTTTGGGGGCGAGGGCTGTGACCAGCATCAGCGAGCGGCGCATCAGTTCGTCGATGTGTTTCTTGTTCGGTTCGATGCCGGCGACGCAGTGGTCGGTGAAGCTGACCGACGCGTCGGCGATCAGGCGCAGCGAGTGCAGAACGTTGTGAATGATCACAGGCTTGAAGACGTTGAGTTCCATGTGGCCTTGGCTGCCCGCGACGGTCACCGCCACGTTGTTGCCCATGACCTGGGTACAGGCCATGGTGAGCGCTTCGGCTTGGGTCGGGTTCACTTTACCCGGCATGATCGACGAGCCGGGCTCGTTCTCCGGCAGGATCAGTTCGCCGAGGCCGGAGCGCGGGCCTGAGCCCAAGAGGCGGATGTCGTTCGCGATCTTGAACAGCGATGCGGCCAGCGTGTTCAGCACGCCGGAGAATTCGACCATTGCGTCGTGGGCGGCGAGGGCTTCGAACTTGTTCTGCGCGGTGACGAAGGGGTAGCCGGTGATCTTCGACACTTCGTCGGCGAAGCGTTCGGCGAAGCCGGGAAGCGCGTTCAGGCCGGTGCCAACGGCGGTGCCGCCCTGAGCCAGCGGGTAGAGGCGGGGGAGCGAGGCGACGACACGTTCGATACCCAGTTCGAGTTGGCGCGCGTAGCCCGAGAATTCCTGGCCGAGCGTGATCGGCGTCGCGTCCTGCAGATGCGTGCGGCCGATCTTGATGATCGATTGGAAGTCGTGCGCCTTCGAGAGCAGCGACGCGTGCAGGCGGCGCAGGCCCGGCATCAGGCGGCGATGTATCTCCAGCACGGTTGCGATGTGCATCGCGGTCGGGAAGCTGTCGTTCGACGATTGGCCGCGGTTGACGTGATCGTTCGGGTGCACGGGCTTTTTCGAACCCATCTCGCCACCCAGCATTTCGATGGCGCGGTTCGAGATCACCTCGTTCACGTTCATATTCGTCTGCGTGCCGGAGCCGGTCTGCCAGACGACGAGAGGGAAGTGATCGTCGAGTTTGCCCGTGATCACTTCGTCGGATGCTTTCGCGATCGCGTCGGCGATCTTCGGGTCGAGGTCTTTCAGCGCGACGTTTGCGATTGCGGCTGCCTTCTTGATGACACCGAACGCGTGGATCAGCGGCAGCGGCATGCGCTCGCCGCTGATCTTGAAGTTCTCGAGCGAACGTTGCGTCTGCGCGCCCCAGTACTTGTCGTTGGGAACGGCGACGGGGCCGAAGGTGTCGGTTTCGGTGCGGGTGGCGGTCATGGGGGTGGGGTTCACTTCTTGCGGAACTTGTCGAGGCTAACGACCTCGCCCGGTTCGGGTTTCTTGGGTGGTTCGGATGGCGGCGCGGGCGGCTCGGGCTTTTGCTCTGCGACCGCCGGTTTGGCGGGGGCGGGGAGACCGGGCTTGGCGGCCGGCATTTGGGCGCGGAAGCCGAGTTCGAATTTCTGCGACGGGTCGTCGAAGAAGAGGACGGAGGTGAAGGGGATCACAAGCGTGGCCGGGAGCTTGTTGAAGCTGAGCGTGACCTCGAACTTGTCGTCTTCAACCCGCAGGTTCGCATATTGGTGCTGCAGGACGATCTTCATCGCCTCCGGGTATTGCTCGCGCAGAAAGTCGGGCATTTCGACGCCCGGCGCCTGGGTGGCGAAGGCGATGTTGAAGTGATGCGAACCCATCACGCCGCCCTTGGCTGCGTGTTTGAGGGCGTCGCGCACGACACCGCGGAGCGCCTTGTCCACGAGCGCCTGATAGCCGATGAAATCTTTCGACATAGGACAGGGTTTAGCGCCGCGGTCGGTGGCTCGCAAGGCTTGGATTTGCGCCCTTTCTGTTCCCTGTGGCAGATGCCTCTTGATTATATTCTATGGAATGTTTATTTATATTCCATGGAATATGGAGAGCGCGATGAACCGCGAGCATGAGTATGGCGTTACGTTTGGGCTGACCGTGGTGCACGTCGCCTTGCTGTCGGTCGGGTTTTTGATCCTGGCGGATCAGTTTTCGTTTCCCGAGATTTTGCGGGCGAGTTCGGAGCAGCGGCTGGCGCTGTTCAGTCAGCATCAGGGCTTGATCGTGCCCGCGTACTACATGATGGGGCTGTCGGGGCTGACGCAGATCGCGCTGGCGGTGATGTTTCATCAGAGCTTTTCACGGGGCGGGAGCACTGTTTTGGTTGCCGCGTTGGTCGCGGGTGTGTTGGCGGGCGCCTTTCAACTGATGGGTTTCATGCGTTGGCCGATCGTGGTGCCGTATCTGGCGGAGCAGATGGCAGCTGCAACAACCCCGGAGATGCGCAACGTCGTCGGACTGCTGGAGGGCCTGCTCAATCGCTATGCCGGGATGATGATCGGCGAACATCTGGGGTTCCTGGCGCAAGGGATTTGGACCTTCCTAATAGGCGTCGCGATGCTGCGCGGACCATTGTTTGCTTCGCCCTACGGTTTCATTGGCATGGTGCTCGGAATTGCGATCGGCTTGAGTTCGCTGGAGCAGCTTGGCGGGCCGTTCGAGGCGATCGGGATGCTGTCGGCGCCGGCTTCTGCCGCGTGGCTCGGCTGGCTCTTGATGTGCGGCGTCTCGCTACTGCGCACGCGTGCCGACGGCGTGGGGCCGAAGTTCTTTTTGTTCTCGGCACTCGGCATGGTCATCGTCATGGGCGCGCTCGTGGCGCCGGCAATGGGTTAGGAGGTTCACATGGCTACGCGCAGGGCATTTCTTCGAGTTGCCGGGACATCTGCGGTCGTGTTGGCGGCGGGTGCGGTGGGGTTGACGCAATGCGATCCGATGCCGGAGGCGGCGGTCGAGGCATGGAAGGGGCCGCTGCCGTCGGTGAGTGATCCGCGGGTGCGGGCGTTGTCGTTCGCGCTGCTTGCACCCAATCCGCACAACAAGCAGCCGTGGATCGTCGATCTGCGTGAGCCCGGCGCGATCACGTTCATGTGCGATCGTTCGCGGTTGCTGCCGCAGACCGATCCATATTCGCGGCAGATCACGATCGGCTGCGGCGCGTTCTTGGAGTTGTTGCGGATGGCGGCGGCAGAGCAGGGGTTTCGTGCGGAGATCGCTGCGTTCCCGCAAGGCGACTGGCCTGAGAATGCGGTTGGCGATCAGCCGGTGTGCCGTGTGACGTTCGTGGCCGATACGGGGGTTGCGCGCGATCCTCTGTTTGCGCAGGTGCTGAAGCGGCGGACGAACCGCAATGCGTTCGACGGCACTACCGTGGCGGCACCCGATGCCGATGCCATTGGCGCGTCGCTCAACGGGTTGCCTGTGCGCTTCGGCTGGACGAGCGACGGGCGGCAGATCGCGCAGTTGGCGCAGATTGCGAAGCATGCATGGGATATCGAAGTGAAGAAAGACGCGACTTACAAGGAGAGCGTCGATGTTTTTCGTATCACCGGCGCGGAGATATCAAAACACCGCGATGGGCTTTCGATGCACGGACCGTTCTTCTGGTGGGCGAACAAGCTCGGCTTCTTCACGCGAGAGAATGCGATGGAGCAATTCGGACGCGAGCAGGCGCTGACGTTCATCGACCCGCAGCTTGCCGTGCGCGCATTTGGATGGATCGTGACGTCGACGAACGACCGGCGGGCACAGTTGGCAGCGGGCGCGGCCTATGTACGGGCGAACTTGCAGGCGACGGCGCAGGGCCTCGCGATGCAACCGCTTAGCCAGGCGTTGCAGGAGTTTCCTGAGATGCTGCCGGTGCTCGCCGAGCACAAGCGCGCGCTGGGCTTGCCGGAGAGCGACACGGTGCAGATGTTCTTCCGAATGGGGCACGCCGCGCCGGCGGAGCCTGCGCCGCGACGGCCTCTTGACGCGATCATGAGGGCGTGACGAAAACTGCGGCATGGCACGTATCACCGAATCTCAAGCCGCGTTGGGTTGGCGTATCTTCAACTGGATCGGCATCATCAATCAGCTGTCCACGGCGCGCGCGTCGCGGACGCTGGCGGAATTGAAGCTGCCGTTTCCGCAGTTCGTCATGCTCAATCACTTCAGTCACCGGCCGAATGAGCCGAAGACGGTGACGTCGGTGGCGTCTGCTTTGCAGCAACCGCAGCCGGGGATTACGAAGACGGTGCAGAAACTCGTCGCGCGCAAATTTCTGAAAGTCGACCCGGCGCCGGGCGATGCGCGCTCGAAGCTGCTCACGATCACGCCGAAGGGGCTTGAGATTCAAGCACGCGCTATCGCCGCCTTCGTGCCGCAGTTCGCGGAGGTCTATACCGGCTGGGACGAGGCCGAGATGACCGACCTATTCGCCAAGCTCGACCGGCTCAAGGTGTGGCTGGATACGAAGGGGCGGGAGTAGGGCCTATACGTAGGCCGCGCCGAAGCGCCACCAGATGACGCCGAGGGTGATGCAGCCCATCAGATAGGTGACGAGGCGCAAGGGGACGAAGTTGAGGCCGATATAGACTGCGGCGTGAAGCGCGCGCAGGGCGACGAAGAGCCAGGCCAGCGCGACCTGCGTACCGTCCCAGGTGCCGGTTTGCAGCATGAGCGTACAGACGACGTAGAAGAGTATCGGCACTTCCAGCAGGTTCATGAACGTGCGCGCCGGGCGCTCGACCCACTCAGGCGGGGAATTATCGGCGTAGGCACGGTAGTAGCCGATCGACGCGACGCCGCGGGCGACGGCGACGTTGCGATAGACGAACATCAACAGCCACACGAAAGCGGTTAGCGCGAAGAGCCCTAGGACCGGCTGGATGAGCAGGCGTGCGGTTTGTTCCGTCAATGTGGGTGCTGTCGCCATCGCGAACCAGAGCAGCACGAAGTAGCCGACGAGGAGAGCTGCTATGATTGCGTACTGGTGTAGCGGTGGTCGGGTCATGTGGGGCTCGCTTTTGGTTTGTTGACACGTGCAGCAAAGTCACCGATGAGGTTGGCGAGTTTTGCGGGGGCATCGCGGGCTACGAGGTGGCTTGCTTCGGGGATGATTTCGATGATCGCGTGTGGAGCTAGTGTGCGGATCTGTGAGCGGCCGTCTTCTCCCAATGGCGAGCGTGCACCGGCCGAGACGTACAAAATCGGGAGTTTCAGCGCGCGTACGATTTGTGCCAAACGTTCCGTTTGGCCCAGAATGTTCTCCACCAAAGGCGATGCTGCTAGGCCACGTGGCGACAAATAGGCTCGGGCGCGCTCGGGGTCTGGGGTGGGTGTCACGTCGACCAGGACCAGGCCGGACACTTGCTGCTCCAATGTCTCAAGTGCAAGCATCAGGGCAAAGCCCCCGAGAGATGCGCCGACGACGACCGGCCGCGACATCAATCCAATCATCGCCTTTGTGTCTTCGCCGTATGCCGATAGCCCGTCCGTTGTAGCGCCGCCGCTTTCGCCATGCCCGCGCTGATCGAAGGCGTAGCTTTGGAAGCCGCGCGCCGCCAGAATGTCCATGACGGGGCGCCATACCGCACGTGTTTCGCCACCGGCATGGAGCAGGAGGATATCGCTCCCGTTTCCCGCACGCTCACCGACGAGCAACGCGTCGGGACGATCAAGGGTCATTGGGTCGCGCACGGGTTTTGGTGACCTCAGTGCAAGACCGGCAGTGCCTCCAGCGAGAACGGCTTTAGTTCTTCGAAGCGACCGGCTTTGACCATGTCGGGCCAGTTGGGGTTCACGATCAGCGCGCGGCCGACGGCGACCAGGTCGAAGTCGCCGCGGTCGAACATCTCGATGAGGCGGTCGAGCGAGGCGGGGCCGGCGGACTGGCCTTGATAGGTCGCGATGAATTCCTGATTGAGGCCGACCGAGCCGACGGTGATTGAAGGCAGGCCCGTGATCTTCTTCACCCAACCGGCCAGGTTGAGGTCGGAGCCATCGAATTCGGGTTCCCAGAATCTGCGGGTGGAGTTGTGGAAGCAGTCGACGCCGGCTTTGACCAGGGGATCAAGAAACATCTCCAATGCCTGCGGCGTTGGCGCGAGGCGGACGGTGTAGTCCTGTTGCTTCCACTGCGACCAGCGCAGGATGACGGGGAAGTCTTTGCTGACGGCGCCGCGCACGGCGCGGATCACGTCTGCTGCGAACTTCGTGCGCTTGATCATGTCGCCGCCGAAGGCGTCGTCGCGCACGTTCGTGCCGTCCCAGAAAAACTGATCGATGAGATAGCCGTGCGCGCCGTGAATCTCGACGCCATCGAAGCCGAGTTCTTCGGCATGGCGGGCGCTGGTGGCGTAGCCTGCGATCGCGTCATCGATGTCTTTCGTCGACATCGGCTCCGTCACCTTCTTGCCCGGCTTGGCGAGGCCGGATGGGCCGACGCCGGTGAGGTGCGGGTTCGGACCGGAGCCGGGCTTGCGCATCAAGCCCGTGTGCCACAGCTGCGGCATGATGAAACCACCGTGTCGCTTCACGGCTTTGAGGACCTTTGTCCAACCGTCGAGCGCGGGCCCATGAAAGTTCGGCACGTTGTGATCGTTGAGCGCGACGGGGTGATCGGGTGCGACGCCTTCAGTGATGATGAGGCCGACGCCACCGGCGGCGCGACGTTCGTAGTAAGCCGCAACATCGTCGCCTGGAATTTGGTTAGGGCTCTTCGAGCGCGTCATAGGGGCCATGACGATGCGGTTGGGGAGCGTGAGGTTCTTCAACTTGTAGGGCGTAAAGAGCGATTTCGGTGACAGAGACATTGGTATCCGACCTGTGATTGGCGACAGAAGTTAAGAGATGAGGGCGATTGGGGAGGACTCAATACGCGGTGTCTCGTCGAATGCAAAGGCGCGTGTTACCTTTCACAAGGTGGCCCCATCTTCCGGGTCGCGGGTCCACGCCAAGGCAAATGAGGGAGACGCCATGCTAAAAGAATTCAGGGAGTTTGCGCTTAAGGGAAACGTCGTCGATCTCGCGATCGGCGTCATCATTGGCGCTGCGTTCGGGAAAATCGTCGACTCGATGGTCGGCGACATGATCATGCCGTTGATCGGTGCGCTCGGCAGCGTCGACTTTTCGAACTATTTCGTCGGCTTGAACGAAGGCGTAACGGCCACCGTCTTGGACGAAGCGAAGAAGCAGGGTGCGGTGCTTGCCTGGGGTAAGTTCGTGACCGTCCTGATCAACTTCATCATCATCGCGTTCGTGCTGTTCTTGGTCGTGAAGGGCATGAACCGGCTGAAGCGCCAGCCGCAGCCGGCACCGGCCGTGCCGCCGGAGCCGCCCGCGGACGTGAAGCTTTTGACCGAAATTCGCGATCTACTGGCGAAGCGCTGATAGCTGGCCGATTCGACGCCGGGGCGGTGCAGCCCCGGCGTACTTTCGCAGATCGCCCCCTGTTTAGGCCCTGGCTCTGCGAGCTTCTTCGTCACTGGCACCGCGCAAAATCCAATGCAGCTTGTCGCGGATTTGCAGTTTTTCTTTCTTCAGTTCCGCTAGCCGGATCGCGTCCGGCATGGGCGCCCGGTGCTCACGCGCGATGTCGTCTTCCAACGTCGCATGGCGCGCGCGAAGGCGCAGAACAAGATAGTCGGTCATTGTTGCTCCTCTACGGTTTGTCATCCGATACGGTCCGACATCGCGACCCATTCAGATCGCCAGAGGGGCCCGGCCCGCATCAATTTGACTTGGGGGCCGGGTCTGCCGTTTCAACGGCAACGCGTGTAGGGCTATTCGAGAAAGTCGCTTCGCAGGTGCAGCGATGAGAGCGGTATGGATAATCAGACGGAAACCGAACCGGCGCGAAACCGCTTGATCGACGTGTTCCGTCGGCATCGGAACTACCGCTTGTTCTTCGCGGGCCAAGCGATATCGCTCGTCGGCTTTTGGATGCAGGCGATTGCACAGTCTTGGCTTGTGTATCGAATGACCGATACGCCGTTCTGGCTCGGCGTCGTCGGGTTCGTGGGGCAGATACCGGTGCTTCTGGTGTCGCCGTTTGCCGGCGTGATCGCCGACCGGTTGAACCGGCGGCGCATTCTCTTCGTGACGCAGAGTATGATGATGGCGAGCGCAACTTTGTTCGCGGTGCTGACGCTGTCCCACGTGATCGAGGTTTGGCACGTTGTGGCGCTGGCGGCGCTGTCGGGCACGGCAAACGCTTTCGACGTCCCGACACGGCAGTCGTTCACGATCGAGATGGTGGGGAAGGCGGACCTGCCGAGAGCGATCGCTCTCAACTCGATCATGTTCAACGGCGCGCGGCTGATCGGGCCGGCGTTTGCCGGGGTTTTGGTTGCGGCGGTCGGCGAGGGATGGTGCATCGCGCTCAACGCGGCGTCATACCTTGCTGTGCTGGTGAGCCTTTCGCTGATCCGTGTGGCGCCGTTGCCGCCGCGCGCGGAGAGCCATCCACTTGCCGACCTGCGCGATGGATTCATCTATGTAGCGACACACCGGCAGATTCGAACGTTGCTGCTGCTTTTGGCTGCGACAAGCTTGTTTGGGTCGGCCTATTTGACGCTTATGCCGGTGTTCGCGCGGGACATTTTGCACGGCGGATCGGATGCACTGGGCTTTCTGATGGCGGCGATCGGCGTTGGGGCCTTGGCCGGCGCCTTGACGATCGCGCGGGTGCCGCCTGCGCTGCTCGGCCGGGTGCCGTTTCTGGCGTCCGTATGCTTGGGTGCTTCTGTCATCGCGTTTTCGCACTCGACGTCGTTTGCGCTGTCGATGGTGCTGCTGGTGCCCGCGGGGTATGCGATGATGACGCTTGGCATTTCGACGAACACGATGATGCAAAGCTCGGTCGATGACGCCCTGCGCGGGCGGGTGATGGCCTACTTCGTGATGGCCTTCATCGGGATGCTGCCGATCAGCTCTTTGCTAGCGGGCGCGGTCTCGCACGACATTGGGGCGCCGTGGACGCTGACGATCGGCGGGGTGTTGGTGATTTTGTCTGCCGGAGTCGCCTACTGGCGAAGATAGGTGGAGGGGCTTCTGTTGCCCGGCGCCCCTCCGAGCCGCGCTTACCTATTAGGCAGCGAGGGCCATTTCATTGTCGTTGGCACCTATACAGACAGCCCGATAACGGTGAGCCTTGCCGAGCAAAAGCAACGTCTTTACGCGTTCGTCGATCCTAGTTCGCCCCCACAGCTGAGTCGCTTTTGCGGCTCAGGTGGTGGAGGCGCCGGGTACCGCCCCCGGGTCCGATCCGTTTATTGCACGCGCGTTTATCGCCATAGCCGGCGAACCGGCAGGGCTTATATAGGCCCTCGCGGTGAAGAAATGAAGGAGTTGGGGACGCTGGAAATCCGGCTCTTTCCGTGCCGTTTCGGGAAACGGTAGAATTGGGACATCCCCAGCTTGGGGAGAGAGAGGGTCGATGCGCCAGTATCACGATTTGATGGAGCACGTGCTGCGCCATGGCGTGAGAAAGCACGACCGGACGGGCACGGGCACGATCTCGATCTTCGGGCATCAGATGCGCTTCAACCTCGACGACGGGTTCCCGTTGCTGACGACGAAGAAGCTGCATTTGAAATCGATCGTGCATGAGCTGCTCTGGTTCCTGAACGGCGACACAAACGTGCGCTATCTGCAGGAGAACGGCGTTCGGATTTGGGACGAGTGGGCCGATAAGAACGGCGACTTGGGGCCGGTCTATGGGGCGCAGTGGCGGTCATGGCCGGCGCGCGACGGCTCCACGATCGATCAGATTTCGAAGCTGATCGAGCAGATCAAGAAGAACCCAGACTCGCGCCGTCTGATCGTGACGGCGTGGAACCCCGCGGATGTCGACCGCATGGCGCTGCCGCCGTGTCATTGCCTGTTCCAGTTCTACGTCGCGAACGGGCGGATTTCGTGTCAGCTCTATCAGCGCTCGGCGGACATCTTCTTGGGCGTGCCGTTCAACATTGCGTCGTACGCGTTGCTGTTGATGATGGTGGCGCAGGTCACGGGGTTGAAGGCGGGCGAGTTCATTCACTCGTTTGGCGACGCGCACCTTTACCTAAATCATATCGAGCAGGCCGAATTGCAGCTAACGCGCGCGCCCTATGCTCTGCCGAAGATGGTGATCAATCCGGCCGTAAAGGACATCTTCGGGTTCAAGTACGACGACTTCAAACTTGAAGGGTATCAGGCGCATCCGCATATCGCGGCGCCGGTGGCGGTGTGAGGCTGGGCCTACACCTTCGTACCGCAACGAAGGCGGACGGCGAGGCCGTCTTCACCTTCATTCGCGATTTGGCGGTGTACGAGAAACTGCTCGACGATGTTGTGGCGACGCAAGGCGACATCGAGCGGGCGTTGTTCGGCGCGAACCCACGCGTGTTTTGCGATATCGCGGAATGGGACGGGGTGCCCGCCGGATTTGCGCTTTGGTTCTATAATTTTTCGACGTTTCGCGGGCGGCACGGGATTTATCTCGAAGATTTGTTTGTGCGGCCGGCGTTTCGCGGCAAGGGCTTGGGTAAGGCCTTGCTGCAACAGCTGGCAAAGCGCGCGGTGGCGGAGGATTGCGCGCGAGTAGAATGGTCGGTGCTCGATTGGAACGAGCCGTCGATCAAGTTCTATGAATCGCTGGGTGCCATTGCGATGGAAGAATGGACCGTCTTCCGTTTGACGGGCGATGCCTTGAGGAAGTTAGGCACGTCATGAGGGAGACGATCATCGCGCTGATCGTGGCGGTCGCCGAGAACGGCGTAATCGGGCGCGACGGCAAGCTGCCGTGGCGCATTCCGGAAGACATGAAGTGGTTTCGCGAGCGCACGGCGGGACGGCCTTTGATCATGGGTCGCAAGACGTGGGAGAGCTTTCCGAAACGGCCGCTGCCAGGACGGACGAACATCGTGGTGACACGCGATGCGGACTATCGGGCCGAGGGCGCGGCTGTCGTAACGTCGTTTGACGCTGCGTTGGCGGTGGCGTACGGCGAGGAGCCTGAAGAGATCATGGTGATCGGTGGGGCTGAGATCTACCGGGTGGCGTTGCCATTGGCTCGGCGGATCTATCTGACCAGCGTACACGGCGAAATTGCCGGCGATACGGTTTTTCCCTCAATCGAGCGCGCAGGCTGGGACGAGACGATCGTCGGCGTTTATCCCTCGTCAGCGGAGCGTCCGATCGGTTACAGTTTCATTATCTTAGACAAACGTGTGTGAGGCCATCATGTCCGTCCGTGAGATCGCCAGTGGTTTGAAGTTTCCCGAAGGTCCGATTGCGATGCCGGACGGAAGCGTGATCTTGGTCGAGATCGCACGTGGGACGCTGACGCGGGTTTGGAACGGCAAGAGCGAAGTGATCGCGACGCTGGGCGGTGGGCCGAATGGCGCGGCGCTGGGGCCCGATGGTGCGGTCTACGTCACGAACAACGGCGGGTTCGAGTGGCACGATCGCGGTGGGCTGCTGTTTCCGGGTGACAGGCCGCACGACTATGAGACGGGGCGGATCGAGCGCGTCGACCTGAAGACCGGCAAGGTCGAGCGGCTCTATGAGAAGTGCAACGGCTTGCGGCTGAACGGGCCGAACGATTTGGTGTTCGACAAGCACGGCGGATTCTATTTCACCGATCTGGGTAAGGGGTACGGGCGGCTGCATGATCGCGGCGCGATCTACTATGCGACGCCGGACGGCAAGAAGATCAAAGAGCTGGTGTTCCCGATCGACATGCCAAACGGTTGCGGTTTGTCGCCGGACGAGAAGACCCTTTATGCCGCGCAGACGATGGTTGGGCGGTTGATGAAGTTCACAATCACGGCGCCGGGTGAAGTGGCGCCCGCGATGGGTGCGCTACAAGGCGAGCTCGTATGCGGGTTGCCGGGACTGCAGCTGTTCGACTCGCTTGCTGTCGAAGCGAACGGGCGCGTGTGCGTGGCGACGATCGGTTTTCCAACCGGTGGAATCACGTCGATCGCGCCGGATGGCACTTACGAGCAAACGCCTTTTGCCGATCCGCTGGTGACGAACATATGCTTTGGCGGGAAGGATCAGAAGACGGCTTATGTGTGCTTGTCGTCGACGGGCAAACTCGTCGAGACGCAATGGCCGCGACCGGGGTTGAAGCTGAACTTCTCGGGTTGGTGACGACTGCAATTTGCCGCAGGATTTTGCACGCGTGAGAGCGCGTTTGCGGAGATGCGTGCCACCTTGCGGAAACTTAATGCAATGCAGCACGCGTGACGCGTGTGCGGGCTTGAACACACGCGGTTCGCCCTCTACATCGGCGCCGTCCGACTACGGACTTGCTTCTC
Organism: uncultured Flavobacteriaceae bacterium; assembly: GCA_964547645.1. Taxonomy (GTDB): domain Bacteria; phylum Pseudomonadota; class Alphaproteobacteria; order Micropepsales; family Micropepsaceae; genus SZUA-430. The sequence continues at coordinate 60,213 of CAZJOM010000005.1, forward strand.
AAAAACAGTAAGGGATGACAGTCATGAAACGCATTCTCTTGGGTGTTGCCGCCATCGCGCTCAGCGCGTCGCTCGCGGTCGCCGCCGATGACCCGATGCAGACCCGCTACGACAACACCGTCACCGTGACCGATGCAAAGGGCGGCGTGACGAAGTTGCACTACAACAAGGACGGCACGCTCGGCGTCGTGCTGCCCGACGGCACGAAGTCGACCGGCAAGTGGGCGATCAAGGACGGCAAGCTTTGCGTGACGGCGGACGCCGGTCCGACCGCCGGCAAAGAGCAGTGCAATCCGTTCGACGGTACGAAGAAGGTTGGCGACAGCTGGGAAATCCCGGCGGCTGACGGCACGAAGTCGAAGGTTGCGATCGTGGCCGGCCGGTAAGCTTCGGTTGGTTTGAGATGGGGCCGGTGCGTTTCGCGCCGGCCTTTTTTTGTTGTGGTGAGAATCTTTCTTCCTTCCTCACTCCATTGTGATGCGCGGCGCTGGGCGGTTGTCACCGGCTTCTAGTTTGGCAGCGATGCGGGTGGCGAGTTGGAGGAAGGCTTGGGCTTGCGGGCTGTTGGGTTCGCTGGCCGTGATGGGAGTGCCGCCATCGGAGGTTTCGCGGATCGCGATGTGCAGGGGGATTTCGCCCAAGAAATCCGTGCCGAGTTTGGCGGCTGTTTCGCGGGCGCCGCCGTGGCCGAAGATGTGGCTCTCGTGGCCGCAGTTCGGGCACACGAAGGTGCTCATGTTTTCGACGATGCCGAAGACGGGCACGTGCGTCTTCTTGAACATCGCAAGGCCCTTGCGTGCGTCGATGAGCGCAATGTCTTGCGGGGTCGAGACGATGACGGCACCGGCTAGGGGGACACGTTGGGCGAGCGTGAGTTGGGCGTCGCCGGTGCCGGGTGGCATGTCGACGACGAGGACATCCAGCGGGGCCCATTCGACGTCGTAGATGAGCTGCGTCAGCGCGGTCATCACCATGGGACCGCGCCAGATCATCGGCTGATCGTCATCGATCAGCGAGCCGATCGAGATCGCCTTCAGGCCCCAGGCGTTCATGGGTTGAAGTTTCTTGCCGTCCTTAGAGGTCGGCTTGCCGGTGAGGCCAAGCATGCGCGGGATCGAGGGGCCGTAGATGTCGGCGTCGAGGAGGCCGACACTGCGACCGAGCTTGGTCAGGGCAATTGCCAGGTTGACTGCAACGGTCGATTTGCCGACGCCGCCCTTGCCGCTGGCGACAGCGATGACGGCTTTGACGCCAGGCGGACCTTGGCGTTCGGCGGCGCCGGCACGTGGGGTCGCTTCAGCCTGCATCTGCGTGTTCGGAGCCGCGCGGCGTGGCGGCGGGGTGGCGGCCTTGTGTGCCGTCAATACCGCGGT
>CAZJOM010000005.1:61685-82205 GCA_964547645.1 uncultured Flavobacteriaceae bacterium
GCCAGCGCATTGCGCAGGCGGGCGTTAGGAACTTATAAACCGGCCCTAACGGTACATCCAATGTGGTTTGTGTCGCGTGATTCGTTGAGGATGTATCCGGTGTGCCGGGGCTTCGGGCCGACCTTCGTCGGTGCCTCTTTCCGCCCCATCCCGGCTTAGTTGAGTTGAGAGGACGAGATGCCCTGGAACGACAACAAGGGGGGCGGCGGTGGCTGGGGCCCCGGCGGCGGCGGACGCGGACCATGGGGGCAAGGGCCCTCGAACGGTGGCGGCGGACGCGGTCAGGGGCCAAACATTCGCCCGCCCGATCTTGACGAAGTGTTCAAGCGCGCGCGCGATTGGCTTCGCCGGATGTTTCCGAACCAGCCGCCGGGCGGGATCGTGTTCTTCGGCGGCGCTGCGATTGCTCTGGCGCTCTGGCTTTTCACCGGCGTCTACGTCGTTCAGCCGGCGGAGCAGGGCATCGTGCTGCGCTTCGGCGGTTACGTCGACAAGCTTGGGCCGGGCTTGCACATTCGTCTTCCCTATCCGATCGAAACGGTCTTGCGGCCGAATGTCGAGCAGGAGAACCAGGTCAATGTCGGCTTCCGGATCGACGCGGAGTCGGCGCGCGACGACAACATCGACGTGCCGATCGAAAGCATGATGCTGACCGGCGACGAAAACGTCGTCGACATCGACTTCGTCGTGTTTTGGAAGGTGGCCGAGGCGGAGAACTTTTTGTTCCAAGTCGCCGAGGTGGACGAGACGATTAAGGCGGTCGCCGAAAGCGCGATGCGCGAGGCGGTCGGTCAGGCGAAGATCGATTCGATACAGACCGAAGGCCGTGCCGAAGCGCAGGATAAGGTCCGCAAGCTGATGCAGGGGACGCTCGATTCCTACAAAGCGGGCGTCACGATCACGCGCATTCTGTTGCGCAAGGTCGATCCGCCGAGCCAGGTGATCGACGCGTTCCGCGACGTGCAAGCGGCGCGCGCGGATCAGGAAAAGAAGCGCAACGAAGCGCAGCGTCATGCGAACACGATCATTCCGCAAGCGCGAGGCGAGGCGGCGAAAATCGAGCAGGACGCGGAAGCCTACAAACAGCAGATGATCACGGAAGCGCAGGGTGAGGCGCAGCGTTTCCTGTCGATCCTCGATCAGTACAAGAACGCGCGGGAAGTGACTCGCGAACGTATGTACATCGAAACGATGCAGCGGGTGCTTGGCGGCACCAACAAGATCATCATCGAGAACAAGAACGGCGTCGTGCAGTATCTGCCGCTGCCGGAGCTTCGGCGTACGCAGACGCCCGCCACAACGACCGGGGGGAACTAGCCCATGCGCAATGCCAACGGCGTGTTGCTGTTCATCGTTGCGGCGCTTTTGTTCGTCGCGTTCAACAGCGTTTTCATCGTGGATCAGCGCGAGCAAGCGTTGATCACGCAGTTCGGCGACCCGAAGCGGGTCGTGAACGAACCGGGCTTGTCGTTCAAGGTGCCGTTCGTTCAAACGGTGACGTTCTTCGACAAGCGCATTCTAGCGCTCGATGCGCCGCCGGAAGAGGTGATCGCGTCGGACAAGCGCCGGATTGTCGTCGATGCCTTTGCGCGCTATCGCATCGCCGATCCGCTGCGGTTCTATCAGTCGGTGCGGACGGAAGCGGTGGCGAAGCAGCGTTTGTCGTCGATCTTGAGTTCGAGCCTGCGCGGCGTGCTGGGCCAAAAGTCGTTCGTGGCGCTGTTGTCGTCGGAGCGCGCGAACATGATGCGGTCCATCCGCGACCAGATTAAGGCCGAGTCGCTTGCGTTCGGCATCGACGTCGTGGACGTGAGAATTCGGCGCGCCGATTTGCCGAAGGAGAACTTGGAAGCCGTGTTCGGGCGGATGCAGACGGAGCGGCAACGCGAAGCGGCCGGCTATCGCGCGGCCGGTGACGAGGAGGCGCAGCGCATTCGCTCGACCGCGGACAAGGAAGTCACGATCATCAAAGCGAATGCGACAAGGAAGTCGGAGATTCTTCGCGGTGAAGGCGATGCGGAGCGCAACCGGGTGCTCGGCGATTCCTATGGCCGCGATCCGGAGTTCTTCGAGTTTTACCGGACGCTCAAGGCCTACGAGCAGTCGATGGGCGGGAACAACACGACGATGGTGATCTCGCCCGAAAGTCCGTTCTTCAAATATTTTCAGCGGGGCCAAGGCGCCGGCCGCTGAACGAACGTTCGTAAACTCATTCTTTACCACGCGCGGCGCTGATCATAGATCGGCGCCGCGTTTGCGTTTGGGCGGCCCACGAAGGGGATTTGCTTGCTGAAATTTGTCGGCGCGGCGGCGGCGTTCGCGATCTCTATGGCTGCGGCTCACGCTCGGCCGGCGCCTGAGGGTTTCTCCGAATTGGTGGAGAAGCTCTCACCCTCGGTCGTGAACGTTGCGACCGAGCGGCCGGTGCAGCAGACGGCGCGGGATGCGCGCATGCCGCTGCAGCGCAGCGGCGTCGACAAGGACGCGCGATCGCTGGGATCGGGCTTCGTGATCGATCCTTCGGGACTGATCGTGACCAACAATCATGTGATTGACGGGGCATCTGAGATTTACGTCACGCTGCGTGACGGAACGCGCCGCGCGGCGGTGGTTCAAGGGCGCGATGCGAAGACGGATATCGCGCTTCTTAAAATCGCGACGACACGGCCGCTGCCGGCGGTGACGTTCGGTGACTCAGACGTGGCTCAGGCCGGCGACTGGGTGCTCGCGATCGGCAATCCATTCGGGCTGGGGGGCAGCGTGTCGGCGGGCATCATCAGTGCGCGGAACCGGCAGCTCGATGCTGAACTCTACGACGATTTCATCCAGACGGATGCGGCCATCAATCACGGCAATTCAGGCGGCCCGCTGTTCGACATCGACGGCCGGGTGGTCGGCGTCAACTCCGCGATCGTGTCGCCGAGCGGCGGGTCGATCGGCATCGGTTTTGCGATCCCGTCGAACACGGTGAAGGCTGTGGTCAGCCAGCTGAAGCAGTTTGGACGCGTGCGGCGGGGCTGGATCGGCGCGAATGTGCAGGATCTGACACCGGATTTAGCCTTGGGCTTCGGACTTGCGGGTCCGAGCGGCGCGCTGGTTGGGCATGTAACGCCGGGCGGGCCGGCCGCTGTTGCGGGGCTCGCGCCGGGAGATGTGGTGACACGGATTGACGAGACGGATGTCGTCGACTCGCGGGCAATGCAGAGGTTGGTGGCGGAAGCTGCGGCGGGGCGGCAGCTCGGCGTGAACGTCGTGCGGAAGGGCGCGGTGCAGACCGTTCGCGTGCGCGTCGGCCGGCGGCCGGAGGCGGCTGCATCCGCAACGACGACGCTGCGCGGCGATGCGGCGAACGCCGGGCTTGGCTTTCGTGTCGCCGCGCCGACGGCAGAGCTTCGGGCCCGGCATGGCATCGCGCCGGGGCTTGAGGGGGTGGTCGTGACAGCGGTCGTGCCCGGGACGGCGGCGGCGGAGGTGGGGATTGAAGCGGGCGATCTGATCGTTGCGGTCGCGCAGCAACCGGTACGGACTGTGCCGGAGTTGAAGGCGCAGGTTGCGGCGGCCGCCGCGGGTGGTCGTGGGGTTATTCTGGTGACACTGAACCGGGGCGGCGAAGTTTCCTTCCAGGCCCTGCGTTTGGTGGGTTTGAAGCGTTAGCAAAACGTTAAAGTGGGCTGCGCGCTAGCGCTGCGTTAACGCCGGATCGGCGATAATCTGCGCATGAGCGGGATATTCGGACCATCGGGTGGGCCATCGCGGCCCACGTTCGATTTTTCGGTGCTGGGGGATTACTACCTCGCGCAGTCCCAATTGCGCGCGCCGAGTGCGGCGAGCAAGCGGTCCGCGACCCCTGCCGTATCGTTCGCGCCGTGGGAGCAGCGCAACCAAAACACGACGCCGATTGCGAACCTGCGCGAGGCGCTTAGCGCGACGTCGTTCGTGAACACGCGTGACAGTGCGTTCGACAAGTCGAGCGTTGCGCCGGATCACAAGAAGCTGTTCGCGCTCTACAAAGGCTTATCGCAACTGCGCGCATTGGCGGCGCACTCGGCAGAGGAGAAGACTCCTGCGGCCGAGCGTACGGGCCTGAATCGGCGGTTCGAAGCGGGCTTGCAGGAAATCAAAACCTATCTCTCCGACAAAGCGTTTGACGAGTTGACGATGCTGTTTGGGCAGCGCGCGTCGAAGGTCGATAGCGGGTTTCGCGTGCCGCGGCCGCCGTCGCTCTATTCGGGGCCGTCGCTGGTGAACGGTGCGTCGAGTACGGTCGTTCCGGGGTTGACGGGGACCGAGGTGTTTACGGTCGCGGTGGCGAAGGCTTCGGGCACGATCAACGTTACGATGGATCTCTCCCAGATCACGGGCGACCTTTCGCTCGACAATGTGCTTGCCTACATGAATTCGCAGATGGCGGCGGCGGATCTTTCCACGCGTTTCACGCGCACGGTGTTCGACGGGAAGACCAGCACGGATCCGAAGCGCTACGGCCTTGGCGTGCAGACCGTGGCAACGGAGCGGGTGACGCTTTCGGCCGCGAGCTCGTCGCCGGCGGTCTATGTGGCCGGGCTTGGCGGTACGGGTGCGACGCAGACCGGTCAGCTGATGAAGCTCACCGATCAGGGCTCAAGCATTGCGAGTAATTTCAACGCCAAGATCGCGCCGAAGACCGGGACCGCAGACGTGCGCGCGACGGCAACGGATGCGAACGGCAACGTCTTCGTCGTCGGCAGTGTGACGGGTGATCTTGGCTCCGGCATCGTGCAGGGCGATCAAGACGTCTATCTACGCAAGTACGATGCTGCCGGGCAGGTGATCTGGAGCCGCTTGTTGGGCTCTTCCGATCGGGCAACCGGCTTGGCACTGGCGGTCGACGCGTCCGGCAACGTTGCGATTGCTGGCAAGATCACCGACCGATTGTCGTCGTCGGCGATCGGCGGTGGCGACGATACCTTCGTGAGCAAGTTCGACGCCGACGGTCGCGAAGTCTTCACGCGCCAGATCGCGCCGACGACCGACGATCAAGCGAATGCGCTAACGTTCGGGGCGGATGGGTCGCTCTACGTTGCGGGGCAGACCAAGAGCGCTATGTCTGACGGCGTCACGCATGCCGGCGGCACCGATGCCTATCTGATGAAGCTGACGACGACCGGCGCGCTCGACTATGTGCGTCAGTTCGGCGGCGCGGAGGACGATCGTGCGACGGCTGTGGCCGTCGACGGCAACGGCGATGTGATTTTGGGCACGATGGAAGGCGGCGAGGCGAAGGTGCGCAAGCTGCTTTCGAGTGACGGGACGTCGCCTGCAGTTTGGGAGATGTCGCTTGGCACGGTGGGGCAGGGCCGGTTGAGCTCGCTCGCCATCGACGGCGGCAATGTCTATGTCGGTGGCACGACCAGCAACGCTGCGCTGGACGCTGGCGGGCAGGCGACGATCGCCAATGCGCATGGCGGCGGCACGGACGGCTTCGTCGTGAAGATCACCGACAGCGGCACGACCGCTGCGGCGGACTTCGTTTCCTATGTCGGCACATCCGGAGACGATGGCGCCGCAGGGGTTGCGATCGCGAACGGCGACATCTACCTGGCCGGCTCGACGAACGGCAGTTTCAGCGGCGGCGCGGCGCCGGGCAAAACGAACGGCTATGTCGTGAAGGTCGATGGCAACGGCGCGCGGGTTTGGGCGCATCAATATGAGAGTACGCAAGGCGCAGCGTCGGCGACGGCGCTGACCGTCGATCCGCAGGGTGCGTCGGTTCTCGATGCGTTGGGCCTGCCGCGGGGGACGATCGCTTTTGACGAGTCGCGCCTGATTACGGCGACATCGACGGTGCGGGCGGGCGACTATTTCTCGATCAAAGTGAACGGCGGGACCGCGCTTAAGATCACGGTCGCCGCCGGTGACACGATGCGGACGCTGGTCACGCGGATCAATTCGGCGATGCTGCTCAAAGGCGAGGCCGCGTTGACACGCAGTGGCGGTGACGGCGTTCGTCTCTCGGCCAAGGAAGGAAACGTGATCGAGCTGATCCGCGGCAAGGACGGGTTCGACGCGCTGGCAGGGCTGGGTCTGGAGCCCGGCAAGCTTGATGCGGTGAAGAAGGATGTTGCCGCCTCGAGCCTGACGAAGAAGGACAAAAACCTGTTCGCGCTGTCGCTCGGTACGGACATGGTGATCGGCGACAAGCTGAAAGCGCGCACGGCGACCTATCAACTTGCCGCGTCGATGGAGACGATCAAGAACGCGTATCTGGTGCTGACGCGCCCCGCGCGTCCCAACGCGCAAACCCAGCGCGCATTGGCGAGTTATGGCGCCGGCGGGTAATCCGGAACCCTAGGCTCAAGGGGATGTGCTGCGCCGCAGGATCGGGTTGGCTGCTGGCTTGGGTCTTCGATTGCAACGCTTTTGGAGTTAGGATGCGACGCGTCCGTATTCGGTGACGCGCATCGAGGCGTCGTGCGTGCGCCTAAACCGCCTGATTGAACGTCATCGCCGACGCGCGGCCCTGCGGGGGTGCGAAGGTGCCGGTCTTGGCGTAGGCGGTCGGGGTTTCGCGAGCGGTCACGGCTTCGGCGACGGCTTTGACGAGCCCTTCGGTGACGTGGCGGAAGCGGGCGAGCAGGCGTTGCTGCTCTTTCATGCCTTTGTGCAGGCGTTCGGTCGCGGTCTTCAGGCGCTGCTTCAGGTCTGTCGCGACGGCGGTCATCGGGGTTGCTTTGAAGGCGGCCACGGCTTTGCCGTAGTGCGCGAGTAGGACGGCGCGGTCGCCTTCGTTTTGGGCGAGGGCCGAGGGGCGGTTGCCCTTCAGCGTCGCGATGTCTTGTTCGATCAGGACCGCGAGCTTTGTCGTGAGCGCGATCAACTCGTCGGCTTTGTCGAGGCTCATTGGCGTTTGCCCTCTTGGATGGCCAAAAGTTCGCGCTTCACCATCGAGGCTAAGCCCATGCCGCCTTGATCGGCGAGCTGCTTGCCGATGTCTTGGATCATCATCGAGCGGAAGATCTTTTCGCCGGTGCCGCCGCCCATGGGGCCGTCGGTTTTCACTTCCGACCACATCTGCTCGAACATCTGCGAGATGAACACGGCTTCGAAATCGCGCGCGGTCTTGTCGATGTTGCCCTTGACCGACGGCAGCTTGGGCTGCGTCGCTGCGAAGTTGGCGTTGGCGAGGTCGAGCGAACCGAGGTTCATATTACATCACCTCGATTTCGGCCTGCAGAGCGCCGGCCGCCTTGATCGCCTGTAGGATCGCGATCATGTCGCGCGGGCCGACGCCGAGCGCGTTCAGGCCGTTGACCAGCTGCTGCAGGCTGACGCCGGCGCGGAGCACCGTGAGCTTTCGATCGGTCGCTTCGTCGATCTGCACGTCCGTGCGCGGTACGACGGTGGTTTCGCCGTCGCTGAAGGGCGCGGGCTGCGAGACTTCCGGGAACTCGGTGACGCGGATCGTCAGGTTGCCCTGCGCGATCGCGACGCCGGAGACGCGGACGTCGGAGCCCATGACGATGATGCCCGAGGCTTCGTCGATCACGACCTTCGCGGGCAGGTCGGGTTGCACGCGCAACTGTTCGATGTCGGTGAGCAAGCCCACCATGTTGCCCTGATATGCGGTCGGCATTGCCACGCGCACGGTGCCGGGGTCAGTCGCGTTGGCGACTTTCGAGCCGACGAAGTTGTTGATCGCGTCGCTCATGCGTTTCGCGGTCGTGAAGTCCGGGTTGCGGAGCGCGAGGCGCAGCGACTTCAACGTGGCGAGTTCGAATTGGATTTCACGTTCGACGATCGCGCCGGCGGAGATGCGGCCCGAGGTCGGGACGCCGCGCGTCACTGAAGAGGCTTGGCCTTGGGCTGAGAAGCCGGAGATTGCGATCTGGCCTTGGCCGATCGCGTAGACGTTGCCGTCCGCGCCGAGCAGCGGCGTGACCAGCAGCGTGCCGCCCTGGAGGTTCTTCGCATCGCCCAATGCGCTGACCGTGATGTCGATGCGCGAGCCCTGGGTTGAAAACGGGGGGAGATTGGCGGTGACGATGACCGCCGCGACGTTGCCGCTTGAAATGTTGGCGCCGCGGGTGTTCACGCCCAATCGCTCCAACATTGCTTGCAAGCTCTGCTGCGTGCCCGGCGCGTTGCGCAGGCTGTCGCCGGTACCGTTCAGGCCGACGACCAGGCCATAGCCCACCAGCATGTTTTCGCGCACGCCTTCGACGTCGGCGATGTCCTTGATGCGGGAATAGGCATGGGCAGCCGTTGCCGCGAATGCAGCGAGGCCGATGGCAGCGGCGATTGTCAGTACACGGCGCATGAGTGCTTATCCCTTCGGGCGCAAGTATCCGAGGGATGCTTAGCGAGGGGCGTGCCAAGAAGAACGACTGGTAAGCCGTTGAGTTTGTTGGCTTGGCGGCCGGCGGCGGGGAAGCGGTTTTGGCCGGGCGGCAAAAATTGCAGGGCTCTTTTAGCCGATCTTAACTGCGTTCGAGGATGCTCCAAGGGCCGAAGAAGGCTGGAAGGTCACCTATGAAGGTCGATGGAACGCGACAGATCGAGACCGTGCGTACGACGCGCGTCCGCGCGCCATCGGGCTTTGGCGGTGCGTTTGCGCCTGAAATGCCGGCCGAGACCCGTGCAACGTCGGCTGCAACCGGCGCGGCGCCTTTGGCGGGTGTCGATGCGCTGATCGCTTTGCAAGAAGTGCCAAGCGCCACCACGGGCCGCGCCAAGGCGGCGCGGCGGGGGCGGGACATGCTCGACCTGCTGGACGATGTGCGGGAAGGGTTGCTTGACGGCGGTGTGCGGCGCAGCACGCTGCAGCGTTTGCTGCAGCTGGTCAGCGTCAATCGGGAGGAGTTTCTCGACCCGGGCCTTGCGGCGACCTTGGACGATATCGAGCTTCGGGCCCGGGTGGAGCTTGCCAAGCTCAATTTCGTGGACGCGGCGTAGCCCTGCCGGGTTTGCCATTCCGCCATAAACCCTTAATTTCCTTTACTTTTTCCGTCGTTGATGCCGTACAGGCAGCACCATATATTCCGGCCACTTTGGCAGCCTGCGTCGCGCCGAGGGAGGAAGAACAAAAACATGGGCGTCGTGCTTCCGACTGATTACCGGCCGTCTGACGACGAGCCGTTCATGAACGAGCGTCAGCGCGAATATTTTCGTCAACGCTTGAACCGCTGGAAAGACGAGATCCTTCGCGAGTCGAAGGAGACGCTGCACAATCTGGCGAGCGATTCCGTGCCGCATGCCGATCTTGCCGACCGCGCGTCGAGCGAGGCGGAGCGCGCGAACGAGTTACGCGCACGCGACCGGCAGCGGAAGTTGATCTCCAAAATCGATGCCGCGCTCCGGCGGATCGAAGAGGGGACGTACGGGTTCTGCGAGGACACGGGGGATCCGATCAGCCTGCGCCGCCTGGAAGCCCGCCCGATCGCGACACTCAGCATCGAAGCGCAAGAGCGGCACGAGAAGCGCGAAAAGGTCTACCGGGACGATTGAGTTCTTCGCTCGCAAGAAGATTGAACCACAAAGCACACCAAGCCTCTCTGCCCTACCAACGCCTGCTCGGGCAGGGCGCGGCAGGGTCGTTTCTCGCAAAGCCATGCCACCGTCGTTCAATGGCAAGCACGAGCGGCTTGGTGTGCTTTGTGGTTCAATCTTCTTGCTTCGATGCCGTCAGGCTTTTCGACCTCTGAATTTTATGAGGTTCTGGCAGGCCGTAAGCCCTGAAGCGCGAGCCCACGCTTCGGCGTGGGCTATCTCGGGAGCCAACTTCTCGAGCGACTCTCTGGACCACAGAGGTTGTACGTCCCCAATCGGAAGAGTGTCAGTTTCGGAATCGATCATCCGGAGCGTGACGATGTCGGGGTCGTTCCGTAGGTCAGCCTGGGCGGCAAGCGAAGTGATTTTCCGAGTTCCCTCGATGAAACTCATGCGTTGATCCTGCATCGCCTCAGCAGTCTCTGCGAGTTCCGAGAGAATTTTTTGCAGATAGCTTTCACGGGTCATTCGCGCAGAGTAGTTCGCCTCGGCGAAAAGAAACAGACCTGGGCGCGTAGCGTCCATCTCTCTTATCTTCGTGAACCTTCGAGTATCTTCGCGCCTTTGTGGTGAAAATAGGGAAGCGCCACGCGCTCCGCTGCCCGACGCAAAAAAGAAAAAGGCCGGGAGCGCTCCCGGCCTTTCCTTTTTCTGACGGCTGGTGGTGGCAGCGTCAGAAGGGGAACAGGATGTCGACGATCTGTTGGCCGTAGCGCGGCTGTTGGACGTCGGTGATGTGGCCGCGGCCGCCGTAGGAGATGCGGGCTTCGGCCATCTGCGTGTGTTTGACTTCGTTCGTGGCGCTGATGTCTTCCGGGCGGACGATGCCCGAGACCGAGAGATCGCGCAGTTCGAAGTTCACGCGCACTTCTTGATGGCCTTCGAGCACCAGATTGCCGTTCGGCAGGACTTGCGTCACGACGGCGGCGACGGTGAGTTCGACTTGTTCCTTGCGGTTGACCGAGCCTTGACCTTCGCTGGACGAATCCGTGCCGAGGTTGATTGCGGCCTTCGGGTCGAAGCCGTCCGGCAGGAACTGGCCGGCGGCGGCGCCTTCGAGACCGAGCAAGTTCGTGACGTCGGCTTTCTCTTCACCTTTGCGGCTGCGCGAGGTTTGGTTCGAGACGACGGCCTTATCGGAGATGTCGATCTTGACGGTCAAAATATCGCCGATCTTCGACGCGCGTTGATCCTTGAAGAACGAGCGCGCACCCGACGCCCAGAGCGAGTTCGCCTGATGGTAGGCCACTTCTTGGCGCGGCATCGGCATCGTCACCTGGCGATCGCCGCTGCGGTCGCGCGGATCGATGATCGGCGTGAGCTCGGGGGCTTGGCCGACCGTGTTCAAACGATCGATCGTCGAGCAGGCGCCGAGCGATGCGGCGAGGCCAAGAAGGGTGAGGGCATTGGTCATGCGCATGGTTGTTGTCTTTCTCACTCGGCGGCCGCAAGCGTTGCGGCGGCAGTTGAAACGGAAGCTGTGCCTGCGGCGGTGACGCGTGCTTCGACGGTGCGGCGCGAGCGGGCATTCAGGATCGAAATCGTGTCGCCTTTGGCGCCGTCGGACTGCGCTTGACCTTGGGCGGTCAGCTCGATGCCCGGCAGCGAATAGACGAGTGTGACGAGGTCGCCTTTCTTGATCAGAACCGCTTTCTTCACGTCGTAGGCGAACAGCGGCGTGTTGGCGCGCAGTGCGCGGCGTGCGGTTTGGCCGGCGATGTCGTTCGCGGCGGTCAGCAGTGACGTGCTCAACCGATCGGCGGGGAGCTCGACCGTCGTCAGGTCAGCGGCGGCGATCGTTTCGCCGGCGGCGACGTCGCGGTTCAACGCGGGCGCGCTCACCACCGGCAATGCGCTGCCGGTGAGGTTGGTGAGCTCCTGTGTACCGTAGATGCCGGTATGGCTCAGCGTTGCGGCGAAGCCTTGGCGTTGCGGATCGTAGGTGAGGGCCGCGATCTCCCAGCGCGATTGAGCGCCGGGGAGCGTGAGCTGAAAAGCGGAGTCGGCGAGCGTGACACGGTAGCGGCCCGGCGTCGGCAGGCGCGCTGCGATCGTGTCGGCGATGCGGGTCGCGATCGCATCGGCCTGGACCGTCGTGTCGGCGGCGGCGGAACTTGCGGCGGCGAGTGCAACTGTGAGAGCGAAGAGAATACGCATGGATCAGTTCTCCCTTACCGCGACAGACGCGAGGTCATCGACAGCATTTCGTCGGAAACCGTGATCACTTTGGAATTCATCTCGTAAGCGCGCTGGGCCGTGATCAGCGAAGTGATTTCGGCGACCGCGTTGACGTTCGAGGTTTCCAAGAAGCCTTGGCGGATCACGCCAAAGCCGGTTGAGCCGGGCGTCCCGGTTTGCGCGCTGCCGGAGGCTGCGGTTTCGAGGTAGAGGTTCGAACCTTGCGACTCGAGCCCCGCTTCGTTCGCGAAGACGGCGAGGTCGAGCTGGCCGACGACCGTGTCGGTCGTCTGACCGGCGAGGCGCGCTGAGACTTGGCCTTGCGCGTTGACGGTTACGCTGGTCGCCCCGTTCGGGATCGTGATACCGGGTTCGACGGTGTAGCCGTCGGGGGTTACGATTTCGCCGGTCGCGCTCAAGGCGAAGGAGCCGGCGCGGGTGTAGGCGGTCGGGCCGCTCGGCATGCGGACGCGAAAGAAGCCTTGGCCTTCGACCGACAGGTCGTAGGGGTTATCAGTCTGCGTCATGTCGCCTTGCGCCATGATGCGGTAGACGGAGCCGGTCTTGACGCCGGTGCCGACCTGGATGCCGGTCGGGATAATCGTGCCTTGATCGGACGACGGGGCGCCGACGCGTTCCAGGTTCTGGTAGAGCAGATCCTGGAACTCGGCACGCTGGCGTTTGAACGCCGTCGTGTTCATGTTGGCGATGTTGTTCGAGATGACTTCGACGTTGAGCTGTTGGGCCAACATGCCGGTCGATGCGATGCTGAGCGATCTCATGGATCAGTCTCCTATCTCAAGCTTTGACCTCGCCGAGCCGTTGCACGGCGCGGCGGATCAGGTCGTCGGTTGCGTTCAATGTTTCGCTGGAGTGCTGATAGGCGCGCAGCACTTCGATCATCTTGGTCATTTCGGTCACGGCTTCGACGTTCGAGCGTTCGATCATGCCTTGCAGCACGCGCGCGTTCGTCGCCGGGGTCGGCGAGGCAGTCGCGGAATAGAGGTTCTTACCCTCTTTGCTGAGCGCTGCGGGCGGAAATGAGACGACGCGGAGCTTGCCGGCGATGCCTTGCGCGGTCGAAACGGTGCCGTCCTGGGCGATCTTGATCGAGGTTTCGCCGGCTGGGATCGTAATTTCGCCGCCGTCGGACATGACGGTGTCGCCGTCGGAGGTGACGATGCGGCCTGTCGCGTCGAGCTTCAAATGGCCGTCGCGCGTATAGCGTTCGCCGGCTTGGGTGCGAACGACCAGAAAGCCCGAACCTTCGACCGCGACGTCGAGCGGTGCGCCGGTTTGATCCAGCGCGCCCGGATTGAAGTCGCGCAGAACGCCCCAGTCACGCACGAACGAGATCTCGCTCGTCGCGGCGTTGTCGCCCGTCACGGGGACGAGCAGTTCCTCGAACACCGGCGTCTCACGTTTGAACCCTGCGGTCGACGTGTTCGCGAGATTGTTCGCAATGATTTCCATATTTCTGCGCAGCGCCATTTGCGCCGACAGACCGACGAGCAATGCATTTTCCATGTGCGGCCACCACTCCGCTGGCACCGGCGGGACTGCCGATGCCTGACCACTTCCTTAGCAGCGCGCGTGCCAATGATGAATCGCGCGGAAATCCGCTATTTTCCTATGTAATCTTTCATTAAGGCGCGGCAATTGCCCGGCAAAAACTGCCGAAGGGCGAACCGAAATTTAACTACAGTGGCTGCAATTTTAGCGAACAAGAACAGCGATCCGTCTGTGCACGGACTTTGGTGGGATCAAGAGCGCTCATGGCCAGCGATAAGAAAGCCGACGACAAAGCAAAGACCGATGCCGAGGCGAAGCCGGAAGGCGCCGAAGGCGAAGGTCAGGCCGAAAAGCCGAAGGGGCGCTTCGCGTTTCTGACGAAGTTTTTGTCGAAGAAGATGCTGATGTTCGTGGTGGCGCCGGTCGTGGCGCTGCTTCTGATCGGCGGCGGCGCCTATTTCTTCCTGTTCTCGGGCGGTGAGGCAGAAACTGCCGCGGCCGAGGGCGAACACGGCGAGGGCGGGGCGCACGGCGAGGCGAAGGCCGAGGCGGAAGTGCATCATCCGATTTTCTACGACGTGCCGGACATCCTGGTGAACGTGGCGAGCGGCGGCGACAAACCGGCGTTCTTGAAGCTTGCGGTTTCGCTTGAGCTTGAGGGCGAAGAGGAAGAGGCGACGAAGGCTGCGATCGAACCGGTGGTGCCGCGCGTGGTCGATCAGCTGCAAACCTACCTGCGCGAACTGCGGGTCGAGGATCTGAGCGGGTCGGCGTCGATGTTCCGCTTGAAGGAAGAGATTTTGCGCCGGGTGAACCTCGCGGTCGAGCCGGTGAAAGTGAAAGACGTTCTGTTCCGCGAAATGATCATTCAGTAACGAGTACTTGAGCCTATGAGCGGCAACAAAGACGATCTCGATATGCAAGAAGCGGCGGCGGCTGAGGCACCGGCGGAAGCTGCGCCGCCTGCGGCCGACGCGGCGGCCGCGCCTGCGAGTGGCGAGGCGCCTGCGGGCGGCGATGCCGATGCCGATGCGGCGGCGTGGGAAGCGTCGCTCAGCGAGGGCGATGGTGCTGCGGCTGCCGAGGGCAGTTCCGAGCGCGTCTTGAACCAAGACGAAATCGACAATTTGCTTGGCTTCGACGGTGGCGGCAGCGGTACCGACGAGCGCACCGGCATCAAGGCGATCGTCAACTCGGCGTTGGTTTCGTACGAACGCCTGCCGTTGCTCGAGATCGTGTTCGACCGGCTTGTGCGGTTGATGACGACGAGCTTGCGCAACTTCACCTCCGACAACGTCGAGGTCAGCCTCGACAACGTGTCGTCGGTGCGCTTTGGCGACTATCTGAATTCGATTCCGCTGCCCGCGATTTTGGCGGTGTTTCGGGCAGAGGAGCTCGACAACTACGGCCTGATGACGGTCGACTCGAACCTGATCTATTCGATCGTGGACGTTCTTCTGGGCGGACGCCGCGGGACGGCTGCGATGCGCGTCGAAGGGCGTCCCTATACGACGATCGAGCGCAGTCTCGTGCAGCGTATGCTTGAGGTCGTGCTGGCGGACTTGCAGATCGCGTTCGAGCCGGTGTCGAAGGTTCGCTTTGGGTTGGACCGCATCGAGATCAATCCGCGCTTTGCGGCGATCGCGCGGCCGGCGAATGCGGCGGTGCTGGTGAAGCTGCGCGTCGACATGGAAGATCGCGGCGGACGAGTCGAACTGCTGTTGCCGTACGCGACGCTGGAACCGATCCGCGAGCTGCTGCTGCAGATGTTCATGGGCGAAAAATTCGGCCGCGACTCGATTTGGGAAGGCCACTTGGCGACCGAGCTGTGGCGCACGAATGTCGATCTTGAAGCCGTGCTCGACGAGATGCCGATGACGCTGAATGACGTCATGAACCTCGAGGTCGGGCAGACGTTGATGCTGAACGTCGGACCGGAAGCGCCGATCGAGCTTCGCTGCGGCGGTGTGGGATTGTTCGCCGGGCGGATGGGCCGCGTGGGCCATCAGGTTTCGGTTCGGGTTGAAAACTCAATGCAACGGCGCCAAGCGCCGACAGGGGCGTAACAGATGGACAGCACGCTGATTATCAATGGGGTCGTGATCGCACTTTTGGCGGCGACGATTTTCTATGCGTTCAGGCTGGAGCGGAAGCTCGAAGCGATGCGCAGTGCGCAAGCGGCGTTCGGCGATATCATCCGGGAGCTGAACAAGGCGACCGCGCGCGCGGAGGCCGGCATTCAGGGTCTGCGCGCGACAGCGGAGACGTCCGGACATTCGTTGGATGACAAGATAAAGCGCGCGCGCAGCGTCGGCGACGAACTCGGCATTCTGGTGCAGGCGGGGCAGCGGCTCGGCCAGCGCATCGAAACGATGCGTCCGGCGGCACCGGTGCGCACGCAATCGAATCCGGCCGGTGAGGCGCTTCGCGCGCTCGGCGGCCTGCGGTAAAGGAACGAACTCACATGTCTTCGCGCGTACGTTTGCTTCCGGCGCTGATCGGCGCTGCCGGGGTGTTGATGGTTTTGCGGCTCGGTGCGATGGCGTCGGCGGCCGAAGAGGCGAAGCCGGCCGAAGAGGCGGAGACGCATGCGGCGGAGACGCAGGCAGCGGAACCGGCAGCCGAGGCGCCCGACGCGCACGCAGAGGCCCCGACAGAGACGAAGACAGCAGAAGCGACGCCGGCGGCAGTTGCCACGCCGGAGCCTGCAACGAGCGGGATCGCGCAGGCTCAAACGAAGGGCGAGGCGCAGGTGCTAGAAAATTTGAGCGAGCGCCGCGCGGCGCTCGATGCGCGCGAACGCGACTTGTCGATGCGGGAGCAGCTGCTTGATGTGACCGAGAAACGGGTCACGCAGCGCGTTGCGGAACTGAAAGATTTGGAGGCACGGTTGAACGCGTTGCTGACGCAGCGCGACGAGGCGGAGGAGGTTCAGCTGGCCTCGCTCGTGAAGACCTACGAGAACATGAAGCCGACGGATGCGGCGAAGATCTTCAACAAGCTCGACCGTGGCGTACTTCTGAGCGTTGCGTCCCGTATGAAGCCGGCGAAGATCGGCGCAGTGATGGCGGCGATGGAACCGGCGCGGGCGCAGGAACTGACGGTGATGCTGGCGAAGCGGATGTCTGTCGGCAAACCTGTCGCTGCTGCCAACCCGGCACCTGCACCGGTTCCGGTTGTTGCGCCGGCGCCGGTCGAGGCACCAGTGCCGGCACCGGCCGAACAGCCGCAGGCGGCAGTGCCGCCGGCCGCTCCGGCCGAGGCACCGCACGGCTGATCCTTAACGCGGGTTTAACCGCGGTTTCGCTAGGGTCGGCCGCTTGGGTTCGGCTTGGTTCTGCACGTGTCGTTGCGTAGCTCACTCACCTTTGTCCTGACGACGGCTTTGGCGGCGAACGCCCTAGCCGAGGACGCGCCGCGCGCGAAGGTGAGTGCGAGTACCCAAGGCGGCTATGCGCGGCTGCTGTTCGACTGGCCGGTGCAGGCGACGGGTTCGGCGGAACTCAGCAGCGGCGTTTTGGTCATCAGTTTCGATAAGAGTTTTCCGGCCGACGTCGATGCACTGTCGCGCACGTTGGAGCCGTACGCGGCGTTGGTCCGCGCCGATCCTGATGGACGGGCGTTGCGCATCGCGCTCAAAGGGCCGGTGCGGCTGAAGTCGGCGATTGTCGGCTCGCGTTATGCCTTCGATCTCATTCCGCCCTCGTTCAGCGGCGATCCCCCGCCGCCGGCTCCACCGGCGAACGTCGTGCAAGGGCCACCGACATTGACCGTGCGCGCGACGGAGCGCGAGCAGATTACGCGGCTGCAGTTGGATTTTCCGGGCAAGGCCGCTTACACCGCGAAGCTTGAGGGTGGAAAGCTGCGGGTGACGTTCGCGAAGGATGCGCGCGTCGATCTGAAGCGTTTTACGGAGGCACCGCCCTCGTGGGTTCGCGGGGCGCGCTCGTATTCGGCGGATGGCAAGCTGACGGTCGAATTCGACGTCGATGCTGAGGCCGATTTTCGCGATGCGAGCACGGGCGATCGTGTCGTGCTGGAGCTCAGCAATCCGAAGTCGGATGGGCAGGCGATCGCGACGCCGGGGGCGCCAAAGGTTTTGATTCCGCAGGTGGTGGTGGAGGAAATCGTGCCTCCGCCGCCGAAGCTCGTTTCCGAGACAATTTCGTTCGCGCTTCCGCCGCGCAAGTCGGCGATGGCTGCGACCGCGGCCGCACCGGTCTTGCCGCCTGCGGCGGAGCCGAAGTTGCAACCGACACCCGTCGCCTATAGCGACGCGGCTGCCGTGCAGGCCGCCGGGAGTGCGCCGGCGGTCGATGACGAAACGATCGTTTCGGCGGATCCGAGTCCGTTGCCGCCGACGTTGCGGCTTGGCCAGTCGGACCTGGGCGCGGCACTGGCGCCGGCGCCGCCGCTTGCGCCTGCAACGCCGGGACAGGCGCGGGCCGAGATTTACGGATCGATGGTGCGGATCGAGTTGCCGTACACGAAGCTTCCGGCGGCGGCAGTGTTTCGCCGTGGGCTGGCGATTTGGGTGGTGGTGGCGACGGCTGAAGGCATGGATCTGAGTGCGCTTGGCCAGTTGCCGAACTCACCGCTGCGCGTGTTGTCGGCGCCGACGCAAGTGACGCCAGGGGTCACAGCGTTCCGTTTGGAAGCGCCCGGCTCGATGACGGTGAGTGCGGCGGCGGCCGGCAATAGCTGGGTGCTCGCTGTCGGCAATACGGTTCCCGATGTGCCGGCGCAGTTGCAGCTGGTGCGGCAAACCGTCGGGCCGAAGACGCAGTTGCGGGCGTTCTTGCCCGGAATCACGCAAGTCGTTTGGATCAAAGATCCGCAGGCCGAAGACCGGATCGCCGTCGTGCTGAGTTATGCGCCTGCGCGGGGCTTGGCGAGCGGACGCAGTTTTGTTGAGTTCGCAGCGCTGCCGTCGCAGCAAGGTCTAGCGGTGCAAGCGGTGGCGGACGATCTCAGCGTCGCTGTCGAAGGCAGCGAGGCGGTAATCACGCGGCCCGTGGGTCTTAGCATTTCCGATGCGGCGGTGGCGAAGGCATCGACCACATGGGTGCCGGTGACGACCGGCGGCGAGAGCCCGGCGTTCGTCGACTTCGTCGCGTGGGGCAAGCCGGTGGCGGAGACGCGCGCGGAGGCAGTGCGCAAGTTGATGCGGCTTTCGTCAGAAAGCCCGGGCGGCATGAGTCCGCCGCGCATGACGTTGGCGCGTTACTACATCGCCGAGGGGTTCGCAGCAGAAGCGCTCGGCGTGCTCGCCAACATCGCGCGCGAGGACCGGACGTCGGAGGCCAATCCGCAGTTCCGCGTCGCGCGTGCGGTCGCGAATATTCAGATGGGCCGTTATCGCGATGCGCTGACCGAGCTCAGCATGGAGTCGCTCGGCAACGATCCGCATGCCGCGATGTGGCGCGGGCTTGCGGCGGCCGGTGCACGCGACTGGCGGACGGCGCGGAGTAGCTTGATGGCCGCGCTTCGGATCGTGAACAGATATCCGCCCAAGTGGGAAGGGCGCGCGCGCGTCGATCTGGCCCGGGCGGCGCTTGCGTTGAACGAACCAGCGAGCGCCATGCAGGCGCTGGCCGGCATGCCGCGTCATGTGCTGCCCGCGGACGTTATGGCGGATGCGACCGTCGTGCGCGCGGCGTTGGAAGTGGTTGCGGGTAAGCCGGATGCGGCGATCGCGCTCTACGATCAAGCGGCGGCATCGCCGTACAAGCCGGCGGCGGCGCGAGCGAGGCTTGAAGGAACGGTGCTGAAGGCGGCCAAGGGGAAGCTCGGGCCTGCCGAGGCAATCGATGCGCTGGAGCGGTTGCGGTTTCAGTGGCGCGGCGACGATATTGAGCTTGAGACTCTGAGGCAGCTCGGCAAGCTCTATGTCGAGAACAATCGCATTCGTGATGGTTTGAACACGATGCGGCTGGCGGTGCGGCATTTCTCCGCTACGGACGATGCGCGCGCGACGGCGACGCAGATGGCGAAGATTTTCGAAGGCCTGTTCCTGGAAGGTAAGGCCGACAATCTGCCGCCGGTGCAGGCGCTAGCTTTGTTTTATGACTTCCGCGAGTTGACGCCCGCGGGCGCTCAGGGTGACGAGATGATCCGTCGGCTGGCGGAGCGGCTGGTCACGGTCGACCTGTTGCCACAGGCGGCGGAGTTGTTGCAGCACCAGGTCGACAATCGTTTGGACGGCATTGCGAAGGCCTCCGTCGCGACGAAGTTGGCGCTGATCTACTTGCTCGATCGCAAGGCGGAAAAGGCACTCGCGGTCATTCGCACGACCAAGCAGACGCGATTGCCGGACGATTTGATCGGGCAGCGCAATCTGATCGAGGCGCGCGCGCTCGCCGACCTCAAGATGTACGACGCGGCGCTTGATACGATAGCAGCCGATTTGTCGCCGGAAGGCGAACGGCTGCGTGCGGATGTGCTGTGGGATGCGCAGCGTTGGGGCGATGCCGCGGCGCGCGCGGAAGAGTTGCTGGCCGCGCGCTACCAGGATTTGACGCCGCTCAACGAAATCGAGCGCAGCGATTTGATGCGTGCGACGGTTGCTTATTCGTTGGCGGGCGATGCGATGTCGGTCGAACGGCTACGCACGCGCTTTGGGCCAAAGATGTCGCAATCGCCCGACGCGAAAGCGTTCGCGCTGCTCACGCAATCGCCGGACGTCACCGACGACGACTACAAGAACGTGGTGAAGCGCGTGGCGTCGGTGGATACGCTTGATGCGTTCCTGGCGGAGTTCAAGTCGAAGCACAGCTCGGCGCCGGCGGCGGCTCCGGCACCGACGACTCATTAAGTCTGCTGAAAATCCAATCCCAGATCCAAGCACTTGGCCGAGTGCGTGATCGCGCCTGAGGAAATCAAGTCGACGCCCGTTGCTGCGATCGCGGCGATGGTGTCGGCCGTGATGTTGCCGGAGGCTTCGAGGGTGGCGCGGCCTGCGGTGCGTTTGACTGCTTCACGCAGGGTGTCGGGTTTCATGTTGTCGAGCAGGATGGCGTTTGCGCCGAGTTCGAGGGCTTTGTCGAGTTGCTCGAGGCTGTCGACTTCGACTTCGACATGGACCATGTGGCCGGCGTGGGCGCGCGCGGCCTTGATCGCGTTCGCGATGCCGCCGCTGGCCACGATGTGGTTGTCTTTGATCAAGATCCCATCGTCGAGGCCGAAGCGGTGATTGTGACCGCCGCCGCAGCGCACGGCGTATTTCTGGATCGCGCGCAAGCCCGGCGTGGTTTTGCGCGTGCAGACGACACGCGCCTTCGTGCCTTCGCAGAGTTTTACGAGCTT
>CAZJOM010000005.1:82305-90478 GCA_964547645.1 uncultured Flavobacteriaceae bacterium
TTTTGCGCGTGCAGACGACACGCGCCTTCGTGCCTTCGCAGAGTTTTACGAGCTTGGCGGTCGCAGTTGCCACGCCGGAGAGGGGACCCAAGAAGTTCAGAGCCACGCGTTCGCCGGTGAGAATTGGCCTCGCCGGGCCGTCGACGATCGCGATGGTGTCGCCGCGTGCGACGTCGGCGCCATCGCCGGCGCGGACGGTCACCTTGATCGCGGGGTCCATCAGGCGGAAGGCGGTGAGCGCGAAGTCTAGACCGGCGATGCGGCCGGGCTCGCGCGCGGCAATGACGGCGTGGGCGGTGGCCGTCGGCGGGATCGTTGCCTGTGTCGTGAGATCGCCGGCGCGGCCGAAATCTTCGAGCAGGGCGGCGCGCACGGCGGGCTCAATGATGAGCGGCGATAGCGGTTCGACGGCGATAGCCGGCTTGATGCTCATCGGACTGCCTGCAGGCCGCTGCCCAGTTTCGTTTCGCGCACAGCGAGCGCCATGGTGGCCTGGATCTCGGCCAAGGTGACGAACGTGCGTTTCGCTTGTGCAGGATCGGCTTTCGGGTAGTCGCTGCGGAAGTGGCCGCCGCGGCTTTCGGTGCGGTTCAGCGCGGCGCCGGCGATGAGACTTGCGGTCGCGGTCATGTTGCGCATGTCGGGATCGGCCGCGTTCGATTTTTCAAGTTGGTCGATGACGGCGAGCGCCGCGATCAGGTCGCTGGCATTGCGTTCGAGGCCGACGTTCATGGTCATCGTTTTGCGCAACGTGGTGACGGCCGGGCCGTTTGGCGTGCCCCCGTTCGCGGGTGCCGAGTGGTCGAGCTTCGTGTGGTGGCGGTGTGCGATGCGTTCGACGTCGCTTGCCGCGCGCGCGCCGAAGACGATGGCTTCGAGCAGCGAGTTGGAGGCAAGGCGGTTGGCGCCGTGCGCGCCGGTGGAGGCGCACTCACCGATCGCCCAAAGACCCTCGAGGCTCGTGCGCGCGTTGTCGTCCACCGCGATGCCGCCCATGTGGTAGTGCGCGGCCGGCGAGACAGGGATCAGGTCGGTGCGGGGATCAAACCCGGCCGAGCGGCAGGTTTCGAACACGGTTGGGAAGGCGTCCGGGAAGCGGGCGCCGATCGCTTGGCGCGCGTCGAGGAAGGCTTTGCGGCCGGCTTTGATCTCGCGGAAGATGCCGCGGGCGACGACGTCGCGCGGTGCGAGTTCGGCGTCTTTGTGGGCCGCCGCCATGAAACGTTCGCCGCGGTCGTTGAGCAGGATCGCGCCTTCGCCGCGCAATGCTTCGGTCGCCAGCGGCGCGGGGTCGCGGCCGATCGCGAAGGCCGTCGGGTGGAACTGCACGAACTCCGGGTCGGCGATCGTGGCGCCCGCGCGTGCCGCCATGCCGAGACCTTGGCCGCGCGCCTGAGGCGGATTGGTGGTGACTTCGTAAAGACCGCCGACGCCGCCGAGCGCGAAGATCGTGGCGTCCGCGCGGATCAGCACGGGCGAGGATTTGTCGGTGAGCGCGTGGGCATAGACGCCGACGACGCGCCCGTTCTGCGTCGCGAGGTCGAAGGCGACCAGACCTTCGATGACGCGGATGCGCGGCTCGTTCTTCACGGCTTTGATCAGCGCCGCCATGATTTCGGCGCCAGCGCGGTCGCCGGTCACGCGGACGATGCGGTTCTTGCCGTGTGCTGCTTCGCGGCCAAGAACGAAGTTGCCTCTGGCGTCGCGGTCGAACGGCACGCCGAGGCGCGCGAGGTCGTCGATGCGGGAGGCGGCTTCGGTGGCGATCAGGCGCGCGATCCTTGGGTCGACGATGCCGGCACCCGCTGCTTCCGTATCGCGGGCGTGGAGTTCGGGCGAGTCGTCAGAGCCGAGCGCTGCGGCGATGCCGCCCTGCGCCCAAGTCGAAGAGGCGCCGGAGCCGAGCGAGGCGGCGGCGAGAACGGTGACGGGGCCTTTGATCTTGAGCGCCGTGAAGAGGCCGGCGAGACCTGCGCCGACGATTAGGACGCCGCCGGAGTCGATGACGTTGTCGGTGCGTCTCGTCATCTTTGGCTCCCGATGGGCTGCAAGAAAGAGATTGGACCGCCAAGAACGCCAAGATGCACTGCTTGTAGTGGCGGCAACTGAGAGGTGTCCCGGTCGAATGCCTCACGCGAAGGCGCGAAGATCGCGAAGGAGGAAGGCGCGAAATGGGTGTCTTCGCGCGCCATTAGGCGCGCTGTCTGACGTTGAAATGGCGCTTCGCGCCGAAAATTGGTTCGCGCCTTTTCTTCGCGATCTTCGCGGCTTCGCGTGAGACCAATTGGATCGCGCAACGCGTGCAAAGGGTGATTGCTGCGCTCTGCATCTTGGCGTTCTTGGCGGTTCAAATTTCTTGCGGCGTGCATTAGTGCACCGCGGATTTGGGTTTGCCCACCGCCAGCATGTTTTCGACGGCGCGGCGGGCTCGGGCGGCGACGGCGGGGTCGACTTTGACTTCGTATTGCATCGTTTGCAGCGACTGCAGGATTTTCGCCAGCGTGATGCGCTTCATGTGCGGGCAGAGGTTGCACGGGCGCAGGAACTCGACGTCGCGGTGCTGAGCCGAGATGTTGTCGGCCATCGAGCATTCGGTCAGCAGCACGACGCGAGGCGGACGCTTCTTGATCACGTATTCGGTCATGGCGGCCGTGGAACCGGCGAAGTCGCATTCGGCGACGACTTCGGCGGGGCATTCCGGGTGTGCGAGGACAATTGCGCCGGGGTGGTCGGCCTTGAAGCGGCGAACATCTTCGGCGCTGAAGCGTTCGTGTACTTCGCAGCGGCCGTGCCAGGCGATGACCTTGATTTTCGTTTGGTTGGCGACGTTTTGCGCCAGGAACTTGTCTGGGATCATGATCACCGTGTCCACGCCGCGTTCCTTGGCGATCGACTCGACGACCGCGACCGCGTTCGACGAGGTGCAGGTGATGTCGCTTTCGGCTTTCACCTCGGCCGACGTGTTGACGTAGGTCACGACGGGGAAGTTCGGGTACTTCTCTTTCAACAGTCGCACGTCGGCGCCGGTGATGGAGGCGGCGAGCGAGCAGCCAGCTTCCATGTCCGGGATCAGCACGGTCTTGTCGGGCGAAAGGATCTTCGACGTTTCCGCCATGAAGTGCACGCCGGCTTGGACGATGATCTTTGCATCGGTCTTGGCCGCTTCACGCGCGAGCTGCAGCGAGTCTCCGACGAAGTCGGCGACGCAGTGGAAGATTTCCGGCGTCTGATAGTTGTGCGCGAGGATGACGGCGCCACGCTCTTTCTTCAGGCGGTTGATCTCGGCGATCAGCGGCGCGAAGGACGGCCACTCGATCTCAGGCACGACGTTCGACACTTTTGCGTAGAGGTCGCGCGTGGCGGCAGCGACTTCCGGCGTGTATGCCAGTTTGGGTTCAAACGCGGGCCCCGACATCGCTTGGCTCCTTATGCTCAAGTTGAGCATATATATGGTGTCAAAAACGGCGGCGCCAAGGCCGCCTGACTCGGAAATGCTAGGATTGAGCATAAGTCGAGTCAAGCGGGAGCTGGTAAATGGCGCGTGACGCAGCGTCGGTCACAGACGCGCGGCGGCTGGGCGGGCAAGAGTAGGCCTTATCCACCGCGCTTCTTGTCTTCATTGGTGCAAGTACTCTTTCGATGAGCCGCTTCCTTGTTTTCGCCCTGCGCGGGAGCGTGATCCTTGAGTTGTTCGGCGTGGCAATGGTGGTCGCCGGAGCGCTCGGCGCGTCGTGGCATTGGGTTTTCGACCTCACCGGGCAGTTTTTGTTGCCGGCGTTCGTGGTCGCGCTCGCGATCGTTCCAATCGCGGCGTTTGCGCGCTGGCCAGGGCTCGCGGCCGCCGGCGCGATGGCTGCGGTCGCCTGCTATGCGCTGACATTTCCCTACACGACCGCGCCGTCCCCGGTCGCCGGAGACCCGGTTCGCTTCCGCGTGTTGCTGTTCAATGTTTGGTACAGCAACCAACGCCTTGCCGATGTGGCGCAGATGATTGCGAAGGTGGATGCAGACCTTGTCGTCATCATCGAAGCGCCACAGCGGGTGAGGAGCGCGCTGCAGCAGGTCGGGTCGACCTACCCCTATCGTTTCGATTGTGCCGGTTCGGATTGCGACGCGTTGATGTTCTCGCGGGCGCGGCTATTGCCGCAAGAGGTGCGGGTGACGAGCGATCCGGATCATTCGCCCTATGTCACGGTCAGCACGGACATTGCCGGCTGCAAGTTGACGCTGCTCGCGACGCATATGACGCGGCCGTTTCCGAACCAACCCTATTGGGCGCAACGCGCGCAGGCGCGGGAGATCGGCAGCGCCGTCGGTCTGATTCCGGGGCAGAAGTTGGTGCTCGGCGATTTCAACGCGGCGCCGTGGGGCTATGTCATGCGGACGATCGCTGCACGCGGCGGCGTCTCCGTGCTTACGGGGCCGGGCGGAACGTGGCCGTCGGTGCTGGTGCCGCAACTGCGCATTCCGATCGACCACATGCTGGTTAGCCCGGGTTTGAGCTTCGTCTCGCGCGAGGTGTTGCCGCGGATCGGTTCCGATCACGCGCCGGTACTGGCGGAGATCGCGGTGACGGATCGCTCGCAGTGCCGATAAAGGCTAGGCCATCGTCGGCGCCCGTTGCGCTCTCGTTTGACGCCACTTGTTTCCGTTCTCGGCAACGAGGTCGAGTTTCGAAATGAGCAACGGCGCAGAAATCGGTTTGGACACATAGTCGTCGGCGCCGGCTTCCACATAGCGTTCGCGGTCGCCTGCCATCGCATGGGCGGTCAGCATGATGATCGGCACATCGCGTCCGGCGTTGTCGAGCGCGCGAATTCGGCGGATCGCTTCGATGCCGTCCATCTCCGGCATTTGCGCATCCATCAGCACTACGTCGTAGTCATTCCGGCTTGCGGCCTCGACCGCCTGGCTGCCGTTCTCCGCAACGTCGACCGTGTGCTTCAGTTTCTTAAGCAGGGCCAGTTCAAACTCTTGGTTCATCTTGTTGTCTTCGACCAAGAGAATTTTGAGTGCTCGCTTAGGCTCCGCGGTCGTCGGTGGGGCCATATCCGGTGCCGACGGTCTTGGCGGGGGAGTGGGGCGCTCAATGTGTGTGGCGTTCTGAGCGCCATAGAGCGCCGCCAACGTTTGTGTCAGCTCGCGCTCGCGCACGGGCTTCTCGAGGATCGCGTCGAACATCGCGGTTGACGCGGTTGCGATCGATTCGCGGCCCGCCGACGCTAGCAAGATCAGCAGCTTGTTGGAGATTTCCGGCGTCGAGCGGATCCTGCGCGCGAGCTCCTCACCGGAGATGCCCGGCATCATCTGTTCGATGAAGACCACGGAGTAGGGGCGCTTTTGGTGCTTCGCGCGCTGCAGTTCGGCGAGTGCGGCAAAGCCGTCCTGCGCGACATCGATGCTTAGTCCGAGCGGTGCAAGTTGTCCCGCGAGAACTTCGAGGTCGACCTTGTTGTCGCCGACCAAGAGACAGCCGGCGTTGAGCAAGGATACCGTGCGGGCGCGCGGCGCACTTTGTTGCGTGCGGCTCAAGGGGACGTCGAACCAGAATGTCGAGCCCAGACCCTCTTGGCCCTTGGCGTCGATGGTGCCGCCCATGATGGTGACAAGTTGTTTGGAGATCGCGAGGCCTAATCCCGTACCGCCGAAGCGGCGCGTGAACGAACTGTCGGCCTGTATGAACTTCTCGAACAGCCGTGCTCGTTCGGCGTCGGAAATGCCGATGCCGGTGTCGGTAACTTCGAAGTGGGCGATCGAGTCGGCTGCGCCGGCGCTGCCGCGCAGGATTGTCAATTGAGCCGACACCGAGCCGCGTTCGGTGAATTTGATGGCGTTGTCCAGCAGGTTCAAAATCACTTGGCGGATGCGTACCGGATCACCGACGAAGCGGCCGCGCGCCGACGGCGCAATGTGAGCTTGAAGCTCCAGGTTCTTTTTCTTGGCCTTGACCGACAGCAGGTCGATCGAGCTCTCCACGAGTTCGGACAAGTCGAACTCGATCTTCTCCAATTCGACCTTGCCCGATTCCAGCTTCGAGATATCCAAGATGTTGTTGATGATCGATAGCAGCGCGTCGCTTGAGACCTGGATCGTCTCCGCAAAGTGACGTTGCTCGTCCGCCAATTTCGTGTCGAGCAACAAGCTGCTCATGCCGAGGATCGCGTTCATCGGCGTGCGAACCTCATGACTCATGTTGGCCAGGAACTCCGACTTCGCGCGGTTGGCTGCGTTTGCCTCGACCAGAGATTCTTGCAGTTGTGTCGACAGGTTCTCGAGTTGCGCCGTGTGCGCCGAACGCTCCTGCTCGTGACGGGTGAATTCTGCCGCGATCCGATGGCCGTAGGCGAGGACACACCCGACCATGACGATGATAAGCGCGCCGAACATGTACTCGAAGTAGCCGAGGAACGAGGCGGCACCGACCTGATCTTGGAAATGGCGGCGTTGAATGTTGCGAACGTCCTGCGCCGTTGCCGCGATTGTGCGAGCGAGGGTGGCGAAGCTACGATCCATCGTCGCCATACGGCGTCCGGCTGCATCGGCGTTGTTTTCGCTGAAGTATGCAAAGATGCGGTCAGCCTCGCCGATCATCTGCTGCATCGAGCTGTCGATGCGGTCTATGCCGGAGTGCAGCTGTGTGCGCGCGGCGGCGTCGGGAATTTTGTCGACATCGCTGCGAAAGGCATCGAGCCGCTCGCGAAATTGCACGAGGGCGGCCGCCTGGCGGGCGGACTCTTTGTTGACATTGTGGGAGTCGAAGACGTCGTTGCCGGGTGCGTTGACGTCGCCGGCTGCGGCGGCGATATCCGAGAGGTCGGAGAGTTTGTTCGCCCAGCGCTGGTTCACTTCAACGGAGGAGCGAAAGATGTTCATGACCTCATGACTGAGGTAGAGGCTTCCACTAATGGCGCACAGGTCGAAGGCGGCCAGCAAGTAGTACACGACGTGCCACTTCACCGGCCGGCGGCTGGGCTGCTTGACCTCGGTCTGAGTGGACATTTGGCGATCCTCGGCGAGAGCGTGGACCTTAAAGCGGTGCGCGTAAATCCGCAGTAAGCGGTCCCCATCCGCAACGCCAGACGTTAGCCGATCGTCAAGGAATAGTCGCCTGTTTCCGCGCTCTCGGCCGATCCGTCAAAGGCGGGCGCTGCGTTTGAGCGGTACCCGCACGCCGGGAGCCGGGCGTTCGCGGAGGACTTCGCGGCGGAAGCGGAATTGTTCGGCGGGGCGGCCGCCGGCCTTCGCCGTGCGCTTGCCGGTGCGTTCGACCAGGCCGCCGGTTTCGACGAGGCGGCGGAAGTTCTGTTTATGCAGGTGGATTCCCGAAATCGCTTCGACGGTGCGTTGCAGGTCGAGCAGCGTGAACGTCGCGTCCATGACTTCGAAAACGACGGGACGATATTTCAGTTTGCCGCGCAGGCGGCCCATGCCGGTTGCGAGGATGCGGCGGTGGTCGAACTGCATTGCTTCGCCGAAGCGCCCGTGTTCGGCGGCTGCCGGTGCCGAGGCGGGCAGGGTGCGGCCGTCGCGGCGGGCTTCGGCGACGAGACCCGCCTCGTACATGAGTTCGTAGCGCTCCAGCACTTTCTCTTCGTCCCAGTGCACGCCGTCGAAGCCGAAGCAGAGGCGCGCGCGTTCCCAGCGTGCGTCGCGCTCGGGGGCGGCCGCCCAGGCTTCGAGGCGCGGGCGGATCACGGTGTCGATCATCGCCGGGCGTTGCTTGCGCCAATCTTCCCACGGGAAGAAGTCGTAGGTCGAACGCCAGCGACCTGAGGCAGAGCCGTCTTCGTTCACGCGCGTGAGAGCGAGGTAGCCCACGGAGACGACGCGCGGACCTTCGCCGGGTTCGAGGACGTGGCGGCCGCGGTCACCAAACGTGTAGAGCTGCTCCACATAGCCCAGCGACATGCGGGTTTGTTCTTCGACGAGGTCGCGCAGGCCGATCTCGAGCGTGCGATGATGCTCGGGTTCGAACGGTCCGAATGGAAGACCGTCGGATGGCGCGCCCTTCGGATCGCGCCGTACGACCAACACTTGCGGCGTCTCGTTCGTCACCGTGATCACGCAGGCATTGAGACCGATGATGACGGTGTTGGGCTGGCGCGGGGGCATGCGGCTATTTCAGTTCCACGGGCAGTTCGAAGAGGACGCCTTCGAAGACGACCTTTGGGGG
>CAZJOM010000005.1:90578-94956 GCA_964547645.1 uncultured Flavobacteriaceae bacterium
ATTTCAGTTCCACGGGCAGTTCGAAGAGGACGCCTTCGAAGACGACCTTTGGGGGCGACATGGCGTCGATGGCATCGACCATCCGGCCGTCGCGTTGGAGCAAGTGGTCGGCCAGTGCCACGATGCGCGGGTTCGGTTGCGCGTGCGGGGCGCGGGAGCGGAGCAGGCGGGCGATGTCAACCTCGCGGCCGGGTTCGTTCAGCATGCAGGCGACCGTGAAGGCGGAGGCGGTCGAGCGGCTGATCCCCGCCCAGCAGTGGATCAGCATCGGCTGGCTGCGATCCCAGGTTTTGGCGAAAGCGATCAGGTCGCGGACGTGCATCTCGTCGGGCGGGGTGTGCTGGGGACTGCCTGAGGTGATGTCGTGCATGCCGAGCCGCAGGTGGCGGTGGCCGGAGACTTCCTCCGGCGTCGGCATGTCGTCGTGCGGGTCGAGCAGCGTGATCAAGTGCGACGGGCGCAGGCGTGTGGTGACGCCAGGGACTTTGCTCTTCGGACATACGTAGATCGCGGGCATCCGGTCAGGCCCGCATGTGGGTTGAAGGGAGCAACGTCTTGAAGCGCTCCACGAAGGCGGCTTGGGCTTCGCGTGCGGGCACGGGTTTCAGCTTCAGCGCGGGAAGGCCGCGCGGTGCGCCGAAGAATTCCAGCGCTTCGTCGGCGGCGAAGCCTGCGAGTTGGGTCGCTTCGAAATAAGCAGAGGCCTTGTCGGCGCGTTTGATGAGCGCGGTCGTGTCTTCGGGGAGTTTCGCGGGTAGCCCGAAGCGGACGTGGATTGCGGCGAGCAATTTATTCTCCAGCGATTTGTAGTCGAGACCGACGGCGGCCTTGAACGGGCTGATCAGGTCGCCCACAACATACTCCGGTGCGTCGTGGAGGAGAGCTGCCAAGCGCCAGCGTTGCGCAATGCCGGGTTTGAGCAACGCAACAATGTCTTCGACAAGCATGCAGTGCTGTGCGACAGAGAATGCGTGGTCGCCGTAGGTTTGGCCATTCCAGCGCGCGACACGGGCGAGGCCGTGGGCGATGTCTTCGATCTCGACGTCGAACGGCGAGGGGTCGAGCAGGTCGAGGCGGCGGCCGGACAGCATGCGTTGCCAGGCGCGCGGCTGGGCGGCTCGTTGAGGTTTGGCCATGGCGACGTGGTAACCTTGTTTGACGCACTTGTTGAGCCCAGCCGCTTGATTCAAGTCAAGGAGGGCGCGTCCGCGAAGGCTTAGATTTCTTATCGGCGAAAAGGAGGGTCCAGATGGCTTATCGCAAAATTCTAGTGCCACTGATGGGTGGCGCACGCGATTCACACATATTGAGTGCGGCGTTCGAGGTTGCCAAGGCGTTCGGGAGCCACGTTTCCGGCGTGTTTGTGCGGCCCGATCCGAGCGAGGTTCTCCCGTATTTGGGCGAGGGCGTTTCGGCCGGCGTGATCCAAGAGATCATGGATGCGTCGCGCGATGCCGCCAACAGGGCAGCGGCGGTCGCTCGCGGGAATCTGGATGGGGCCGCGAAGGCTGCGGGTGCTTCCGTGTTCGACGCGGGCCAAGCGGGCAACGGCGTCGGCGCATCGTTTCATGTTCGCGACGGGATGTTGGAAGACGTGCTGACCGAGGAGGCGCGGCTTTCGGATCTTGTCGTGTTCGAAACGCCATCGCAAAACAAAGAGGCGATCCTGCAGAGCGCGCTCGAGTCGGTGCTGCTCAATGGGCGCAAGCCGCTGCTGATCGTGCCGCACCAGGCTTCGAAGATTGTCGGTGCCAAGGCTGCGATCGGTTGGGACGGCGGGGCGGCGGCAGCGCATGCGATTTCGGGGTCGATCCCGTTGCTCGCGCGTGCGGAAGGCGTCGAAATATTAAACGTCACAACCGGTCCGATCGATACGGTGCAGATGGACCGCCTGCGCGACTATCTGCGTTTGCATGGGCTCAGCGTGGTCGAGCATGGGATCAATCCAGGAAGCCAGAGCACGGCGAGTGCGCTGATCGACGGTGCGCAACGCGCGGGTGCGGGGCTGCTCGTGATCGGCGGCTACGGTCATAGCCGGCTTCGCGAAATGGTGCTGGGTGGCGTGACGCGGCACGTGTTTGCGAACGCGACCATGCCCATCTTCATGGCGCACTGAGGAGGATGACCCCCATGTCTCTCTTTCATGTTCGGCTTGAGCTGGCGCGGTCGGCCGCGTTCCCTGAGGGGGATTCGCGGCATGGGTATGAATTCATTGCACCGCTCGACAAGGCGGGGCACTTAAGTGCGGAGGAGTGGAAGAAGAGCAAGGCGCGGTGCACCGTGCGTCGCTTCACAGCAGGTCTAAGCGACGAGCATGGCCTGCTTGTTGACGTCGGGCGCGGATGGCACTTCGACTATGACGTGCACGACGCGGACGATGACGAACCGCTCTTCAAACTCGACCGGCACACGATCAAGCAGGGCGAATACTTGTCGATCACCGAGCACGACGGGGTGATGCGGACGTTCAAGGTTGTGAGCGTCACGGCGGTTTAGGATTCCCAAGCGTAAAGTGGCGGCCGGCATAGAGCGCTTGCCATGGGGCCGGGTCTTGCATCAGACTGACAAATTGTCAGGCCATTGAACGCGAGACCTCTTTCATGAGTGAGACGACGAGTGCGGCTACTGCCGATCTGGGGTTCGATCCGAATGCTCTGCGCGAGAAGTATCGGGCGGAGCGGGACCGGCGGCTGCGGGCGGATGGGAATTCGCAGTATCAGGAGATCAAGGGGCAGTTCTCGCACTATCTTGAGGACCCTTACGTTGCGCCAGTGAAGCGTGCGCCGCTGACCGACGAGGTCGATGTCATCGTCGTCGGCGGTGGGTTCGGCGGGTTGCTGGTTGCGGCGCGGTTGCGTGAAGCCGGGGTCGAGCGCGTTCGGATCGTCGAGAAGGGCGGCGACTTCGGCGGGACTTGGTACTGGAACCGCTATCCGGGGGCGGCGTGCGATATCGAGTCGTACATCTATTTGCCGTTGCTCGAAGAAGTGGGCTACGTGCCGGTCGAGAAGTACTCGCGGGCGCCGGAGATTTTGAAGCATTCGCGTGCGATCGGCGAGAAGTTCGGGCTTTATCGCGACGCGGTGTTTCAGACCGAGATCACGGCGATGCGCTGGGACGAGGCGTCGGCGCGCTGGACGGTCGAGACCAATCGCGGGGATGCGATGAAGGCGCGCTTCGTGTGTTTGGCCAGCGGGCCGCTGCATCGGCCCAAGCTGCCGGGGATTCCGGGCGTCGAAGGTTTCAAGGGGCATTCGTTTCATACGAGCCGCTGGGACTATGAGTACACGGGTGGCGACTCGAACGGCAATCTGACCGGTTTGAAAGACAAGGTTGTCGGCATCATCGGCACTGGCGCAACGGCGGTGCAGTGCGTGCCGCATCTCGGTGCGGCAGCGAAGCATCTCTATGTGTTTCAGCGGACGCCGTCGTCGATCGACGTGCGCGCGAACCGGCCGACCGATCCCGCGTGGGCGAACTCGCTTGAGCCCGGGTGGCAGAAGCGGCGGATGGACAACTTCAACATTCTGCTGACCGGCGGCTATCAGCCCGAGGATTTGGTCAGCGACGGGTGGACGGAGATCATTCGCAACCTGATCTTGGGACAGGGCGCGAAGAAGTATATGGGGCGCGGGCAGCCGCTCTCGGTCGACGAGTTGGTGGAACTCGCCGATTTCGAGAAGATGGAGCAGGTGCGTGCGCGCGTCGACAAGGTGGTCAAGGACCGCGAGATTGCAGAAGCGTTGAAGCCGTACTACCGGCAATTCTGCAAGCGGCCGTGCTTTCACGACGAATATCTGGATACGTTCAACCGGCCGAATGTCACATTGGTCGATACGAAAGGGCGCGGGGTCGATCGGATCACGGCGACGAGCGTGGTTGCGAACGGGACCGACTATCCGGTCGATTGCTTGATCTATGCGACGGGGTTTGAAGTCGGTACGGGTTACACGCGCCGGTCGGGGTTCGAGCTCTATGGGCGTGATGGGCGGACGTTGACGGAGACGTGGTCGAAGGGCGTGCGCACGTTCCACGGCTTTCATGTGCACGGGTTTCCGAACGCGTTCGTGGTGTCGAACATTCAATCGGGCTTTACGGCGAACTTTCCGCACATGCTGGCCGAGCAGGCGGTTCATATCGCTTATGTGGTGAAGAACTGCATCGGCTCGCAAGCGCGTGTGGTTGAGGCCAGCGCCGAGGCCGAAGAGGCGTGGGTGCAGGAGATCCGCAAGCTTGCGATTTTGCGGCGCAAGT
The DNA here is from genome assembly GCA_964547645.1 of uncultured Flavobacteriaceae bacterium. Classification (GTDB taxonomy): domain Bacteria; phylum Pseudomonadota; class Alphaproteobacteria; order Micropepsales; family Micropepsaceae; genus SZUA-430. Next base: position 94,833 of record CAZJOM010000005.1, read on the forward strand.
TCTTGGAGGAGTGCACGCCCGGCTACTACAACAATGAGGGCAAGCCGGCGGAGCGCAGCGAACAGGACGGTTTCTATGGTGCCGGGCCGGTCGCGTTCGTGAAAGTGCTGGAAGACTGGCGCGC
>CAZJOM010000005.1:95056-96619 GCA_964547645.1 uncultured Flavobacteriaceae bacterium
GCGAACCGCACCAAGCGGCTCGTCAGAACGGCGGCTTGGCGGTGGATGACGGCTTGTTTGTAGTCGGCGTCGGTGATCATGGCGAGGAAGGCGGCGGCGTTGGGGTAGAAGGCGATGAAGCCTAGATCCCATTGTTCGCCGATGCCGCTTGGGCCGGTCACCATTGTTTCGAATTTGCCGCGCCAGATCGTTTTGCCGCCGACGCGAGCGAAGATGGGTTCGCTGGTGCGGCCGTATTCGGCGTAGGCCTGCTCGCCGGTGAGGCCGCGATGTTCGTGGCTGTGGCCTGCGGGATAATGCGCGCGGTCGCGATAGCGGATCAGGTTCAGCATGTTGATCGGCGTGTTGCGCGGCAACGCTTTGAACGCGTCGAAGTTGGCACGCGACGGGTCGATGAAGAATTCTTCCATTGGCTTATCCCTCAAAGAAACGCGCGCAGTTCCGCGATGAACTTTTCGAATTGGTCGTGGTGCAGCCAATGGGCGGCGTTTTGGAAGGTCATGACACGCGCGTGCTTGAAGTGTTTGGCGCGGCCGTCTTTTTCCGGGTTCGAGGCCCAGCTTTCGGCGCCGTACATGAGCAGCGTCGGGCATTCGATTCCTGCCCACAGCGCTTCGACGTCGCTTTCGGCGACGTCGAGCGGGCCGAAGACGCGCATGTAGGGATCGAACTTCCAGCTGTAGGTGCCGTCTTCGTTTTGGCTGACGCCGTGGATGGTTAGGTGGCGTGCTTGTTCATCGGAGAGATGCTTGTTAGCTTCCTTCATGCGCATGAAGGCGTCGTCGATCGAGGGATAGCGGTGCGGGCTGCGGCCGGCGACGCCGCGTTTGGCCTCGATCCAATCGCGCAAGCGCTTGGCCATGGGGATGGCGTTGCGTTCGGCGCGCATCTTCGGGCTGGGACCGAGGCCTTCGATCGCGACCAGCTTCTTCACGTTTTGCGGATAGACGCCGGCATAGCGCAGCGCGATGTTGCCGCCGAAGGAGTGGGCGACGATCGTGACCGGCGCGAGCTTCAGCTGGTGGATCAGCTGTGCCAGGTCGTAGAGGTTCGCCGTGCCGCTGTAGTCGCCGTCGGGCGACCAGTCGCTGTCGCCGTGCCCGCGCAGATCGGGCGCGATGATGTGCCAATCCTTGCGCAGCGCCTCCGCGGTCCAGTCCCAACTGCGCGAATGATCGCGCCCGCCGTGCAGAAGAATGAGCGGCGGCGCGTCCGGATTGCCCCAGTCGACATAGCGAAGACGGAGGCGCTGAGAGATGTAACTGTGTGAGGCGGGTCCAGTGATCATGCGCGTTACATGCCGCGTTTGGGCGGCGCGCGCAACGGTCAACGATTTTCGGCGGAAGACTTAGTTCTTAGTCGATCCGTCGGCCGTTGGCGTCGACGTGGATCGGGTAGCCGGCGACGAATGTGTTCTGTACGTCGAGGATTTCGTCGACGGGACGCTGGCGTTCTTGCGCGCTGATCGCGGACCAGGCGAAAGCGGTGCCGACGACGGCGCGCGTGATGGTGCCGATTGCGGTCGTGATGTGCTCGGAGCTAATGGCCATGAGCGTCTCTCCC
>CAZJOM010000005.1:96719-99146 GCA_964547645.1 uncultured Flavobacteriaceae bacterium
AGCCCGGGCCACGATCGCTCACGAGCATCGAGCGATCGCGCATGGTCAGGCTGAACTTCATCCAAAGGTCGAAACGCGTGTCGGCATCTGGGTGCGAGGTCCAGAACGCAGGGTTTGCTTCGTGCAGACGGACGCGCGCCTCGCGGTTGAAGGCAACCAACGCCGGGATGTCGGCTTCGGCGGCGGGGCGAACCGCTTCGGTTGGTGTCGTCTCGGTGAGGCGCTTCGCCATGTAGTGCACGGTCGGGCGATAGGCGCGCTGCTCCAACGCGGAAGCCATCGCGCCGCCTGCGGGCGCGGCGCCGATGAGTTTGGTGACCTTACGTTCGTGAAAGTGAGCTTCGGCGGCGGCGAGGACTTGTTCGGCGGTGAGTGCAGGCGTGCTCCAGTGGCCCAGCATGACGCCGACAATACCGCCTTCGTAGATCGGCGGCGGCGGGATGACGGCGACGTGTATCGCCGCGGCGCCGTCGTCGAGGACGAGCCAGCCAAACTGTCCCTGTGGTGCATCGAGATCGCGGCGGATGTGTTCGGCGATGGTGTTTTGTGAAGCGGGCGGCAAGATGCTGGCTGCGCGCGAGGTGTCGATCAATGCGGCGAGGCGATCGACGTCGCCGGGTCGTGCGGGTCGGCTTTGCATGGTGCGGTTGGCGCTTGCAGTGCTGTTTGTGGCGAGACCGTGCGCGCTCATTTGAGCGTTATCAACAAAGGATTTTTGTCACAAAGCGTGAAATGCCAGGCTTCCTGCGGCGCGGCCGCACGGGCGGGTTGCGGGGTACACCGTCTCGTTGCGGGGGATTTCCGGCGGCCGGCGCTATGTTGGCCGCGGTATGATTCGTCGGGGGAGTTCGTCATGAGCCTGCGTCGGCGCGTCGAGGACGCGTTTCTGGCCGAGTTCGTTGACAACGAACGGCTGCTCGCCGCCGCGCGCCAAGGCAGCCCCGATCCCGAGATGATCGAGCGCTACGAGGCGCGGCAGCTCGTGCTGAAGCCGATCGTGACGGAGATCGTGGAAGAGCGGAGCAACCCGAATGTTGGCGGCGTTGCTGAGGATGCGCGTCGCGCATCGACCGGCGGCTAGCCCTTAGAGCGCCCGAATAATACCAATCAATGTTTTGAATGCGGCCAGCCTGGCGTGCCCCAACCCTTCGCGTTGCGTAGGCGGATGCCGCTGGCGTGGACGGTGGATGTCCACGCGTCGTGGAGTGGGAGTAGGCTTTCGACGATGCGAAGCTCGATGCGTTCGCCGTTGAGATGCTGGGGCAAGTCCGTCAGTTCATCTCGGTGATGCGGCACGTGCGGCGCGTGGGACACCCACATGCCGATCTCGCCGACGTCGATGAAGGCGCTGTTGTGCAGTGCGTAGCGATGGATTGTTGCAGTGTTTAGTCGTTCGGCCCAACTCGCTTCCACGTACGCGATGGCGCGCGCATCAGTGTCGAGCCAGCGCTTGCGATCGGCCTCGGTCGTCGCGGCGGTCGGCCAGAGCAGAATGCGCGGGCATTCGCGCGGAAAGAGATAAAGGAAGCTGTGCGCCCTATCGATCGCCCAGACGAGCGGTCCGTTGAGCCACTCCTGACCCGCGCGCCGCTCAACCGGCGTGCGGACCGGGCGCGGTTCGAACAGAGCGATCGTCGGGTCTTCGCTGAAGTGGTAGAGGTACATTCAGGCCCCTGGACTTGATTCAGGGGCAATGTCTGTCGCTTGAGCGCTTCGTACATAGATCGCGCAATCTCGCGCCTCGGGGCCAATGTTCGGCAGGACGTTGGATCGTGGGCGCAGTTCGGACCAAACGAAGCCGCATTTCTCGAGGACGCGGATCGACGCCAGGTTTTCTGAGTCGACCCGCGCGAACACAGTTGGGGCCATCGCATGGGCCAGCGGGCAAGCCGCTCCCAGCGCTTCGGTTGCCAAGCCGCGACCATGGAGCCGATATGCGAGTGCATATCCGATGCTGACGCCTTCTTGCGTCGCCCTTAGTGCGATGCGTCCGACGGCGCGGTCGTCCGCGTTCTTTTCGGTGATCGTGTAGGTCCAGCGCATGTTTGCATCCCATTCGGCGAGACGCGCCGCAATGAAGTGCTCTGCATCGGCTGGCGATGTTTGCGTCGGGGCAACGAGAAAGCGCGTTACGCGCGAGTCGCCACCGTACTCTTCGAACATTGACGGCGCATCGGCGGAGCAAAGTTTGCGAAGGATGAGGCGTTCTGTTTCGACGCGTTGCGGCGGAATGCGCTGCATGGGCGGCCTCGCTTGGTACCTTCTCGAAGCGTCAGTTTAGTGCGGCTTCTCTAGTGCAGCTTTTTCACGATCACGCTGCCGGCGGAATAGCCCGCGCCGAAGGAGCAGATTACGCCTAGGTCGTCTTTGTGCAGGTCGTCGCTGTATTTGTGGAAGGCGATGATGGAGCCGGCGGAGCTGGTGTTG
>CAZJOM010000006.1:0-92523 GCA_964547645.1 uncultured Flavobacteriaceae bacterium
TCGCCACGGGCCTCGGCGAAATCTTCATGTACACCGTCGAACCGAAACCCGGCGCTAAGAAGGCGGATGGGTCGGCGTGGACGCCGATGGATTTGCGGACCGTGCAGGACTGGGTTGTCCGGCCACAGCTGCGCAACATCCCAGGCGTGACCGAGATCAACACGATCGGTGGCTACAAGAAAGAATACCATGTCACGCCTCACCCGGAACGATTGGCGGCGCTGAACTTGACGGTCGCCGACATCATCACGGCCCTTGAACGCAACAACGCGAACGCCGGCGCAGGTTACATTGAGCGCAATGGCGAGCAGGTCCTGATCCGGGTTCCCGGGCAAGTGAGCGGGGTCGAGGACATCGGCCGAATCGTCGTTGCCCGCCGCGAGAAGGTCGTTGTGCGGGTCTCCGACGTGGCCGAGGTTCTGCTCGGCCGCGAATTGAGAACAGGCGCCGCGACGGTCGACGGCGAAGAAGTGGTTCTCGGCACCGTGTTCATGCTTATTGGCGAGAACAGCCGTACCGTTTCTCAAGCCGTCGCCGCACGCATGGTCGAACTCAACAAGAGTTTGCCCGAGGGGCTGGTCGCCAAGACCGTCTACGACCGCACGTCTCTCGTCGATCGCACGATCACGACCGTCCAAACCAATTTGGCGGAAGGCGCGCTGCTGGTCATCGTCGTCTTGTTTCTGCTCTTGGGCAACATCCGCGCCGCACTGATCACCGCGGCCGTCATTCCGCTCTCGATGCTGATGATCATCACCGGCATGGTGGAGATGGGATTGTCGGCCAATTTGATGAGCCTTGGTGCGCTCGACTTCGGGCTCATGGTCGACGGCGCGGTTATCATCGGCGAAAACTGCCTGCGCCGGCTTGGCGTCGAACAGCACCGATTGGGACGTCTACTTGACCGCCACGAACGCTTCGTGCTGATGGCGTCGGCGACCAGCGAGGTGATCAAGCCGAGCCTGTTCGGCGTGGTGATCATCGCCATCGTCTATGTCCCGATCTTCGCGCTGACGGGCGTTGAGGGGAAAATGTTCCACCCGATGGCATTCACCGTCGTCATCGCCCTCGTGATCGCGCTGGCACTGGCGTTGACGTTCGTGCCCGCGGCGATCGCCTTGTTCGTGAAGGGCCGGGTGGATGAGCGCGAAAACATTATCATGCGCACAGCGCGTGCCGTCTACACGCCACTGTTGGATTTCGCGATTCCAAACCGGGTTCTCATGGTCGGGGCGGCCGCTGGCCTTGCGGTGGTAGCGGGGCTTGCGGCGTCCCGCATGGGATCGGAGTTCATCCCGAGCTTGGACGAAGGCGACATTGCCCTTCATGCGTTGCGCATCCCCGGAACCAGCCTGACGCAAGCGGTCGGCATGCAGGCGACGCTTGAAAAGCGTCTTCGCGAGTTTCCGGAAGTACAGCTTACCTTCGCCAAACTGGGCACGGCGGAAGTTGCGACCGACCCGATGCCGCCGAGTGTCGCGGACACGTTCCTCATCATCAAGGACCGCAAGCTCTGGCCCGATCCGCGCAAGCCGAAAAGCCAGCTTGTCGCCGAACTTGAGCGCGCGGCACAGGCGATTCCGGGGAACAACTACGAATTCACGCAACCCATACAGATGCGCTTTAACGAACTAATTGCGGGCGTGCGTTCAGATCTTGCCGTCAAAATTTATGGCGACGATCTGGAGCTAATGGGCGAAACGGGCGAGGCGATCGCTGCCGTGCTGGAAAAAATTCCCGGCGCGCGCGACGTCAAAGTCGAACAGATTACCGGATTGCCGTTGCTTTCCATTGTGCCCGATCGCGAAGCCTTGGCGCGCTATGGATTGAGTATCACCGATGTGCAGGATGTCGTTGCAACCGCGCTTGGCGGGCGTGTCTCCGGTCAGGTGTTCGAAGGCGACCAGCGGCACGACCTGATTGTACGGCTGCCGGAGGGTATACGCGGCGATCTGGATGCGGTGGGCCGCATCCTCGTGCCCCTTCCCGATGGCGCCAGCGCCAACGGCGGTCCCAACTATGTGCCGCTGTCTGAGGTTGCGCGTCTCGAACTGACGACCGGGCCTAATCAAATCAGCCGCGAGAACGGCAAACGCAGGGTCGTGGTCACGGCCAACGTTCGCGAGCGCGATTTGGGCTCGTTTGTCGCTGAGGCCCGCGAAGCCGTCTCGTCGCAGGTGAAAATTCCAGGTGGCTACTGGGTCGAGTACGGAGGCACGTTCGAGCAGCTGATATCGGCGTCGCAACGTCTGCAGGTCGTGGTGCCGGTCGCATTGCTGCTGATCTTCGGCATCCTGTTCTCGCTCTTCGGCTCCGCCAAAGATGCGGCCATCGTGTTCACCGGTGTGCCGCTGGCACTGACCGGCGGCGTCGCCGCTTTGCTGCTCAGGGATTTGCCGCTCTCGATCTCGGCCGGCGTCGGCTTCATTGCGCTCTCGGGCGTCGCGGTTCTGAACGGCGTCGTCATGGTGTCCTTCATCCGCGCCCTGCGCGAACAGGGCATGGCGCTCGACCAAGCCATCCGCGAAGGCGCGCTGACACGGCTTCGTCCCGTGTTGATGACCGCGTTGGTCGCAGGGCTGGGCTTCGTCCCGATGGCGCTCAACGTGGGTGCGGGCAGCGAAGTACAGCGCCCAATCGCAACCGTCATCATCGGCGGCGTGATCTCATCGACGATTCTGACGCTTCTCGTTCTTCCGGCGATCTACCGCCTATTCCACCGGGAGAAGGAAGTTGAAGACATTTAGATGTGCTGATATCCGGGCGAAGATGCTTTCGTCGTGCCTCGCAAGGACACACGGCTCCCGACCGAGCGGGCGATGCGTGACATGATGTTCGTACGGCCTTCATCGGAACGCACGATATGGCTCATCCTATTCGCAGTCTGGAGCGTCGCACTTGTCTCGACGTTTGGCGTGCTCTTTGTGGGTGAGGTCTTGGGGCAGGCGCCCTGCAATCTGTGCTGGGGGCAGCGTGCGTTCATGTTCCCGCTCGCGGTCGTTCTCGGCATTGCCTGTTGGCGCAGCGATGCCCAAGTGTGGCTTTATGCTTTGCCGCTCGCCGCGATCGGCGGGCTCATCGCGGCGTTTCACCTTCTTCTATACTGGAACGTCATCCCCCGCGCGATCGAACCTTGCGGTTCCGGGCCCTCGTGTACCAGCGGCGAGATGACGGTTCTCGGAACGATCCCTTTGCCGCTGTTGTCTCTTCTTGCCTTCACCATGATCGCTGCCGGGCTTATCGCCTTGATGTGCAGGAGAGTTCCATCATGAACAAGCAATTTGTCGTCGTCGCAACCGCCCTCGCTGCGGTTGTTGTGTTTGCGCTCGCAGCAGTGATCTTCGGCGGATCGCGGCCCGAATCGAACCCGCTACCGGCTCAGCCAAATGACCAAACCGCTTTAGTCCGGCCGCATTCGCCGGTGATCGGTCCCGCCGAAGCCCCAGTCACCATCGTCGAGTTCTTCGATCCGTCGTGTGAGGCGTGCCGTGCTTTTCATCCCGTCGTGAAGCATATCTTGGCGCAGTTTCCAAAGGATGTCCGCTTGGTGCTCCGCTACACGCCGTTTCATCAAGGCTCCGACGAGGCCGTGCGAATCCTCGAGGCGTCGCGTGCGCAGGGCAAGTTCGAGGCTGCACTTGATGCGCTGTTCGAAAAGCAGGAGGAATGGGCGGCTCACGGCGCGCCGGATCTCGAACGCGCATGGGCGATTGCTGGCGAGGCAGGCGTCGATCTTGAATCCGCCAAAGCTGCAGCCAAATCGCCAGCGATCGATGCTGTGTTGAAGCAAGACGTCGCTGACGTCGCGTCCATGGCCGTCAAACAGACGCCGACTTTCTTCGTGAACGGAAGACCACTCACTGAGTTCGGTGCTGAGGGGCTTCGTGCACTGGTGCAAAGGGAGGTCGATCGTGCGAAAGCCGTACCGCACTAATGACCCCGTGATGCGAACGTTCCCTCGATGCCGTCAAGCCGTAGACGGTTCAAATGCCAATAGAGGATTTATGCAATGAAAACTCCCAAACTCATCGCCATTCTAGTGACGTCTGCTTTCGCGGCTTCTGTCGCGGCGCGCGCGAGCGCGGCGGAGCCTCAAAGCCCAAAGCAGCTTGTTGTTCAAGCCTGCAAGGCGGAAGCGATGCAAGGTCATATCCGCCATCTCAGCACGCAAAAGCATGCCATTGATGCGCATAGGCAGCGCATGACCGATCATTGCCAGAATTCCCAAAACATCACAGCGGGCGACCGAGAGCAGTTCCTGCGCAACTGCAGGAAGGAAGCTGCATGGGGCGCTCGCAGCCACGACCGCACTCATATGCTTCGCTTACAAAGACTGTGTGAGAAGCTCGCTGGTCAACCATAGGGCGTCGGCAGCATGGCGAGCGGGCACGATCATCGCGGACATTCCCATGGCACCGGGCAAGGAAATGAACGCCGGTTGCTTCTGGCACTGGCACTAACGTCGACATTTCTTGTCGCGGAAGTCGTTGCCGGGTTCCTGTTCAATAGTCTCGCACTGCTTTCCGATGCAGCCCACATGTTCACCGACGCGGCCGCACTGGCGATCGCGGTGGCGGCAATCCGCATCGGGAAGCGTCCGGGCGACGATCGCCGCACGTTCGGCTACCGCCGCTTCGAGATCCTCGCTGCAGCCTTCAACGCCGTGCTCTTGTTTGGTGTCGCGATCTATATCGCCGTCGAAGGCGCGCGACGCCTAATGGAGCCGGAGCCCGTGCAATCGCTGGGCATGCTGTTGGTTGCAAGTTTGGGCCTCGTGATCAATCTGGTGGCGATGCGGCTGTTGTCGGCGGGCAGTGAGGAAAGCCTCAACGTCAAGGGCGCCTACCTCGAGGTGTGGGCGGACATGCTGGGTTCGCTCGGCGTCATCGTTGGCGCGATTGTCATAGCATTGACCGGGCAAACGTGGGTCGATCCGGTCGTCGCCATCGCTATCGGCCTTTGGGTCTTGCCACGAACTTGGACGTTGCTGAAGGATGCTACGAATATCCTTCTTGAAGGCGTGCCTTCGACCTTGAATTTGTCCGAAGTTCGTCGGGCAGTAGGCCAAGTCAATGGTGTCGCCGACGTTCATGATCTACATGTGTGGGTGTCGGGCGCCGATCGGCCAAGTTGCTCGCTCCATGTCGAACTTGACACCAACGCCGAGCACGACAGCGTTCGTGTGGCGATCTGCGCGCTCCTGCAGGAGCGGTTCCACGTCCTGCACGCGACGGTTCAAACCGAGCGCGAGCCTTGCGGCGAGCGTAGCGCATTGCATCCTTAAGTTTCGTGCCGTGCCTTCCAACCAAAAAACGGACGGAGATGAATGGTGAAGACAAAACAATGGGCGGCGCTCGCGCTCGCCGCGGCGATGACGTTCAGCGCGCAGACCTTCGGCGGCGCGCTGCCGGAAAAAGGACCAAACGGCGGTTTGCTGCGGGAGTCCGGCGAACACCATATTGAGCTGGTCGTTAGCGGTCAGTCGCTGACCTTTCATCTGCTGGATCACAAGAACAAGCCAGTCGCGGAAGCTGGGCTGACCGGAACCGCGGTGGTGACGGCGGGCGCTGCGACCGAAACGGTGGTGCTGAAAGACGCAGGCGACGGCAAGCTCACGGGCGCGGGAAAATTTCCTGCCACGGGCGCGATTCGGGTCGATGTGACCATCAAAGCCCCCAACGAACCGGCACTGACCGCGACGTTTGACGTAAGTCGCTAGATCGCTTTGGCGGGCCCAGGCAGCAACCACGCAGGTGCCCGCCATTACTCGCGTTCGAAGCGGCGCACCACAAATGCACCGCAAGGCCTTGAACCTACAGTAACTAGAGGCTCCATATTGCCGTCAGACCATGATGGGAGTTGTCTGATGCGTTCGGCTGTAAGGTTGGCTTACGATCATGAACTAACGCTCGCAAATGAAGCACGGACGCAAGGCGATCTGGATGTCGCGGTACAACATCTGGAGCGCGCACATATTCTCGGCCAGCGATACTTCATCGCACATCTGCGAACGCACTGGATGTTGCTTGAAATCGCAAGGCGCCGTAGTGACCGTAACGAAATAGTGGGTCAGATCATCCGGCTGTTCGCCGTGTTGCCGGGCTATTTGTCCGGGTGGGTACCCAAAGGAAACACCGGTAGCGCCAACGTCTCGGCGCTGAAGCCGATGACCCCGCCATCAGATCTCGTCCCATTGCTCGCGAACCACAACGTGGCGCGTGACGTGGCTATACGCATCCTCCTGTTGGTTCTTGCTACGATGATCTATGGCGCCGTCAAAGTGGAAGAACCAATAGTATCTTCGCACCAACGCGGCGACGTAGAGCACACGCGGATGTGACACAACCTCAACGCGATGTAATCGAAGAGCACTGCATTCGCAACGCTCGCGCTGTATATACAAGGGCGTGAGTTCGGCGCGCCCGAAACGCGCTAAACCAATTCCGAAGAGGAAGTCGATGCCAAGCATTGCGATACTGACGCGTGCGTTGTTTGCTCCCGCCATTGCATTCGCTCTGGGAACATCGTTGGCACCAAAGGCAAGCTTCGGCGCGGAACTCGCAGGAGCGCAAAAATCATGCCTGCTTACTGTTGCCGAGGCGCTAGAAACGCTGACCGAGCATGCTGCGCGTGCGCCGATCGTTCGTCTGATCGCGGAGGCGCGTGCCGCGACGGTGGTGGCGCGCAAATGCGAAGCTGCGCTCGGACCTAGTCAGGGATCAGAGTTGACTCAAGTCCTTGCCCACCTTGGCCAATTTGCGACGGATCGTAATCGCGCGGCGTTGGCTCTCAACGCCGTGGAAGGGTTTCGTATCCTCGTGACCGCACAGGCACGGGGGCCGCATGACGTCCCGCTCGAGGTCGCACTTCTCGACTACGCAGGCTTTCGCTACCAGGCAGGCGCGCAAGCCTCGCCGGCGCTGTGGGGCGAGTCACAGCAGGCTGTCGCGATCGCCGACGAGCAATGGCGGCGCCTATCGCCGCGCATCTCCGACAAAAAGCTCCAAACGTCCTTTGGGGCCAGCATCGAAGCGATGCGGGTCGCGGCGCAAGCAGGCACCGTCAACCGCGCGCGACGCGCGGCATCTACAGAACTCAGGCTTGTCGACGATTTGGAGCAGTTCTTCGCGAAGCACTCGCCGCAGTGAAATTGAGCCGTTCATTGGCTAAGAAGAACAGGTGAATCATGAGCAGCGAAGCGACGCTCAGCAAGGTGCCGGCTGTCACGCTGGGGTTCTGGCTGATCAAGATTTTCGCGACGACCCTGGGCGAAACGGGCGGCGACACGGTTTCGATGTCGATGAACCTGGGTTATCTGATCGGCACAGCGATCTTTCTTGTCGCGCTGGGCGCGTTAGTCACTTGGCAGATCTTGGCGAAGTCGTTTCGCCCATTCCTCTATTGGGCCACCATCGTCGCATCGACAACCGCGGGCACGACCATGGCGGATTTTGCCGATCGCTCCCTCGGCATTGGTTATACCGGCGGGTCAGCGCTCCTTCTCTTTTGCGTGCTTGCTACGCTCGCCGCATGGTACCGGTCGGAAGGTACGATCCAGGTCGAAACGGTTAGTACCCCGAGGGTTGAGCTATTCTACTGGACCGCGATAACGTTCTGCCAAACGTTGGGTACCGCCTTAGGTGACTGGATCGCAGACGACACAGGCCTTGGCTATCTTGGCGGAGCGTCGGTATTCGCTGCTGCATTGGCGGTGGTTGCGGCGCTCTATTACTTCACCTCAGCATCGCGGGCTCTCTTGTTTTGGGCGGCGTTCATCTTGACGCGCCCTCTAGGAGCGACTGTTGGCGATTTTCTCGACAAGCCGTTGGACCATGGCGGTCTTGCGCTAAGCCGCCCACTCGCGTCCGCGGTCCTTGCGGCGATCATGGTGGCCTGCATCCTGCTCTTCCCGCAGCGAGCAGGCGTCCATCCCGGCGCTCCAGGCCGGTCCTAGGAATTGGGTGTTGCCCATCCCGGGTTCGTCCTCCCCGGCACCGGCTCCGCAGCGATCGGTGTTCGCCCTGACTTGTCCGTGATACCTGAATGTGCATTGAGCGCTCATCACGGCGCCGAGCCGAGGCGGAAGAACTGTGCATCAAAACAAGCGCCCCGCAGTGTTGAATGGCCCAGCAGTGGCACTCGCCTCTGCGATTCTATTCGGCGTTAGCACACCGCTGGCAAAATGGCTTGGCGAGGGAGTTAATCCCTGGCTCCTTGCGGGCTTGCTTTATTTGGGTTCTGGAACCGGTCTCGTGCTGTGGCGAGGCGTCCGGCATGCGACGGGTCACCGAGTAACCGAGGCGCCGCTGTCGCGCTTGGATTTGCCATTAATGGCCGCGATCGTCTTTCTTCGGCGGGATTGCGGGACCGTTGCTCTTGATGTTCGGCTTGAAGACCACAGCAGGGTCGACAGCATCGCTCTTGCTCAATCTCGAAGGTCTCGCAACCATGGTTTTCGCCTGGCTCGTCTATCGCGAAAGTGTCGACCGGCGATTGTTGACTGGCGCTTTCGCGATTCTCGCAGGTGCGGTGGTGCTGTCGTGGGATTTCACAACCATCGCTTGGTCGGGAGGCGCAGCTCTGATTGCGGCGGCTTGCTTGTGTTGGGGCATCGACAACAACCTGACGCGCAAGTTGTCTGCCGCCGATCCCGTGCAGATCGCGATGATCAAGGGGCTCGTGGCGGGCGCGACTAACTTGGGGATTGGTTTCATCGCAACCAATGAAGTGCCTTCTCTTGGCACCGTCACCGCTATCGGCGTCCTTGGCTTTGCAGGGTACGGCGTGAGCTTGGTGCTCTTTGTTTTGGCGTTGCGCGACCTCGGTGCAGCGCGCACAGGCGCCTATTTCTCGACCGCGCCTTTCGCCGGTGCTTTGATCGCGATTCCCCTGCTTGACGAACCGCTGACCTTGGAGCTAGCGGCTGCGGCAACATTGATGGCGTTTGGTGTTTGGCTCCACCTGACTGAGCAGCACGACCACTGGCATGAACACGAAGCGCTCGATCATCTGCACGCTCACGTCCACGACGCGCACCACCAGCACGCTCACGCCCCCGAAAATCCACCGGGTGAGCCTCATGCCCACGCGCACACCCACGACGCTCTTCGCCACAAGCACCCGCACTATCCCGATCTGCACCACCGCCACACGCATTGAGGGCCAACTCAGCTTGGTTTGTCTTGCGTGAAACGACGGGAGTCCCTGCGTGGCGATGGGGCGCGCTCATGTGATAGCCACGCGATAATCTTCGGTGCTTGCCAACGCGTAGGAGGACCCTGACCACGACGCAGCGCACGCACAACGCTTGTGTCAGAAGAGAGACGGATCTTGCGTTGGCAGCCCAAACGGGCCTAGCGTTAGACGATGCGAAAGGTGATCACTATGTGCAATGCGCAATACGGCAAGAAGCTCGCGGCAGCGGCAGTCGCCGCATTGCTGGGCGCCGGTCTTGTCTCAATGTCAACAGCAGCCGTTGCTAAGCCGAAACTCGTCGATACGATGTGGGTGAGTGACGCAGACAAAGACTGCTTCATCATACAGTTGGAGCTGCGGTCGAACGGCACTGCATTGATGGGGGTGACAACGCTGGATGTGCTCGAAGGCAAATGGAAACTGACGGGCACAGCGGTAGATGCAACGGTGTTCTTGGACGAAAAACATCCGCCGCTCGTATTTAAGGGTGAGTACGATGGAGATCGCATTCAAGCGGCCTACACCTGGAATGAGGGTTCAGACAGCGGACCGGATAAGGAGGAATGTGAGTTCCACCGCGCAAGAAAGTAAGATCTGAGGTTGCGGGTGCTTCAGAAGTCGCAACGGAGCCTCTCACGCGCGCAAGAGCAGCGCTGAGCCCCGGTTCCGCGCGGTGATCAGGCCGGGGCGGTTCTCGAAAATAGTCCTGCGGATTCTGCACACGGAAAACGCATGTGGTGCTCTGCGCTCAGGACCGAATAATCAGGATTGGCCGCGGCCGCCTCCCGGGCGTTGGCGCCGACCGATGCACTTCGCTCCGCACGCCGACTTGATCCAAATCAATATCGATAGAGCCGCGTGGCGTAAGCTATTCCATCAAGCGCGGCGCTCGCGGTGAGGGCCACCTGAAATGGCGCAAGAAGGGCATCGCATGATGGGTTACTATTTCGCGAAAACGCTTGAGATGGGCGTCGCCGACGCCGTACGACGCGCAACCGAAGCGCTAAGCGAAGAAGGATTCGGCATCCTCACCGAGGTCGATGTCAGGCAAACACTGAAGAAGAAGCTCAACGTGGAGTTTCGCGACTACCGCATTCTTGGAGCCTGCAATCCGACGTTGGCGCACGAAGCGCTGGAAATCGAGGACAAAGTTGGGACAATGCTGCCCTGCAATGTGGTCGTTCAAGATCTCGGCGGAGGGCGAACAGAGGTCGCGGCAATCGATCCTGTCGCCTCCATGCAGGCGATCGACAACCCGCGCCTCAAAGCAGCGGCCGAACGGGTGCGCACAAAACTCAAGAAAGTGGTCGCCTCTCTCTGATCGCATGCGGAGACCGCGCGCCAGGAGGATAACTTCGCGGGCGCATTGATCCACTTCGATCAAGTCAGTGAGCTTGCACGAGCCGACGGCCGAACCGGGCGGCTCGCTGATAGGCAACGCCCCGATGCGCGGTTACTCTCCCGTGTTGGATTTGAAAGGGTAGCCAACGGATGCCATGGTTTCACGCGCTGCGCATCATTCTTCTTGTGTCTTCCATAGGTCACCTTGGTTGGGAGCTGGCACAACTGCCGCTGTACACGATCTGGTGGACAGGTTCGCCGGCTGAGATCGCGTTCGCGATTCTGCACTGTACGCTGGGCGACATTGCAATCATGACGTCGTCGCTCGCTGTCGCGCTTGTGGTCTTCGGCCGTGGCGGGCCCTCCGATCGGACGAGCTTTCGCAACGTGATGCTGGCCACCATCGTCATGGGTGTTGGTTACACCGTGTTCAGCGAATGGTTGAATGTGAGTGTGCGCAGCGCGTGGTCCTACACGCCGCGGATGCCGCAGATCCCGCCTTTGGGCACAGGGCTGGCTCCATTGCTCCAATGGGTGTTCGTGCCCGCATTCGCTTTCCGCATCGCAGCGCGGTGGCTGCGAAAGCGCTGAGGAATCATCAGTGCGCTCACGCTGTCATGAGCCGCCACCGCACCTTCTAAATTCGAGCAGCACGAAGGCGCAACGCATTCGCGATCACGCTGACGGAACTCAAAGCCATCGCGGCGGCTGCGATGATGGGGCTGAGCAACAGACCCAAGAGCGGATAGAGCACACCGGCCGCAATCGGGACACCGGCGGCGTTGTAGACGAAGGCAAAGAAAAGATTTTGCCGGATGTTGCGCATGACTTGGTGCGAAAGCCGCCGCGCGCGCAAGATACCGGAAAGGTCGCCTTTGACGAGCGTCACGCCTGCGCTTTCGATCGCGACATCGGTGCCGGTGCCCATCGCGATGCCCACCTCCGCCGCCGCCAGCGCGGGTGCGTCGTTGACGCCGTCGCCCGCCATTGCCACCTTGCGGCCTTCCGCGCGCAACCTTTCGATGACGGCGCTCTTCTGATCGGGCAGCACGTCTGCGATCACCTCGTCGATGCCGAGTTGTCGCGCCACCGCATCGGCCGTTGTCCTGTTGTCGCCGGTGAGCATAACAACGCGCACACCCGCGGCCTTTAGTTGAGCGATCACATCGGCAGTCGTAGCCTTGATGGGATCCGCGACAGCGACGACGCCAGCGGGAACCCCATCGATGGTGACATAGATGGCCGTCGCACCCTCTTGGCGAAGACGATCGGCGATGCCGTCCAGCGACGACGTATCGACGTTACGGTCGCGCAACAGCTTTGCATTGCCGAGCGCGATCTTTTTCGCCTCCACAGTGCCGATGACGCCCTTGCCAGTTACGGCTTCAAACGCGTCAACCGCTGGGATTTGCAGGTCACTGTCCTGCGCAGCGCGTACGATCGCTGCGGCGAGGGGGTGTTCGCTTGAACGCTCCAGTGCGGCGGCAAAGCGTAACAAATCGCTCT
Source organism: uncultured Flavobacteriaceae bacterium (assembly GCA_964547645.1). GTDB lineage: Bacteria > Pseudomonadota > Alphaproteobacteria > Micropepsales > Micropepsaceae > SZUA-430. The sequence continues at coordinate 12,043 of CAZJOM010000006.1, forward strand.
TGCTGGTTGTTCCCACAGCTTCGACCGCGACGACCTTTGGGCGGCCTTCCGTCAACGTGCCGGTCTTATCGACGACCAGCGTGTCGATCTTCTCAAGACGTTCCAATGCTTCAGCATCCTTGATCAGAACACCTGCTTGAGCGCCACGGCCGACACCGACCATGATCGACATCGGTGTCGCAAGTCCAAGTGCGCACGGGCAGGCGATGATCAGGACGGCCACCGCCGCGATCAGTCCAAAACTGAAGCGCGGTTCCGGTCCCCAGACAGACCATGCAACAAAGGCCAACACTGCGACTCCGATCACCGTAGGCACGAACCATCCGGAGACTTGATCAGCCAGGCGCTGGATAGGCGCGCGGCTGCGTTGCGCCTTCGCGACCATCTCCACGATTTGCGCCAGCAACGTCTCGCTCCCGACACGGCGCGCCTCCATCACGAAGCTGCCGGTTTGGTTGATTGTCCCGCCTGTCACCTTGTCGCCGACGGCCTTCGCGACTGGCAAGGATTCGCCCGTGACCATCGACTCGTCGACGTTGCTGCGGCCCTCGACCACAACGCCATCGACGGGGATGCTCTCGCCGGGACGAACGCGCAGCCGATCGCTCTTGGCGACTTGATCGAGCGATACGTCTTCGTCAGAGCCGTCGGGGCGAACGCGCCGAGCGCTTTTGGGTGCCAGATTGAGCAACGCCCGGATGGCGCCACCGGTATTCTCGCGGGCGCGCAATTCGAGCACCTGGCCCAGCAGCACGAGCACCGTGATCACGGCCGCCGCCTCGAAGTACACCGCAACGGCATCGTCCATGATGTGGAACGCTGGCGGAAACACTTGCGGCGCGACGGTTGCGACGACGCTGTAGATCCAGGCGATTCCGGTGCCCATCGCGATGAGCGTGAACATGTTCAGGCTGCGGTTCACGATCGATTGCCAACCGCGGACAAAGAACGGCCAACCCGCCCAAAGGACGACCGGTGTCGCGAGCAAGAGTTGCAGCCAGTTCGAATTTTGCTGGCCGAGCCACATTACAAGGCCTGTCAGGTGGCCACCCATTTCGAGAACGAGAACAGGTACGCTGAGCGCAAGGCCGATCCAAAAGCGACGGGTCATATCGACGAGTTCAGCGCTAGGCCCCGCTTCGACATGGGCCGCATTCTCCGGTTCGAGCGCCATACCGCAGATGGGGCAGGAGCCCGGCCCTTCCTGGCGAATTTGCGGATGCATCGGGCAGGTGTAGATCACGCCGGGCATTGCGGCGGCTGCGGGCGCTCGCTGATCCTTGGCGGTCAAATATTTCGCGGGTTCAGCGAGAAACTTCTCCCGGCAACGCGCAGCGCAGAAGTGATAGACGACGCCCTGATGATCGGCATGATGGGGTGTCTTTGCCGGATCAACGGTCATCCCGCAAACCGGGTCACGCGCGGTTTCGACATGGGCGTGCTGCGAGTGGTCGCCGTTCGTGCCGTCTTGGGCATGGTTATGGCGGGCATCGGTCTGAGACATAGTGCAGTTCCGATCGAATCTCTGCTTGTGATTTATACCCCCATGGGGTATAAATCAAGACATGATTGAGGAACCCGAAAAATCTGTCTCGCCGTCTGAGGCACATCGATGGCCGGTCCGCAATTGAGTCGAAGGGGGCGATCACGTAACGCGATAAGAGATGGCGAAAAGAAACGTCAAGTGGCAGGGACCAACGGCGGTTTGACAAAGGAGAGCACCGATGCACAGCACCCAGGTGACGCAAGACAGCCATTCGACAAGCTCCGGCGGACAGGCGCACGGCATGCACTACGGGCATCTTCTGATCATGGCGGTGCTTTCGTTCGTCACCATGTATTTTCTTATGTACGCGATGGTCGACAAGTTCGAGAATGTCTTCCTGAACGTGAACCAGGTGTATATGGCGGCGCTTATGGCCGCTCCGATGGTGATTATCGAGCTTGCCGTTATGGGCACGATGTACCCGTACAAGCGCCTCAACCTGATCATTATCGCTGGAAGCGCGATGTACGCGATGGTGTTCCTCCTTTTCATCCGTCAGCAAAGCATGATTTACGAAAGCCAATTCCTACGTTCGATGATTTCTCATCACGCGGGAGCCATCCTTATGTGCGAGAACACGCGCTTCCACGACCCCGAGATCAAGCAACTCTGCCGAAACATAATCGCAAACCAAGAGTCTGAAATTACTCAAATGAAGGCCAAGCTGGCGACGCTTAAGTAGTCGCGGCTTGTTGCGCGCAACCGGCTACTGCAAGCCGCGGGGTCCGATTTTCCATGGGCAGAATATCAACAACGACGCCTGATGTGCTCAACGGGGCTGCAGCGATGCGGCGTGACAAGCGTGTGTTCGCCTGCGAGCGGGCGCGCCACATTGGGTTGGCGCGAACGAAGATAAGACACCCGTGTGCGGCAGGCGCACTCTTCGAGGTAAATGCCCGCCATCAAGGTGCTTGCGCTGCTGGACGCGATCCGATTCCGATTCAAGATATTGGTTGCAATTGATACCCCTATGGGGTATATATCAACGCATGAAACAGGAAACAAAGACGATTTGTCTTAACCGTCTCAAGCGCATCGAAGGTCAGGTTCGCGGCGTGCTCAAAATGGTGGATGATGACCGATACTGCATCGATGTCATCACGCAAGTCCAAGCGATCACGGCCGCACTGAAGAAGGTCGAAGGCGAGATTCTCAAAGATCACGTCACGCACTGCGTCGAGCATGCGGTTGCCAGCGGCGACAAGAAGGCTCAACGCGAAAAGATCGAAGAACTGGTCGAGGTGATGTCGCGCGCGCGATAGTCGGTTGGCCGTCATGGAACGTGTTCGAGTGAGCGACATCAAACCGGCGGACACATTCACGCCTGCTCTGGGGCAGCACTGGCTGACACCATTCTATGATGTTGCGATCAGGGTGCTGACGCGCGAAAACGTTTGGCGGCGCGCGCTCGCAACCCAGGTCAATCCACGTGAAGGCGACAAAATACTCGATGTCGGGTGCGGGACCGGGACTTTCCTCACCCGGCTCGCCATGCAAGCGCCGAAGGCGAACTTCGTCGGTATCGACCCAGATCCCAAAGTGCTCGCGCGTGCACGGTTGAAGGCCGCAAAGGCCGGCCGATCGATTGAATTCGTTCAAGGCTTCCTATCGGAAGATGTCGTGGCAAGACTTGGCCCACTCACCAAAGTCGTGAGTAGCCTCGTGTTGCATCAGGTGCCGCTCGCCGAGAAACGGCGCATTCTCTCGCTGATGCGTCGTGCGTTGGCAGAAGGCGGTGAAGCACACATCGCCGACTACGGTTCTCAAACGACCACACTCATGCGCTGGCTGTTCCGGCGAACCGTCCAGCGCTTGGATGGAAGAGAGAACACGCAGCCAAACGCCGACGGCGTTCTGCCGGAGCTGATGCGGGACGCAGGCTTTCGGCACGTTGAAGAACGCGCCAAAATTTCGACACCGACCGGCTCGATATCCATTTACCGGTGTACGGCTTAGCGATCCGCTTGCCTTGCAAGAATCTGTGATGATGTCGAGCGGTGACCTTGCGTTGACAATCAACGAGGCTTTCTATATACCCCCCTTGGGTATCATGATGTTCCGTGTCGTTCTCCTTGCCGTTCTGACCCTCGCCCTAAACGTGGCGGCGATCGCGCATTGCCGCGTTGGCGGCGTGTCGATGGGCGTTGCTGGCGTCGGCGAGCATCAAAGCGGTACGCACCATCAATCCGATTGCGGCAAGTCGGAGAAGCGCGTTTGTGATGCCATGGTGCAATTGACCGCACCCGATCAGGCATTCGTCGCGCCCGTTCTCGTCAAAAGCGCTGCCGGATCGTTTGTATTTGCGCCGTCTGCCGTAACTACGCCGGCAGTCGCGTTGTCGTTGCGGCAGGGGCGCCCGCCCCCGAACGGTGCACGCAGCCCCTTCAAAACAACCTACGCACGCACCGGGCGTCTCCTCGTTTAGCGGTCGGCCTCTCGCACGCGCGTGCGAATTGTCGATTCCGCTAAGCATCGAGGCCCCCATGTTCTATCGCGTCTTCACGTTTCTTTTCATCGCCTTGGGTTTGCTATCGTCGGCACGCGCTGGCGAGTACCAGCTGACGATTGACCGCCAGCCTGTCAACGTAACGGGCAAACCCGTTCAGTCGCTCACGATCAACGGCCAAGTCCCAGGGCCGACGCTTCGCTTCAAAGAGGGCGAGGACGTCACGATCCATGTCACAAACCGCCTGCATGAAGATGCGTCGGTTCACTGGCATGGTCTGCTATTGCCCGGGCAAATGGACGGCGTTCCCGGTCTCAACGGCTATCCAGGCATCAAGCCCGGTGAAACGTACACCTACCGCTTCAAGATTCGGCAAGCCGGTACCTACTGGTATCACTCTCATTCCGGCACGCAGGAGCAGGCGGGTCTCTACGGTGCCCTTGTGATTGATCCGGCGGCGCCCGAGGTCGTGCAGGCGGCGCGGGACTATGTCGTCGTGCTGTCGGACTTCACATCGGAGGATTCGGACGAAATTCTGCGCAACCTCAAAAATGACGCCGGCTACTACAATTACGGTAAGCGGACGCTCGGTGATTTCTTCGACGACGCGCGCCGCGACGGGTTTTGGGGAGCACTGCGCGATCGCCTCGATTGGGGCGATATGCGCATGGACCCGACCGACCTTTCAGATGTTTCGGGCTACACATTTCTCGTAAACGGCAAATCGCCTTCCCAAAATTGGTCGGGTCTGTTCACGCCGGGCGAGCGCGTACGCTTGCGGTTCATCAACGCCTCCGCGATGAGTTACTTCGATGTCCGCATCCCCGGCTTGAAGATGATCGTCATACAAGCCGATGGCCAAAACGTTCAACCGGTGCCGGTCGACGAGTTTCGCATCGCGGTTGCGGAAACTTACGACGTAATCGTGGTGCCTCAAGACATGGCCTACACGATCTTGGCCGAGCCGATCGATCGGTCGGGCTATGCACGCGGCACGCTGGCGCCGCGCGAAGGGATGTCAGCCCCGATTCCGCCACTGCGGCCGCGCACAGTGCTGAACATGTCGGATATGGGCATGAACCACGACATGGGTGGCATGAAGGGCATGGATGGTCCGGGCGGCATGGGCCAAATGGATCATGGTTCCGGCGATATGAAAGGCATGGAAGGCATGGAAGGCATGGACCACGGCGCCGACGGGATGAGCGGCATGCCCGGCGTGGATGACGCCGCCAAACCTGCTCAGCCTTCCGGCCCTCTGCGCGGTTGGGCGGATGCCGGCACGCCGCCGGGCATGAAGGCGCTGCGCTATGCGGACCTGAGATCCTTGACGCCGCAAAAGGACACCCGCCCGGCGGCCCGCGAAATCGTTGTGCGCCTCGGTGGTAACATGGAGCGCTACATCTGGACGCTGAACGGCCGCAAGGCCAGCGAAGCCGATCCGATCGAGCTTCACTACGGCGAGCGCGTAAAACTCACGTTCGTGAACGAATCCATGATGGCCCATCCGATGCACTTGCACGGCATGTTCGTGCAGCTCGTGAACGGTCAGCCCGCGGATCGCTTGCCCAACAAGCACGTCGTCAACGTTGCACCCGGCACCTCTTACTCGGTGATGCTGACCGCGGATGAACCGGGCGAGTGGGCGTTCCATTGTCATCTGCTCTACCACATGAGTTCCGGCATGATGACGAAGGTCGTCGTCGCCCGTATGAGCGCGGGAGTGGCGCGATGAACCGGTCCATTCCAATCGCGACTGCTCTTTTGACCCTTGCGATGACAACGTCTGCGTTCGCGGCGGGTGCTCACAGCAAGAACGATCCGATGGAAGAGCCAGTCCTGTTCTGGGGCGCCGGCGCGGAAATCGATGGGGCCGACAACAACTGGTTCGAGCGTGACGGTGGCGCTCTCATTAATTGGGACGCCTATGCGTGGGTGGGCGGCGATGATGTGAAAGTCCGTTTGGAGGCCGAGGGGGAAGCGCTCGACGGCAACGTTGAGTCCTCGGAGATCCGCGCGCTCGTCAGCTGGAACATCGCAGCCTTTTGGGACCTTCAAGCGGGCGTGCGCTACGACACGGAACCGCGCGGGCTTGGCTGGGCGGTGCTCGGCGTGCAGGGTTTGGCACCCTACTTCTTCGAGACCGACGCACGTCTATTCCTGAGCGAAGACGGCGATGCCGCCGTGCGTCTCGAACAGACGTTCGATCTCCTCTTGACGCAACGGCTTGTTCTGCAGCCGCACGTTGAAGCGAACGCCTACGCGCAGGACATTCCCGAACTGGGCGTTGGTGCCGGCTTGGCGGATATCGAGGCGGGTCTGCAACTCCGCTACGAGTTCGACCGCAAATTCGCGCCCTATGTCGATGTCGTCTACGACCGGAAACTCGGCGAGACGTCCCAAATCGCCCGCGCTGCGGGTGAAGACCCCGAAGCGGTCTCCATCCGCTTCGGCCTCAGGATCAGACTGTAACCCTCGAACAACAGGATGAAGACCATGACACGTACATCAATAACGGCTCTTTCAATCACTTCCGCGCTGGCGTTGGCGACTTCGGCCTTCGCGAGCGCCGGTCACTCGGATGGCGGTGTGACGGCATTCGGTCAACCGGGCGACCTCAAGAAAATCTCTCGAACGGTGCGCATCGAAGCAACCGAGATCAAATACAACCTCAGCGACCTAACTTTCAAAGTCGGCGACACGGTGAAGTTCGTTTTCGTCAACAAGGGCGAACAAGACCATGAGCTGTCGCTTGGCGACAGCGCCACGCAGTTGAAACATCGCAAGATGATGCAAGACATGGCCGCGATGCCCGGCATGGACATGAGCAAGATGCTGGGTCACGAAGGCATGGACGAGACCATGCTGATGACGAAGCCGGGCGAGACGAAGGAACTTGTTTGGCAGTTCACCAAAGCCGGCACGTTTGAGTTCGCCTGCAACTACCCAGGTCATGCTGAAGTTGGCATGGCGGGAAAAATCGTCGTTCGGTAAGCCACACACGTTGGCGCTGCGCTTGCCCGGGCGAGCGCAGCGCCGTCACGAATTGGGGGAGAAACCAGATGGGTTCAAGGGCAATGCTTATATGGAAGCACTTTACGCAAGCCGTCTTCGTTCTCACGTTACTGGGAGCGGCAGCGACATTGGGCGCCCAGCATGCCGCCAGCGCAGCAAGCGCTGCGTCGGACGAAGAAGCCGCTGTGAAAGCGGTCTTGCTGGAGTACAAGAGCGCGATCGAACAGCTCGATGCCTCCGGGACAGAACGTTTGTTCGCGCCAGACTCGCAGATATTTGAGCAAGGTGGTCGCGAGGGGACCTACCAAAACTATCTCGCTCATCACCTCGGGCCGGAACTTGCTGAATTCGCGTCGTTTCGCTTCGACAATTACGACGTTTCCGTGCGGATCGAACACGATACTGCTGTCGCCGCTGAGTCATATACCTACCGCATTGTCCTCAAGAGCGGAGGTGATCCCGTTGATCGTGTCGGCGTCGCGACCAGTGTTCTGAAGCGAACCGCGTCAGGTTGGCTCATCGTTCAGTCGCACTCGTCCTCACGAAAACCGCCGGCGACTCCAGTCACCAAGTGAGTGTGTCCCTCACGGAGGCGAGGACGATCGTGTGTTGCTGACTACCATTGACTAGGAGTTCCTCAATGCTTGTGCGACGGTGGGCGCCTCGCCTGCATAAATGGATTGCGTTGGTCGTTGGAGTTCAGCTCCTGGCTTGGTCGGCGAGCGGCCTCTTCATGACCGTGGTTCCCATTTCTCAAGTGCGTGGCGAGCACAACATCCGCAAACCACAAACGATCGATCTGAGAGCCGTCGGTCTTGTCCCGATTGCAAGCGCTCTTGAGAGAGCGCCGGCGGGTGCTGTTACCCGGGTTGAGCTGCGAGCGCTGGCCGGGCAGCCGGTATACGAGATCGCAGTCGATGGATCGTCTCCGGTACTCCTGGATGCGCGAACTGGCGACTTGCTTTCGCCGATTAGCGAAGCTCATGCGATGGAGATTGCTAAGGCAGATTTCGCCGGTGCTGGTCGGGTGACCAATGCGACGCTCATAACAGAGAAGCCGCCGATTGAGTTTCGCGGTGATCTGCCTGTTTGGCGGATATCGTTCGACGACCTGGACGAGACCAACATCTACGTTTCGGCATCGACAGGTAAGGTGGCAGCGCGTCGCTCCGCGACTTGGCGCATCTACGATTTCCTCTGGTCGCTCCACATCATGGACTACTCAGAGCGCGAGAACTTCAACCATCCGCTTGTTATCGCAGCCGCCGCAATCGCCTTCGTGCTTGCGGTGTCCGGCTTCGTGTTGTTGTACCTACGCTTTGTGCCGTCTGTCCTTCGACGGTGGCGCCCTTCCGAAAACCCGCCTCCATGAAAGTCATCTCATTCCGACTTCGCTCGACTTTGCGCACCCTCCCAAATTCCCTTGTGCGCGGTCAGCGAAACACGTCTCGGGCCGCTGTTCCGGGTTTAGCTGATCTGGATCAATGCTCCGGTCTGACAATCCCGTATTAGAGGTACAATGAGCGTGAGAGGTTCAACGACGCTTCTCTTGGCGAGTCGGCTCACATGGCTGACCCCGCTCGCATTTGTGCTATTAGTGGCGAGTTACGCTAGCCCTGCGTTAGCCGGCGATTGTCTCGTCGGTTCCCGACTCTACGACAACATTAACCCTTCCTCGTGCTGTACCGAAGCGAGTTGCTTGCGTGGCGGCTGTCTGGCCCATGCCGCGCACGGCGATTGTATCCTTCACGCGCGTATGGTCGCCGTGCAGCCGACAATCCTCGGTGGTCTGCAAAAATTCTCTCTGCGGAGCGTTCCCTCGGTTCTGTCCGCGCTTGATCCGACGCTGATCCATCGTGCTCAGCCGCCGCCACGTCTCGCGCACCCGCCAAGCGTTACGCGATACACCGATGTCCATGCTCGCACGGGGCGCCTCCTGATCTAACGCCAATTGACGACTTTCGCAGTGCGCGATGCCGAGCGCGGCCACGCGTACCATCGTAGATCGTTCATTGGACAACGAGCGCGACTGCGCTCATATCAGGAGACTTCAGATGAAAACGAAAGCTATTCTTTCCGCCGCAGCGGCAGCGTTTCTTCTCGCCAACAGCCTGGCGTTTGCCGCCGACACTCAGAGCGGCGAGCCCAAGCGCTGCTATCGGACCCTCCACAAGCTGCCATACCCGGTTCGGGTACCATGCCCCAAGCCGAAAGAGCCACGGTCAGGCGCGCCGGGGCAACCAGCGCAGCCTCAGACGCCGCCGCCTTCGCCCGCACCGCAAAATCAGTAGCGCGAGCGCTTGCTCTTGAGCGTCCACTCGGGCCGATGAGCTTGGACCCATCGGCCCACCCAACCCAATTGAGGACACAATGATGACTGCCATTCGGATATTGACTGCCTCTCTTGCTGCCGTCGCGCTGCTGGGCTCCGCCGCGCTGGCACACGGTCCTTCGAACGACGAGAACCTCGCTGGCCGACCGGGCGATCCCAAGAACGTGGTTCGTACCGTTCGCCTTGTGGCGAGCGAGATCAAGTTTGACATCGACAGACTCTCGGTCAAGACCGGCGACACGATCAAGTTCATTATCGTCAACAAGGGCGAGCAAGACCATGAGCTAACCATCGGCGACCGTGTGTTTCAGCTCAATCACCGCAAGGAGATGGAGGCGATGGTGACGATGAATCCTGCCGGGATGAATGGCATGCCGGGTCACAACCAAACGCACGGGAACGCTGTCACCGTGAAGCCCGGCGAAACGCGAGAACTCGTCTGGCAATTCACCCGGCCAGGCAAGTTCGAGTTCGATTGCAACTTTCCAGGCCACGCAGAGGCTGGAATGGCGGGATCGATCACGGTGAGTTGACAAACGGTGAGGGTTGCAGGCCCGCTTCTCGCGGGCCGCAGCTCGTTACGCTGACCGCACGAGCGCGACGCACTGCATGTATTCCCTAACAAAACGTTAGCGGCCAGGTCCCAAATTTGATGCAAAAACGCGACTCTGACGCCACCATCGGCCGCTCGCCTACCGCGTGTGTGCCCACCAACGCTTTCGGCGAATTGACATTCAGTTGTGTCTGCTGGACAGTTTGAAACCATGAGTTGGTACCGCAGATCTTTGTCCAATTTGATCACGCGCTTTGTCGCGATTGCGCTGGTGATCGGCTGGACCGTCGTGCCAGGCCTTTGCGTTGGCTCACTCGAAATCGCGCACGCAAATGTCGTTGCCGACAATCACGGCGGGACAGAGAGCCACCCCGACACTCATCACGATGAGCCGTTCTCATGCTGCCGCTCGTTTGCCGAAGCCAAGTTCATGACGGCGACGCCAGTCGAAGCAACGCCGCCAAAGATAATCTTGATCGCCGTCATCTACACGGTCGAACGGGCGAGTGACGAGACCGCGATCGCGTCCGAACCTATTGAGGCGGCGACGGGACCGCCCCGAACACGAAGTACGCGTCTCTTTTCTTACAGCCCGCTCGCTCCTCCCTCACGCATCGCTTGACGTTCGCCAAGAACGTCGCGGCGAAGCGCGGGTCCGATGCTTCGCCCAAACCGGTAGCGATGGGAGCGTAAGGAAACTTTTTCAATGCATCGCAGATGGCGTTCGCTTTGCGGCTTGGCCGCACAAGCGCTCGCGGTGCTCGTTTTCGCTGCGGCGATTGGTAGCCTGAGCGCGCACGCGGACGAACCAAAGCTCGACGCGGAGGGTGTGGTCCGGCTCGCGCTGACGCGCAATCACGACTTGCGCGCGGCGCGCGCGCAGGTGGAAGCCGCGATTGGTCGGTTGCGGCAGGCCGGGTTGTGGCCAAATCCGAGAGTTGAGCTCAGCTACGACACGGATCGCCCGTTCGCGAACGAAGGCGAGTTTTCGCGCGGTGTTGGGTTGTCGCAGGATTTTCCGATCTCAGGCCGCATTGGGCTGGCGGAGAATGTTGCGCGCGTCGACGTAGCGCGGGCGCTTGCCGAGGTGAATGAGGCAGAGCGCAAGCTCATTCGCGACGTCGCAGGTGCCTACTATGAAGTCGTCGCCGCCGAACAAGCCTTAAAGCTGCGCGACGAGCTGATCGTCGTGGTCGATGAGCTTGCCGCGGCGAGTCGCAACCGCTTTCGCGCGGGCGAAGTCTCGGAGCTGGATGTCAACGCGGCGAACCTCGAGCTGCTCCGCCTCAAGCAAGATCGGGCTGTTCTCGCGGGCGAGCGTTCGGCAGCGCTGCGCACGCTTGCGGGCCTGATCGGGCTTGGCGGCAGTGAATCTCTTGTGCTGATGAGCGGGCAGTTACCGGCGCGCGCCGCAATCGGTTCGCTTGACGCGCTCACAGAGCATGCCCTGTCGCACCGGCCGGATCTGCGAACTCTCGACCTCTCCGCCAACCGCGCGGAAGCGGAGAAGGTGTTGGCGTCCGCTTCGGCCTGGGAAGACTGGAGCGTCTCCTTGGGCGTCACGCGCGATCGGCTCGCGATCGAAGGTCTGCCGCGGCAGCCTGCCGACGACGTACTCACGATGACGCTGACCATTCCCATTCCGCTCTTGAACCGCAATGAAGGTACGCGGGACGCCGCGGCCGCCGACAAGATGGTGGCTCATGAGCAGGCAGCCGCATTGCGCCAACGTATCGAAAATGAAGTTGCCGGCACGCGCGAGCAGCTTCTGCAGCTTTCTGCCGCCGTCGATGCTTACGAGAAGGAGGCGCTGCCGCTCGCGCGCAAGAACACCGCGCTCGCGCGTGAGGCATATCGCAAGGGGCAGGTGTCGATCGGGGACGTCGTCCAAGCCGAACGGCAAGCGAAGGAAGCGGCAACGAGTTACACGGACGCGCTTTCAAAATACTTCCAGGGCCTTGTCGCGCTGGGCGCGGTGACGGTCGCGCACGCCGATCTGATGACCCATCCAGTCGACCCGAAGAACGAAGGAGCAATGAAGTGAAACGCATCATCGTTGGCCGATATGCGGTCTTCTCAGCGCTCCTGTTCGCTGCCGTTATGACGTTCGCAACACCGCAGCAGGCCTTCGCCCACGGCGAGCAGATTGGGACAGGCGAGGGGCCGAAGGGTCCAGTGAAGCTAACCGAAGCCCAGATCAAAGCCCTGGGTTTGCAAACGGCGAGCGCCGATCTGCGGCCGATGGAAAGTCTGCTCCCCGTGCACGGCGAGATATCTCCACTTCCCGACGCGCAGGCCGACGTGACGCTCCGGTTCAGCGGCATTGTACGAGCGATCTACGCGAATTTAGGGGACGCGGTTAAAAACGGCAGCCGTCTTGCGCTCGTCGAGTCGCGCGTCGTCGGCAATCCGCCGCCAAGCGTTGTCGTGCCAGCGCCGATCGCGGGTACTGTCGATGCGCGCAACATCATCGTCGGTCAGAGTGTCGAGCCGAACTCCGTGCTCTTCCATGTCAGCGATCTCGCCCGCATGCGCGCGATCGGTCGCGTCTACGAGGAGGATTTGGGAAAAGTTCGCGTCGGCCAGACGGCGCACATCAAGGCGCTGGCCTATCCGGGCGAAGTGTTTTCCGGGACGATCAACTATGTCGGACCAGCGCTCGACCCGGACACGCGTACTGCCGAGATCGCGGTCGGACTCGACAACGCCAAAGGCTTGCTCAAACCGAACCTGTTTACGCGCATCGACGTCGTTATCGCCAAGACGGATGCGGCTTTGACCGTGCCAAACAGCGCCGTACTGGAGGCAAGCGGCGAGAAATTCGTCTTCGTACGCCAGGGCAACACGTTTACGCGCACCGACGTCGAAATTGGCGCTGCCGACGATCAGTACACGGAAGTGACCTCCGGACTGGTGCCTGGTGACAAAGTCGTCACAGTGGGCGCGCGCGAGGTTTACACACAGTGGCTCACGGGCGGTGCGTCACCTAAGGCAGACGCGGACTAGAGCGATGTTCAACGCCCTCATAGCTTGGTCGCTTCGAAACAGGCTCCTGGTCCTGGCAGTCGCGCTCGCGGCGACAATTGCCGGCGGCTTTATCCTGCGCGAAATGGCCGTCGACGTATTTCCCGAATTCGCGCCGCCTCAGGTCGTGATCCAAACCGAGGCGCCTGGCCTGGCGCCCGAGGACGTCGAGGCGCTCATCACCTATCCGCTCGAAAGCGCGATCAACGGAACTCCATCCGTTGACGTGGTTCGCTCGTCGAGTTCGGTGGGGCTGTCGACGATCGTCGTGGTCTTTCAGTCGGGGACCGACATTTATCTCGACCGCCAGCTCGTCAACGAGCGCGTGCAAAGCGTCGCGACCGGGTTGCCGGCAGGTTCGCAGGCGCCGGTCATGCTGCCCGTGACTTCGGCCGTGGGATGGCTCGTGAAGTACTCGCTCACGAGCAAAACACACTCCGCCATGGATTTACGGACGATTTCGGACTGGGACATTCGTCCGCGGCTGCTTGCTGCTGGCGGCATCGCGTCGGTTGTGTCGATTGGCGGCGAGGTGAAGCAGTACCAGGTGCGCCTCGATCAGATGCGCATGCTCGCCTACAAAGTCAGCGCCGAAGAAGTGCGCAAGGCGCTTGAGGGCGCCAATCTGAACGTCCCCGGGTCTTTCGTGCAGCGGGGTGGTGAAGAACTCATTGTCAGCGGCCAAGGCCGCATCGCGTCGCTTTCCGAACTACGCCGTACAGTCATCACGGTCAGGAAGGGCGTGCCCATTACACTCGCAAATGTCGCGGAAGTCGGGCTCGGCGCGGAGATAAAACGCGGCGACGCCGCCTACGCCATGGAGCCGGCTGTCGTCGGCACGATCTCGAAAATGTACGGCGCCGACACCGTCGTCACCACGGCAAAGGTCGAGAAAGTTCTTGCCGAGGTGAAGAAAGAGCTACCGGCCGGCATTTCGCTCAATACGGAAGTCTTCCGCCAGGCCAACTTCATCGAGGCGGCGATCTACAACCTCGAAATCGCGCTCGCTCAAGGCGCGCTCATCGTGATCGCTGTGCTTTTCATATTCCTGATGAATTGGCGCGCGTCGCTCATCACCTTCGTATCGATGCCGCTGTCGTTCATCGGTGGCCTTGTCGTTATGCATCAATTCGGTGTCGGCATTAACTCCATGACGTTGGGCGGTCTGGCCATCGCCATCGGCGAGGTGGTCGACAACGGCATCGTCACCGTCGAAAACGTCGTGCGCCGTCTGCGCTTGAATCGCAACGCGATGCAGCCCGCTTCGGCTATCGAGGTCGTGTTCGACGCGGTACAGGAGATACAGAACTCCGTCGTCTACGCGACGCTCATCGTGTGCATGATTTTCGTGCCGATCTTCCTCTTGCCTGGGCTCGCAGGTCGAATTTTCACACCGCTCGGCATCGCCTACATCACCGCAGTGCTCGCATCGCTCGTGGTCGCAATCACCGTGATCCCGGCGCTCTGCTACCTGATGCTCGTGCGCCGCGAGGAGAAGCAGGAGGTCGACGAGACAACCCTCCATCCCATGACGATCGCGGAACTCAAGGTTCCGAGGGCTCAAGAAGGCGAGGGCCATGAGCGCGAAACGGCATTCGTGGTCGGCTTGAAGAGGGGGTTCAGCGGCCTTCTAGAAGCATCCCTGGCGCACCCAGCTATCGTGGTCGGCGCCTCAATTGCACTTTTAGCCGGCGCGCTGGCGTTGCTGCCGTTCTTCGGCCGGTCGTTCCTGCCGGAGTTTCACGAGGGCAACTACATCATCTCGATGACCACGTTGCCGGGAACGAACCTCGAAGAGTCGATGCGCCTGGGCGCGCAGGTGCGCCGCACGCTGCTGTCCTACAAGCAGGTAATTTCCATCGATCAGCGCGCGGGACGCTCGGAGCTCGACGAAGATGCCCAGCCGCCGAATTTCAGCGAATTCGATGTTCAGCTCGATTTCGAGCGTGACCCAACAATGGCTCCTGATGAACTTCTGCGTCGGGTGCGTGAAGACCTTGCCCTGATTCCAGGCGCCGTCTTCAATGTCGGCCAGTTCATCGCCCACCGCATGGACGAAGTACAATCGGGCGTACGCGCACAGGTCGCGATCAAGCTGTTCGGCACCGACCTCAATCAGCTCTATCGTATCGGCCAGCAGATTCAGGCGATTGTCGCGGACGTGTCGGGCGCGGTCGACGTCAATTTGGAACAGCAAATCAAGGTTCCGCAGGTCAGCATAGTGGTCGATCGCGATCGCGCGGCGCGTTACGGCGTCGGCGCCGGTGACGCTCTCAGAGACGTCGAGATGTACTTGAACGGCGAAACGGTCTCGAAGGTGCTGGAAGGTCAGCGCACTTTCGATCTGCACGTCAGGCTGGGCGACGCGCAAAGCGTTAAAGTAGCCGATGTGCGCGATATGCTGATCGACACACCCGCCCTGCGTGAGGGCGGAAAGCTGCCGCTTCGCTCGGTTGCGCGAGTCAGCGTCGAAGACAGGCCTTACATCATCAATCGCGAAGCGGCGACCCGGCGTATCGTGGTCGCCTTCAACGTCGAAGGCCGGGACCTGGGTAGCGTCATCGGCGAGACCCAGGAGAAGATCGCGGCTTCACTCAAACTACCTGCCGGTTATTACATCGAGTATGGCGGGCAGTTTCAAAGTCAGCAGGAAGCGAACCGCGTGTTGTTGGGTTTTGGCGTCTTGGCCGTGTTTGTCGCGATCGTGCTGCTCTATCAAGCGTTCGGGAATTTTCGCGAAGCGCTGCTCGTGCTGATCAACCTCCCGCTCGCCATGATCGGAGGCGTCGTTAGTCTTTTCCTGTTTGGCGCCGACATGAGCGTTGCGGCCGTCATCGGTTTCATAACGCTCTTCGGTATCGCGGCGCGCAACGGGATCATTCTCGTTACGCATTTCAATCAGCTGCGCCACGAGGGCATCGACATTGAGGAGGTTGTGCGCCAAGGCACACTCGACCGCCTGGTGCCGGTTCTTATGACAGCCGGAACGGCGGCGCTCGGCCTCGTGCCGTTGCTGTGGGGCTCGCCCGTGGGCAAGGAACTTGAGCGTCCGCTTGCGGAGGTCGTCCTCGGCGGTCTCGTCACATCGACTTTCCTGAACATGGTCGTGATCCCGACCCTCTACCGCCAAATCGAGCTTCGACGCGAGTCGAAGGCCGCGCGCCTCGCCGCGGCTACTGCATGACCCAAAGACAAAGAAGGAGTGAAGAGAATGAACATGGGAATTCGGCCGCTTCTCGCGGCAGCCTTTATTGGTCTCGGCTCGGCCGCGATCTCAGCGACACCGGCGGTGGCGGCCGAGGAAACGACCACGATCCCCACAACCTCAGCCGAGATCTGGAAGGCGATTGACACGCACCTCGGCGAACTCCGCGCCGACATCAAGAAGGACGCATTGAAGAACGTTCACAAGCATGCATTTGCGATCCGTGACTTGGTGCGTGGACTGCCCCATCACTCGCCTGAGTTGTCCGCTGAAGCGCTGGCGAAAGTAACATCTCAGGCAAAATTCGTGGACACCTTGGCCGAACGGCTCGATCAGACGGGAGATGCCAACGACAAAGCTGGCACGGAGGACAACCTCGCCAAGTTGGAAGCGGTGCTGAAGAGCATTCGCGCCAATTATCCGGCGGCCAAATGAGATTGCTCCACTCGGGAGCATTGCCCGCCCGGTGCGGACACGTGGCTGCGCCGGGCAACCCAAGTCGAGGTCGGTATGAAACAAAAAATCAAGAGGACTGCTCTCATGAACGTTCTTTCGACAATGCTTCTCGCTAGCGTAGCGATCGCTGCGATCGCGTCGGCGCCAGCCCGCGCATCCTCAGCTCCCGAGTCGCGGCTCTCCGTTTTGGTTGAAGCGTGCGAGGCGGAAGCAATGAAGGGACACTTTCGTACTCAGACGACCAATGGTTCCGCTGTTCGAGCTCATCGTGAACGGATGAAATTGCTTTGCAATGAGTCGGTGAGCGTACGGTCCGAAACTGGCGCAGAGTGGCTCGCGCGCTGCAGGACCGAGTCGCGTGTCGCGGTTAGGCCATTCCGCCGCGGCAACTTGGACCGCCTACACATGTTGCGCCATCTGCGGTTGTGCGGCGAGCTGGCGGCGGCGGTTAACCCGGACTCCAATTGAGAGGACCTAAGAAGCGTGTCGCCTACGCCGCCAAAGCAAAAAGCAACAAAGCGAACTTCGCCGGCGTCAACAGCGCCGACTGTCGCGCCCGAACGCACGGCTTTGTTGTCGGCGATGGAGCGTACGTCGTTCGACGCGATCATTACGATCGATTCAAATGGGATCGTCCTGTCGTACAATCCCGCGGCGGAGCGGCTATTCGGCTATTCGACGGAGGAAGTCGTTGGCAAGAACGTGAAGTTGCTCATGCCTCCCCACTTTCGCGACGAACATGATGCATATCTTCAACGCTACCTTCGCACCGGTGAGAGGCGCATCATCGGAATCGGCCGTGTCGTTGCAGGAGAGAAGAAGGACGGTTCGACGTTTCCGATTGAATTGTCGGTCGGTGAAACAGAAATCGACGGTGCAAAAATATTCGTCGGTTTCCTTCGGGATTTGACCGAGATCCACAGCGAGCAGCGACGGGTCCAGGAGCTCCAGCGCGAGCTGTTTCATGTCAGCCGCGTTGGCGAGATGGGCCAAATTGCTTCTAGTCTTGCGCACGAAGTGAACCAACCGCTGGCAGCAATTGCGAACTACTTGCAGGCAAGCCGCCAGATCCTGACCACGCAACCGCAAAGCGAGATGTTGAGTGCGATCCTCGAAAAGGCCGAGGCGCAGGCCAACCGCGCAGCCGACATCGTAAAACGACTACGCGCCTTCATGGATCGGCGCGACGTGGAACGTCGGCGCGAGAACGTGAACAAATTGATTGAAGAGGCGCTCGCTCTTGGTGTTGTGGGCCTGCCGAGCCGAGGGACGCGAATCCTGCTGCAATTGGCCGCCGATCTACCCGATGTTACAGTCGATCGTGTTCAAATTCAGCAGGTGATCGTCAATTTCATTCGGAACGGAGTAGATGCGCTGGAAAGCGCGCCACGCAAAGAACTAACAATTTCATCGATGCGTGAAGGAAACGGTGTGCGGGTCGAAGTTGCGGATACCGGTTCAGGAATTGCGCCGGGAATCGCCAGCACGCTGTTCAAGGCGTTCGCAACGACGAAAGCCCAGGGAATGGGCGTCGGTCTGTCCATCTGCAAGACGATCATAGAAAGCCATGGAGGGCACATAGGGTTTCGCAGCCGCCCGGATGGAGGAACAATCTTCCATTTCATGTTGCCGCAGGTCGATGGCGATAGCCCAGTGGGTCAAGCAAATGGTTGACACGCTCACTGTTTACATTGTCGACGACGACGAGTCTGTCCGCGATTCCATCAGAACGATCCTCGAAGGCAATGGATTCCATTGCAGGACCTACGCTTCTGCCGAGGAGTTCCTCACGGTCCTTCAAGATGCGCCGGGTTGCGCCCTTGTCGACGTCCGTATGCCCGGCATGGATGGCCTCGCTCTTCTCGAGGTGATGAAAGAGCGCCGTATTGACGTTCCCGTTGTCATGATGACGGGGTTTGCTGACGTGCCCTTGGCGGTTAGGGCTATGAAGGCCGGCGCAATTGACTTCATCGAAAAGCCAATGGCGCGCGAAGATCTGCTTGGAGCGGTGTCGCGGGCAATGGAGCGCACGAGAACTGCGCAGTTCGCCATAAGCGATCAACAGGTGGCCCAAAGCCGCTTCGACCGGTTAACCGATCGCGAGCGCGAGGTCTTGGATTTGTTGGTATCGGGCAATCCCAACAAGACTGTCGCGCACAAACTCGGCATCAGCCCCCGGACAGTGGAAATTCATCGCAGCCGCTTGATGGAGAAAGCTGGGGTCAAGAATTTCGCTGAACTGGTTCGAATGGCGCTCGCAGCTGGAATGGGGACGGCGTAGCGCGGGCGCCCGAGGCCGCGGCCCCAATAGGCAAAAGTCCGTATATCGCGACCGGCCGGAGACTGTCAGACTTTCCTCGTGAACACTGGTTGCAGGAAAGGCAGGATCGTCATCGTCGATGACGACGAAGCGATTCGAGAATCGCTCAAGCTCCTGTTGGAAGCGAATGGGTACCAAGTCGAGGCTTTTGCCAGCGGCGACGACCTATTGGGCAGTGCCTCGTGCGCGAACTGCGACTGCCTCGTTCTTGACGTCCACCTCCCCGATGGGACGGGGCCGGAAATTCTGAGAAAACTCCGCGCGAGTGGCGCCAAGGCGCCGGCAATATTCATGTCTGGGCTTGGCAGTGCGACGCTCCGCGCCAAGCTACAGCGCGAGTTTACGGCCGATTTCTTCGAGAAGCCGGTTTCCGCCGGTGATCTCTTGGCTGGTATCGCCCGTGCGACGGCTCGTAAGTAAAACACCTTACGCATAGTTCCTTACGTACAACCCACAACTGTTTCCGGTCACTTCATGTCGCCATTGTTCGTAGGTACGGGAAGTGGAGAAACAAGGTGTTCGAACAAGCCTCAGCACCGATCGAAAGCGGCAGCCGTCATCCTAGTTTCGCTCAAGCAGCGATCGGCGAACTGGGAATACGATTCAAGCTACCCAAGAACCGCGCTGTGTTTCGCGCCGGTGACGACGCGGATCGATTGTTCGAGATCGTGTCCGGGGCCGTTATGATTTACCGAATTCTTGACGACGGCCGGCGACAGGTCGTCGAATTTGCTTTTCCTGGTGCGATTTGCGGGATGACGGCGAGCGAGCAGCACGAGTCCTGTTGCGACACGCTCGTGCCGACCGTCCTGCGCAGTTTCAAGAAAAGCGAGCTTGGACGCTCCGACGCGTTCCGCATGCGCATTGTTAAGCAACTCGAAGCGCAATTGTCCGCAATGCACGACCACGCGGTGTCGCTGGGGTGCAAAACGGCAGAGGAGCGGATCTGTACGTTCATTCTGAGGCTGAGTGTGCTGGAGCATGATGCAGCTCATGGAATCAACGAGGTTTCGTTGCCAATGTCACGCAAAGTTATCGCCGACTACTTGGGGCTTACACTCGAGACGGTCTGCCGGACGATCACGGATTTGGCCCGACGCGGGATTGTCGTCTTCGGCGAAAGCAGAAAGCACATCGTGGTTCCCGATGTCGAACGACTCGGTAGCGCTGCTTGTTCAGACGTACAATACGCCTAATTCGCCGGTGCCCCGGAATGAGGAGAGTTATATGACCACACCGACTCCAGACGACCGTCCCCGATTTGTAGGTAGCGCCGCCAGCTGGATCTTTTGCGCATTCGCGTTGATCGCAGCGTTCTTCCTGCTCGTCGAGCATCGGGCGCATCTCGGATTCTTGCTCCCCTACGTGCCGTTCGCTCTGCTTGGGCTGTGCATCGTGCTTCACTCATACATGCACGGTCGCGTTCACGGACATCGGTCGATTGGTGACGGTACACATGGCCGTCACGACCACTCTCATGATGAGGATTCGAGTTCAATCGATAAACGCAACGCCAATCGGTCGGAGTGAAACATGTCTCATTCGGAATCTCTGCCCGCCTACGGTTTGTGGTGGCTTGCCATCGTCAACTCAGCCGTGTTCATTCTGTTTGCGTTGAGCTTCTTCAAGCCGCGCACGACGCGCGACTGGCGATCCTTCAGCGCGTTCAGCGCGTTTCTAGTCGCACTCTTCACCGAGATGTACGGGTTCCCGCTCACCATTTACTTGCTGTCCGGATGGCTTCAGACACGTTTTCCAGGAATTGACTGGTTCGCTCACGACTCGGGCCATCTCCTCGAGATGCTCTTCGGATGGAGTGGCAACCCACATTTCGGACCGTTTCACCTCTTGAGTTCGATCTTCATCGGTGGCGGCTTTTGGCTGATTTCTGTTGCCTGGTATCGTCTGCATGCGGCGCAGCAAGCGGGTGTCCTGGCGAAGGAGGGCCCGTACGCTTACGTGCGCCACCCGCAATATGACGGCTTCGTCCTCATCATGTTCGGGTTCCTTCTGCAGTGGCCGACGCTGCTGACGCTTGCGATGTTTCCGGTGCTCACGTATATGTATGTGCGCCTCGCGCGCAGCGAGGAACGTGACGCGGTCGCGGAATTTGGCGACGCCTATCGCGACTACATGCGCGAGGTCCCGGCCTTCTTTCCGCGCCTGAGGCAGATCTTCGGCGGTTCCCCGTCCGCAGGCTTTGGCGGAAAATGAACCCAGCACCCGCTGCCGACACGATCTTCAGCGCACGCCAACTCACGAAAGTCTATGTTTCGGGTGAGGTGGAGGTGCGCGCCCTCGCCGGCGTCGATCTTGATATTTTGAATGGCGAGATGATCGTTCTGCTCGGGCCGTCGGGCAGTGGCAAGTCGACTCTGCTCAACATCATGGGCGGCCTCGATCGGGCGACCAGCGGGACCCTCTTCTTTAAAGACAGCAATCTGACGGCACTCGACGAGCAAGCGTTGACGTTCTACCGCCGCGATCACATCGGCTTCGTCTTCCAATTCTACAACCTCGTCCCGAGCCTGACCGCATACGAGAACGTCGCGCTCGTCACGGAAATCTCGAAGGCGCCCATGCCACCCGAGGAAGCGCTGACGCTCGTCGGGTTGAAGGATCGCATGGACCATTTCCCGGCTCAGCTTTCTGGCGGCGAGCAGCAGCGCGTTGCCATCGCCCGTGCGATCGCGAAGCGTCCTGAGGTGCTCCTTTGCGACGAACCCACAGGCGCGCTTGATTCCAAGACCGGCATCAAAGTCATCGAGGCGCTACTGTCGGTCAACGAGCAACTGGGTACGACCACGGTCATCATCACGCACAATGCCGCGATACAGGCCGTGGCGGACCGCGTGCTGCACTTCGCGGACGGGCGCATTTCCACGGTCCAGAAGAACGAAAAGCGCAAGCAGGCGTCGGAGGTGACATGGTGACCCGCCGGCTGCGTATTCGCGTCCTCGACGTGAAGCTCCTGCGGGACTTGCGGCGGCTGTGGGCGCAGACGCTTGCGATCGCGCTCGTGATCGCCGGGGGCGTTTCGACGGTTATTCTGGCGGTAGGCTCGCATCACTCGCTCGACGAGACGCGCGTTGCCTACTACGAACGCTATAATTTCGCCGACGTGTTCGCACAGGTGCGGCGCGCGCCGAACGATGTGATCGGGCAAATCGAGAAAATTCCGGGCGTGGCCATGATCGAGCCGCGTATCGCTCAGCTCGGCCTGCTCGACATCGCGAATTTCCGCGAACCCGCGACCGGCCAGTTCATTTCCCTGCCCGACAAGCGCGAGCAGGTCCTAAACAAGCTCTATATGCGCTCTGGACGCGTGCCGGAGCGCGGGAGCGAGCGTGAAGTCGTCGTCAACGAAAGCTTCGCCAACGCGCATGGATTCGTCTTGGGGTCGCGCTTTGCAGCAATCCTCAACGGCCGTAAACGGGAGCTGACGATTGTCGGTACCGCGCTCTCGCCGGAATTCATCTTCGCCGTCGGACCCGGCGACATCATGCCCGACAATCGCCGCTATGGCATCGTGTGGATGAGCGAGCGCTCGCTCGCTGGCGCCTACAATCTGAGAGACGGCTTCTCGAACGTCGCGGTGAAGCTGCAACCGGGCGCGACGGAAGAGGACGTGATCCGCCGCCTCGACGACGTCTTGGCGCCTTATGGCGGCCGTGCGGCGTTCGGGCGTAAGGATCAAACATCGCATGCCTGGCTCGATCACGAGCTCGACATGCTCAACAACATGAGCCGAACGCTGCCGCCGATCTTTCTCTTGGTAGCGGCATTTCTGGTCAACCTGACTTTGGGACGGCTCGTTGCCCTCGAGCGGGAACAGATCGGGCTCCTAAAAGCGCTGGGCTACACCAATCGCGCCGTCGCCGCGCACTATCTGAAGTTTGTGCTGATCATTGCGGCGATCGGAATCGCCATCGGCAGTCTCGCCGGTACCTGGCTCGGCAGTTACGTCACGCAGCTCTTCGGCGACTTCTTCCGCTTTCCGTTCTTGATCTTTAGCCGGGACGCGTCGACCTATGTCATTGGCGCGGCGTTAAGCCTTGTCGCTGCTGCCATCGGAGCAGTCCGCGCTTTGCGCGTCGTCGTGAATTTGCCGCCAGCCGTCGCCATGCAGCCGCCGGCGCCGCCCCGCTTCGGGCATCTGCTGCCCAAACGATGGGCGCTCAATCGATTGGTGCGCCAGCCGACCGTCATGATGATGCGCAACATCGCCCGTCACCCGGCGCGAACGGCTTTCACGTTGCTCGGCATTTCGATGGCCACCGGAATCCTGGTGGTGTCACTCTTCACGCGCGACACGATGGAGAACCTGATCGACGTCACGTATTTTCTAGCCGACCGGCAGGACGCGACCGTGAGCTTCGCCGAGCGGCGGCCTGCCGATGTCGTGTTCGACGTTGAGCAACTGCCCGGCGTGCTCGCAGTGCAACCGTCGCGGGAGGTGCCGGTGCGCATCCGCCACGGCAGCATCGAACGCCGCATCCTGCTCCGCAGTACGCCGAAGAGCGCGGACCTGAGCCGCATTATCGACGCCAACTTGCATCCAGTGGTTCTGCCCGAAGAGGGGGTCGCGATTTCGGGCATGCTGGCGCAGGTTCTGGGGGTAAAGGTCGGAGACGAAGTTGAGATCGATCTGCTCGAAGGGCAAAGCCGAACGGTCGTCGTGCCTGTGGCAGCAACCGTCGAGGACTATTTTGGCATCCGGGGGATGATGGACGACAAGGCGTTGCAGCGGCTCATGCGCGAAGTGCCGGCTGCGAACAGCGTTCACGTGAGCCTCGATCGTAGTGCGCTCGATTCTTTCTACGCAAAGATTAAGTCGATGCCGTCGGTCAGCGGCCTCGCGTTACAGCCGGTGTCGCTCGCGAACTTCCGCGAGGCGGTGGCTCTGCTGATCACGACGATGGCCAGCATCTATGCGGGTCTGGCGGCTATCATCGCTTTCGGGGTGGTTTACAACAGTGCCCGCATCTCGCTCTCGGAGAGCGCGCGCGATCTCGCGAGCTTGCGCGTGCTCGGCTTCACGAATGGCGAGGTTCTTCGCATCCTACTGCTCGAGCTCGCATTCCTGACCTTGCTCGCGCAGCCGCCAGGCTGGCTCTTCGGCTATGGCCTTGCTTGGATCATGAAGACGCGGCTCGCCGGTGAACTGATGCGGGTTCGCCTCGTCGTCGAGAATTTCACCTATGCAATGGCGAGCATCGTCGTGATCGGAGCCGCGCTCGTTTCCGCGCTCGCGGTGCGTAAGCGCGTCTTCGGCCTCGACCTTGTTGCTGTCCTCAAGACCCGGGATTGATCTCCATGCCGACCATATCCAGAAGCCGAGCAATCACGATCGCGGGCGCGGCGATTGTTCTCATCGCCCTTGCTTGGTTCGCTTGGCCAAGCCCCGTGCCGGTGGACCTTGCAGCGGTGACGCGTACCGAAATGGCGGTCACGGTCGATGAGGATGCCCGCACGCGTATCCGTCACGTGTACACCGTGTCGGCGCCGCTCAGCGGAACGGTGTTGCGCTCAGCGCGCGAGGTCGGCGACGCGGTGGCCGCCAATGAAACCGTCGTCGCGGTCATGAAGCCGACAGCGCCGAGCTTCCACGATCCACGGCTGCACGAAGAATTGGTGGCGGCACGCTCCGCGGCAAATGCCGCGGTGTCACTCGCGGAAGCGGAACGGCGCCGCATCGAAGCCGCTCTGACCTTCGCCAGGCAACAGCTGGCGCGTGTGCAGAAGCTCGCTGCCGATGGAACGATGTCGAGAGCCGCCTTGGACAAGGCGAAGGCCGATGCCGACACCAGCGAAGCGGCTCTCGCGAGCGCAACGGCGCTGCTTCAGGTACGACGCAACGAGCTGGCAAGTGCCGCGGCGCGGCTGCAGAATCCAGCCACCGACCCGATCGCCGCGGGCGGCAGCGGTCCGGGTTGCTGCGTCGAGATCCGCTCGCCGCTCACCGGACAGGTGTTGAAGCGCATTCTCGAAAGCGAGGCGGTGGTTCCGGCCGGCACACCTTTGATCGAGATCGGCGATCCGCAAGATCTCGAAATCTCGGCCGAGCTTCTTTCGAGCGACGCCGTGCAGGTTCGCGCGGGCCAGATCGTTCACATCGACGGTTGGGGCGGAGATACCATCCACGGGCGCGTCCGCCGTGTCGAGCCGTCCGGTTTCCTCAAGGTGTCGGCGCTCGGCATTGAAGAGCAGCGCGTGCGTACGATCATCGACTTCACCGATCCGCCCGCTCGCCGCGGCGGCTTGGGTCACGACTATCGCGTCATCGTGCATATCGTGACGTGGTCCGACGACAAGGTCCTGACCGTTCCGATCGGCGCGCTCTTTCGCGTGGGCGATAAGTGGGCCGTCTTCAAGGATGTCGACGGTCGGGCGCGAACCGCCCTCGTCGAAATTGGTCACCGCAACAATCGCGTTGCCGAGGTGGTGTCAGGCCTCTCTGAAAACGATCGGGTCGTGCTGCACCCGAGCGACCGTGTGAGCGACGGAACGCGCATCAGCCAGCGGCAATAGGAACAAGGACCCAACATGAAAATCAGTTTCTTTGGCGCGGCAGAAACCGTCACGGGCTCGAAATATCTGGTCGAGCAGGGAGGCCATCGCATCCTCTTGGACTGCGGCCTGTTCCAGGGCTACAAGGCGCTACGCGAGCGAAACTGGGATGCGCCGCCCTTCAACCCGCGTGCCGTCGACGCGGTGGTTCTGACGCACGCGCACCTCGATCATTCGGGTTATTTGCCGCTGCTTGTGAAGCGCGGTTTCGCCGGACCCATCTACTGCACGGAGGCGACCGCCGAATTGTGCCGGATTTTGCTACCGGACAGCGCTCACCTGCAGGAGGAAGATGCCGAGCGCGCCAATCGCAAGCGGTACTCGAAGCACCGGCCAGCCCTGCCGCTCTATGATCGAGCCGACGCGGACCGGGCGCTGAAGCAACTGGCGCCGAAGCCGTTTGCGTCTGGCTTTGCTGCGGCACCCGGTCTCGACGCCACGTTCTTGCCGGCCGGGCATATCTTGGGGGCGGCCACCGTCACCATCCGCGCATCGGCAATGAGTGTCGCCTTCACCGGTGACCTTGGCCGCCTGGACGATCCTCTCATGCGGCCCCCGGAGGTCGTTCCCGGCGCCGACTACATGATCGTCGAGTCCACGTATGGCGATCGTCTGCATGATCGGACCGACCCGCACGAGGCTTTGGGGACGATCATCGCCAAGGTGGCGGCCCGCGGCGGCACTGTTGTCATCCCGTCGTTTGCGGTCGGGCGTACGCAGGCGCTGCTGTGGTGCATTCATCGTCTGAAGGCCGACGGTCGATTGCCAAAAGGCCTGCCGGTATACCTGAACAGTCCGATGGCGACCGATGTGACCGAGATTTACCACCGCCACCGGACAGAACACCGGCTCAGCCACGACGAGTGCGAGGCGATGTGTCATGCGGCGGAGATCGTCAACTCCGTCGCGGAGTCGAAAGCGCTGAATACGCGCAAGGGGCCGATGGTCATCATCGCCGGCAGCGGCATGGCTACCGGCGGGCGCGTCGTGCACCATCTCAAAGCCTTCGCGCCCGACCCGCGCAATGCGGTCGTGTTTGCCGGATTCCAGGCGGGTGGCACGCGCGGCGCAGCGATGCTGGGCGGCGCCGAGACGATCCGCATCTACGGCGAAGACGTGCCGGTCAAGGCCGAGATCGCCATGCTCAGCAACTTGTCCGGACACGCCGACTACAGCGAGATGCTTGACTGGCTGCGGCGCGTACCCAAGGCACCGCGCCGCGTGTTTGTCACACACGGCGAGCCGGCTGCGGCGGATGCCTTGCGCACGCGCATTGAGCGAGACCTCGGCTGGGAGTGCCGAGTCCCGGCCTATCTTGAAAGCGTCGAGTTGAACGAAGGCAAGGCATGAGCGAGCATTCGCGCCAAGGAGCGGCCATTACCGCCCACCGCATGGGCATCGACACCTATCAAGAGCCGGTCGTGTTCATGCGCGCGGACTGTCACGTGTGCCGCTCGGAAGGTTTTCAAGTGCAAGCGCGCGTCAAAGTTTCCGCCGGATCGCGATCGCTGATTGCAACTTTGAACGTGGTTTCGGAAGGGTTCATTGCGATTGACCAAGCAGGACTTTCTGAGGTCGCTTGGAGGGAACTAAACGTCGAAGAGGGAATGGAGCTTTCGTTTGCTCACCCGGAGCCCTTGCATTCATTCTCGAGCGTTCGGCGAAAGATTTACGGCGCGGAGCTTGATGCGTTCGAATATCTCGAAATCGTCCGGGACGTCGTTGCTGGCCGATACTCGCCGATTGAGCTGGCCGCGTTTCTCACGACATGCGCGGGCGAGCGCATGTCTCTCTCAGAAGCCATTTCACTTACGCGGGCCATGGTCGCGACCGGCTCCACACTGAAATGGCCAGCAGACGTTGTCGTCGATAAACACTGTATCGGCGGTCTGCCCGGCAACCGTACGACGCCGATTGTCGTGGCGATTGCGGCAGCCGCGGGTCTCACCATGCCCAAAACATCGTCGCGCGCGATCACGTCACCCGCGGGCACGGCCGATGTGATGGAAACGCTCGCGCCCGTTGCGCTCGATCTTGCCGCCATGCGGCGTGTGGTCGAGCGGGAAGGTGGTTGCATCGTCTGGGGCGGCGCGATGGATTTGAGCCCGGCCGACGATATCCTGATACGCATCGAGCGGCCGCTCGACTTCGACAGCGACGGCCAGCTGGTGGCGTCCGTCCTCTCCAAGAAGATCGCGGCTGGCTCCACGCACGTCGTCATCGACGTTCCGGTCGGGGCAACCGCGAAGGTGCGGACGCCGGAGGCGGCGCGCGGCTTGATCCACAAGCTTGTCGTGGCCGGGGCAGCGATGGGGCTCGACATTCGTGCCGTACAAACCGAGGGAACGGAGCCGGTCGGGATCGGCATCGGCCCCGCGCTCGAAGCGAAGGACGTCGTCGCCGTCTTGAAGGGCGACAAGGCGGCGCCCGCCGACTTGCGCGAGCGCGCACTACGCCTCGCCGCCGAAACACTGGGCTTGGGCGGCAAGGCACGCGGAACGGAGTTCGCCGAGGCAGCGCGTATCCTTGACAGCGGCGAAGCCTGGCGCAAGTTCGAGGCGATCTGCGGGGCGCAAGGGGGGCTCCGCACGCCGCCCATCGCACCATTCATGCGCGACTTCACCGCGTCCGCGCGAGGCCGCATTACTGCCATCGACAACCGAAAGCTTGCACGCGTAGCAAAGCTTGCGGGTGCGCCCGTGTCGGCCGCGGCAGGACTCGAGATGCGCGCACGCACGGGCGAGGTCGTCGCGAAGGGGCAGCCGTTGTTCACCCTCCACGCACAGACGCCCGGCGAGATGGCCTACGCCGCGGAATATGCCGAAGGTCACGGTGCGCCCTTTCAACTGGAACCGCTCTGATGTCGCACGTCGTTCTCGCTTATCCGGACAACGAGCGATTGGGGGCCGCCATCGGCGTGCACTTGAAGAGTGAAGTGGTGCCGCTTGAGTTCCGGCACTTTCCCGATGACGAGATTTATGTCAGGGTCGATGGCAGCGTCGCGGACAAGGTCGCAATCATCGCCTGCGGGCTCGATCGACCGAATGAGAAGGCCGTTGGACTCTATCTTCTCGCCTCAACGCTGCGTGACCTCGGCGCCAAGCGCATCCTTCTCGCCGCGCCGTATCTCGGTTACATGCGGCAGGATCGCAGCTTCCGCGCTGGCGAGGGAGTCAGCGCGCGCTACTTCTCGCGTTTTCTGTCCAGCTTTATCGACGGCGTGGTGACGGTCGATCCGCATCTGCACCGTATCCGCGAACTCGGACAAGTCTATTCCATTCCCTCGCGGGTCGTCGCGGCGGCGCCGGCGATGTCGGCCTGGATAGCGCAACATGTCAAGGCGCCGGTCTTGATCGGACCAGACTCGGAAAGCGAGCAATGGGTGTCGCAAGTCGCGGCCGGGGCCCGGTGTCCCTTCGTGGTCCTCGAAAAGAGGCGACACGGCGACCGCGAAGTCGAAGTCTCTGTGCCAGACATTGACTCATTGCGCGACAGAACGCCCGTGCTCGTCGACGACATTATTTCGACGGCACGAACCATGATCGCTGCGACAGAACATGTCGTTAAGGCAGGACTGGCGCGACCAGTATGCGTCGGCGTGCACGCGATTTTTGCAGGTTCGGCTTACGAGGACCTGTTGCACAGCGGCGCCGCCAAGGTGATCACCTGTAACACGGTTCCTCACGCGACCAATGCAATCGACGTCTATCAAGATATTGCAGAGGGCGTCGGCGCGCTTCTCTGAAAAATCTTGACCCTAACTTGATCTGGGTCAGGCACTCACTCGCGCTACACGCCAAACTGATCCAAAGGAGAATGGCAATGTCGTTTCTTGCACAGAACTGGCCCATCCTGCTGTTCGCGGGTGTCATGATCTACATGCACTTGTTTATGCATCGCGGTCATGGTCGGCACCGGCATCGGGGTCACACTTCAGACCCGGCATCCACCGGCCAAACCGAAGTCGGAAGAGATGGCAAGGCGGATCCGGATCGGACGGAGCATCAACACGGTCGCCATGGTGGATGCTGACGCGCTCCAGAAGGCGAGCCGCCAGACGGTGAGGTGACGTGCGCTCAAATAACACTTGCACGAACAAAGGAGAGAGCACGATGCCGACAGCGACCAAGATCCGGGTTGCCATCAACGGTTACGGCGTCATCGGGAAACGCGTGGTCGACGCCGTGGCTGCCCAAGATGACATGGAAGTCGTCGGCGTGGTCGATGTCGACACCGACTGGCGAATGCGGCTGGTGCTCGAAAAGGGCTTCAATCTGTTCGCGGCCGACGGCGAGCATCTCGCGGCCATGCGGGCTGCGGGGCTCAAGCCTTCGGGGTCTCTCGACGAGCTACTGCACCGCACCGAAGTCGTGGTCGATTGCACGCCGAAGCGGATCGCTGCGAAGAACGTGACCTTGTACCGCGATCGCCGCATAAAGTTCATCGTTCAGGGCGGTGAAAAGCACGAGATAACGGGACACTCCTTCGTCGCGGAATCGAGCTATGCGGGCGCCGTGGGCCGGGCGGCGACCCGGGTGGTGTCTTGCAACACGACCTCGGTCGTACGAACACTGACCGCATTGAAGCGCGCAGGTCTCTTGCGGCGCGCCCGCGGCACGTTGCTCCGCCGTGCCACCGATCCCTGGGAGAGCCACACCGGCGGCATCATGAACACGCTTGTTCCCGAGGCCGAGATTCCGAGCCACCAAGGGCCCGACGCCAAAACGGTCGACCCGGACCTCGATGTCGTGACGATGGCGGTGAAAGTACCAGAGACGTTGGCCCACCTGCACTATTGGGTGGTCGATCTTACGCGCAAGGCGAGCAAGGACGAGATCTTAGCAGCATTGCGAAGCTCGCCGCGCATCGCCTTCATTCGCACGCAGGACGGGCTAACGGCTCTCAATACGGTCAAGGAGTTGATGGCCGATTTCGGTCGCCCGCGCGACAACATGTACGAAGTTGCCGTCTGGGAAGACATGCTCGCGGTTGAGGGCAACGAGGCCTTCTACGCGTACATGGTCGACAATCAAGCGATCGTGATCCCCGAGACCATCGATGCGATCAGGGCCCTGACAGCGCGCGAGGCTGATCCCCGTGCATCGATCGAAAAGACGAACCACGCACTGGGTGTCGGCGATCCGTTCCGGCGCCCTTGATCTGGCGCAATACGCGTTCGCGCGGGCGCGTCACAATTCCCCTCGCATCGATTGACGCAACAAATTGGAGAAGCAACATGAAGGTCACCGATCCCGTCTGTGGCATGTCGATTGAAACACGTGATGCCGCAACACAAGTCGCGCACGAAGGCGAGACCTACTACTTTTGCTCAAAGCACTGCGGAGATGAATTCAAGCAGGCGCCACAGCAATACGCGCGCGGCAAAGCGAAGTCGCAAGGCTGCTGCTCCGGCCATTGAGTTTCGTGGAAGCAGCTTGGAACGCATCATGAACCAACCAGTGCAACGCGAGCGGAGCAGGCGGGCAAGCCTCGCCCTCGGCGCTTCGATCGCTTTCGTGATTGGCTTGTCCACCGCACTGCTTGGGATTGCCGCACCGTCGCCCCCGACGATCCAGGGCGCCCTGATCGTCGGCGCGATGACGGCAGGATACGTGCTGGCTGGCCGGTTTGTCGTGAGTCCGCCAGCGAATTGCGACGACATCTGCGCGGGCCCGTCGGGCATTGTTCAGAAAGATACGAGTGTTGGCCGGGTGGAAC
Organism: uncultured Flavobacteriaceae bacterium; assembly: GCA_964547645.1. GTDB lineage: Bacteria > Pseudomonadota > Alphaproteobacteria > Micropepsales > Micropepsaceae > SZUA-430. The sequence continues at coordinate 43,228 of CAZJOM010000006.1, forward strand.
GGCCATGATGGACGTCCTGGCCATCGCGATCGCTGTGGTCGTGGGGATCGGGTGCCGCTTGTTGGACATTCCGCTGCCAGCGCCGGCGCGGCTGGAGGGTGCCGCGCTGATCGCGGCTATGACCGGCGGCGTGATCGTGGGACGGTACCTCGGTGGGTCAGCTCTCTGACGAAAAAGCAAGGCTTTGAGGAGACGGCGTGCATGGAAGTCATTGATCTAAGCGGCCGCGTCGCATTGGTGGTGGGTATCGCGAATGAAGACAGCCTAGCCTGGTGGGCGGCCAAGCATTTCCATCAGGCGGGCGCCGCAGTCGCCCTGACCTACCTAAACGAGAAGGCGAAGCCCCACGTCGCGCCGCTCGCTCAAGAACTCGGCGCCAAGCTCTTCATGCCCTGCGATGTGGCGAAGGAGGGACAACTTGAAAGCGTGTTCGCTGCGGTCAGCGAGACATATGGCAGGCTCGATGTCGTGTTTCATTCGATCGCTTGGGCGCGCAAGGAAGACTTGCATGGACGGCTCGTCGATTGCTCGCGCGACGGCTTTGTCGAGTCGATGTCGATCTCGTGCCACTCATTCATACGCATGGCGCGGATGGCTGAGCCGATGATGGCAAAGGGCGGCAGTCTTTTGACATTGAGCTATTTTGGGGCTGAGAAGGTCGTCGACCATTACAATGTGATGGGGCCGGTGAAGGCGGCGCTGGAAGCCTCGGTGCGCTATCTGGCGCACGAACTCGGGCCAAAAGGCATTCGCGTCAACGCGATCTCCGCAGGTCCGGTCAAGACACGCGCCGCCTCCGGCATCGCACATTTTGACGAATTGATCGACGAAACCGCCCGGCGGTCGCCTTTGCGCCGAGCGATCGATGCCTGCGAAGTAGGACGTGTCTCGCTCTTGCTTGTCAGCGACTACGGCGCGGCGATCACCGGCGAAGTCGTCCACGTGGATGCGGGATACCACGTCGCGGGCATGATCGTGCACTGAACACTGTCGCAGCGAGAACCTAGGAGCTAAGGTCGATGTCACAGAGGTCGAAGAGCCAACGAGCAACAGCCGCGGCGCCGGCGGAACCGCGTCCCCTCAAGCCGGTCCCGGTCGAGGCGCCGGCTGTCAAAGCGACCGACACGGCTTTGGAGGGCATGGTAGCACCGCCAGCTTATGCGATCGATTTTTGGCAACGCTCTATCTTGTTCTGGGACGCGTTGCGCAAGCGCGCCAACATCATGCTGGAGCATGACGAGGCAGGGATGCCACCGGTGCTCGCGTTTCAATACGAGGTTCTGCTCGACGCACGTCGCTTCGACAGGCCGGCGAACTATGCGCTGCTGCGCATCACGGCGGTCGGCGACGCCCATGCTGATAGTTGCGTCGATGAGACCAAGCCGCCGGTGATCATTATCGATCCCCGCGCGGGCCACGGACCGGGGATCGGCGGCTTCAAGCGTGAGTCCGAGGTCGGCATCGCCCTGCGCGAAGGATTTCCCGTCTACTTCGTCTCGTTCTTCCCTGCCGCTGTGCCGCATCAACGGCTGGTGGACGTCCTTCATGCGATGCGGCGGTTCGTTGACGAGGTCATGGCGCGTCATCCGGGACGGCTTCCGGTGCTCTACGGCAATTGTCAGGCCGGTTGGGCGGCGACTCTGGTTGCGATTCATTGCCAAGGTCCCGTCGGCGCCGTTGTGCTGAATGGCTCTCCACTCTCCTATTGGGCGGGCGAGTCCGGCGCCAACCCGATGCGTCTCGTCGGGGGACTTCTCGGCGGCAGCTGGATCACCAACCTGCTCGCCGACCTGGGCAACGGGCGCTTCGACGGCGCTTGGCTCATTCAGAACTTCGAGTCGCTGAAGCCCGAAAACGCCATTTGGGAGAAATATGCGAACCTCTTTCTCAACATCGACGAGGAGGAAGAGCGATTTCTCGAGTTCGAACGTTGGTGGAACGCTTGGTACAGCTTTAGCCGGGAGGAGATCGTCGAGATCGTCGATCATCTCTTCATCGGCAACGAGCTTGAGCAGGGCGCGCTCGATCTCGGCGACGATGTCAAGATCGATTTGCGCACTCTGAAAGCCCCGCTCGTGATTTTCGCCTCATACGGCGACAACATCACGCCTCCGCACCAGGCGCTTGCATGGCTCAAGGCGGTCTACGGGACGAGCGACGCGCTTAAGGCCGCGGGTCAGCGCATTGTCTATCTCATCAACCCGCATGTCGGGCATCTCGGCATTTTCGTTTCGGCCTCCGTCGCGCGTCTCGAGCACCGCGCCATTTTGGAAAGTCTTGGCGAGATCGAGGAGCTGGCGCCCGGTCTCTACGAAATGAAGATCGCAAATCCGACCGGCGATCCGGATTGCCACAAGCCGCAATATCAGGTGGCCTTCGAGGAGCGTCGTGTCGAGGACCTTATTTTCAACACGCCGCACGAAGCGTTTGCGCGCGTGCGCCGTCTGTCAGACATCAACGAGAGCATCTATCGGACGTTCTGGGCCCCATGGGTCCAGACTCTTTCGACGCCGTGGTCGGCTGCGATGTTCAAGTGGCTGCATCCGATGCGCACAAATCGTTACCTTTTGTCGGAGAAGTTCTCGCCTGGGATGCACCTCGTAGCCGCTCTAGCGGAACAGGTGCGCAGGAATCGGTCGGCCACGCGTTCCGATCATCCGCTGCGGGCCGCCGAGCGGAAGCTCAGCGAAGACACAACCAAAACGCTCGAGGGGATGCGGAAAGCTCGGGACCGGATTCAGGAAGCAACATTCAAGCAACTCTATGGATGAGGGACGATGCGATGACACAGTCCAACATTGTCCTTTGCGGCGCGACACGCACCGCGATCGGTACTTACAACGGATCGCTCAAGGACGTCGCGACGCCTGAACTCGGCGCCATTGTCATTCGTGACGCACTGAGGCGCGCCGGCACCGACAGCGCCAAGATCGAAGCCGTTGTTATGGGGCAGGTCGTTCAAGCGGGCGCGAAGATGAATCCCGCGCGGCAAGCTGCGATCAAAGGCGGAATCCCGGCGCATGTACCGGCGATGACCGTAAACCGCGTCTGTGGTTCCGGAGTCCAAGCTATAATTGCTGCAGCACAAGAGCTGATGCTTGGCCATGCACAGTGCGCGGTCGCGGGCGGAATGGAAAACATGGATCAATCGCCATACCTCTTGTCCGGCGGACGCTGGGGATACCGTATGGGGGATGCCCCGATCCATGACAGCATGCTTCGCGACGGTCTCAACGATGCGTTCTCGGACAAGCACTCAGGCTGGGTCACGGAGGATTTGGTGGCCAAGTTTGAAATATCGCGTGACGCGCAAGATCGCTGGGCGCTTCGTACGCAACAGCGGTTTGCAGATGCGCAAGCGGCGGGGAAGTTCGACGCGGAAATTGTCCCTGTCGTCTTGAAAAGCCGAAAGGGCGATGTCGCGTTCAAGAGGGACGAGCACAATCGGCCGGACACCACGCTTGAGAGCTTGTCGAAACTTGCGCCAGCGTTTCGCGAGAACGGTACGATCACGGCCGGTAATGCGCCGGGACTGAATAGCGGCGCTGCGGCGATGCTCGTTGCGACTGAACGCTGGGCGGACAAACAGGGCATCGAACCCATGGCCCGGTTGGTGGCGTTCGGCGTCGGCGCCGTCGAACCCGGGTTCTTTGGCTTGGGCCCGGTGCCTGCCGTTCGACAAGCCCTCGCGCGCGCCGGCTGGAGCATCGGCGATATCGAGCGCGCGGAAGTGAATGAGGCTTTCGCCGCCGTCGTTGTCGCGCTTATGCGCGAACTCGGGTTACCGCAGGATCTCGTGAATGTTGAAGGCGGTGCAATCGCGCACGGCCATCCCATTGGCGCGACGGGGGCGGTGCTCACCACCCGGCTCCTCCACAGCATGCGGCGTGACGCCGTTCGGCGCGGGCTCGTCACGCTTTGCATCGGCGGCGGGCAAGGCGTCGCCCTCGCGCTTGAGGCCGTTCGGTGACATCCATGGACGACCACACCGGAATGCATAACCATCACCATGCGGACGCGAGCGGCGCTGCAAAGTCCCGCCAACCGAGTGACTCCGTCACGACTGCGGTCATCGACATAGGCGGCATGCTCTCAGCCGTCGATGAGCAAGTCGTCGAGGCATTCGTTCGGCGTCAGCCGGGGCTCAAGAGCATCTTGGTCAATCGTGCCGCGGATCGGGCCACGGTCACGTTCGATCCGACAAAGACGAACCTCGCGGCGATCGCGGAAGCCATCCGGGCCTGCGGGTTTCACTGCAGGGGCGAGTCGCTGCCAAACCACGTGTGTCGGCTGGAGGCGCCGCCTGGGCGCGCCACGCATGCCGATCACGAAGACATGCACGCCGGCCATGATGCGGCAGCGATGGCGACGGATATGCGCAATCGCTTTGTTGTAGCGCTCTTCTTTGCGCTTCCGATCTTTCTGCTGCATCCCATGGGCCTCCCCATTCCTCCGTTGCCGCTGCCGGCCGGATGGGATCGCGAGATCGTGATGTTCGTTCTGGCCACGGGCGCCATCGCTTATCCCGTTTGGCCATTCGTTGTCGGTGCGTGGCGCGCGGTTCAACGCGGCGTCCTCAACATGGCGGTGCTGGTCGTTCTGAGCGTAGGCGCAGGTTATCTCTTCAGCATAGGCGCGACTTTCATCTATGGCGGCGAGCAATTCTACGAGGCAGCCGCCGTCCTTCTCGTGTTCATCCTGCTTGGCCACTGGTTGGAGATGCGGGCGCGGGCGGGAGCATCGGAGGCAATTCGCCACCTACTCGATTTGGCCCCGCCCAAAGCGAATGTCTTGCGTGACGGTAAGGAGATCGAGCTTGCGACCGCCGATGTCGTCGTCGGCGATGTCGTCGTTATCAGACCCGGGAACAAAATTCCGGTCGATGGCGAGATCATCGAGGGCCAATCGACAATCGATGAATCGATGCTCACCGGCGAATCCATGCCGGTCAGCAAGGGACCGGGCAGCACGGTCGCTGGCGCCACCATCAACAAAAGTGGGGCCTTTCGCTATCGTGCAACCAAGATCGGCGCGGACACGGCGCTTGCGCAGATCGTGAAGCTGGTCCAGGAAGCACAAAACTCGAAAGCGCCGGCGCAGCTCCTCGCCGATCGCGCATCGCAATGGCTGGTGATCGCCGCGATTATCGTTTCAGCTCTGGCATTCCTGTTCTGGTACACTCTTGGCGGCGCTTCGCTCCTCTTTGCCGTGACGATGGCGATTACGGTTTTAGTCATCGCCTGCCCGGACGCACTCGGCCTGGCGACGCCCATGGCGGTTATGGTGGGCACCGGCCGCGGCGCGCTCAACGGCATCTTGCTTAAGAACGCTGTCGCGCTTGAAGAGGCGGCCAAGCTTGATGTCGTTGTGTTCGACAAAACCGGCACGCTGACCATGGGTCAGCCCGAAGTCGTTGAGGTCGTGGCAGGGCCTGACGGGGACGAGCGGTCGGTTCTGGCGACGGCGGCGGCGATCGAGAAGGGATCCGATCATCCGCTGGCGCAAGCGATCCTGCGTCGCGCGAAAGGCGCAGAGGCTCCGACCGCTGAAGCATTTCAGAATCTCGAAGGTCGCGGCGCCCAAGCGCGCGTCGCGGGCGACAAGGTCTTCGTGGGCAACCGCCGCCTGATGGATGAGGCGCGCGTCGACCTCGGGAACCTGGTCGGAGAAGCCGCACGCCTTGCCAGCGGTGGTCGAACCGTCGTTCACGTCGCGCGTGCGGGCCGTTTGATTGGCTTGATTGCGATCGCGGACAAACCGCGGCCGACGTCGTCGGCCACCGTCGCCGCACTGCAGGCCGCCCGCGTCAAGGTCGCGATGCTGACCGGCGATAATCAGGCGACGGCAGAGCGCATCGGACGCGAGCTCAAGATCGACATCGTCCTCGCCGACGTGCTGCCTGGGCAGAAGGTGGAGAAAGTGAAGGAGTTGCAGGCGCAAGGCCATCGCGTCGGCATGGTCGGTGACGGAATTAACGACGCGCCGGCTCTTACCCAGGCGGATTTGGGCTTTGCCATCGGCGCCGGAACCGACGTCGCGATCGAGAGCGCCGATGTCGTGCTGATGCGCAGCGATCCCTTCGACGTCGTCAAGGCCATACGCCTTTCGCGCGCCACGTTGCGCAAGATGCATCAGAATCTATGGTGGGCCGCGGGTTACAACGTGATCGCCTTTCCACTTGCGGCTGGCGTATTCTATCCCTTCTTGCTGAGCCCCGAGATTGCTGCGCTCTCGATGTCGGGTAGCTCGGTCATCGTTGCGGTGAACGCGCTGATGCTGAAATGGGTGCGGCTCGAAGGGTTTGCAGTGCGCGTGACCAGCGACGGCCCGCCGTCGGGTGGCGTTCCCAACGGCGCGCGACAACCCGCGCAATGATCGTTTCTGGACGCCTGGTCACGCTCACAATGAATCCGGCCATCGACGTATCGACGTCCGTTGAGCGGATCATTCCGATTCGTAAGTTGCGCTGCAAGCCAGCGAAGTACGATCCCGGTGGCGGTGGCATCAATGTTGCGCGCGTGCTCAAGCGATTCGGCTTGGATCCGCTTGCGATCTATGTTGCAGGTGGCCCCACGGGCGCGCTACTCAACGAGCTTGTCACCCGCGAAGGTATTCGCGGGCATGTCGTGACCATGAGCGGGCTCACGCGTGAGGACATGACGGTTGTTGATGAAAGCACGGAAGAGCAATACCGGTTCGTGCTGCCGAGTCCGCCGGTCGACGAACGCACCTGGGATGCATGTCTGAACGCCGTCGCGGCATTGTCGCCGGCGCCTGCCTATCTTGTCGCGAGCGGAAGTCTGCCCGTGGGCATACCGGATGACCTTTACGCCCGCATCGCGCGCCGAATGAAGCAAGTGGGCACGCGGGTTGTGCTGGATACGTCGGGGCTCGCGCTAAGGGTGGCTCTCGCGGAAGGCGTCGCGGTGGTGAAGCCGAATCTCGGCGAACTGCGGGCGCTTGTCGGACAGCCGTTGGAAAGTGAAGACGAATGGCTGGAAGCCTGCCAAGCGATCACCTTCCGCGGCGGCGCGGAGGTTGTGGCTCTCACCCTTGCCGAGCGCGGTGCGTTGATCGTCACGCGCGGCCGCGCTTGGCGCCTCCGCGCGCCGCAAGTGAGGGTCGCCAGCACGGTTGGAGCGGGCGACAGCTTCCTGGGCGCGTTCGTCTGGAGTCTTGCGTCGGGCCATGAACTGCCGCTGGCAGCTCGTTACGCTGTGGCGGCTGGAAGTGCCGCTCTCCTGGCGCCGGGCACGGAGCTTTGCAGGAAAGATGACGTCGAACGGCTGCTTTCTCTGGTCGAAACGAGCAGCCTCGACCACGGTGATAGAAGCTCACCCGTGGGCCGGTAGAATGTACTTCAAGCATACTTCCGAGCGGTGTCAGACTTGGCAAGGCTCGAGGTGCTGGACCCATATCGCTACGCGTGAGCGCCCAAGCGCGATTGCCTGAGGTAGATAAAGACGATCAGGCTCAGAACCGCAGCAAAGAAACACCAAACGGAAAAGAATGTAGCGATATGTATGACATACGCGGCAAGAAAGGTCACGAAGGCGAGCGCGCCGAACACTTGAATCGTTCTGCTGCTTGAGAAAACGCTGCTGGCGCACGTCCCGATCAGGTACATGGCCATGGTTGGGATGGCGTAGAAGTGGGGGGATTCATAGGCGATGTGACTTCCGACGACACGTGCCGTCACTGGAAATAGCGCGACAAAATAGAGGAGGTAAAGACCCACTGCCAACCCGATGGCCTGGCAGACGGCCATCGCCCTTCTGCGCCAGGGCACGGTCTCCAACAAACGCACAGCGAACGGAATGTAGATTGGCCAAAGAACGTGAGAAAAGAGTGAGTACAAAAAGGTCAGCGTGACGTCAGCGACGGCCTCGTGCCGAAGCGACAGCCAAATGAAGCCTTCTATGAGCTGCTGCATGCCGAACAGCAGGGGAATTGCCGCAAACGCGATATCGACTTTCCGCGATGTCATTTGAAGCGTTGCAACGCCTGCGACCGTCAGAACGCCGCCCGCGACGAAACTGGCGGTGGCAGAAAAGCACATCCCGTAACGACTCCAATCTGGGTTGATTGGAGCAGAAGCAAGCGCGCGAGGCAACAATGGCTCGACGCGCTCGGGCGATAAGCGGTCGCGGCGGGAAGTCCCTGGAGTACTACGCTTGCTCGTAAGGACAACTTCGACATGGCGTTACGTTGTGACAAGCTTGGTTGAGCTGGATCAACTTATTCGCCCCGTTTTGTGGGAGAACGGCGCACTCTACAGGATGCGCTGCCATGCCGACCACGAATAGATTGTCGCTTCTCGTCAGCCTCATCATGCTGGTGCTCTTTCCCTTCGTCTTAACCCAGATCGCAGTCGCGAGCTTAGCAAAGCTTCATTTGTCGCCGCAGACGGCCTTCCAGCTTATGATGGCGATCATCGCCGGTGGTCTGATCAACATCCCGATAAGACGCATTGTTCACCAACAGCCCGTCTGGTCGAATCCGCTCGCCTTCATCGGGTTGGACGGAGAATCGACCGCATGGCTCAACCGCCAACGCCATGAGACAATCATCGCGGTCAATGTCGGCGGGGCGCTGATACCCATTGGGATCGCGCTCTATCAGCTCTTCTATCTTGTGCCGCTCGGAGAAGCCGCAATATGGGCCGTAGTCGTTGCGGTGACGATCAACACGGTAGTTTCCTATCTGATCGCGACGCCTGTCGCCAATGTCGGGATCGTCATGCCAGGCTTTGTGGCGCCGCTAACAGCGGTGCTGAGCGCGCTCATTCTGGCGCCGGAGCACGGGCCGCCAGTGGCCTTTGTCGCCGGCGTTCCGGGGCCGCTCATCGGCGCGGATCTTCTCCACATCGATGAATTCGCCAAGACTCCGACGGGCGTCGCTTCCATCGGCGGGGCGGGCACGTTCGATGGCATCGTCTTGTCTGGAATTCTGGCTGCCTATCTCGCATGAGTGGCATGGAGAAAAGGGGCTCGGCTGTGACACCGTCTCGCTCAGACACGAATGAGGTCGTCTGGTTTGAGGACTTGTCGCGCGGCGATGTTGCACGTGTCGGCGGTAAGAATGCGTCGCTGGGCGAGATGGTGCGCCATCTTTTGCCGCAAGGCGTTGCCGTACCGCCCGGCTTCGCGACGACCGCCGAAGCCTATCGTCGCTTCGTGCGCAGCAATGGTCTCGATCGGGTAATCGAAGCGACGCTCGCAGAATACGAGAAGCGTAAGCTAACACTTGCGGAGGCGGGCGCGTCGCTCCGTGCTGCCGTTCTGCGCGCGGATTGGCCGACGGAATCGGCTGCAGCTATTCGTGCCGCCTATGCCGCGCTGTGCGGGCGGCTGAACAGAAGCGACGCCGATGTTGCCGTGCGGTCTAGCGCGACGGCAGAGGACCTGCCTGATGCCAGTTTTGCCGGTCAACAAGAATCCTACCTCAACGTTCGTGGAGCTCAGGCTGTGCTTGACGCCTGTAAGCGTTGCTACGCATCATTGTTCACCGATCGGGCGATCGCCTACCGTGTCGCGAAGGGTTTCGATCACCGCAAGGTGGCCCTGTCGGTCGGCGTGCAGGCGATGGTGCGCGCTGACCTCGGCGGCGCAGGTGTGATGTTTTCCATCGACACGGAGACCGGATTCGAAAAGGTAGTGTTGATCAACGCCGCTTGGGGTTTGGGCGAGAACGTCGTGCAGGGCGTAGTCGATCCTGACGAGTACCAAGTCTACAAGCCTTTGCTTGCCGATCCGAAACTGGTGCCGATCGTGGAGAAGCGCTGTGGCGGCAAAACGCACAAGTTGATCTATGCTACAGACGGCGAACGCTCGACAAAAAATGTGCCGACCGCGCTTGCCGAGCGCACGGCCTTTGTGCTCGGCGATCAGGAAATCTTGACGCTCTCCCGCTGGGCCTGCGTGATCGAGCAACACTACGGGCGTCCCATGGACATGGAATGGGCGAAGGATGGGGAGAGCGGTGCGCTGTTCATCGTTCAGGCGCGGCCAGAGACGGTGCAGTCGCGCCGCGAGGCGAGCGACTTCAAGACCTATCGCATCCGTAAGAAAGGCAAGACGCTCGCGAAGGGGCTCAGTGTTGGTGACGCTGTGGTCACGGGGCGTGTCTGCGTGATCGCAACGCCGAGCGACATCGGCCGCTTTGTCGATGGTGCCGTTTTGGTCACCCGTACGACGGACCCTGACTGGGTTCCGATCATGAAACGCGCGGCGGCGATCGTGACCGACCATGGTGGCCGCACATCGCATGCCGCAATTGTGAGCCGCGAACTCGGGCTGCCGGCGATTGTCGGCACGGGCAATGCGACAGAGTTGCTCCACGACGAGCAGGAGGTGACCGTCTCCTGTGCCGAGGGTGAAGAGGGTTTCGTTTATGAAGGCCGCGCTGAGGTCGAGAGTGAAGCGCTCAAACTCGACGACGTGCCGAAGACGCGGACCAAGGTGATGCTCAACCTTGCCAACCCGGCAGCGGCCTTCCGATGGTGGCGGTTGCCCGCCGATGGTGTCGGCCTTGCCCGCATGGAATTTGTCGTGAGCAACCACGTGAGGGCGCATCCGATGGCGCTCGTGCGCTTTGGGACGCTGGCCGACGAAGGCGCGAAGCGAGCGATCGAAGAGCTGACGCGGGGCTACAGCGACAAAAAGGAGTATTTCATCGACCGTTTGGCACGAGGTCTTGCGCGCATCGCCGCGGTCTATGCGCCGCGGCCAGTCATCATCCGAACGAGCGATTTCAAGACCAACGAGTATGCCAATCTGATCGGCGGCCGCGCCTTCGAACCGGCGGAGGAGAACCCCATGATCGGTTTCCGGGGTGCATCGCGCTACTACTCGCCTTTGTATCGCGAGGGTTTCGCGCTTGAGTGCCAGGCGATCAAGCGGCTGCGCGAGATCATGGGCTTTTGCAACATCGTCGTGATGATTCCGTTCTGCCGGTCGGTGAAGGAGGCGGATCGCGTGCTCCAGGTCATGGCCGAGAACGGTCTGAAGCGCGGAGAGGGCGGGCTTGAGATCTATGTGATGTGCGAGATTCCGTCGAACGTAATACTGGCAAAGGCCTTTGCCGCGCGCTTCGACGGTTTCTCGATCGGAAGTAACGATCTCACGCAGCTAACATTGGGCGTCGATCGTGATTCGGAGGCCTTGGCTGAGCTCTTCGACGAGCAGGACGACGCTGTGAAATGGATGATCCGTAACGTCATCGAAAGCGCGCACGCGGCGGGCGCCAAGGTCGGCCTCTGCGGCCAAGCCCCGAGCGATCACCCGGAGTTCGCGGCCTTTCTGGTCGAGTGCGGCATCGATTCGATCTCGGTGACACCCGATAGTTTCGTCTCCGTCAAACAGAAAATCGCCGCTGAGGAGCGAAAGCGGTGAGGATTGTGGTCTTCGAGGCCGAGGGGCGGGAGCGGGCCGCATTCGACCGGCTTGGCGGCGTTCACAAGGTGAACTTCGTGGCCGAACCCCTCAAGGCCGAGACCGCCTCGGCCTTTGTCGACGCTGAGATCGTATCCACATTCGTTTACTCGGATCTGAGCCGGTCGGTGCTTGAGAACCTGGGCAGCCTCAAGTTGATCGCGACGCGCTCCACCGGCTACGACCACATCGATATCGCTTTCTGCAATGAGAAGGGCGTCGCGGTCGCGAACGTGCCGACCTACGGCGAAAACACTGTCGCCGAACATGTCTTCGCACTTTTGCTCTCGCTTGCGCATCGGCTGCCCGAGGCTGTGGAACGAGCGAGGTCGGGCCGGTTCTCCCCGCAAGGGTTGGAGGGCTTTGACCTTGCGGGCAAGACAATCGGCGTCGTTGGTGTCGGCCACATCGGGCGGCACGTGATCCGCATTGCTAAGGGATTCGCGATGCAAGTCGTCGCTTTCGACGTCAAGCGCGACCAGGCGCTCGCGCGCGAGCTCGGCTTTCGCTACTTGCCGTTCGACGAACTCTTGACCGTCGCCGACATCGTCTCGCTGCACGCCCCGGCGATGAAGGAGACTCATCATCTCCTGTCGACGCTTGCGTTCGACAAGATGAAGGAGAAGGCAATCGTCATTAACACAGCGCGCGGCAGCTTGATCGATGCACACGCGCTCATCATGGCGTTACGTTCTGGCAGGATCGCCGGCGCGGGTCTCGACGTACTGCCCGACGAGCCGTTGATTCGGGAGGAGGCGGAGCTCGTCTGCTCGCTCTTCTCCGGCGAGCATGATCTGCGGGACGTTGTGGCCGACCACATCCTGCTGCATATGCCGAATGTGATCGTGACCCCGCATAGCGCCTTTAACACGCGCGAGGCGATCGTCCGTATCGTTGAAACGACGGTCTCCAATATCGAGAACTTTATCGCTGGCCAGCCGAAGAATCTCGTGAGCACTGTTCCTTAACAACAGTCGACGGCACTCTCTCGCCCAGCATCGCGGCAGGCGTCAGCCCAAGTTTGCAGCAATGTTGCCGCAAAATGCCGGCGACCCGGCGTCTCGAAGAAAGCAGGGCGCTTCAAGCCACATTTCTCGTCTCACTGTTGATCCATCTCAATACCGCCTCGCAGTGGCGACCTAGTCTTCGCCCCGATGGGGCTCGAGGTGCTATGCTACTTTGCAGGTTGCTCAAAACTTTGGTGCGCCACGGTCATCTGAGATTGGTCACCGCAGATGGGCAGGTGCACGACTTCGGCGAACTCTCCGTCCAGCCCGTCACCGTGCGCCTCCACGACAGGGCGGTCGCTCGGGCGCTCGTGGCTGACCCCTATCTCGCATTGGGCGAGGCATACATGGACGGGCGTCTCACCATCGAAGACGCAAATATCGCAGAGTTTCTCGGCCTAATCGCCCGCAATCTCGGGACCGGCTTTGGCAGCACGCACTGGCAGGCCCTGGCCCGCGTGCGTCGTTGGGCCAGACGCCTTTTGCAGTACAACTCTCACCGTCGTTCCCGACAGAATGTCGCGCATCACTATGATCTGTCGGGAAAGCTCTACGATCTCTTCCTCGACGCCGACAAGCAATACTCTTGCGCGTTCTATGAATTGCCAAGCGATTCTCTCGAGGCTGCGCAGCTCAACAAGAAACGGCGCATCGCCGCCAAGCTCGACCTGAAGCCTGGTCAGCGGGTACTCGATGTTGGTTCGGGATGGGGCGGGCTCGGCCTTCACCTCGCGCAACTGGCCGATGTTGACGTCACGGGCGTCACGCTTTCAGAGGAGCAATTGAAGATCGCGAACGCCCGCGCCCATGACTCGGGCCTGAGCGAGCGGGTGAGATTCAATCTTCGGGACTACCGCGACGTTTCAGGCCCATTCGACCGGGTCGTCTCGGTCGGCATGTTCGAGCACGTCGGCGTCGGGCATTTTGATCAGTTTTTCCGGAAGCTCTCGTCGCTGCTGACGGACGACGGGGTTGCGCTCATCCATTCGATCGGGCGTAGCGATGGCCCGGGTGCCACCAACTCTTGGATCGCGAAGTACATCTTTCCGGGCGGCTACACGCCGGCTCTGAGCGAGGTCCTCCCTGCAGTCGAACGCGCCGGCCTCTTCGTCACAGATATCGAGATTTTGCGATTGCACTATGCCCGCACTCTCGCCGATTGGCGGTGTCGGTTCGTGGCGAACTGGAACCGCGCCAAGGAACTCTACGATGAGCGCTTCTGCCGCATGTGGGAGTTCTACCTTGCAGGCTGCGAAATGGGGTTCCGCCATCAAGGCTTGATGGTGTTCCAGCTGCAGGTCGCCAAGCGCATCGACGCATTGCCGTTGACGCGCGACTACATGCAGCCCGAGAACCGCGACATAGCGCAGATCGTGCAGAAACCAACGATTCGAAAGACACCAAGGGCCGCTTGACGCGCGGCGCTCACACAAGGAGGCGGCCATGACCGTCGAAACACAAATCACCGCGCACAGCCACACGCACACGACAATCGATCCGCTCGTCTTATCGCTCTCGCTCGTCGCGTTCGGCCTGATCTCGTACTTCCTATGCCTCGCACTGGCGCTCGTCTTCCTGCCGATGGCTGAATCGATGAGGGTGCTGTATCCCGCCCTGTTTCCAGGTTTCGTATGGCTGACGGCTTCGTCGGTCGCGTGGGGAGCGTTGTTCGTCACTATTGCCGCGCTCTACGTCGGTTACGGATTCGCTCTTGTCTACAACGCGGTCAATCGCATCGTTCACGCCCCGAGATTGTCGATTCAGAGGAAGGAATCATGACCACTCAATCCGCAACGCATCGTCCGTCGATCTGGTGGTCGATCCTCTCGGGCCTGACCGTCCTTGCCGGCTTTCTTGCGATCGCGGCACCCATGGCCGCGGGCATCGCGGCGACAATATTCGTCGGCTGGCTCGTGACTTTCGCGGCCGCCACGCATTTGTGGCTGACCTTTGAGCCGCAGCGCCTGGCGTCGCGGCTCTGGCATGTGCTGGCCGCTGCCATTTACGGTATTGGCGGCCTTTATCTGGTGACGCGCCCGGATGTCGGTCTCTTGTCGCTGACGCTTTTCCTTGCAGTGATGCTCGTCGCAAGCGGCGTCTTTCGCGTCGCGGCTTACTTCGGTCTCAGGGATCGGGAGGGTGCCCTTTGGCTTCTGGCCGATGGCATCCTGACCATCCTCTTGGGGACGCTCGTCTATCTTGGCTGGCCTGCAAGTAGTCACTGGGCGGTCGGAACCCTCGTGGGCGTGACGCTCATTTTCAACGGCGTTGCCAACTTGATGTTCTCGCAATCGTGCCGGCGTCATACGAAATCGGAAGACGGCGGCGTTGATGGTCACGCCGTCGTCTAGGCCTGCACACGAAGGGAACAAATTGTATGAAGACGACGATGCTCACCGTGGCGTTGGCATGGATCGCGGCCGCAGGAGCCGCGTATGCCGTGCCCCAAATCGAAACAGGGGCCGAGCTCGTGAGTGCCTGCGAACCCTACAGCAAGCTCCACGAACGAGAAGTGACGAATGCCGTCCATCCTCATCACTGCCACCGCTTCCTCGTTGCGTTCTTTTCCGGATTTGCAGCTGGTGAAGCGGCCGAGCGCAACGCGCGCGTGACCATGATGCAGGCGCGAAAGCCGGCGCTTGTGTTCACTTGCCTGATTTCCTCTCTTACCGCGATATGGCTGCGCGCATTGTCGCCCAGGCAAAGCGGGACCCCGGCTTGCTCAAGGAGCCTGCAGCGCTTCTGGCACAGCGGACGCTTGAGCACGACTTTCCCTGTGCGAACGAACGTCACGAACCCGCGAAGAATTGAGACATGCCGTGCCGTGTTTTCACGTCCAACTGCTTTCGAAAGGAACCCAAAAAATGCGCTTCCTGCTTCCACTGATTGCCGTATTGGCTCTCGCGACTCCAGCTCTGGCAAAGCCTCCTAGTGATCCACATCACCCACCAGGCAAAGCAGCCGTAGCCGCGCCCGGGCCGCAAGGAATGATGGGTATGATGCAAGGAATGATGGGGTGCCCGATGGCTGGGCACGTGGAAGGAACGCTCGCGTTTCTGAAGACAGAATTGAACATCACATCGGCACAGGGCCAAGTGTGGAATGCATTTGCGAGCGCTTTCCGCGATGTCGCCGCGTCACAGGGATCGATGATGGGCGGAGGCATGATGGGCGGCGGCATGATGGGCGGAGACGGGACAGGCCCCGCCATGACCAAGCCATTGCCCGATCGCCTGGCCATGCACACGCAGATGATGGAACGGCATTTGGACGCAGCAAAGAAACTTCAGGCGGCCATTCAACCGCTTTATGCCGCGCTTGACTCGGGGCAAAAGAAGACAGCCGACGAGTTGATGCCGATGATCGCCATGATGGCCATGATGTGACCGATGATTCGGGCGCGCGCGGGAAGCATGCTCTTGGTCCCAAAGAGGTTCTTTTCGCGAAGCGCCCGATTCTGTCAGATCTCCTCGTCTTTGTCGGCGTATCAGCTATCGTCGGGACGTTTCTGACGGCGACCACTCTGCTCCAGGCGAGCCAACTTCACTGGGGCGGCTTTGCCTGGCTGGTGGCCTTCTATGCCATGAGCGCGATCAGGGCGCCGCACGTGATCCGCAATGCCAGCAACACCATCGCCGAAACGCGCAGCGGTTGGGCCGACCGCGCTCTGCTTGCGGGCATGGGGCTAACGGGTGTCGGGCTACCGTTCATCGCTCTCGCGACATCGTGGCTTAGCCTTGCCGACTACGCAATGCCGGACTGGGCGACAACCACCGGCGTTGTTCTGGCCGTTGCCGCGTTGGCGCTGCTATGGCGAGCGCATTTCGACCTTGGCATCAACTGGAGCCCAAGCCTTGAGTTGCGACGCGACCACGGCCTTGTCGTGCTTGGCGTCTACCATTACGTCCGGCATCCCATATATGTCTCGATCTGGCTTTGGTCCTTGGCGCAACCGCTGCTCGTGCACAATTGGCTGGGTGGGGCCGCAATCCTTCCCGCGTTTGCCCTCCTCTATTTCGTTCGTGTGCCCCGCGAAGAGGCAATGATGCGCGATCGCTTTGGCGTGACCTACGATGCCTATTGCGCCCGTACTGGCAGACTGTTGCCGAAATTGATCAGGATTGAAAGCTGATGCAGGGTCTTATCCTCTCGCCACTTCGTGCCACCATCGATGAGCCCGTTGAAATCGTCGAGCGCAAGGGACTGGGTCATCCAGACACGATTTGTGATGCGTTGGCAGAGGATTTTTCGCGCAACTTGAGCCTTGAGTATCGTCGGCGATTTGGCCGCATTCTACATCACAACGTGGACAAGGTGTTGCTCTGCGGTGGGCGCTCCGCTCCCGCCTTCAAGGGCGGCGCCATTCTATCGCCCATCAACATCTATTTGGCGGGGCGCGTGACGGCGACCGCCGGCGGGATCGATCTTCCAATTGACGATATTGCAGTAGAGGGCGCGCGGACGTGGCTGGGCTTGAATCTGCATGCACTCAACGCCGCACGCGACGTGCGCATCCACTGCGTCGCACAGCCAGGCTCTCAGGATCTACGCGATCTATTTGGCCGAAACGAGGACCCGCTCGCGAACGATACGTCATACGGGGTCGCGCACGCGCCACTCTCAAATCTCGAGTCGTTGGTTCTCAGGCTTGAGAAACGTTTGAACGACCGGGATCGTGTCAACGATCATCCGGCCTGGGGCGAGGATATCAAGATCATGGGCGTGCGCCGAGGCCTTGCGGTTGAACTTACGATCGGCTGCGCGATGATTGGAGGCTATCTCTCCGGCGTCGCCGAGTATCTCGCAGAAAAGGCGGCAGTGGAGGAGATCGCCCTTGGTCTTGCACACGAACACGGGTTCGCGCCCGCAGTAGTCCAGGTCAACATGGCAGATGACACGAGTAACGGTAGCGTTTTCCTCACCGTCAGCGGTACCTCGGCCGAGGCTGGCGACGATGGCGAAGTCGGCCGCGGCAACCGCGCAAACGGTCTCATCACGCCAGGCCGGGCGATGAGCTTGGAAGCCGTGGCGGGTAAAAATCCAGTAAGCCATGTCGGCAAAGTGTACAACGTGATCGCGCAGCGGATCGTAGCGAACCTCGTGTCCGCGCTGCCCGATATCGCCGGCGCCGAGTGTCTGCTGGTGAGCCGCATTGGGAGGCCCGTCTCGGAACCGGCGCTGGTGCAGGTCAAGATTGCCGCGCGAAACGGCGCCTCATCGCCCGAGCAATTGAGGGGCTGCGTCGCTGACGTAGTTTCTGGCTATCTCTCACGCACTGCCGAGCTTGTTGAGGAATTCGTGAGGGGCGGCATCAGTCAGTTTTGAAAGGTGGGGACAGCGAAGCCCTTGGTCCCGCTCTACGTTTCGTACCGGAACGCTACCGTCACCTCTTTGGGCCGGTTGGCAAGCTTGATTTTGAGCTCGATTGAATACCGGTCTATGCCCTGAAACGGAAAATATCCGCCGAAGCTTACCGTGTCGGCGATCACCATGCGTTCGAGCTTCTTTGTGGTCCTGCCGACGTGGCCGAGGCCTTCGACGGTAGCAGTAATGTCAGCGTCCGTTATGCGATCGAAGGTCCTCGCGTCGAACAGGGCCACGACAACGTGGCGATCCCATCCGCTTCCTGGGCCGCCATGCATCGTAGCCTCAGGATGCTGACTGGGATGCCCGCGAATGATCGCCGCCGGCATGACTCCAAGATAGACCGTGATCCCATCCACAGTCTGTTGATTGTCAAGCACGTCTGCCCAAGCGCCACTGGCGTTCGCCGCGCCTATCAGCATTCCCAGGAGAAATGCGGTGGTTCGTAGATCGCTTGGCACGAACTTCTTCATCGACGTTGTCCGCCATTGGCGTCACGTTTGTGCACACTCGAGCAGATGCCTTCTCTGCGGTAGATCAATGGTCTGCGGTTTTTTCCGTTCACGACGGATTCCCCGCAGTTGGTCAAACCCGGCAACGTGATCCGGAACGGATCTGTTCTTAGGTACAAGCACAGCCTTGAAGGTCTGGCGGATGGACACCCGCCGTCGCTAAGGTTTCCAAGACCAAGAGACAGGGACGCGGCAATCGCCGATGTCGCGCCGAAGAAGCCAACGTATTGATACATCGTGCAAGCCGTCGACCGCTGTGGAGATTAAGGGGACTCTCTGCGTGAACTCGAGCAGTCGGCGGCGCGCATGCGCCGTTGGCGCCGGCCAATCTCGTCAAGCGGGAAGCCGAGCGTTGTTGAGCGCACATAAGCGCGATTTCTAACTTGGCCGGCTTCCGTCATCACTACGTCACCATAGCGGAGCGCGGCGATGACGCCCACCAAACTTTTGATCGGCCAGATCGCGATCGTGTTTGCGATCATGATAGCGGGCGTTTGGGCGTCGACACAATGGGTGGCAGGGATGCTGGGGTATCAGCCGCGGCTTGGGGTCGCGTGGTTCGATCTTGGTTCGTGGCCGGTCTATCGTCCGTGGCAGTTGTTTCCGTGGTGGTATGCTTACGGCGCGTACGCGCCGCAGGAATTCGACCGCGCGGGCCTGCTCGCAGCGGGAAGTGGGCTCCTTGGCTGCGCCGTTGCAATCGTGGGCTCGCTATGGCGGGCGCGGCAGAACCAGTTTGTCACTACCTACGGCTCGTCGCGCTGGGCTTCCCCGCACGAGGTCGCTTCCGCGTTCCTGTTCGAACCACGCGGCGTGTTTCTTGGGGCCCTGAAACGCCGCTACTTGCGCCATGACGGGCCGGAGCATGTGATGGCGTTTGCGCCCACGCGGTCCGGCAAGGGCGTGGGCCTTGTCGTTCCGACGCTGCTGTCGTGGGGCGAGAGCGCCATCATCCACGACATCAAGGGCGAGAACTGGCAGATCACCGCCGGTTGGCGTTCGACGTTTTCGACTTGTCTGCTGTTCAACCCGACCGACGAGCGCTCCGCGCGCTACAACCCGCTGCTCGAAGTCCGCAAAGGTGCCTGCGAAGTGCGCGATGTGCAGAACATCGCCGACATTCTGGTCGATCCGGAAGGGGCGCTCGAACGGCGGAACCATTGGGAGAAGACTTCGCACGCGCTGCTCGTCGGCGTGATCCTGCACGTTCTCTACGCGGAAGAAGAAAAGACGCTTTCGCGCGTTGCGAGTTTTCTCTCCGATCCGCGCCGTTCGTTCGAACACACCTTGCGCGCCATGATGGCGACGAACCATCTGGGGACGCCCGGCCGCCCCCGTGTTCATCCGGTCGTGGCCCAAGCGGCGCGCGAAGTCTTGAACAAGTCGGAGAACGAGCGCTCCGGCGTGCTCTCGACCGCGATGAGCTTCTTGGGGCTCTACCGCGACCCGACCGTGGCCCACGTGACTTCGGCCTGCGATTGGCGCATTTGCGATCTGGTGGACGGCAAGAGGCCGGCCTCGCTCTATCTCGTGGTGCCGCCGTCCGACATCTCGCGGACGAAACCGCTCGTGCGCTTGGTCTTGAACCAAATCGGCCGGCGCTTGACCGAGAAGCTCGAAGGCGATCCGGCGAAACGCCGCCGTCATAGCGTGCTGATGATGCTGGACGAGTTTCCGGCTTTAGGCCGGCTCGACTTCTTCGAGACCGCATTGGCGTTCATGGCGGGTTACGGCATTCGCGCCTACCTGATCGCCCAGTCGCTCAATCAGGTCTCGAAGGCTTACGGCGACAACAATGCGATCCTCGACAATTGCCATGTCCGGATCGCATTCTCCTCGAACGACGAGCGCACGGCGAAGCGGATCTCGGATGCTTTGGGCACCGCGACCGAGCTTCGCGCGCAGCGCAATTACGCCGGGCACCGGCTGGCGCCCTGGCTCGCCCACGTCATGGTCAGCCGGCAAGAGACGGCGCGGCCGCTTCTGACGCCGGGCGAAGTGATGCAGCTGCCGCCAAGCGACGAGCTGGTTTTGATCTCAGGTCTGCCGCCGATCCGCGCCAAGAAGCTGCGCTATTTCGAAGACCGGAATTTCCTGGAACGCATCCTGCCCGCGCCCGATCCCGCAAACCTCACTTTACCCCCAGTGGCGGACGATTGGCACGGGCAGGTGCGCCTTCCCGATACGAGACTTGCCGCTGCACTTGCTGGCGATCTCGGAGACCAAAATGGCGACGGCGGACTGCACCGCCATCCCGCGCTCGGCGAAGACGTCGTTCGCGCCGCCGCCCCCGCAGAAGACGATCTCGCGCAGCTGCTCGACGACGACACTCAAACGGTGGGCTTCGGCAAACCGCTCCGGTCGAGCCTCGTGCAGCGGGCGCACGCCATGAACGGCGAGCCGCAGCGCCACGACGACCTCATGCCGAGTTTCTGAGCCCATGAAAGCCCGCTTGCACGCCTATCTGACCGACGACGTCAACGACCGGCTTGAGCTTCTGGCCGCAAAGCCCGGATCGTCGAAGTCCGCAATCGTGAACGACGCACTCAAAGCCTTCTTCGCGAAGGGCGCTGCATCCGAGATCGATGCGGTCTTGCGCGTCCGGCTCGACAAGGTTGCGCGCCACCTCGCGCGCCTCGAACGCGACCAGCAAGTTCTGCTTGAATGCGTGGCGTTGTTTATCCGCTTCGAACTGACGGTCACGGTCCCCGTGCCCGACATCGACCAGCCGGCGGCGAAAGCGCTCGGCAACGAGCGCTTCAGCAATTTTGTCGCCCAGGTTGGACGCCGGCTCGCGGCCGGTCGCAGTCTGACGCGGGAAGTTTTGGACTACGCCACGCCGGAGGGCGCGATCGGTCAGGCCCGCGAACAAGCCGAGGGCAGCGCATGACCTCGCTCCATCCTGCAACCGATGAGACCCGCGAACGGCGCCGCACGATGCTGAGGACAGCGATGGGACCCGTGATCGGCGCGGCCCTGCTCGATCCGGCGGTGATCGAAATCATGGTGAACCCTGACGGCGTGGTTCGCCTCGACCGGCGCGGGCAGGGACGGTGCGACACGAGCGAGCGGCTCACGCCCGCCGAGGTCGAGCGCATTGTCCGCATGGTCGCAAGCCATGTGCGCGTCGAGGCGCATGCGACCAATCCGATCGTGAGCGCCGAACTCCCCGAAAGCGGCGAGCGGTTCGAGGGCCTCTTGCCGCCGGTCACGAGTGCGCCCTGCTTTGCGATCAGGAAGCCGATCGGACACGTCTTGCGGCTTGAAGACTATGTCGCGGAGCAAATCCTCCAGCCCTTGCATGCCGCGGTGCTGCGCCGGGGCGTTGCAGATCGCAAGACGATCTTGATCGCGGGCGGCACGAGTTCGGGAAAAACCACACTCGCGAATGCGCTGCTCGCCGAGATGGCGGAGGCCGACGAGCGGATCGTTCTGATCGAGGACACGCGCGAACTGCATTCGCCGGCCAAGGATACGGTGGCCCTTCGCACGGTGCGCGGCAGCGTCAGCCTGGCCGATCTGGTGCGCTCGACCATGCGCCTTCGCCCCGACCGGATCATTGTCGGCGAAGTGCGGGGCGTGGAAGCGCTCGACATGCTCAAAGCCTGGAACACCGGCCACCCGGGCGGTATCGCCACCGTTCACGCGAACTCGGCAGCCTCGGCGCTTAGCCGCCTGGAGCTTCTGATCCAAGAAGCGGTCGCCGTCGTCCCCCGTGCGCTGATCGCGCAAGCGATCGACCTCATTGTCTTTATCGCCGGGCGCGGCGCGACGCGGCGCGTCGAAACCGTCGCCGTAGTGGAAGGCGTTGCCGGCGGCGAATACCGCCTGCGCTCCATCGACAGTCACGCTGCGCTGACCCTTGCCAAGGAGACCCCTCGATGCTGAAGCCGTTTCGCCGTTTGTCGCTTGTTTTGTGCGCAACCGCGCTTGCCGTGCTTAGCGGTCCGGCAGCCGCTGCCGGCTCGAATATGCCCTGGGAAGCGCCGCTGCAGTCGATCTTGGATTCGATCCAAGGTCCGGTCGCCCGCATCGTCGCCGTCATCATCATTATCGTCACTGGCTTGTCGCTGGCGTTCGGTGAGACCTCGGGTGGGTTCCGGCGGCTTGTTCAGATCGTCTTCGGACTCTCGATTGCCTTTGCAGCGACGAGCTTCTTCCTCACGTTCTTCTCCTTCGGCGGCGGGGCGCTCGTCTGATGGCGATCCCGGGCTTCGAGGTTCCACTACACCGGTCGCTGACCGATCCCATCCTTCTGGGCGGCGCACCACGGTCGGTTGCGATCGTGAATGGAACGATTGCGGCGGCACTCGGCTTGGGCCTTCGGCTTTGGATTGCGGGCCTCGCGTTCGGAGTCATCGGGCACGCGGTTGCAGTCTATGCCGCCAAGCGCGACGCGCAGTTCGTCGAGGTCTTGGGCCGTCATCTCCGGCAGAAGGCGCACCTTGCATGTTGAACCTGCGCGAGTACCAGCGAACCGGAAAGCTGCTTGCGGACTATCTGCCCTGGGCGGCCTTGATCGCGCCCGGGATCGTCCTCAACAAGGATGGGAGCTTTCAGAGGAGTTTTCGGTTTCGGGGGCCCGATCTTGAGAGCGCGACCGAGGCCGAGCTCGTTGCGAGCTGCGCGCGGCTCAACAATGTGTTCCGCCGCTTGGGCTCGGGTTGGGCGGTTTTCATCGAGGCCGAACGGTATCCCGCACCGGGGTATCCGGCCTCAAGCTTTCCCGATCCGCTCTCTTGGGCGATCGACCAGGAGCGGCGGGCCTTGTTCGAACCGGAACTCGACCTTGGGGCCGATCCGGCCCAGAAGCCGCGCCTGCATCACGAAAGCGCCTACCATCTCACCCTACTCTATATGCCGCCGGAGGACCGGGCGAACCGGGCCGAGCAAATGCTGCTTTCCCGGCCGGTGTCTGGCCAGAGCCTTGTAGGCCGCGACTACCTAGCGTTCTTCGTGAGTGAGACCGGGCGGATTCAGGACCTTCTCACAGGCCTCATGCCCGAACTCGAAGCGCTCGATGATGCCGGCACGCTCACCTACCTGCACGCGACGATCTCGACCAAGCGTCACCCCGTCGCCGTCCCCGAGACGCCCATGTACCTCGACGGCGTTCTCGTCGATGAACCGTTGCTCGGCGGTCTCGAACCGATGCTGGGCGACCAGTACCTCAAGGTTCTTGGGATCAGGGGGTTTCCGAATCTGACCCGGCCAGGGTTGCTCGACGAACTCAATGATTTGCATGTGCCCTACCGCTGGGTCACGCGTTTCGTTCCCTTGGACAAACCGGAGGCCGCGCAAGCGCTCACAAAACTTCGCCGTCAGTGGTTTGCAAAGCGCAAATCGATCCTCGCGATCCTGCGCGAGGTCATGTTCAACGAGCCGACATCGCTCATCGACTCGGACGCCGACAACAAGGCCGCCGACGCAGATGCGGCGTTGCAGGAACTCGGCAGCGACGATGTCGCGTTCGGACACCTGACGACCACCGTCATTGTTTCCGACGAAAACGCTGCCGCCGCGAACGAGAAGCTGCGCGCCGTCGAGCGCGTAATCAACGGCCGCGGCTTCACGACGATCCGCGAGACGGTGAATGCGGTCGAGGCTTGGCTCGGTGCAGTGCCGGGGCAGGTCTATTCCAATGTGCGCCAACCGCTCGTTCACACGCTCAATCTGGCCCACCTGATGCCGCTCTCGGCGGTGTGGGCGGGGCCCGAGCGCAACGAACATTTGAGTGGCCCGCCGTTGCTCTTAGCCGCCACCCAAGGCTCGACGCCGTTCCGGCTCTCGACACATGTCGGCGATGTCGGTCATATGTTCATCGTAGGGCCGACCGGGGCAGGCAAATCCGTGCTGCTCTCGCTCATGGCGTTGCAGTTCCGGCGCTACGGACAAGCGCAGCTCTACATCTTCGACAAAGGGTTTTCGGCGCGCGCTGCTGTTCTCGGCATGGGCGGCGACCACTTTGCGCTCGGCTCTGTGAGCTCGCTTGCGTTTCAGCCTTTGGCCAAGATCGGCGAGCCCGCGGTCCGCAGTTGGGCCGCCGAATGGATTCAAGGCCTGATCGCGCATGAGCGCGTATCGCTCACCCCTGAAGTCAAAGACGCAATCTGGTCGGCCTTGAGCAATCTCGCGAGCGCGCCGGTTGGCGAACGCACGCTCACCGGTTTGTCCGTTCTGTTGCAGTCGAACACGCTGAAGGCGGCTTTGGCGCCTTACACGCTCGAAGGTCCGTTCGGGCGCTTGCTTGACGCGGCCGAGGATCATCTTGCGCTTGGCGACGTTCAGTGTTTCGAGATGGAAGAGCTGATGCATGCGCCGGCAGCGGTCGGGCCGGTCTTGACCTACCTGTTCCACCGGCTCGAAGCGAAGTTCGACGGCAAGCCGACATTGCTGTTGATCGACGAGGCCTGGCTCTTCTTGGACGATCCGTTGTTTTCCGCGCGCATCCGCGAATGGCTGAAGACGTTACGCAAGAAGAATGTCGCGGTCATCTTTGCGACCCAGTCGCTCACGGACATCGCGGAAAGCAAGATTGCCCCAGTCCTGATCGAGAGCTGCCCGCAGCGGATCTTTCTCCCGAATGATCGCGCGCTCGAACCGCAGGCACGTGCAGCCTACGAACGCTTCGGGCTGAACGAACGGCAGATCAAGTTGATCGCGGCCGCAACCCCGAAGCGCGACTACTATCTGCAATCGCGCCGCGGCAACCGGCTGTTCGAGCTGGGTTTGGGCCCTATGGCGCTTGCTATCTGCGCCACCTCAAGCCCGGCCGATCAAGCACGGATCACGAAGGCGGTCGAGCAATTCGGCGCGGGCGCGTTCGTCGGCGCTTGGCTCAAGGCCAAGGGCCTGAGCTGGGCCAAGGACCTCATGAACGACTTCGCTCCCATCGCGCCAAAGGAGGACCATCCATGAAGTTTAGAACCATCGCTCTCGCAACCGTCGCGGCACTCGCGTTTGGCTTGGCGCCAGCCAAGGCGATTGTCGTCTTCGATCCCTCGAACTTCGAAGAGAATGTCCTGCAAGCGGCCCGCGCCTTGGAACAGATCGACAATCAGATCAAGAGCCTGCAGCACGAGGTCACGATGCTGGAGGATATGGCCAAGCACCTCGAGAAGCTCGGCTTCAGTTCGTTGCCAGGAATCGAGGTTGCGCTCAAAGACATCAATTCACTCATGACGAAGGCCAAGGGCATCGCCTTCGACGTCAAGGCGACAACCGACGCGTTCCAAAAGCTGTTTCCCGACCATTACGCCGCCACGGTCACGTCTGGCGATCTGAGCGGCGGCGCCCTCGAACGTTGGCGCGAGGCGATGAAAGCGTTGGAACACACGATGACGGTGCAAGCGCAAGTCGTCGCCAATGTCGAGGCCGACGCAGGCACCTTGTCGCGCCTTGTGAGCGAAAGCCAAGGGGCTGTCGGCAGCCTGCAGGCACAGCAAGCCTCGAACCAGTTGATTGCACTCTCGGCGAAGCAGCAGCTGCAAACCCAGGACCTGATGGCGGCGCAGTATCGCGCTCAAGCTCTTGAGCAGGCGCGCGCCGCGCAAGCGCAAGAACAGGCGCGCGCTCAGCTCGCTCGCTTCTTGGGCGACGGGCAGATCTACACGCCACTCAACTGAGGCCTTGAGGCCCACGAGACGATCCCATGAACAACGTCAACGTTATCGACCGCTTCCTGGACACGTTCATCCGTTACATCGATTCCGGATTCGGATTGCTTGCGGGCGAGGTCGCGTTTCTGACGACGGCCCTAGTAGCGATCGATATCACACTCGCGGGCCTCTCTTGGGCAATGGACGACAGTTCGAACGTGATCGCACGC
Source organism: uncultured Flavobacteriaceae bacterium (assembly GCA_964547645.1). GTDB lineage: Bacteria > Pseudomonadota > Alphaproteobacteria > Micropepsales > Micropepsaceae > SZUA-430. The sequence continues at coordinate 69,371 of CAZJOM010000006.1, forward strand.
CTGTTGGGCAAAGTGCTCTATGTCGGCGCCTTTGCGCTTATTTTGAACAACTGGCCGGCGTTTGCGGGGCTCGTGTTTCAGTCGTTCTCGGGGCTGGGCTTGGCCGCCACGAACAATGCGCTCACGCCGCAAGATCTCTTGCGGCCAGGGTTTGTCGCGGGGACGGGGTTCACGGCCGCGCACCCGCTGCTTGAGCAGGCGGGTTCGCTCCTGGGCTTCACCACATTCTTCGACAATGCGGTGACGATCATCGTCCTGACGTTTGCCTGGCTCGTCGTCGTGCTCGCGTTCTTCATCCTCGCGGTACAACTCTTCATCACGATCATCGAGTTCAAGCTCACGACGCTCGCAGGCTTCGTCCTCGTGCCGTTCGCGCTTTGGAGCAAGAGCGCATTCTTGGCCGAACGCGTGCTCGGCAACGTCTTTTCCTCCGGTATCAAGATCATGGTCTTGGCTGTAATCGTCGGGATCGGGACGACGCTTTTTGCCGAGTTCACGACAGCGGCGAACGGACACGAACCCAATCTTGAACAGGCGATGACCTTGGTGCTCGCGTCCATCGCGCTCTTCGGGCTCGGGATTTTCGGGCCAGGGATTGCGACGGGACTCGTCGCCGGCGCGCCGCAGCTCGGCGCTGGCGCGGCTGTCGGCACGGCTGGTGCGTTGGCTGCGGGCACAATGGCAGCGGGCGCCGCGGCGCTTGGCACGGCGCGTATGGCCGCCGGTGGGCTCTCAGCCGTCCGCGCGGGTTCGCTACTGCCGAAAGTATCGCCGCCGAGTCCGGCAAAGATCGGGAACACGGGGACCGATGAAAGTGGTCCAGGCGGTGGAGGCGGAGGAACAGGAAATGCCGCGCCAAGTGGCACGCCGCTGGGCGTGCGAGGCGGTGGAGCGGGGAGCACCGGTTCGACACCGCGCAACTCGACGAGCGCATCTACAGCAGCAAGCTCAAATTCGACGCCCAGCTGGGCACGCCGGTTACGGGCCGAGCAGCGCTGGCACCGCCGCATCGCAACCGTCGAGCAGACCGTGAAAGAGGGCGACCGGCCCGGCAGTGGCGCCGCGCCCGATCTCAAAGGTGAAGCCTGATGTTCAAGCGCACACAGCAACGATACGGCGACACGCCGGTCGCAGAGACGCCTTATCAGCGGGCAAAGCAGGCTTGGGACGAACGGATCGGTTCGGCCCGGGTCCAAGCGATGAATTGGCGGCTGATGGCATTCGCTTGTTTGGCGCTTGCGGTGTTCTTGGCCGCGGGCCTGATCTGGCAATCGGCGCAAGGGCGGATCACGCCCTACATTGTCGAGGTCGACAAGTTCGGTACCGTCCAGGGCATTGCGCCGGCGACGACCGCCTACAACCCGACCGATGCCGAGATCGCGGCAGCTTTGTCGCGTTTCATCGGCGACGTGCGCGCGCTGTCGATCGATCCGATCGTCGTGCGCAAGAACTGGCTCGAGGCCTACGACTTTGCGACCGACCGAGCGGCCGAAACCTTAAACGCCTATGCCCGCGCCAGCGATCCGTTCAAGTCGGTTGGTCAGCGCTCGGTCTCGGTCGAGGTGACGAGCGTCGTGCGCGCCTCCGACACGTCGTTCCAGGTCAAGTGGACCGAGCACACATTCGAGACCGGACACGCTGCGAAGACCGAACGCTGGACCGGTATTCTCACCATCGTCGTCCGCCAGCCGAACTCGGTCGAAGTCCTGCGCCGGAACCCGCTTGGGATCTATGTGCATGGACTCGATTGGTCGCGCGAACTCAATCCGGGAGAAGTGCAATGAGATTGAACAAAGTGATGGCTTTGATTTTGGGCCTGCCGCTTGCGGCCTGCGCCGCGACCGGTGGGCCGCCGCCACGGATCGCGTACGACAGCGATGACCTGAAGCCCGCGGTGGCAACGCCCGAACCGCCGAAGCCGGTCGAAATCGTGACCGTGCCGGAACCCTTGCCGTTGCCTGGGCAGCTGAAGTTCGTCCCGTTGAAGGATAAGCCAAGACATATCCTTCCGCCGAAAGCGCGCGTCGATGCAGCAAACCGCGCGGCGGCGCTAGAGCCCGTGCCGGACGGTTACGTCAATGCCGTGCAGGTCTATCCCTTCACCGAAGGCGCGCTCTACCGCCTTTATGCGGCGCCGGAGAAGGTGAGCGACATTGCGCTCGAAGCCGGCGAGAAGCTCACCGCGGTCTCGGCAGGCGACACGGTGCGCTGGATCGTCGGCGACACCGCGAGCGGCGCCGGAGACGGGGCGCAGGTCCACATCTTGGTGAAGCCGACAGCCGCCGATCTCAAGACGAACCTCGTGATCACCACAAACCGCCGCGTCTATCATCTGGAGCTTGAAAGCACGCAGCAAAGCTACATGGCGGCACTTTCTTGGCGCTATCCGCAAGATCAGCTGATTGCGCTCAAGGGACGGAACGCCCAAGCGACGGAGGCCGCGGTGCAAATTGCCGATTCCGGCGTCAGCCTCGAACAGTTGAGGTTTCGGTATGAGATTACCGGCGACCGCCCGCCGTGGCGGCCGAAGCTGGTCTTCGACGACACGCACAAGGTCTATATCGAGTTCCCCGAGCGTCTCGATCAGGGCGAGGCGCCGCCGCTCTTTATCGTCGGTCAAGAGGGCGATGCGGAGCTCGTGAACTATCGCGTGCGCGGCCGCTACTACATCGTCGATCGCATGTTCGGTGCCGCTGAATTGAGGCTCGGGCGTGAGCCGCAGCAAGTTGTGCGTATCAGCCGAACCGATGCTGACGGTGACTCAACGAGAGGGCATCGTAAGTGACGGCCGACAACCCCTCCGCGCCGGAAACGCCGCGAGAGGCCGAACCGCTCGAGCTACGCGCAAAGCCACGGCCGGTGACGCGGTTCAATCGCAAAGTCCTGATCGGGCTTGCGGCCTTCGTGTGCGTGGTCATCTTCGCGGCGACCATGATCGCGTTGCAGCCCCTGAAGTTGCGAGGGGCGGGCCAGGGCGAGGAACTGATCAACACCGAGCGCAAGGCGAAGGCGGAAGGGCTCGATGCGTTGCCCCGCAGTTACGGCGATTTGAAACCGCCCGAACTCGGCCCACCGTTGCCGGGTGACATCGGGCCGCCGGTCGTGAGGCTCGAAAAAGAGCTGGGCGTTGATCAGGGGGCAACCAGCGAAAGCGATAGCGAGCGGGCGGAGCGGCTCCGACAGGCACAGCAAGCTCAGAAAGCGCGCGAGGCGACAGTCTTCTTCCAGATTGCCGCCGGGCGAAACGAAGCTTCCTTTGCAAACGCCGAGCCGCCGACAGCGAACCCAGCTCGGGCGCTGCCATCCGGTGCAGGGCAGGGCGCTGCAGGCGATTCCGAAAGTAGCGGCGCCGCGGGGCAGACCCACAAGGTCGAGTTCTTGAACGCGGCGGGCTCGTCCAACATCTTCAACCCGCATCCGCTGGAGCTGCCGGTGTCGCCGGATCAGGTTTTGGCGGGTACCATCATTGCCGCGAGCCTCGTCACCGCAATCAATTCCGATCTCCCCGGCTTTGTCATCGCCCAAGTCACCGAAAACGTGTTCGACACGGTGACCGGCCAGCGGCTCTTGATTCCACAAGGTACGAAGCTCATCGGCAAGTACGACAGCGTCGTCTCGTACGGCCAGCGCCGCGCGCTGCTCGTCTGGAACCGAATGATCCTGCCCAACGGTTCGTCGATCGTGCTTGACAATCTGCCGGCGACCGACGCCGCCGGGTATGCCGGTCTTGAGGACGAGGTTGATTTCCACACCTGGCAGCTGATCAAGGGTGCCGCGCTCTCGACCTTGCTCAGCATTGGCTCGGAAACGGGCGCCTCGACGAGCGCGCGCCGCGACGCCTTGAGCGCGGCTCGCGAAGGTGTGCAGCAGAACGCTGCCCGCATTGGGCAGCAACTGACCGAACGCAATCTTGATGTTCAGCCGACGATAACGGTCCGGGAGGGTTGGCCGCTCAGGGTCATCGTGCACAAGGATCTGATTCTCAAGGAATACAAACCGTGAGCACGCCAAAGACCCCATTGGCTTTGCGTCTCGAGAAAATTCCGGAGAGGACCCCGGTCAAGCTCACGATCACGCTCGACCGGACGACCCATGCGCTACTCGCGGCCTACGCGGAGGCCTATCGCTCGGTCTACGGCGTGGAGGAGGCGCTCGCCGATCTCATCCCGTTCATGCTCAAGCAATTTGTCGGAAGCGACCAAGCCTTTGCAAGGATGCGCGCTGCATCGCGCGCAAATGATACCAACAAACCTCAGAAAGGAGACTGACATGGCGACAATTGGAACGTTCCTGCCGACGAAGGATGGCGGATGGACTGGGCACGTCCGCACCTTGATGATCGACGTCAAAGTGCGGCTCGTCCCGAACGACAATAAGGAGAACGAAGCCGCGCCGGCGTTTCGGGTGTTTGCAGGCGATTCCGAGATCGGCGCAGCCTGGCGCAAACGTTCGAGCGGCGCCGATCCAAAGGACTATTTGAGCGTGAAGTTGGACGATCCTTCCTTGCCGGAGGGGATTTCGGTGGCGATGTTTACGGATCCAGACGAAAAGGCGCTTAAGCTAATTTGGAGCCGGAAGCGACCGCTGGACCAGGCTTGAACTGGGAACAGATGCAGCGCCAAGGCGAATTTTGGTAACAAAATCCAAACGGGTCGGGCGCGCTGGCACTCATTGTGTTGTGCGTCGCGACACTGGCGCAGCCATTGCGAACCGGCTGACGTGGGCCAGCGGTCGAACGGCTGCGCGTCGGAGCCCACGCGGCAGACCTGACCGCCACGGGCTGCCGCCAAAGCGACACGGCGAAGTTCTCGAGTAGACCGACACCCGCGCTCCAACCGGCTCGGGTTGCCGCCTGGGAGGTTCTAAAAGCGATCCGTACCAGCCGCACGCGGAGCGCCAGACTTCCTAAGTTTGAGGCGGAAGGCGCGGTTGCGAGCGCTGGTCGCCCAAAATGGTGCAACCTGTCCGATCTTGGCGATCCGTGCTGCAAGCAGATCGTGCAGCTGAGACCCTGCAACTCGGTCTCTGTTCGAAACGCCCTATATGGTTGTTTGACGGGACTAACGCTTGATTGTCAGGCAAAGGCCAACATTATCCCGGCGCGCAGCGGCGGCGATGGCAGCCGCCCGCCAGCCTCCACCGATGAGAACCCGAATTGTCCAAAGCCGTAGCTCCACCAAGTGCCGCAGGACCAGCTGGCGCAGATTTTGAAGCCAAGGTCGGCGCGAACTACATGCTCGCGATGCTGCGTGGCGCAGAACCGCGGGGTTTGCCAGGCACGGTCTTCGACCGCGTGGAGTTGCAGCGGGCAGCCGAGGGGCATCCTCTCGATGACATCGTCGTGCATGCCCACGACAAGCAGGGCGCCGCCGCCGTGCTTGAAATACAAGTCAAGCGGGCGATTACGTTCGCGCCGAACGACAAGACTTTCAAGGAGGTGGTCGACCAGATCGCCATCGCGATGCAGAAGCCGCTGTTTGCAGCTGGCCGCTACGAGTTCGCCATCGCCACTGCGCAGACGACACGCGTCGTCACCGGTGCGTACCAAGAGGTATTGAATTGGGCACGCAAGTTGGACTCCGCGGCGGTGTTTGTGGCGCGCATTGCCCGTAAGAAGTCCGCTAATGACGCAATGCGCACGTTCGTCGTCACGCTGCGCCAGAATCTGCAAGCCGCCGGCGCACCACATGATGACGACTCCATTTGGCAGCTGCTGCGGCATCTCCAAATCCATGTCCACGACTTTGCGGCGCCGGGGTCGGCGAGCGAGGACTATGCACGCGATCGCGCCGCCGACATCTTGCATCCCGAAACCAAAGGGAATGCAGGCGGGCTGTGGAGCGCGCTCGTTGCGTACACCCTTGAGCTTTCTTCTGCTGGCGGAGAGGCGACGCGACAAAGCCTCATCGACAAGATCAACAAAGACTTCAGGCTTGCGGGGGATCGCCGTTATCCCGTGATCCGGGCGGCGATCGCCGAAGCGGCCGGACTCGCGCTGGCCGACATCGGCGATGTCGTCCACGGCGCATCGCTCAGTCGGCTGTCGCATGTCACTAACATCCGCGCGGCAGCGGGCAACGGCCGATTTGTGGAGATTAGAGGCGATGCTGGCGTCGGTAAGTCTGCATTGCTGAAGCACGTTGCCCAGGAAGTGGCACGCGAGGCACGAGTCATCGTTCTGGCGCCGGGCCGCATAGCGAAACGCGGTTGGATGGCGATGCGGCACGAAATTGGCTTCGAGGGCGCGGCGAGCGAACTGCTTAGCGACCTGGCGAGCGACGGCGGCGGTTGGCTGTTCATCGACAACCTCGACTTCTTTGATCCCGAGGAACGCACGACGGTCATAGACCTGGTGCGCGCTGCAAGCACGGTGCCGGGCGTCACGGTGCTCGCCACGGCACGTCGCCGCTTTGGGATCGACGAGCCGAGCTGGCTTCCGGACGACGCCGTCAAGCAGCTCGGGCGTCCCGAGCCAGTCGAGATTGGCCAGCTCAATGAGGAGGAAATCGAGGAACTGCGGGAGGCGCAGCCGCGATTGCGTGCCCTGCTCGCGAAGGACCACCCGGCGCGCGAGGTCACGAGCAACCTCTTCTGCTTGTCATGCCTCATGGCCACGCCAGAGCACGAACCAGCGCCTCGCTCGGAGGTCGACATGGCACAACTGTGGTGGCGTACAGGCGGAGGTGGTGCAGCCGACGCAACGTTGCGTGCCCGCGGGCGCGTCCTGCGTGATCTTGCGGCACGTTCGTTGAAGGGTGAGCATGTTTTCGATGTAACGGCGCTCGACCCCGACGGCGTTGATGGGGTCGTACAGTGCGAAAGCCTGCGCGATTTCGGTAACGATCGTGTCGCCTTCCGCCACGATGTGCTGCAGGAGTGGGCAGTAGCGAACATCCTGGTCGCGAGTCCCGAACTGATTGTTGAATTGCCGACCAAGATGAGTGCGTCGCCAACGTTGGCGCGGGGCGTTGAGCTAGCCGCCCGCTTTCCACTTGAAGGAAGTCGCGACGTTGGAGCCTGGCGTCAGTTGCTCTGTGCTGTGAGTGGAGCGGAGGCGCATCCGTCCTGGCGGCGATCCGTCTTGCTGGCCGCCGTGCACTCTGAGGTTGTCGCCGAGTTGATACCGCTAATTCGAGACACCCTGATTGCCGACAATGCCACTCTTTTTCGTGAACTGATCCCCATCGTGATGGCGGTTGATGTCCGATCGGCGCGCGACCTCTATGCGGCTACGGGCGTCACCCCTCCAGCCCCGATCCCGGATACGCTCAATATTCCCAGCAGCCCCGCGTGGTACCATCTGGTAAGGCTAGTGTTGGACCTGGGGGACCAGTTACCTCCGGCCGCCTTGCCTGAAGCGGTGGACCTGCTCGTCGGTTGGTGCACGTTCAGTCTACTCGTGCCCCCTGAGCCGTTGGCGGTCGCCATCCTGCCGAAGTTCAGTAAATGGTTGGGCGACATTGAACAGTCGAATGATGTGGAGAATTGGCGCGATCGCCGGTCCGTTTTCGGTGGAGCGGTAGACGGCAAGAAACTCAAGCGGATCGAAGAGGACCTGCGCACTCATCTTGCGCTGTTAGCCAGCCGGTTGCCCGCCGTTGCGAAGGAGTATCTTCAGTCCGTTCAGAAGCGCGAGCGCAAGGACGACATCTACACGAAGCTGCTCAAATTTCGGGGTACGCTGGCGCAAGCAGCGCCGGACGAGCTGTCAGCGATCACCCAGGATTTGCTGACCAAGAAAGATGACGGAGCGCCCCGGCGTCGGCATGCATACGACAGCGACGATGCGCTGACACACGCCGATAAGAGTTTTATGCCCGCCTCGCCAGCACAGGGCCCATTCTTTGACCTGCTAACACACGCGCCGAAGATCGGCCTGCGCCTCATTCGGACCCTGATCGACAAGGTTATTGCCCATCATGCGAAGGCCGCATCGCCGGGGGAGGGCGATGTCGTCGTTGTGCAACTCGCGGAAGGACCTCGACGCTTCGTTTGGCTGAACACCTACGGGTGGTCACGAGCGAGCCACTACTACACGGTCACGTCTGCACTGATGGCGTTGGAGACTTGGGCGCACGCGCGCATTGAACGGGGCGAGGAAATCGAAACCGTTCTCGCCGATGTCCTCGGTGAACCTGACTGCCCGGCTGCCTACTTGCTCGTCGTCGTAGATATCCTGTTGTCGCATTGGCCCGCGTCTAGTGCGGCAGCAGTACCCTACGTTGCGAGCGCAGAACTCTTGTCGCTGGATTTGGGGCGTCCAGTGCAGGACAGCGTAGGGTCTGGAAGTTTCTTCGGTTTTGCGGGGAGGTTCAAAGAGCCGGGAGGGCCAAAGCTCGAAGCATTGAAGAGCCGCGCATCGCGGGGTGTCAGCCTCGACCGTTTGTTGCCCCTCTACGCGGTCGGGGAGGACTTGGCCGCTTTGCGCGATCGTGCCGCGGCACTACTGCGCCAATCGGTGGAAAGGTTCGGCTCCCCAGCGCCGGAGGACGATCTCAGAAATCCGCGGCTCATGGCGATGCACGCCATCAACATGCTCGACCCGGCCAACTACAGAGACGTCGTCGCTGAGGATTCGGAGGGCCGACAGGTGACCGGCAAGGAGTACGTCCCGCCAGAGTCTGAGACAAAACACTTCGAACCTCTGCAGAAGGGTATGCTCGCGCGGAACAACGATCTCGCGGCCACCACTAGGATTACCACGCTCGTCGATCATCCCGAGAACTCGTCACCGGAGTTGGCCGAAGCACTGGCTGTTTGGGCACAAAGGGACAGAGGCGCGGATGTCGCGGATCACGAGGACGAAGGTAGCAAGGACGTCACGGATCAGGCGATTGTCGGGGCTGCCATGATCGCAATGCGCGACGGCACGACGGAGTTCAGGGCGAGTTGCTCGGCCTGGGCGGAGGGGGTCTTCGCGAAGGTCATGCAAGCGAAGGCAGACCCCATACCCCGCATGCGCTCGGGAATGCTTTTCAATCCAGTGGCCATGGCGTTTGCCGGGCGCGTCTTTGCGCTGAAGGATAAGACCCCTGGTCGCGACGACCTAAAGCGGTTGTTGGATGTTGCCGCCGCGGACGCCGCCGCCGCCCGGGGCGCATTGCCCGCAAGAGCGGCACTACGCGCGCTTGACGCGCGCCTACTGCGAGCAATTTTGCGCATCGGTCTTGAGGCGTCAGTGCATCTGCGGCGTTTCTACGACACCCCCGAGGCCGAGGCGCAATCGGCGATGACCGAACGACTGACCTCGCTGCAAAGGAGCATAGGTGGCGAACTCGCCTGGTTGTTCGATGGCGCTAGCGAGCCAACTTGGCCAGAATTCCCGATTGAAGAGGTGCCGACGCGCGAACGCCGCTTTATTCGACTTGGAGCGGAGCGCGAGGCGCGCGTCTCCCCCGACCGCCAGTTCTCGAAACGCTATGTCGATCACCAAGCCGCAGCGCTGTGGTTGAACGCACTCTGGAGCCGATCCGACGAAGAGCGCGTGTGGTTGCGTGACTTCGAGCGCGCCTATAGGCAGTGGACCTACGCGGCCAATGGCGCAGGACTGGCCGAAGAAGAGGAAGTCTCAGAGGCGCCAAGCGATTGGAACGAGGTATTTTTCGCCGTCGTCGCGGACGGCATGGTCGGCCAAACAGTCGAACTCGTCGTCGATGCGATCGCCCCCCTTTTCCAACTTCCGGACGAACAGTTTTTTGACGTCACGCCCGATTGTCTTCGGGCCGTGGACGTCGTGTTCTTCAACAACAAAGGCGCCATTGACCCCGTCGTTGCAGCCACTGTGCGAGCCCGGTTCGCCGAGCGCCTCGCAAAGAGCTACGGATGGCAGCGTCTGCGGGGCACTAAATCGGATGGCATCGAGATGCACCTCGGGCCAGCGGTGGCGTCGGTGTTCTTTAATGAATACAGTTTCGTCCGCGCGCCGACCTGCTACTTGTTCAAGAACGCGATTGAGCCATCGCTTGTTCTCGTTCCGCTTCTGCAGCGGATGGCTGTCAGCGCACCATGTCCCTTCGTCGCGCTGATCGTGCTGAACTTGGTTGAGATTGCCCCGCATCTCAAACAGGTACCTTTGGTGCTGGGGTTGGCAGCGGCTGCGGTCGACGCTTACCCGGACGATCGGTCGTTCTGGATCGATCACGGTATCGGCCGCCGCATTTGCCAATGGCTCAGCACCATGGAGCAATCACACCCTGCTGCATTTGCAGCAGACGCGGCGGACCGACCTGCAATTGATCGAATATTGGCCAAATTGGTCGCAATCGGCGTGGTCGACGCACGCCAGCTTGAACTCACGTTGCAAGGCGTGGATCGTAGGTGGGGAGTGTGACCGGGCCAACCGGTATCCAACGCGTCCGCCCCGCGGCAGTCGGCGTGAAATCCTCGTGACCCCGAAATAATTCAAACGTCCGAACGACAGACTAGGAACCTACAGACTTTGACCGAAATGAGCGACGCCTCACCCGTGTATCCATGTTGAAACGGGACCCGCGATTCGAGCTGCGTTTCACCTCCACACCGCTGCCCACGGATTGCCCACTGTTTCTTGAAAGTTCTGGGCAAAAGAGAACTCAATCGTGTCAAAACGTGAACGATCGAGTTGCGGAAACACCGGGAAAATTGGTCGGAGAGAGAGGATTTGAACCTCCGGCCCCTGCCTCCCGAAGGCAGAGCTCACCCGGGTCCTTCTTTACGTTCCGTCAGGCGGCGAGGGGCTCCGATTCTCGCCGCACCGAAAGGTTGCCCAGAACTCTCCTAACTTCAGCCGATAGCCGTTCGAGGGCGTCGCGCTTCTCGTCGAAATATTCGTATTGGTCGTATGTGCCAGCGACCCCAGGGATCGCATGCCCTAGCACGCGCTCCGAAATGTCGGGGCGAACCTTGGCCTTTTGCATTAGCGTTTTTGCGGTGCGCCGAAGGTCATGAACTCGCCAATTCGGCATTAGGGGCGCTGGCGCGTCCTTCTTTTCGGGTGGAAGTTGGCTGCGCAGAATACGCTCAATCTCTTCGTCAAGCTGCCGCTTCGCCTTGGGCAGCCCTTGATACGGCTTGTCACCCGTGGTGGTGAAGACGTACTCGCCGAGATTCGCCAGATCGCCGAGGTCTCGAAGCTGTTCCCGCGCAAATCCCGTCAGCGGAACAATGTGCACCTTTTCGGTCTTATATCGCTCCGGTGGGATCCGCCAGACATCGTCGCGAATCTCGGCATGAGTCGCACCGGATGCTTCGCCACGTCGCTGTGCGGTGAGCAGCAAGAACCGAAGGAGCTGCCGGAAAGGAGGATTGGACGCCTCTAAGGCTTGCCAGACGACCCTGATTTCGTCGTCGTTGAGGGTGCGCGTGCGTCGTTGCTTGCGCGGACTCATGCGCGCCATTCCCCGAACGATTGGCGATGCAAAACGCTCATCTTTGACCGCGTGCCAGTTGAACATCTTTCGAATCTGCTTCAATACGGCGTGGGCAGTGGTTGGACCATTGTTTTCCTCGATGGAATCGAGAACTTCGTTGATCTCGCCGCGCGTGATGTCGGTGATGTTTCGCCGTTTCCAGAGGGGCATAACATGCCGGTTGATCAGCCGCTCGGCTTCCCGCCAGTGCCGATTTTGAGCCTTGTGATGTAGCTCGATAAAGCGTTTGGCGATGACCTCGAACGACTTCTGAGGCGCCCGTCGTTCGGCCTCTGCTGCCTTGCGCTGGGCTTGCAGTACGGCCATGGGATCGATGCCGGCCGCGATCTCGCCCACAAGCCTCTTCGCGATATTTCGTGCTTCGTCTGCGGTGATGCTGCCATAAACGCCGAGCGTGTATCGTTTTACTCGGCCGGCGCGGCCACGCGGAAATCGATAGACGAGGATGAAGACCCGCCGATTGGCCGGCGTCAGTTTCACGCCGAAACCTCGAATTTCAGAGTCCCAGACGAATTGATCCCGGTCGCTTGCTTGAAGCGCGTCGACAGTTCGTTTGGTAATTCGCGCGCTCATGAGAGGGCCTATTCCAGTAAGCACATAGTAAGCACCAAAACTGCAATTACAAAAAAGATGGTGCAACGAGAGCGTAGCATCAATCTTCACATAGTGCTTTATTTTACTCCATCCTGTGCAAGTTGCGAAGAAATGATCGTACAAGAACGTAGGTACTGGCTGGCTCTTCTAAGCAGTGGGTCGCAGGTTCGATTCCTGCCGGGGTCACCACCTAGTTCCAGCGACATTTCCGCCCATTTCCGCCGAAATTTTGATTTAGCAATCGATGTTTTGAATACGCAGGTCTTAATGTGGTGCCAAAAGTGGTGCCACGCGAGCAGGGGCTGTGGCGGCGCTATGTCGCCGTACACGCCTGGCCGGGGCGTGGCCACCAGTCAAGGCGCTGGGTGCGCGGCTCAACCTGCCAGCCGAGCTACGGCACGCACCATGGTATGAGTTTTGTCGCGTTGCAGAAGCGCAAAACGCCGACCGCGTTGCGTGGTGGCTTGCGGTGGAACCCACCAATGTCGCCGTGATCCTCTAGCGAACTTCCGCCGTTCTCGACTTAGGACGCCCGCCCGACCTAGTGGCAAGGTGCCCAGTCCCTTTCCCGACATTCAAGTCTGCCCGATACGGTGTGCGCACACGCTCGCTTATTCGTCGTCGTGCTTCGAACCGGGCTTTCTGTTGTGAGGGAGCGTCATGTCAACGCCTCTCACGACCATATAGAGGTTGAGCACGCAAAAGTCCGGTCCGAGTTCCAGATTTACGTCTATCAGTGGTGTGCTCATATCAACAGAGATCATGCCTTTCGCGGGATCGGACCACGCACGAGCGCCAGACCAGTCTCCGGCTTCCAACTCATCGTAGATCTGATGCGTCCATTTCGTTGCGGTGTCGAGTGTCAAGCCGCGATCGGCAAAAGTCGCAATCAACGCGACCTCGTGGGCGTTCTCCAAAGAATAAAAGCGCCTCTTTCCTTGGGACGTTGGCTGAAGTGGTGTCTTTAAACGCCCGTCCATGATCCATGTTCGAAGCAGGCCGGGGTTGACCCGTCCATTGGTCGCGCCCTCGATCTCCTGCGCCGTGTAACAAAAAACCACATCGGATACTGCGTCGCTGGGCTTTGTGGCCGGTGATTGCGAACGCGCTTTGCGCGGCATGATTGGCTCAACTTGCTTTTCAAAAAACAGGTGCTAAGGTACCAACTTGTTATGCGTATGACAAGTGGCAAAACCTTAGTTTGAGGCCAAAAATGAACCAACTCAGCCTCCAAAGCCTTCCAAACAGGCTAATGCGCCCTAGCGAAGTCGGCCGTCTGCTCGGCATCAGTCGAAACCACCTCTATCGCAAGATTAGGCAAGGCACTTTTCCACCACCTATCCGCATCGGCCACAACTCGTTGGCCTGGCCCGAGGAAGAAGTGGTGGCGTGGCTCAATAGCCAACGGGTGAAAACCAATGGCTGAGAAACGCGACTTGAATAAGCTCCGCGAGGCGCTCGCTGAACGGATGGACGAGCTCTGTGAGAGCTATTTAGGATCACCGACATTTCCACCGCACGGCAGCGACTGGCGCTATCGTAGAAAGGGTTCGCTCAGCGTCAACGTTCAGACGGGCAAGTGGTTTGACAATGATCCGCCTGATGACAAAAAGACCGGCGGACCGCTCGACTTCATAATGCGGGGCGGCGACGGCGAGACAAGCATCTCCCTCGACGAAGCGTGCAAGTTAGCGGAGGCTTTCCTCGCCAAAGCGCGTGTCCCAATAATAATGCGACAAGTTTTGAAGATGGCTCGCAGCCAAGAGGAAATGATCGCGCACGCGCAAGAGGTGTGGGACCAGTCTATCCCGATTGAGGCAACATTGGCGGACGCTTATCTGCGCACGCGCGGCATTCGCAATATCTTTCCCAGCGATCTCCGCTTCAAAGCGCGATGCTGGCATTCCGAAACGAAGCAGCATTTACCAGCAATGATCGCGGCGATGCGCAGTCCGCACGGCAACACCTTCATGGGGGTGCATCGCACGTTCCTGAAATCTGATGGAAGCGGAAAGGCAGACGTGCATCCCAACAAGAAGATGATGGGGCGTCACGGCGGCAGTGTCATCAAACTTACTGAGGAAGGTGAAATTGACGGCGTCATTTGCCTGACAGAAGGTATTGAGAACGCACTTTCCGCCAACATGCTTGGCTATTCAGCGGTGTGGGCGGCCGCATCTGCTGGCGGCGTCGCCGCGTTCAAACCTCTCCGGGGTATCCGTGAGCTTGTTATCTTGGCTGACAACGATGTGGCAGGCCTGCGCGCCGCGGATGAGTGCGCCCGCGTGTGGCGCGCCGCAGGGCGTAAGGTGGTCATTAAACACCCCGCGACCGCAGGGCATGACCTAAACGACTTTCTGATGGCGAGGGCGGCGTAAATGGGCGCAGCACGCAAACAGAAAGCGGTGCCAATCGCACCCGCTAAGGAAGGATTGGTAGAGGTGGCATGCGCCCGCACCATGGTCGGCATAACCGCAGCGGAGCTTCAACAGAGAGAGTTTCCACCGGTCAAATGGATCGTTCCGGGGTTCATAACGGAAGGCTGTACTATGCTCGCTGGACGTCCGAAGACAGGCAAGTCCTGGCTGGCGCTGAACATCGCAACGGCAATCGCATGCGGCGGACCAGTGCTCGGCGCAGAGTGCCAGCAAGGCGATGTGCTTGGGTTGTTTCTTGAGGACAACGACCGCCGCATGCAGGATCGGATGCGTCAACTCTTGCAGACGACTACCAATTGGCCTTCACGGTTTGAAGTGGTGACGCAATCCGCAAGCGCGCCCTGGCCCCGGGTAGGCGAGGGTAAGGATGACTGCATCGAATGGTTGGAGCGATGGGCGACGTCAAAAGAGAACCCGCGTGCAGTAATCGTTGATGTTCTTGAGAAAGTTCGCCCTGTCCGGGACAGAGGGAAGGGTGCCTATCAGGAAGATTACGAAGCGATTCACAAACTTCAGGAGTTCGCCAACCGATGGCGGCTGGCATGCGTGATCGTCCATCACACTCGTAAGGCGAAAAGCGACGGCGATCCGGTTGACGAGATCTCGGGATCGCTCGGAGGACCCGCCGCCGCCGATGCTTTTTTCATTCTGAAGCGCGGCGAGGGCGGCGCTCACTTTCTAACGGGGCGCGGGCGCGACCTGCCGGATGACATAGACAAGGCGATCAAATTTGATCGCACGCGTGGGCTTTGGACGCTCGCCGGCGAGGCTGAGGCGTTTCGCGGATCAGCCAAGGACCGTGAGATAATTGAGCTCTTGGAAGATGCGGGCGAAGCCTTGACGGTTGCGGATATTGCAAAGGCGGTTGGCGGCAAGGCAAACGTTGTGCGCGTACGCCTCACACGCATGGCGGCGAAGAACCAGGTCGAGAAGTCTGGGCGTGGCTGTTACAAAACCTCCAACCGCATGTAACTGCGCCCTATGCTATTCATGTACGATATGAACGAATGCTTCGTACACTTCGTACAGACCGCACACGTGCAACAACACTACCTACCTTACGTATCGTACATAGTGTGTAAGGGGGCCCGTTCTGAATAGGCCGTCCCATGCTAACGCAAAGGGAGCGCGACCCGTTGGGCACTACCGCGCAAATGGCCCCAGAGCCATTGTGGTGGCCGCTGGTACCGAGCCGCCGATACAGTGCCCCACATGCCCCGCGCGCCTCAACCAGCAAGGCGGAGTGCGGGTCCGGCAAAAACTGACGTTGTGGCCGGTTTGCGGGGCCCAGTAG
Organism: uncultured Flavobacteriaceae bacterium; assembly: GCA_964547645.1. Classification (GTDB taxonomy): domain Bacteria; phylum Pseudomonadota; class Alphaproteobacteria; order Micropepsales; family Micropepsaceae; genus SZUA-430. The sequence goes on from CAZJOM010000006.1 coordinate 85,105, forward strand.
GTGCGCCCGCCCCACGCCGTATCGGCTCCGCGCTATGTAGCCTCCGGCTCCGCCACATCACCCTGTTTTTGAACGGAATTTTGGCTTCTCTTTGCACGACCCCCGGCCCGACCCCCGCCGTCGTCTCAGCTTGCGGTGTCGAATTCGGCGCCGAGACCGTCGAGCGCTTCGCAATACGCGGCCAGGTCTTTGCCAGTTTCGAAGTCCGTTGCGGCGGCGTTGAGGCGTTTGATGCGGGCGGCGAGTTCTTGGGTGTTGATGCGGCCTTGGGTGGCGCTTTCTTGCAGCAGGGCAGAGAGCGAGGCGACGCGGGCTTCGACGGCGGCGCGATCGTTGCACGCGGGGCCTGAGCCGAGGGCGCGAGTGATTGCGACGGCAACAACAACGCCGAGGCCGGCGCCGACGACAATGCGGGTGCGCAGGCTGGTCCCGCGCACGATCGCGGCGAAACGCAGGGCCGTGGTCTTGAGCGTTTCGATCACTCGCAAATCGGGTTGCAGGTGGGGTCGGTGATCGTGGCCGTGACGGTAGCCGTGGCGGTGCCGCCGCGGCCGTCGGAGACGGTATAGGTAAAGGTGTCGGTCAGCGTTTGTTGCGGTGTGGGGAAGTTGCCGGTGCGGGTATAGGTGAGCGTGGTTCCCCCGCCGCCAATTGTGACGGAGCCGTCCGTGCCGTTGGTCTTGGCAGTGATCGTCAGCGGATCGCCGTCGGCGTCGGTGTCGTTCCATCGCGGATCGAACGTGACGGACGATGTGGGCAAGTACATTCCAATACCGTCGTTGGCTGCCGTCGGATTGGTGTTGACGTCTTGAATCGTCATGCTCACGGTCGCGGTCGAGGTCGCATTCTCTGGATCGGCGATGGTGTAGGTGAAACTGTCGGCGCCGAGCGCGTTTGTATTCGGTGTGTAAGTCACGGAGGTTCCCCCGCCGCCGATGGCGACCGTGCCCTTCGTGCCGTTCGTCTTGGCACTGACGATGAGGGCGTCGTTGTCTGGATCGGTGTCGTTCGTGCGCGGATCAAAGGTCAGCGCTTGGTTCTTAGTGGCCAAACGGCTGTCGGCGACGGCGCTGGGCGCTTGATTTGTCGAGGCGATGGAGACGTTGACCGTCCCGGTCGCGGCCCCGCCCACGTCGTCGTTGATCGTGTAAGTGAAGGTGTCGCTACCGAACTTCGTGGCCGTGGGCAGATAGGTCACGCTGGTTCCGTCGGCCGCAATCGTGACCGTGCCCTTCGTGCCGTTCGTCTTCGCCACGATCGTGAGCGGGTCTTGCCCCGGATCGGTGTCGTTGGCGCGCGGATCGATCGTCACGCCGGTCGTTTGGTTCTCCGTCGCGTTCAGCGAATCGGTCACGGCGACCGGCGCGCCGTTCGCGATTGTGATCGCCACGCCGGCCGAGGCGGTCATGCCCTGACCGTCGGATATCGAGTAGGTGATGCGGTCGCTGCCTACGCGGCCTTTGGTGGCGGTGTAGGTGATGGAGGTGCCGTTCGCCGCGACGGTCGCCGTGCCGTGCACGCCGTTCGAGACGTTCGTGATCGTGATCGGGTTGCCGTCGGGATCGCTGTCGTTGGTGCGCGGATCGAACGTGTAAGGCACGCCTTCGGACGCGGTCTTCGCGTCGTCGACGGCGACGGGCGGGCGATTGACGGTGGAGGCGGAGACCACCATTTGCGTGCGGTTGCCGGCGGCATCGTAGGTGTAGACGATTTGCTTGCCGCCCGGATAAGTCGCGGTGCGGACGCGGCCCAGCGTGTCGTAGGTATAGGTCACCGCGGCCTGCGGCAACGCAGGGCCGCAGAACGCGACCAGCACCGCGATCACCGGCATGATGCGCATGAGCGTTCGCATGTTTCGCCTCTCGCTCCGTCGCGCGAATAATGACTACGAGTTCGTTTCAATTACAAGAGATCGTTTGCGCCTATGCTTTGTGCAGCGCACACGCATCACAACTCTTCGTCTTTGTTCGCGAGTCGTTGCGCGCCAGAAGTGCGAGTTCGATTTTTTGAAGTCAATCGAAGTTGCAGCTGTCGCTTGATGTTGGATTGACGAACAGTGCGCGGGTGTGCATTTTGACGGCGGTGCTAACCACGATCGTTTTGAAGCGCGGAGGTTTGCCGAAATGCTCAGCCTGTCCCCAAAGCTCTGCAAATTCGCGGCGCTTTCGCTTGCGGCGGCCGCGATTGCGCTGCCTTCTTTCGCCGCCGACACCGGCGACTTCTACCTCTCGATGCGAAATCTCACGACCGAAACGGTGCCAGGCTTCATCGCAATCAAGCGGACGGCGGCGGCGCCCTACACCACCGCGCTGAGCGGCTGCGATGGGCGCACCTACTACGCCACGTCCGCCAACGCGGCAACGGTCGCTGCGGCACGGGCGAGCGGCGAAGTCGTGCAATTGCACCGCGCCGAAGCGGGGCAGCCGCCGCAACAGTCGGTCATCGTATGCATGCTGGACGCAGCCGGTAGCAATTAGGGGACTTAAGCCATGCTGAGAGCGCTGGTAGCGGTTTGGACGTTGGTTCTGGCCGCGGCAGCGCCGGCCTTGGCCCAGGCCTATGTGCCCTCGGTGAAGATTGGCACAGCGGCACTGATCGCGCCCACGGCGGCCGACACCTATTACGGCAGCGGCACCACCTCGACGAACGGGCTTGGCGCCACGGTGCGCCCGCCGGAGATCGTGGAACTCGCCCGCGCGCTGAAAAACAATCCCGATCTGATCTACGAATATGTGCGCAACAACATCGAGGTCGTGTGGGTCTACGGCCTGCAGAAAGGAGCGCTCGGCACCTCGATCGACAAGGCGGGCACCGCCTACGACCAAGCGATGCTGATGGTCGAGCTGCTGCGCCAGGCGGGTCACACGGCAAGCTACAAGCAAGGCACGATCACGCTGACCGGGGCGCAGTTCACGGCGTGGAGCGGCATTTCGGACGCGACGGCCGCATGCCAGATGCTGGCGGCCGGCGGCATCCCCGCGGCAATCAACGGCACGACGAGTGCCACCTGCGCGTACGGCGCCGGCACCGCGATCACGTCAGTGCAGCTCGCGCATGTCTGGGTCTCGGTCACGATCTCGGGCAGCAGTTATGTTTTCGATCCGGCGTACAAGCCCCACACCTGGAAGACCGGGATCAACCTCCCGGCCGCGGCCGGGCTGACCGCGGGCCAGCCACTGTCGCAGGCAACCGGCGGTATGACCACGGGCACGCTCTCGGGGGCGAACTACGTGCGCTCGCTGAACATGACCGCGCTGAGCTCGACGCTGCAGACCTATGCCACGAACCTGCTCGCCTACATTAACGCCAACAACCTGGCGGCGGCGGAAATTGAAGACATCATCGGCGGCGGCAAGATCCAGGCCTACACCAGCCCGAGCGGCGGCCTGCGCCAGACGACGCTACCCTACACGTCGAGCGCGCTCAGAACCTGGAGCGGCGGCATCCCGGACCAGTACCGCACGACGATGCGGTTGCTAGCCAACACACTGAACCACGATGCCCTGTTTCAGGGTCAAAACGTCTACGACACGATGTTCGACCGCACGTTTTTCGTCGACGAAATCTACGGCCGGCGACTCACCCTCGACACCGACTTCAAGTGGGGTGCGATCCTAAACGTCGGCGATTACACGAACAGCAAAGTGTTCTTGAAGCTCGATGACGTCACGCTGAACACGTTTACAATTTTGGCGCATCCGACACCGGGCTCCCCCCAATACTCCGCGCGGGACTCAACGGTCTACGTACAGCTGACGGCGAACCATCCGTATGCCAGCGCAGCCGACGGCAGCGCGACGGCGAACGGCACCTACATGGACGCTAGCGTCACCAAATGGATCCAGTTGATTACCGGTGCGTTGATCGCGCATAGTTGGGGCGATACCGGTCCAACGCTACAGACCAAGTGGGCTGACGAGCGCGGTTCTGACACACCGCTGCCACGCCCGCTATTCTTGCCGTTGGCCTGCAACGGCGAGCCTTGCTGGTCTACTTACCCGCAATCCGCAAGCGACTTCACGAGGCAGAAAATGGGGGCGAGTTGGCTCGGCCAATTTGCCCGCGCCCTTCGGTTGCATGCGGCGATCGCCAAGGCCGTGCCGCAGCATCATCACACGTTGGGGGTTGTGTGGGCGGATTCCTTTTTCATGCCCAACGTAAATACGCCTCACTACCTCGGCGGCCCCGTGACGTCCGAGTTCAACGTGGAATTCTCCGTTGCCGACAATTTCGATCGTTTCGACCTCGACACTGCGATCTCGCTGACCTCGAAGACGGCGAATGCAATCGATCGGCGTGCGGGACTTCACGCGATCGCTGCAACCGCGGCCGCGCTCGAAGGCGCGACGGGCGCTCAGACGCTCGACACGCCCGACTCATCGTCGACCGCCACCCGGTTCGAGTGGGGCAATGCTCCGCCAGCGAGCGAAGATCCTTCCGGGGCCGGGTCGCGCAAGGTATTCGAGTTCAACAGCGGCAATGTTTCGGCGGCCGGTTCCCTGATGCTGGCCGAGAACGCGACCGCGGCGGACCCCAACTCGATCTATCCTTCCGGCTATTCCTCGCAGCCGATTTTGCGCGCGGACGAAATCGCGATGCGACGCCTCGCAGCGGCCGGCACGATCACGGCCTATGCGAATGCCGGCTTTTCCGTTGTCGCCAGCCAAGAAACGTTTCTCGGCCCCGGTCAGCGTGGCGGCGCGATGAGTGTGCAGACCATAACTGGCGGAGGGGTCATCGACCAGGTCTACTTTCACGTGCCGTCAAAGCAACGCGGCGGCGCACTCGTTGCCACGAAATACGTGGGCGGTGAGCCAGTCGAGATTGCGCACATCCTGACGAGTGATACCGGACTGACCAAAGGCGGCGGCGGCGGTGACGACCCTGAGGCGAAGGGGAAATACGATCCGGCGCAGGCTGCCGATGTGCTCAAAGCGCGCTTTGTCGATCGCTCCGGGGCGCTCGGTATCACGCTAAACAACGGGCAGCTGACGTACGCTAGTCCCGCCTCGCTTTCGACAGGCAGCGGCAAGTTCCCCTATGCGCTCTCGGCATCGCTGTCATGGCGGGCAGGGATGCCTGCGCCGCAAACGTTCGGGCCTTCGCCCGCGAGCCAACCGCAGCCGGGATGGGTAACGAATTGGCACAACAATCTAAGCGTCTCGGGCTCGGGTCTCGAGGCGATGGGTCAATCCGACGTGCGCGCCGCGGCTGGCACGATCGCCGCGTTCTTAGGCGCGCAAGACATCTATCGAGCAAGCCCCTCAACCGAACGCGAAGTGGCCGGCGTCTTGGCGCAGGCATGGTGGGTGAAGGGACTCAGCGGAAACGTAGTGACGGTTGCCGTGGGCGCGGACACACGCCAGTTCGTGAAGCTGGCGGACGGCACCTATACGAGCACGGGCGGCGGGCCGCGCTCGACGCTAACTTGGACAGGGACGCGCGTGCCCTACGAGGAACGCTGCACGGACGGGAGCGCACCGCCGCCTTACGCGCTGACCCGCGGCTGGGACTACTCAAATGTGTCCTTCGCGATCACGAACGCCGGCGGCGACGTACAGAACTTCGGCTTTTGGAGTCAAAGGCACTGGAACGGGATGACGTTCTGCGGTCTCGCGAAGGGCTTCCATCTGAACACCTGGACGTTCCCCTACGGCGTGTCGGTGGCGCTGACCTACCAAAACGACTTCACCGACCGAATACTGGAAGTGTCGAATTCGCTGGGGCGCAAATTGCGCTATTCCTACAGCACGACAACGCTGAAGCTTGCCTCCATCGACGACGGCTTGACGCCCTCGCGCTCGATTGCGATCGGACAGAATAGTGGGGAGTATCATGCCAGCTCACACACCGACGCAACGGGCGCAGTGACGAGTTTCAAGTATACCTCCGCGCCGGCCAACGCTCGCCCGGTGCTCTACTATCTTCTCGAAAAAGTCTTCACCGCGGACAACGCGACAAAACCGAACGTGCAGTACACCTATGACGGCCTCGGGCGGGTGAAGGAAGTGCGCGACGCGGTGGCTTTGCAGTGGGAGAATCGGGGTCCATATCAGTTCTTCATCGCCGACGGCACGCGGGGCGAGCGGGTGGACCCGGCGGGCGGCGCGTTCGCGGTGACCTACGATACCGACGGCCGCGCCTGGCGCTACGCCGACGAGATTGGGCGGCGGACAGAGGCCTTCTACGACGGGCGCGGGCGGGTGGTGCGTTATGTCTATCCGGAACTCGATGAAGAACTGATCGACTATGACGAGCGCAACAATCCGATCAAGCTGACGAAGAAGGTCAAACCTAGCTCCTGCACGCCCACGTGTCTGCCCGATCAGGTGATCGAGGCGGCTTATCACACGACCTGGAACAAGCCGCTCTGGGTGAAGGATCAACTCGGCCGGCAAAGCGACTTCACCTACTTTGAAACCGGCAACGGCAAATCGTTGATCGCAACCGCGCTCCGCCCTGCCGTTGCGGGGACACGGCCGCAATACAGTTTCACTTATGACCCGCGCGGTCAGCTGCTCACGGCGACCGATCCGACGGGGCTGGTTGTGCAGAATACGTATGACAACAGTTTTATGCCGGGCGGCGACGGACAACCGGTGACGACCACGCCGAGCGCCACGTACGGGTACTTGCTCTCAACAACCGTCGATCCGGGCACGAGCCCGCACATTGCTTCGACGACGGTGTACCAATACGACGCGACCGGCAACGTCACACAGACGACCGATCCGCGCGGCAACATCGTCACGACCACGTACAACGCGAACCGGCAAAAGCTGCTCGTGAAGTCCTATCTCGGGAGCTCGACGGCGGTGCCAGTCGGGACAGCGACGCAGACGACATACGATGCTATCGGCCGCGTCATCAAAGAAGAACGCGCGACCGCGATGAGCAGTGGCACGGTCGCGGCCTGGGGCTCCGTCACGCAGGTCGCCTACACGCCCACCGGGCAGAAGATGCAGGTGACCGACGCGGACAACCGCGTCACGCGGATGGAGTACGACGCGGCGGACCGGCTTTCCGTCTCGATCGATGCGGAGAACCGGCGGGTGCGCAAGGTCTACGATCTGGCCGGCCAGGTGCTGCAGGAGCTGCGCGCCGATGCCTCGCCGCTGGCGCAGGTCTATGCCGAATACGGCTACACCGCGAACGGCAAGCAAGCCTTTGTCAAGGACGCGAAGGGCAACCAGACCAGTTATAGCTATGACGGCTTCGACCGGCTCGCGCGCACGACGATGCCGGATGCGACGTATGAGGACCTGTCCTACGACGCGATGGGCAACGTCACCGCGAAACTCACGCGCGGCGGGCAGCTGATCGTCAACACCTATGACAGCCTGGACCGGATGGTGACGCATCTGGTGCCGCAGCCCGCGGGCGCACCGGCGATCTTGACCACGACGGCGTACGACCTCG